>NZ_JAKQZE010000005.1:0-544056 GCF_056835925.1 Streptomyces sp. WAC00040
GTCGGACCATACGGGCAGCCACCGACAACCTCGCCGCCAGCGGCCTGAAGGTGGAAGCGATCAGCGGCGATGGCAGTAGTGCCAGTTCGGATCATGCGGCTCCAGTCCGAACGGCATGCGCACGTACACCGCGCCTTCCCAGGCCTGCCGATACGGCGGCCAGCCCTCCTCGTCCGCTTCCACAGTCACCGCCAGCCCATCCAGCGGCCCGCCCTCAATCCCCAGCGTGTACGTCATCACGCCCCATCAACGCGACGGCGGCCCAAGAAGTCACCAGACAGCTCTGCCGCAGGCGATCAGGCGGACGCCGGCCTGGGCCAGGGCGGCCGACGACCTCGTCGACCGCCAGCGCGGGGAGCAGTGCCATACCCCGAACTCAGGAGAGTCCATGTCGGGACCATCGCCGCGGGCGCGGGGAGCAGGGCCGCGCGCTGTTCTGCCTGTTCGCCCGGGCGGGACCATCCCCGCGGGCGCGGAGAGCAGGACAAGTGGCGCGCCGCGCAGGGCAGCCCCGCGGGACCATCCCCGCGGGCGCGGGGAGCAGACTGCGCGACCTGCGGCTTTATCCGAGACGCCGGGGCAATCAGCAGCCTCGAGCCCGTACGCCTGCTCCGCACCGAAATCAGCAACGCCGGCCTGACCGCCGCGGAAGCCGCGCTGGAACTCGCCCTATGCTTCCACCACGCCGTCCAAAACGACTACGACAAGCTCAGCGCTGCCATCTCACGGCTGCAAAACCTCACTCGCGGCGGCGACTACACGTACTACGTCGACATCGCCCACTTCATGGCCGACCGTTCTCTCAGCGGCGCCTCCGCGGCGCGGTGGCTGGACGGAGAGCAGCCCACCCGCAGCCGATGGCGGACGCTGGTCACCGCACGACGCGAGTACCTGCGAAACGCGCGCTGAGAAGGAAGCCGGCGGCCGTCTCCAGTGGAAACGGCCGCCGTTCCTGCGACGTGCGCCGGCATCTGCGAAATCAGATGGGATTCAGCGGGGTGATCCCTGTTCCCGCGTACAGCTCGGGCTCAAGTGACAAAACCGTGAGCGGCTCACCCGCCTTGACCGCCTGCCAGGCGATCGCCGCGGCGTGAGCCACTGGCCAGTCCACGCTTGGCCAGTCCATCGCATCGACGGCGTGCGCTGTGCTGAAAGGGACACTCTCCGCGAACCGCAGCGACGCGGCGTGCTTGCCCGCTCCTGCAACCTGACGCTCGGCAGCGAGAGCGGACAGCGACGGGACCAGGACGCGGCCCGTGCCGCGCGAGGCCTCGATGTACAGGCCGGTGAAGAACGGATCCGCCCGATAGAGGGCGGTCAGCGCTGTGTGGTCCAGGACGGCCGTCAGATTCACGCGGCGGCGCTGCCCTGATGGGCACGGATCTTCGCCCAGGCGTCTTGACCGGCCTGCGCGACCTGCTCGGTGTACTCGACGCCGAGCTCGCGAGCGGCCTCGATGGCGCGCTGCTCCCGCTCGGCAGCCGTGAGCTCACGGGTGGCGAGCTCCTCCAGCAGCTCCGTGATGGTGGTGCCGCGCTCGTCGGCAAGGGCGCGCAGCCGGTCGCGCACGGCCTCGCTGGTCTTGATGCTCGTCGGCTTACTCATACCTCCGATTCTACCGCTGGTAGAACTCATCTGACCACACCCCCTGAACCTCCTGGCAGCTCCGTGGCGCCGGACACGCGAGAGCTCAGGCGCCGCCCCTCTCCACCCCGCGCCATGTCGTGCTCGGGCACTCAAGAAAACCCAACTCCGTATCGGGATGGCAGTGTGTGCAAGCCGGAACACCGTCCACGAGAGCCCGGCGGGCTTCGTCCCGGCTGAGGGTCCTGCGGCGTGTGAACCGCATGTAGCAGGCTCCGGTGTGCACCAGGACGGGTGGCGCTCCCTGGCCGATGCCCCGCTCAAGGACCCAGTCCGGGGCCGGTTGGTGGCGGCCGTCGGCCAGCTTGCTGAGCCTGTCGCCGCTCTGCTTCCCGAATCCAGTGGTCGGTCTGCTGAAGTGCTTGAGCTGCACGCGCCGGCAGGAAGTAGAGCATCTGCAGGTGCGTGTGCTCATCGGACATGGCGGTTCGACAGCCCTACGCGACCAGCACAGCATCTTCGGAACGATCCGCGACCGGGGCCGGCTCCTCCCCGAAGGGCTGGGTGAGGGCTCCGGGAGTGTGCTTGAGTGCCATCCGCTGCTCCACGACGGTCTCGGCCGCCACCGTTGCCCAGTACGGGTGGGTCGACACGGCGATCGACAGATCCAGTACCCGTCGGCGCAGCCGCGCCTCCTCGGCTTTCTGCTGCTCGATGTAGCCGGGACTGTCCGGCATCGTGCCCAGGTGACCTGGGCGTGCCCGAAGGTCAGCCGTTCCTGATCAGTCCGGCGGCCGAGTACGACGTCGGCTTGAACCGCTACTTCTCGGTGTGGCTGGCTTCTTCACCGTGGAACACTCAGGCCGCGCATGCCCGGGCCCTGCGGACATACTTCGACTTCCTGTGGTTCGGGCGAGGTCGGTGCGACTGGCGCGACGCGACCATGGACGATCGGGCGGCGTACGAGTGGGGGCGTCGTCGCGACGACCATGGGCCCCGGGTGGAAGACACCAGCTGGGACCGGGAGGTCTCCACGGTCAACCCGTTCAACCTGCGGGCGATCGAGCAGGACCTCGTACGAGCTAATCCCGTTCGCCAGCGCGCTGCTGCGGCGTGGTCGCCTTGGCGCCGCGGGGCTGACGGGAGCACAGGGCGGCAGGTGCTGGCGGAGGCTTCGCACACGGGGCCACGGCGCGAGGTGAGGTGGTTGCCGCCGAGGTCGTACCGGCTGTGGCGCAACGTGGGGCTGAGCGGCTTCGACGCGAACGAGATGCCGATGCGGGCATTCCGGGGCAGGTGGGCGGCGCGGAACGCAGCGTACGCCGACTCGTTGATCCGCACAGGTTTGCGGCTGTGCGAGCACTCGGCGCTGACGGTGTTTGAGTTGCCGGAGTCCCCGCCGCCTGGGTCCGGGATCGTCAACGCGCGGGCGATGCTGCCGCACGATCTCCAAGGGGCACTCGGGGCGGGCGGTGTACTGGCCGGTGTCCGTGCTGCGGGACGTGCGTGACCATGCCACTCGCGCATCCGGCACGACGCGCAGGAAAGCGGCACTTGATGCTGTACGACCAGACGCGCGCCCCACAGTCGGCGGATCAGGCCCGCGGCGTCACAGGATGCCGCGCCCCGGATCCGGGACCGCTGTTCCCGTCGGACGAGCGGGACAAGATCGCCCAGTCTCTCGGAGCTCTACGGACGAGCCGGATTCGAACTCCTCCGCGGGGCGCCCGCCGCGTGGCGGCTCGGGACAACGGTCGCAGGACGGCTGAACACCGGTCGCCCCGACGCTACGGCCGCGCCACCGCCCGGGTCTCCTCGTGGGCATGCGGGTACTCTGCGGTGCGGTGCTGGAAGGCGAGCACCTTGGGGTTTTGGACGACGCCACGGCGGATCTCGATGGCGCGCCGGATCGTGTCGTCGGCGTCCCAGCCGTCCGGGCCCTGGAGCACGACGTCCAGATACGGCAGGAGGGCCTCGCTGTTCTCCCAGGTCGCGGAGTTCCACAGGTAGGAGGGGCTGTGGTCCACCGCGTAGTACCTGACGTGGTCGCCGACGGTGAACATCGGGTCGGTGAAGGTGGTGGGCCGGGCCCAGCCGAAGCCCATGCCCTCGTCGCACGAGACGTCGATGACCAGGGTGCCGGGGGCCAGCCTGGGCAGGTCCTCGTCTATCAGGAACATCAGCGGCGCGTCGGTGTCCTGCAGCACGCAGTTGACGATGATGTCGTGCCCGGCGAGGAACTCGGCCAGCGGCAGCGGGCCGTGCTCGGTGAGGGCGATGCTGCGTCGCGGGTCGAGGGTGTCGTCGGCTTTGTCGTGGTCGAAGTGGACGATCCGCGCGGAGTGGATGGGGGAGCTGACGGCGGTGACCCCCCGCGCGGTGAGCACGTCGACGTCGTGCACGCCCAGGGCGCTGAGCGCGGTCACTGCGCCGCGGGCGGTCGCGCCGAAGCCGATGACGACGGCGCGCTGCCGCCGCCCGTAGTCGCCTGTCACGCCGGTCAGCTGCATGGCGTGCAGGACCGAGGAGTACCCGGCGAGTTCGTTGTTCTTGTGGAAGACGTGCAGGTTGAAGGCGCCGCTGCGGGTCCAGTGGTTCATCGCTTCGAAGGCGATCAGGGTCAGCTGCCTGTCGATGGCGGTCTGGGTGAGCCTCTCGTCCTGGACGCAGTGCGGCCAGCCCCACAGGACCTGACCCTTGCGCAGTTCCGCCAGGTCTTCGTGGAGTGGTTTGGCCAGCAGGATGACATCGCAGTCGGCGATGAGTTCCTCGCGCGTGCGAAAGCCCGCGACGAGCGGGGCGAGCCGGCTGTCCGGGACGCCGAAATGCTCTCCGTAGTTTTCCTGGAGGTAGATGCGCTTGCGGAGACCGGCGTCGATACGGTCGAAATGAGCGGGGTGAACGGGCAGACGATGCTCGTTTTCCTTGCGGGTCTGCGACATGATTCCGAGCGTGAGCTGCTGCAAAATGCCCCTTTGGTTACTCCCTGTTTAGCACACCGGGGCAATCCGGCAGCCGGTCGCGACGGGCAGGGCCAGGGCAGGCGCAGGGGCGGGAGCCGGCTCCGGGCGACATACGCGTGGCCCTGTGCGCTTCCGAGCGGCGGCATCCGTCTCTCCGGCGATCGGGTCGCACGGTGCCGGTCAGCTCTATCGGTCCGGCCTCGATCGACGCTCGCGCGGGCCCCTGAAGGCGCCACGGCACGACGACAAACAGCAATTCCCAGCGCATCCCGTTGCAAGTCAACAAGGATGTCCGTGGCCCGATCGCGCCCGGAACCAGGGCTGTAGGCATTGTTCCCATAGAAGGCCAGCCGCTCAACGGCTGCGGCCAGGGACCATCCCCGCGGGCGCGGGGAGCAGCCCGAAAGGCCACCGTCATGTCTCTTCACCTCGGGACCATCCCCGCGGGCGCGGGGAGCAGCTGCGATGCGAGGCCGCAGCGCGTCGATTGGCGGGACCATCCCCGCGGGTGCGGGGAGCAGCCAGGGTGACCATCCGGTCAAGCTCGGCCGACGGGACCATCCCCGCGGGCGCGGGGAGCAGATTTCCCGCAGGCGGCGGGCACCGTTGTTGCTGGGACCATCCCCGCGGGCGCGGGGAGGAGTTGGGCATGCGGACCTCGTAGAGACGGCGGCGGGGACCATCCCCGCTGGCGCGGGAAGCAGGAGCTGCACGACGCGCGCAAGTTCCGGGAGCTGGGACCATCCCCGCGGGTGCAGGGAGCAGACCGACACTTCCCCGCCGTGGTACCACAGGATGGGACCATCCCCGCGGGTGCGGGGAGCAGCGGAAAACCGGGTACGCGTCGGAGGCGCCCGCGGGACCATCCCCGCGGGTGCGGGGAGCAGGCGGTGTGGGTGAACTTCTCGCGGCGCCAGGTGGGACCATCCCCGCGGGCGCGGGGAGCAGTGCCAAGGGACCACGGTGGGGTCGAGGAACGTGGGACCATCCCCGCGGGCGCAGGAAGCAGATCACGGGCTGGGATCTGTACGTCCTCAACAAGGGACCATCCCCGCAGGTCGCGGGGAGCGAGGGATAACCAGCTGGCCGGTGGCCACCTGAATGTCGGGAGCATCCCCGCGGGCGCGGGGAGCTGCCCAAGACCATCGCAGACATCAGCCTCGCGGGACCATCCCTGCTGGCGCGGGGAGCAGACATGGCTCTGGGAGAAGGCCATCAAGCCAGCGGGACCATCCCTGCGGGTGCGAGGAGCAGTCGCCGGGCGGCCGGCGGGGCGGCGTGCCCCCGGGACCATCTCCGCGGGTGCGCGGAGCAGATCGCCACGCCGGAGAAGTGGGTGGAGGACTGGGGACCATCCCCGCCGTGCGGGGAGCAGCCAACCACGTCCATCACCGTGGCCTGGGGCGCGGGACCATCCCTGGAGGTACGGGGAGCAGACTGACACATAGTCACCCCAGCACATGCCGCCACGATGCAGGACCGCCTCTGTGACCTGGAAGGGAAGGAGCCGTGACCGTAGGAACGAACGCCCCGCCACGAGGGGGCGACACGAGTTATCCCTCCGGGCACAGGGCCGCCTTCCAGCGTTGTGGCCCTTGGGCGGAGGAGGAAGTCAGCCCCGGTGCGTGGTCGATGTGCTGTCATGGCGCTGGGTTCTATGTGGACGGTGGAGCGAGGGTGAGCAGGCCGCAGCCATATGCCTTGGAGGGCCCCATGCCGCTGATGAGGGTGCGGGCCAGGGCGACGGGGTCGGTGACGCGGAGGGTGCCCTCGTAGGTGGCGGTCGCGATGGTGACCTTGGTTGTTCCGGTCTTGCTTCCGGTGTCGTTGGTGAGGGTCTTGGTGAAGACGTGTTTGTCGCGGCGGACGAGGCGGACGTCGAGGATCGGCTCGGCGGTTGTCTCGGTGTCGGCGAAGGGGAAGATGCCGGGCGCCGGGTCGGCGGTGCCGGGTACGGGCAGTAGCTCGAAGCCGTGTTTGTGTACGCGGCTGATGAGCCAGGCGAGTTGTGCTTCGGTCGTGCGGTGGGCGACGCGGTGCGACAAGCGGTGCGCTGGATTGGTGCTCTTCCGGGCGGTTTTCTGGCGGGCAGCCTGTGATGGATTCAGCATCTCGGTGCGTTTGGTGCTCATCACTGGGGAGGCGGTGAGCCGGAACGAGTAGCTCTGCCCGGGCTGAAGGCGGGCGAGGAGCGGTTTGTATTCGGCGACGGCGGGCTTGGCGTCGGCGTGGTCGACGGCCCAGCCAGCCTGCTCTACCAGGGCCGTCCAGTCCGGTTCGGGCTGGGTCAGGACGTACAGGTAGGGGCGGTGGGGGTGGTCGGCGTCCAGGCGCCACAGCGTGCGGCCGGGTTCGGGGTGGTAGGCGACGGCACCGAGGACGGCGGCGTGTATGGCCTGGGGAGATCTGAGGAGTTTGCGGGTGCCGTCGCGCAGCGGCGCGAGGGGGATGCGGGAGAGGTAGGTCATGGTCACCATCCAAGGAGTGCGAGGGGGTCGTGTTCCTCGCTGGCCGGTGTCCCGGAGTCGGGGGTGAAGCCCGTGGCGAGGGTGATCAGCCGGTGGGTTACGCGCCGGGTGGTGTGCCGCTGCTGGCCGAGGGCGAAGCTGAGGAGCTGGTCGTGAAGGAGGGTGTCGCCGTTGGGGTCGTCGATCGTGGCCGGCAGGCCGATCGTGGCGGGGCTGGCTCCGCGGTTGCGGTTCTGCCACACGGTCCGGGCGTGGGGAGAGGCCAGCCAGTCCTGCTCCGTCAGGGCCTCGATCAGAGGGCTTTCGGTGAGGCCGAGGGCGAGAGGGAAGGTGGGTGGGCAGGAGCGGCGGCCGAGGCCGAGGAGGCAGGCTGGGGCCTTTGCGGCAGCGGCCAGTTCGTCCATGACGTCGGCCGGGCCGTTCACCCCGACGAGGAATGCGGCGTCCTGGAGGTAGAACCGTTGGGTGGGCTGGATGTACCGGGGCTTGCTCGTTGGCTTCTGCCGGCCCTTGGCGTTGAGGTTCGTCGACAGTAGTGGGACGCCTCGGTAGTCGCTGACGGTGTGGTAGTCGCGCAGCAGGGTGCCCGGTACGTCGGCTCGGACGCCCATGGTGAGGTCGGCGAGCTGGCCGAGGGGCTCGTCGCGGTCGCGGCCGAGCGCGGCGGCGAGGAGTCCTATGACGCCGGACTTCGTCGGCTGTGGGGCGGTGTGCCGGCTGTCGAGGACGGCGCGGTGGTCGCCCCAGGCCTGCAGCGGGGCGGCGAGCCGCAGCAGCACTGTGGCCGTGCCGGTCACCGGGAGAGCTCCGTCGTCAGCGCGTCCAGCAGGCCGGGGAACGTGAGGGGCTGGCCGAAGCTCTCGTCGAGGGCCTTCGCGGTGGTGTCGGTGAACGCGTGCGTGACGCCGGTCCACAGAGCCGGGGCACCCCACGTGGTGGCGATGGCGGTCTGCTCGGCGGCCAGCGCGGCCGCGGACGGGGCGGCGTAGCCGGTGGAGCCGTACGCGGTGATGGGCTTCTCGAAGGCGGTGACGAGGTTGATGGGTTGGTCGTCGCGGATGGTGACGGCGACGAGCTGCGGCATGGTGCGGTGGGCGAAGGAGTTGCCGTAGCCGGCGGGCATGGAGCGGACGAAGGCGGACAGGAACGCGGTGGTGGCCTTCACTGCGGCGGCCGGGTCGGACAGGTTGGTGTCGAGCTGGTGCAGGGCGACAGCGCCGTAGCGGTAGAAGGTGGCGGAGTTGAAGCCGATCCGGCCCATCATGCCGGCGCCTTTGCTGTCGGGTCCCTGCCGGTCGTCCACGGCCGTGTAGAAGTCGAATTCGAGCTCGGCGCCATGGGTGGCGATGGCGTGTGCGACTTGGCATGCGGCGTTGACGTCGATGTCGGGGAGGTTGGCGACCATGCGGCCGAAGAGTGCGACGTCGATGGGGTGGCCGGTCATCAGTGCCGTACGGGCTTGGGCGGCGGTGAACTCCGCGGCGAGCTTCTTGTCGTCCAGGGCGGCGAGCTGGTCCGCCCGGTCGGCGACCAGGTCCACCAGCTGTTCGATCTGCTTGTTGCCGTAGAACAGCTGATATGCGCTTTCCTCCTCCTTGTTCTTGCTGGCAGAGATCCCAAGCGGTGCCAGCACCGCGGCTGCGAGCCGGGCGGCCGACGTCTCGTCCAGTCCGGTGCGGGCGGCGATGCGGCCGGCGAGGTGGTCGGCGATCTGCTTGGTGCGAGTGCCGAGCTGGTCTTCGCCGATCCCGAGGGAGGAGAAAGCCATACGGGTTGCTCGCTTCCACGCCTGCGAGGAAGCCCGCGGCCGGCGTACCCCGCCGTAGGTCGCTTCCTTCGGAGCGCCGGCGTCGTCCCGGTTCAGGTTGGACGGCGGCACGGTCTGCAGCACGTGAACGTCGATGAACCGGCGACGGGTCAGGCCGATGGACATGCTGAACTCCTTGCTGAGATGGAACGTACTGAGGGTGCGGCGGCGGAGCTACTTCTCCGGGGTCTTGGCCCACGCGTAGTAGTCCGACCCCCACGTGCGGACCGTGCGTGCCCGGGAGTCGGGGAATGGCCACGACCGCAGGTCGGTCAGGAGCCGGGTGTAGTCGAGGGGCTGTCCAGTGACGGCTAGCTGGGAGACCAGGCCGCGCAGGTGGTAGAAGGCCGTGCCCATGCTGCGGGCCTGCGCGGCGGCGGCCATCCGGCTGTCGACGCCTTCCCGGCTGAACCGGTCGTGCAGCGTCCGCATGGCGGTACCGAGGCGCACGCCGGATCGGTGCATCAGCCGGGGCTGGCCCTGCTGGTGGGCGGCGAACAGAGCGAGCGCCATGTGTTCAGCCACCAGCCGGTCGGGAACCAGACCGCGTGCGGCCAGGTCGTCATCGACACGGGAGCGGTAGAACGGCCACATCTGCGGCACCTGCCCGGCATCGACGGTCAGGCCCAGACGCAGTGCCGCCAGCTCACCGCCAGGGGGCATCGAACTGGCCTTGGGCCGTCCGGGCTCGAACTGTGCCCAGTACCAGGGTGCTTCCTTGCCGGATGTGCCGGCATTCGTCTCGGGAGTGGTCATGCTGCGGTCTCCTCGGCGGTGGCCGGCTGCGGGTACAGGTGGGTCAGGGTCTTGCGTACGGCGGCGTAGAAGTACCGTTCAGCGCTCGCCTGCTGGTAGATGGTCGTGACCGTCTTGCCGCGGTCCTTCTTCGTGACGGTCCGGCCGGTGAACGCCTTGCCGGGCAGACGATGCAGGAGTTCCTCGGCGGCCGCCCGCGCCGCTCGCTCTGCGAGGGTCTCGAAGGCCTTGTGCGCCTGGTCGAGTTCGTCGTCGTCGGGGTTGCGCTGGCAGCCGGTGAGGAATCGGCGCACCAGTGGGTCGAGGACGTGGAGGAGCTTGGTGCCGGCGTGCTGCCCTTTGCCTCGGGCTGGCGGCTCGCCACCGATCGCACGCAGCAGGTTCGCGGCCAGGTGATCGACGGCGCGGGCCAGCGCCTGGGCCTGCTCAGTTACGAGGATCACCGAGCCGCGTACGGCGAGGTCGGAGCGGAGCGCGCCGACGGGGATGGGGACCTCGTCGGTGAGGACGTCGTAGACGATAGCGCCCTTGGTGTCGTAGACCATCCCGCATGTCGCTGCCCGCAGGGGGTAGTCCGGCGGCAGGTCACCGAGCAAGGTCGCGGCAGCAGCCTGCATCAGCAGCCCAGACGTCTCGTATCCAGCGGTGTCCCGGTCGATCGTCAGCAACGCGTCCAGGCCCTGCCATCCCGTCAGGCCCGGCAGGTGCCTGCGCGGGTAGCGGACACTTCCCTTGGCCTTGTCTGTCTTGATCGTCCAGCAGGTATGGGGGTCCTCCGGCTGCGGCCCGTCGATTCGGTCCCCGGCAGACATCACGACCCACCGAACCTGTTCGGGTACGCCGCCGGCATCTGACGGCTCGAGGGCCAGCCGAATACGGCGCTCCTGCCACGTGAACAGGTCCAGCACCCCTGCAGGCGTCCGCATCTGCCAGTATGGGCCCATCGGCGCCCGATCCCACTGCGGCCGGTCCCCGGCAGTCCGCTCGCCCTGCGGCAGGTTCAGCACAATCGTGTCGAACAGGGTGCGGCCCAGGGGCGTCACCACACCCAGCTTTCCAAGCGGGCCAGTACGGTTGCCCGTGGTCTTGCCCGCCTTCACCTGCGGGTCACCGACCGCTGCCGTCTTGATCGCGCCTGTGTCCCAGCACTGCGCATGCAGCATCCAGCGCACCGCTGCCCCCACAGGCAGCGGTGCCGGGTCGGACACCAGCCGGGCATCCCACAACGGGGTGTTGTTACCCGTCGCCACATGCGGCATCAGCACCGACACCGGATGGACCTTTCCACCCGGGTGTTCCAGCCCGGCGGCCTGGCCGAACGGCGCCGTGTCGTCGAACACGTTAAAGCGGTCAAGGCGCTTGTCCAGATACCGGCCGATCGCCTCCTGCTGCTGGAGCGTGAATCCGCCCTCGTCCATCATGTCCGCCCACGCGCCCGGGTCGATGGGTCCCAGCGCGTCGAGAACAACCGGTACGAGGACCTGCCGCAGAAGCACCGGCACCATGGTCGGCATGTCCGGCGCCAGCCTCGTGAACGTGTGTGCCCTAAGGAGGGCCTCGCGCAACGGAACCTCTCTCGGCCCGTCGGGCCCCTCAACCGGCAGCCAGCCGAGACCGTCGACCAGACACCACCTCGGATCCGACAAAGTCCCCTCCTCTGAGGTCCTTTGAGCAGGCATCAGCCCGGCCGCGCGTTCCGCGCGACCCGACGACATACATACAGGAGGGGTCTGACAATCCGATCCGAATTCAGGCAATCCCTACCGTCCGCAGAGCCGAACCGCTTTCATTGGGTGGCGAAGCCTTGCGCATCCGCATGATGCGCGGGACTACGCGATCAACGAGCCGTCAGGGCAGCCGCTCGCCCTCGGCTGCGCGGAGCGAATGGGCGGGGGCGCGGTGCGACAAGCGGGATCCCGCGACCGGGCGGGATTCCGTCCCCCTCCACCGTGCGAGGCATCCCTACGAATGTGGGGGTGGTCTGGCCAATCACTCCCACCTGCGGGTTGTGCAGGCGGGGCCGCGGGGCGCGGCTTCCTGGCCGACAGCCTGCCAGGCGCTGAACGGGTTACAGCTCAGGTGCGCGTGTATGCCAGTCCGGTCTCGGCGTCGTAGCTCACTGCGTACTCGCCGATCGTGGCAGTGAGGGAGGGGCTGAGCACGAGCGCGCGGGTGTTGCGGAGCCAGGCGTGATCGTTCCATCCGGGCAGTGGGCTCAGGTTGTCGATCGCAGCGGGCGTGAGGCGCTGTGGCAGGCGCATCATGTCCCCGGCGAGGGTTTCAAGGAGATCGCCGCTAGGTGTTCCACCAGAGCCGAGGCGTTGCCCCTCGAGGGTGCGGTACCCGGCGGAGTCCTGAACGAGGAGGATGACCTCGAGGGACATGTCGCCGTCTCGGACGGTGGCGGCGAGGTGGTCCTCGGTGGCAGCTTCGGTGGCCGCGTAGTGGAGGCCGTCCAGGTGCGGGAGGGCGCGCTCGCCGGGCCGGGACAGGAGGAAGGGGCCGGCAGCCTGGCGGCGGTCGTTCTGCTTGATCTCCCAGTCCGCTTGGGCCTGTTGGCCAGCGGTAGCCCAGGCGTCGGGTACGAGGTCGCTTTCGCCGTAGACGGCGGCAACAAGGCTGGGGACCTGTGAGGGGATGGCCCAGCCGTCGGCACTCTCCGCATCGAGGACAGCGGCTGCGGTGCGCATCAGGAGGTGACGGCCGTAGATGAACTCTGCGCCACGGTCGATCGCGGGCGGGGTGTCGAGGCGGGGCTGCATGGCGGTGACGTACACGGTGGGTCGGCGCAGGTCGCCGGGCCGTTTCGTGGCGGTGTGCCGGTGGACGCGGCCGATGCGCTGGAGGAGGAGGTCGATCGGCGCGAGGTCGGTGACGATCAGGTCGGCGTCAATGTCGAATGACTGCTCGGCGACCTGGGTGGCCACCAGGATCAGCCGATCCGGGCGGGGCGTGCTGCTGGGGCCGAGCTGGTTGAGGAGGCGTTCGGTGCGGTCGGCGCGGGCGCTGGTAGTGAGCTGCCCGTGCAGGATCACGCGTTCTTTGGGGAAGGCTGCGGCGAGTTCGCGGTAGGTGCGCTGTGCGCGCCTGACGGTGTTGCGGATGACGAGGGCAACGCCGCCGTCGGCGAGTTTGCGGGTGAGGAGGTCGATGACGGGCTGCTCGATGTCCCGGTCCGTGCGTGGGTCGTTCCTGCGGGCGGGTGCTTCGGGCAGAACACGGACCTGTACAGGCAGGTCATCGCGCCAGGTCGAGGCGTGGGCGACGAGGGGGGAGGTCATGCCGGGCCAGACGGCGGTGACGTTTGGGTACCCGCCGGGGGTGGGCAGCTGTGGGCTGTCGGCACTGCCGGTGGCGCCGGACATGTAGGCGTCGGCGAGCTCGGCACGCTGCGTGGGCGGCAGGGTCGCGGACAGCAGCAGGACCGGAATGCGGGCCTGGCCGAGCCAATGCAGGGCCTCCTTGAGGAACTGGGACATGTAGACGTCGCAGGCGTGGACCTCGTCGAGGATGACGACCTTTCCGGCGAGTCCGGCGGTGCGGAGCATGACGTGTCGGGTGCGGGTGGCGGCGTACAGGAGTTGGTCGATGGTGCCGACGGTGAGGTGTGCGAGGAGGCCACGCTTGGGGCCGAGGAACCAGTCGGCCGGGCCCTGACGGTTCGCACAGCAGGAGTCGGGGGCGTCTTCCTGCACGGTGCGGAACCGGGCGTCGGCAGTGGTCCAGTCACCTGACTGGATGGCTTTCCATTCGGGGTTGAAGGCGCGCTTGCCGTGGAGGAGTACGACGTCGTCCTCGCTGCCTGGTTCGGCTGCGGCAGCCCAGGCGCGGACGCTCGTGAACATCGGGTCGGCGGTCGCCTGGGTGGGCATCCCGACGAACACCCCGGACAGACCGAACCGTTCGGCCAGCACCTCCGCCGCGGCCAGTGCCGTCTTCGTCTTGCCCTCGCCCATCGGGGCCTCAAGGAACACCAGGCCTGGCGCACCCATCGCCCGGACGACATCGACGGCAAGGGCCTGCGAGGCACGGGCATCGTGCCCGAACCGCAGCTTCACCAGATCGGTGCCGTCGGTCGGCTGCAGGCGGCGCAGACCCCCGCCGAAACGCCCCTGCCGCCAGGAGGCCACAGCCCTGCGCCGCGCGCCCGCGAGGGTGATACGTGCCAGCTCGGGAATGCCGGGGAACTGCGCTGCATCGGAGGCAATCCAGTCGGCCATCACGACCAGGCCGAGGAGGCCAAGTTGTTCGGCGCGCGCCGGCACTGTCACAGGCTGGACGTCGGCGAGTGAGTCGTAGCCGAGCGCGGCAGTGAACACCTCGACGACGAGAGCTTGCGCCCGCTTCCACTCATGGGTCTTGCCGTGAGCGTCGCCGCGCGCGTGTGTGATGTCCTTCGCCGTGGCGCCGCGCAAGGTGCCGTGGTGTCCAGACACCAGCGGACACACCCAGTCCACATGCCGCCGCTCCCACCCGCCAACATCCTTGAGGGACTGGCGGAGGAGAAACGCCCCGGCCTTGTCGTGGCTCCACTGACGGGAAGTGTCGGCGGTCACCAGGCCAGCACGCCAGGTGAGGCCAACATCGGCTAGCGCGGCGGCCTCGGCTCCGGACTTCCGCTGAAACGCGGGAGTTGCCTTGCCGCAGTCGTGAATCCCGCAGAGCCATGCGAAGAACCGGCGGCCGTTCCCGTCGGACAACCGTGCGAGCATGTCGCGGGTGGCGGGCGCCAGGTAATGGTCGAACATAAACTCTGCGACGGCCGCGGTGTCGAGCATGTGGCAGAGCAGCAGGGACATCGTCCCGCCGCCCTTCTCCGCGGATTTCCCCCACAGGGTTCCCAAGCGGGCTATCTCCTCAGTCGTCAGCCCGAGGCGGTCACAGATCTGCAGCATGACCCGAACGGTACGGCCCGACGCTGACAACTTGACCGAGCGTATCCCGGCGGACAGGTACGGAGGGGGGCGTCGCACGTGTGAGTTCGTGATTCCCGAGGATGCGGGCCGAGTCGCCATAAGTGGGCGTCAGCCGCAGTGCTTTGGATAAAATCGCATGTCTTGAAGTGTGCTCCCCGCGCCCGGGGATGGTCCCACGCCGCCCGCCCCGGACCGCGCGGCGAGGATGTGCTCCCCGTACCCGCGGGGATGGTCCTAGCAACAGCACACGACCATCGAGATGCGAGACTGTTCCCAGCACCCGCGGGAATGGTCCCCACTCGAAATACGCCTGTCGGGGCCGGGGCGCCTGCTCCCCGCGCCCGCGGGGATGGACCCTCCGCGAGACGGTCTTCCGACTCCCGGTAGTCCTGCCCCCCGCGCCCGCAGGGATGGCCCCAACATGGAAAAGGCCTACGAAATCCTCGTGAACTGCTCCCCGCGCCCGCGGGGATGGTCCCCTGGCGCAGGGTGTGCTTGCCCTGTTCCTCGCCTGGTCCCCGCGCCCGCGGGGATGGTCCCTCGGGCTCGTCGCCCTCGGGCCGGTATCCGCCCTGCTCCCCGCGCCCGCGGGGATGGTCCCGTGCCGCCGCACGCGTTGTCGTCCGCCGGGCGCTGCTCCCCGCACCCGCGGGGATGGTCCCACCAGTCCTCGCGCACGACCGGTTCGGCCGGCCTGCTCCCCGCACCCGCGGGGATGGTCCCTCCCGTTCGCCGCGACCAGGGCCACGGCCAGGCTGCTCCCCGCAGCCGCGGGGATGGTCCCCGTAGTGCGCCCGGGCGCCGCCGCGTCCCTCCCTGCTCCCCGCACCCGCGGGGATGGTCCCTCGATCGTGGCGCGCCCGTGGTCGTCGAGGCACTGCTCCCCGCACCCGCGGGGATGGTCCCATCGCCCTGACCGGGGTGTGTGTCGCTGCGCTCTGCTCCCCGCACCCGCGGGGATGGTCCCTCGATCCTTCTTTTCGGTGGCATGGGTGGGGGCTGCTCCCCGCACCCGCGGGGATGGTCCCGTCACTGCCGACCTGACCGCGTCGGGCACGCTCTGCTCCCCGCACCCGCGGGGATGGTCCCTCGATCCTTCTTTTCGGTGGCATGGGTGGGGGCTGCTCCCCGCACCCGCGGGGATGGTCCCGGTGCCGGTGACACCCCCATTGCCCAGCGGATCTGCTCCCCGCACCCGCGGGGATGGTCCCGCTCTGCGAAGAGGGCGACGACCCAGAGGAACCTGCTCCCCGCACCCGCGGGGATGGTCCTGCGGTGGGGCGAGGCCACCGGCCTCAGGGCCTCTGCTCCCCGCACCCGCGGGGATGGTCCCAGAGCCACGTGCCGGGCGTTCACGGCGATGTCCTGCTCCCCACACCCGCGGGGATGGTCCCGTCGAGGGGATCCCGCTGTGCGCCACGTAGGCCTGCTCCCCGCACCCGCGGGGATGGTCCCGCCCAGAAGGACGTCAACCGCCTGGCGGTTGCCTGCTCCCCGCACCCGCGGGGATGGTCCCGCCCCACAGCGTCTTAACGGCCGCGTCGCCCTCTGCTCCCCGCACCCGCGGGGATGGTCCCTACGTCATCGCCGACCGGGTCGGCATGACGGTCTGCTCCCCGCACCCGCGGGGATGGTCCCCACCTCGTCGACCAGGCCCTCCGCGGCCCGTCCTGCTCGCCGCACCCGCGGGGATGGTCCCACCTGCCGCACCCGGGCGTCGGTCACCGTGGTCTGCTCCCCGCACCCGCGGGGGTGGTCCCTGCCCGCCGCACGCCAGGAGCTCGGGCGCGCGCTGCTCCCCGCGCCTGTGGGGAAGGTCCCTCGGAGAGCAGTAGCGGCGGTCGGCCTTGCCTGGACAGTTGGTGCGGTTGGCGGTGGGGCTGACAAGGGTTGCTGGACGGGCCGCGCAAACGCCTGGAGCGGCTCGGCACCACGCCGTCGGCCCCGGAGCCGGGGGCGCCCGCAAAGCCGTCCACGACACCCATGAGCGCCTTCGAGCGGGGCCGTTGCGGCCCTGGCCGTGGTACAAGGCCCGCACGGGCTCTGTGAAAGGCCCCACAGGCCACGTCGAACGACTCGAAGACGACACTTAACCTGGCCCGGCCACGTCGAGCTCGCGAACGCTACATCACTGATGTTCGATCGCCTCACGCCAACCCACAGTCCAAGTTTTGGGTGTCGGACTGGTTTGGGTCGGCATTGGCGGCCCAATGCGATTCGTGGTCTCCCTCGGCTTCGGGGAAACTTGGCGCTGTCCGGCGAAGAGGGCGGGGCTCCCGCCGTGGATGCCGGTGTTGGTGCGCGCTGGTCTCGGCCCACGTGCCCTGCTGACCCCCTTTCCTGACCCCGGACCTCGGCACGGTCCTCGCCGCGCTTGCCCGAGGAGGGATCCGTGGAGTTCGTCTGGAAGACGCAAGACGGGATGATCAGCTAAGCGATCGTCGACGACACCGAGCTGCTGGGTGACGGCCATGATGGCAGTATCTCGGCGATGTCCACCGGACTCTCTGGCGCTCGCTTGGGGCCCGACCACGATCAGCGGGGTATCATCCGGCGAGTCGTTCCCGGGCATACTCACGCAGCTCGACTATTGGCTGCTCGGTCCGGTTGTCCAGACGGTGGATGAGAGCGGAGACGAGGTCGACGCAGCGGGCTGCTCCTGAACCGAGGGCGGCGTCGAGGGCGGTGCGGGCATCGGTCGCGGCGGCCGCAGCGTCTCGGCCTTGGAGAGAGCCTTCGGCACGGTAGGTCAGGAACACCGCTTTGGTACGGGAGCGGCGTGGATCGAGTTCGTCCAGCCCGGCGCCGATCGCGGCGTCGGCGCGGCCCGGGTCGCCGAGGTCGAGCCAGCACCTTCCGGCGTCGGCGCTGACGTCCGCCATCGACATCCAGGAGACCACTGGAGGCGTGTCCTGCGGGCGCATCCGCTCCAATTCGGTCTCGGCGGACGCCAGCGCGCGACCGGTTCCCTGGCGGTCTTGGAGTACGGCGCAGGCCCGGGCGCGGCGTACGTCGAGCAGGGAGCGTGCAGCCGGGGTACGGGTGCGGGAGCGGGCGAGCTCCAGGACGTGGACCGCGTCGGCGGGCCGGGAGAGCCAGGTGGCCTGGTAGGCGAGATCGGACAGGGCGACGGCGGCCAGATCGCGATCCCCGGCCTGGTGGGCGGCATGGACGGCGGCCTGCCAGTGGCGTTGGGCATCCGCGTGCCGGTCCGCGTCGAAGCGCAGCCACGCGGCGCAGTGCGCGAGGTCGGCGGTCACGGCGTGGAGCCGGCGGCCGATGGGCGGGGTGTAGCGGTCCTGGGTGATGAGGTCGATGGCGGTGTTGAGGTGGGCGTCGATGAGACCGGAGACGTGCGGGTGCGGTCCGGCGGCAAGAGTGCGCAGCTCGCCGGAGCGCTGCTCCAGCCAGGTCAGCAGTTCCTGGTCGACGCGCTGCCCGCCTAGGGCCTGGGACAGATGGCGGGGCTCGATGCGGGCCCAGTCGGCGGCGATCTCCACGAGGGTGCTGCTGCTGAGTACCAGGAAGGATCGTCGGTCCATGCGGGTAACCTGCACCTCTCTCAGGGCGGCCCGGCTTCCCAACGGGCTGAAGGGGGCGGGTTGTTCGAAGGCGGGCAGCCAGTGGGGCCAGCCGAGCTGTTCGACCATGGCGGCGGGAACGTTGAGGACGCCCGCCAGGAGCGCCTGGCTCTCCTGGTTCGGCGTGGTGCCTGTTTCCCAGAGCCAGATCCGGTTGCGGTCGATGCCGCTGCGCAGGCCGCGCCGTCGGGCTTGGTCGCGGAGCAGGCGGGCGAGGTCGTCTCCGGACCAGTGGTGATGGCGGCGCAGGTGCGCCAGCGGATGCCGGTCGAGATCCATGTCGCCCCCGGGTGTCGCCGCCGATGTCTCCTTCTTCACCATGCCGTACCCGGCTGGGCGGTGGGGCGGTTTCGTTGGGGGCGGGCACACACCGGACACACAGTCATCCCCTGGAGCGAGCGGGATGGCCGGTGGTGTTCTCGACGGCGTGACGCCGCGCATTCGCGTGGCGCTGTCGAGAAGGGCAGACCTACGTGAACACAAAGGATCGCCTTGCTGATCTGTCCGGTGCAACGGTCACGGTGACCGGCGGCTTCGGGCTGGTCGGCAGTCGTATCGTGCACAAACTCCGGGCGTTGGGCGCGAAGCCGCTGGCCGTGGGCCGCCTCGACGCATACGGAAGTTCCCTCTACTCCTCCGTCTTCGAGATCTCCCCTCGGGACCCGGACGTCATCGCCGGCGACATCACCGATGCCGCGCTGATGGACGACTTGCTGTCCCACAGCGACTACGTCATCCACGCCGCGGCCCTGGCGGACGTCGCGGAGTGCACCCGCAACCCGGCGGCGGCGCTGAAGGCCAACATCGACGGCACTCAGACCGTGCTGGATGCCGCGGCCCGGCACGGCGGCATGCTGAAGCGGCTGGTCTTCGTCTCCTCGGCCAGCGTCTACGGCACCGGAACCGGTTCAAGAGATGTGAGAGCCCGGTTCGGTGAGTCCGATCCTCTGGTGCCTGCGTCGGTCTACGCCAACACCAAGCTGTGGGGCGAGCATCAGACCGCCCTGACCCTGGGCGGGGTCGGCGACTCGTACGCGATCGTGCGGTACTTCTCTGTCTACGGAGAGCCGCAGGTGGTCAAGGAGAACAGCCATAGCTGGGTGGTGGCCTGGTTCGCGATGCGGGCCGCGCTCGGCCTGCCGCTGCATCTCAACGGCGGCGGATCACAGGTCCGCGATTTCGTGCACGTCGACGACATCGCGGAGGCGACCCTGCTGGCGGCCGTGACCGAGGGCGCGGACCGCACCACGCTCAATGTCGGTACCGGCCGCGCCACTTCCATCCGGCAGGTCGCCGACCTGGTGCGCGGCCACTATCCCGGGGCGCGAATCGTCGAGACCCCCCGCCCGCAGGGCGACCCGTTCGGCGCCTGCGCCGATACCACCCGTATGCGCCAGGTGCTGGGCTGGGCGCCGCGCGTGGACATCGAGGACGGCGTGCGCCGCTACCTCACGTGGCTGGAGGACACCCCCGGGGCGATCCCGTCATGGCTGCACGCCGAGGCCCGGAACGTTGCGTGAGGAGGTCAGATCACGGGGGGACGGCCGAGGCGGGCGAGGCGGATCACGGTGCGCCAGCGCATCGGCTTCCGGCGCCCGCACGGAGTGCGCCAGCCCTCGACGAACCCGCCGAACCAGGCCCGCAGCCCGCCCAGGCTGCGGGTACGGGCCAGCGTCAAAGCCACCCACACCCCCAGGTAGACGGGCACCAGCACCGCTGGGAGGTGACGGCGCGCCAGGTAGACCCGGTTGCGGGCGTTGACCTGGTAGAAGAACGCATGTCGGGCCGGAGAGGTGCGCGGGTGCTGGAGAAGCAACTGCGGCGCGTACAGCACCGTCCACCCGGCGTCGATCGCTCGCCAGGCCATGTCGGTCTCTTCGTGCGCGAAGAAGAAGGCGTCCGGCCACGGGCCGACCTGGGCCAGCATTTTGGTGGACAGCACGTGGGCGCCGCCGAGGAATCCGGTCACCAGTCCGCCGCGCATGGGATCACCGGCCCGCAACCGGGGCACGTGGCGGCGCTGGGTCACCCCGGTCTCGTCCGCGATACGGAACCCGACGATCCCCAGCCGTGGGTCTGCCGCGTACAGCGCGAGGATCGTGGCGAATACGTCGTCGGCGACCAGCAGCCCGTCGTCGTCCAGGTCCAGCACCAGGTCCATGTCCCCCAGGTGCTCCAGGGCGGCGTTGCGGCCGCCGGTCACCCCCAGGTTCTCCTCGAGCTGCACCGTCTCGACCCACGGCGGCAGATCGGGCATCGCACACCCGTTGGCCACCACCACCGTCCGCACCGCCGGAGCCGTCTGCGCATGGACCGAGGCCAGCAGCTCCGCCAGCTCCTTGGGCCGCGTGCCCATCGTCAGAATCGCCACGCCCAGCTTCACGCCTGCTCCGTACCTCTCTGTGTGAAGGACGCCATGACCGATCGGACTGTGCCCGGCCGCGCCTGCCTCCAGGAACTCGCTGCCCAGCGCCGACTGCCCGCCCATCAGCCGATGGACCAGATGACGCTTCAGTGGATCGCGGACAACCGGCCGGTGAACTTCGACGCCGCGCCCAGCTTCCCACGCCCAGGCCTGATGCTCGTACCGGCCAGATCCTGGTTCACCACCGAGCGCCAGGCCGACTCCAACCACGGCATCCTCCACAACGCCCGCGTCAGCCTGCTCGCAGCGCTCCTGGCCCAGGAGTACGGGCTGGAAGACGACGACGTCGCGGCAGTGTGTGCCGCCGGGGCGGTCCACGACTGCCGACGACGCGACGACCGGGCGGATGCCGGGCACGGGCGGCGCGCCGCATCCTGGTTCCTCCACCACACCGACACGGTCACTGGTGCGATGAGCCGCCCGGTGGCGCCGGTCGCGCTGCACCGGGCGGCGGAAGCGATCGCCGTGCACGACGTGCCCTACGGCGACTTCACCGCCCAGCAGAAACGCGCCTACCAGGCCGCCCCGTACCTCGTCGATGTCCTCAAGGCCGTCGACTGCCTGGATCGCTATCGCCTTCCGCTCCAGCAGTGGTGGCCCGACTTGACCCGACTGAGCACCCCGGTGCCCGCTTGGCTGCCCCCAGCCGCCTTCGCACTCGTCGTACGCAGCGAGCAAGCCGCCCTCGACGGCGCCACCCACCACGACGCCCTCACCACCGCCCGTCAGAGCCTGGCCCACGGCCAGTAGGAGACCTCCTCGTGGACACGGAACTCGACGACGCCCACACCGACTACACCAGCCCCCACACCCGGCCCATGGCAGCCGGGTGCGCCGAGAGCGAAGACGACTGGCGCCGATACCTGCAACACGACACCCCCGGCGGCCACCTGCTCGCACACAACGCCATGACGGGAGTACTCACCAGCGGCCGGCCGATCCACCTGATGCACACCACGACGGCGCTGGACGCCATCCGCTCCAGCGGACAGCTCTACGCCTCCTCCGGCTGCCTGCTCGCCGCGCTGTACTGCGCGCCACTGACCGAGACCCCCGACGGCCTGCGCCCGCACAACCTCGGCACCTACCTGCTGCGGACCAAACCGCACACCCAAACGCTGATGATCGAGATCGCTCCCACCAGCTCGGCGCCCGCCAGGGGCATCGACTACCTGCGACTCGGCCGCGTCCACCTGCACACCTACCTCGATCACCGCAACTTCCTCACCGAGGAAGAAGACACCCAGATCAGCACAAAAGCGGTGCACCAGATCCGTACGGCCGCCCCCTTCCTGGACACGCTTGTGGCAGGCGCCGCCGGGCACAGGACGGCGCCGGACGCGTTCGTGGACCGCCTCGCCGCCACCGTCCCAGCCTTGCCGTTCCTGGGCTACGTGTACTTCGAGGTGCTGTCGGAGTACCTGATGCTCCACTCCACCAGCACCGAGACGAAGACGTACGCGAGGGCTGGAGAGATGAACAACCTCCTCTACAAGCGTCTGGCCTTCTCCGCGGTCAGCGGCATGGGCAAGCTGTTCGACCTGTCCCGCTTCCACCCCGACCACCAGCGCCTGTACGAGCTGATCGCCGACATCGAGCCCCCTCTCGCCCCCGGAGCAGCGCAGTACACCCGAGACCGCCTCTCCCACCTCTTCACCGCCCTGGCGCTCGACCCCGGCCAGGACGCAACCACCTTCACCTTCCACGAACAGGACTTCGACAGCCTCGCCCAGGCCACGCCACCTCTGCTGGGGCAGACGCTCTTCCGAGAAATGCGGATCCTTCAGCGCTATCCGCAGCTGTACCTCACCTTTGAGCAGGCCAAGGCCCTTCGGGCGTGGAACTACTGGAATGCCCACCAGATCGCGACGCCGTTCAACGGGTTCCTCCCCAAGGGTGAAATCGGGGTCAACCCCGCCTACCCCGCCGCCGGCCGCACGGTGTGGCGGGCGGAGACCTGCGAGCGGGGCCTGATCCACCCGGTCTACGAACTCGACGTCGCCTTCGTGCCCCGCATGGCGGACCTGGGCATGACCGCCATGCGCCGGGACGCCACCGGCAAGGCCGCCGGGCATCCGACCGCCGCCTGAACCGATCGACCGGCTCAGTTACCAGGTTCGCCCACCCCGCCGGCCTGCTTCGCAGATATCCGCGTGCGCTGTACAGCTGCGCTTCTACCGTCCAGCCCGAATGCTGATCGCCGGGGCGTGAGGAAGGGACATCGTGGACAATTGCATATCCGCCAGGGTGCAGGCTACGGGCGGCACGTTGGGCACGTACGTGAAGCGGCGACCTCGGTTCGACCGAACCGAGGTCGCAACCCGCATAGAAGCTCCTGGGGAATGGCTACATGCTGCCGTGGTCGGGGACGTGGCGGCCCTCGTCCAGGCGCATACAGCGCCCGGCCGGGTAGTCCGCATCCAGGGTGAAGACTGGTCGGCCCGTCTCCTAGACGACGGTCCAGTCCCCGGAGCCGCCGGTCAGGATCAGCGGCGAGCCGTCACCGATCCCGCACTCGGTACTCGGCCCTGTGGGCACGACCACCCCGATCTGCGTCGAGTCGTCCATCCCGGCGAGGAGGAGAAGGAGACGACCGACGGTCAGTGGCTCCGGAGGCGTGTGCTCATTGACCACCTCATCGGCGGGCCGCGCGAGTGCCTGCTGAAGCACTTCAACGCCCTGCGAGACTTCGGCCCGTTCGGGCCTGCCCCTACGGCTCTGTCCAGCGCTCAAGAGGCGCGTGTCTCGAGCCGGCGCCGCTACGTACGAGATCGATCGCTACGGCGGAATAGAGGGAACCACGTTCCATCGAGTCGCAGGCTGACAAGTGTGGATCCCGGAGGCGACCTTCGCTACGTGCCGACCCCGGTACCGGCTCGGAGCAATCCCCGGCCGATCGCAGCACTGCGCCTAATCGCCCTACAGCACCTTGACCAGCGCGTTCTCCTCCCAGCCGTCGCCGTCCTCGAAGTAGCCCTCCATCGCGGCGCTGTTCTCGACCCAGCCGCCCTGCTTGGCGATGACCTTGCGGTCGTTGCCGGCGCGCTTGGAGCTGGTGGCAAGCCCGCGGCGCGGGGAGTGCCCGGTTGGGCGGAAGGACACGTCGGCTCACTTGCCCAGCCGGGTGATGACGTCGCCGATGGTCTCCGGGTCGAGCCCGCCCTCCATGACGGTGTGCCAGCGGTTGTGCAGCGGCTTGTAGGCGAAGTCGTCCGGGTCGGTGAGACCAGCCTCCGCCTTCCAGGCCCGCCATGCGCGCACCGGGCAGCTGCTGGGCCGGGAGCCGAACGGGACCTTGACCTTCCGGGGCTTGATCTTCACACCCGGACGTCGACCTCCATGCCGTGCTCGGTCTCGACAAAGTCGCGGAGGCGCAGGTAGGCAAACTCGTGCTCGCGGCCGGCGATGGCGAAACAGGTCAGCCCGATGGAGCGGTCGCGGAGGCCCAGCTGCTTAGCAGAGAAGCCGCGATCGGACTGGTCCACCACGGCCGCGAAGCGTGCGCCTCCGCCCGCCCGGTGGAGACGATCAACGCTGTGCGCGCCCTGCCGCCCAACCGACCACGAGAGGGAGAAGCGTGAGCCACAACCTTCACCAGGCGCACGAGCGCACCGGATCCGTCGTCAGGCTTGCCCAAGAGCTGATCAGGCGCCCGAGCAGAGGCGGGATCGACGCCTACGGTCCGGTCCTTGCCTGCTGGAGGACTGGCTCACCGCTCATGCCCTTCCGCACCGGCGTCTGCACGACGAGGCAGGGGAACTGGTGGGCCTGCTGGTGGAGATCCCCGGCGGCCGGCCCGGGAAGTGGTGGGCCCTGGACGCCTGCCTGGACACCGCACCCTACGGTGACGAAGACGCATGGTCGTTCCCGCCGGCATCAGGCGACGTACGCGACCACTGGCTCCTCGGCAGCTGGACCACCGGGCCTGCCTGCGATACCACCAGCTCCACCCCGGCCAGCAGCATCTCCTGAGGCTGATCGGCATCACACCTGAGGTCGCCCACGCCCGCACCCGCACCCGCACCCGCCGCGCGCATCCCTGGCTCACCGCCGTCGAACACGCCCAGACCTTCACACACGGCCACCTCGCCGTCCCCCGCGACACCACCCAGGACGGCTTCCCACTCGGCCGATGGCTGAACAAACAGCGCTACCGCACAAGGAAGAAGGGCCCCAACCCTGCAGCCCGCGCCCTGACCGCCATCGATCCCTGGTGGAACCCGCCCTGGGGCATGGTCTGGCAACTCGCCTACCAGCGTGCCCGCACCCAACCTCACAGCCGGACCACCCGCCGCTGGATCAACAAACAACACCGCACCTGGCCCCTCCTCCACCCCGACCAACAACACCTCCTCAGCAAGATCGGCATCACAGCCTGAACGAGCCTGAGCGGACTGTCAGAGGGCCGTGGAAGCATAGGGATCGTGAGCGGCGTAGATACAGTCCGGGGTATCGCCTATCAGCAGGCACAAGGTGTCCTGGAGGCGATCGGGCTTCTGGAAGACCCCACCCTAGGCAGTATCCGGGTCGAAGGCACCGACGACGCTGTCGATATCGAGCTCCTCGCCCGCGACGGAACACTGCGTCACGCCATCCAAGTCAAGGTGCGCGCCCCCGACTACACATGGGGCGAGTCCGCGCTACTTGCAGTTCTGAAGCGCTGGGCAGTGCTCCCCGAAGCCGCACATGCATCGTTCGAGTTCCTCACCGACGGCCGACTCGGCCCGAGTGGCCGACGCGTACAGCAGGCTCTCGAAACAGCCTCGGAAGGGTCCACCGGTCCTCTTGCCGAGCTGCTCGGCGTGGGCGTCGACGAGTCCGTGTACATAGCGCTCGGGAGGGCGAGGATCCGCCAGGATCCATACAACACCAGCGCTCTGCTGACACGTGCCGAGCACCAGGTGACTGCGATGCTTCCCTCCGCTCGAACAGAGGCGGACCTGAGAGAGCAGGCCACCAAGGCCGTCGACCGGTTGTTCCGCGCCTTGTTCGACTTCGCGAGCAACTCCGAGCCGCAGCTTCGCGAGATGGACCGCCAGCGCATCGCCGCTCTCCTGGGCGTCCCCGCCGAACAGTCGGCTGCCCAGCGGTGGTCAGCCGTACGGGAGCGCTATCTAGAGGCAGCAAGATCCTGCATCGAGCAAGAGGTGATCGCACCTGCCGTTGCCGGCATCCAGATGCGAGACCCGTCGGTCATCCGGCAGCACGCATCGGACGGCGGACAGAAGTTGCGCGTTGGCGAGCTGCTCAGCGGAAGTGGTCCGGTCGTGCTCTCTGGCCGCACGGGGTCGGGGAAAACCACCGCAGTGCGCATCCTGCGCCAGCAGGCCGCAGCTGACGGCAAGGTCGTGATCACGGCGCACGCCGAGAGCTATCTTCCTGGACGTCTGGGGGCTCTCACGGCCGACGGCCTCGCTGCCGTGCTCCGGGAGGTATGCCCCACTGCCACCGGTGCTCAGGCGCTGTCAGACAGCAACGTCACCCTGGTCATCGACGGCGCCGCAGAGGTCGCCGAACCGGCTCGCCGCGCCCTGCAGGAAGAACTGCTCGCACCTGTATCCGCTGGGCACGGAGCGCGCATTGTGCTGGTGGGACGCGATATGGCAGCGCTTCGGGCCATGCTGCCCAGCAGCGTGTCTCCAGAGATGTTTCGGATGGTGCCGCTGGAGTACGAGCGGCGGGTCGAGCTGGTTGAACGGGCGACCGCCATCGACGGGGGATCGTGTACGCCGCACATGGCCCGCGCTGTCGTAGCGACCCTCGACAAGACACTGGGCGATGCCGCGGGCAATCCGCTCATGTTCTCCATGGCTACGGCGCTCCTGGACGACCAGGATGTTCCGAAGGGGAGAGCAGGCCTCTACCGAGCCTTCATCGAGCAGTTGGCTGCTCGAAGCGGCGCGACCGGGATGTCGGCTGTGCGTACCGCGCTGGGCATCGTCTATGCGCTTCTGCTGAATGATGGCCGCCGGTACGCGGACGTCTACGAATGGCACCACCTGCTCAGTCAGGCCACATCCGCCCTTCGATCTGTCGGCTTGCTGGCCGACGTATCGACCATTGACGAAGCAGCCCGCCGCTGCGGCCTGATCACCTCACTGGGCTGGGATCAGACCGTAGTCCCCATGCACGACTCGTTCGCGGACTACCTCGCCGGAGCCGCACACGCCAGCGGCGCCGAGCCTCTTCCCCACAGGCTTTCCGCCGGTGATGACCAGCGCATGCTGTTCTACGCAGAGATCCGGGGAGTCGACGAGGCGATAGCAGCACTGGTGGCCCGTGATCTGCCGTTCACGGCGGTGGCCCTGGCCGGCCACGATCGCAGGCCGCTGGGCCTGGAAGCACCGCACCAGGTCGCCTCATTGCTGTGCCATCTCTCCGCAGCCCAGGACCAGGCCGTGGTAATGAGTCGGCTGAAGGACGGACGAGCGCTGGCGCTGCGAGCTCCTGGAGCAGAGTCGGCCTGGGTCGATGAGGCTCGCGCCTTCGAACTCGCCCAAACATTTTATGCCGCCGTGGTGGACAAGGAGGCCGGTCCCCTGGCGGTCGCAACAAGGTTGTGGCGCCAGGAACTGCTTACCCGCCTTCACCAGCCCGCAGCTCTTTCCCCACGCCGCCCAGGCCCCGGGGAGACGGCAGCAGAAGCGCTGGTCCGGCACACTGAGCAAACAGCGCTGGTGGTCAACCAGTTGATCGACCTTGCCGCGCCGCCCGGTCACACCGCGGCGCTGAAAGCCCAGGTAGGCCCGCTCGGCCTGCACGCGGTCATCGGTCGTCCGCAGCAGGACACGCTAAGCGTGTACACGCCCGTCGACTACCGGCACAGTGACGACGTCGTCGTCGAGGCCTCTGATGAGCCCTCCTTCTCGACAGGGGAAACCTGGGGCTGCACCACTCTCGAACACCTGCTGGACCGTCCGCCCAGCGCCACGGCCGCCCAGCGTGTCCGAGAGGCTATCGAAGCCCTCACGACGAGCTCCTGGCTGACGCCATAGCAGCGCACACAGCAATCAGGCCCTCAGAAACGGATGAATGCCCATGAACGACACGGCTGTATGGCAAGCCGTAACACAGCAGGCCAACGTCTGGGCAGCCCTGCCAGCCGTACAGGAGTTCGCCCGTCAGCTGCCCCGGAACGCGCCCACCCGCAGCAGCGGAGTACCGGGCAGGTTGCAGCAGATGCAGGCCTCAGACGCCGACATCGCCGGAACTCCCATGCGCCTGACCCGGACAGTCCACTTGTTCGAGCAAGTCCCCTACTTCGACGCGCCGTACGACAAGGACGCGTGGAGAGCCTGGGTGCAGTCAGCGGCACGGGTCGAAGCCGCGCACCGCACGACCATCGCCTGGCTGCGAGCCTGGATGCCCGGCTACCCGCAGCTGCCCGCGCCGCAGCTCGCACCCGGAACCGCATTGACCACCATCGAGTACACCTTCCGTCTTGCCTGGCAGCCTGGCGAACGCGCCGCCGGCCTCCAGATGGGAGGGCTGCCGTCGAGCGCCGCCCGCCAGCTGCAGGCGACACCCAACCAGACACGGGCCCTCGAGGAGAGCGCCCGCACCCTGGCCAACGCGCTGCAGGCGAGTCAGGAATGGCAGCGGCTCGCTGACACCCGGCAGGCCCTGGACGAGACCAGCCGGAACGCGCTGCGCCAGACACGGACCCGCCTCAAACAGCGTCTCTCCCACACCGCCCTCGACGGCCACGAACCCAGCCAAGTCCTGGCGCGGCACAACTACCGCTGCACCGTGCTGACCGAGGAGATCGAGCACCTGACCGGCCCTGCCCGGGCATTCACCGACGCCTTCGACGCCGCAGACCGCCTGGTGGAACTCGCCGCGAGTGACGTCTTCGGCCAGCTCGCCATCCACGGCCGCCCGCTCTTCCTGGAACACGTCACCGGCATCGACCTCGAACCCGGAAGCCCTCGGCGCGTCCATTTCACCGTTCCCTACGACCCCTGGCTCGACACCGGCGAACTCATTCAGATCGACGACCCACTCCTGACAGACACATGCCTGCTCACCCGCACCACCATCAGCCTGGGATCCGGGCCCTCCCGCCTGTCCGCCCAGATCCTCCCCCAAACAGCGTCCCTGTGGGAGGCCACCCCGCATCGCCCCATCTGACACCCAGACTCGACGCTTCACGACCCGCTGGAAGCCGGGCAGTTTAGTCCCGCACGACGGACGGAACAGCCCCAAATCAGGTTCATCCCATACCCATAATCACTGAACATGCCGCCTCGTCACCACAGATGACCCGACCTGATCAGCCGACCCGCTACCTGACAAACCCGCAGATCAGGAGCCCACTCCAAGCCGACACGCACACCGGCCGCCGCCGCTAAAGCTCCCACACCGCTCGACCGAAGCCGTTCCCCAAACTGATCAACCCAGGTCAACCCACCAAGCACTGATCAGAAGAACCGCTCCTGGACATGTCCAAGATCGAGATGCGATGGGCATAGTCGGTGGCAGGCCGGGTGTTGCTGGTCAGCGTTGGCTCGGAGGCGCAGTCCGAGCCAACCTAGCGAGCAAACCGGTTCAGCGAGGGGTCACGCTGAAGCGCTGAGCGATGCCTTCGGCCTGAAGGTGGTGTGCACGGTACTGCGTCGCCACGGCCTCGGGGTCACTCCAGCTGCCCGCATCCGCGAGCGCCACCATCGCCTTGCGGACGGCATCACTGAGCTGGGCCATAGTGCCGCTGGTGATGATGCGTGTGCCGGGAGGCGCCACGGCGTTGTACTCCAGCTTGTTGATGGGGTGCAGCAACACGGGAGTCGCGCTGCAGGACTGGTCGTAGAGCTCATGGAACCAGTTCATGGAGTGCGCCAGCTGTTCGACGGAGCTCCGCCAGATCTTGTCCGAACTCGCTCCCGACTTGGCTTCAAGCACCAGGTACTTCAGTCCTCCGGTCGCCCATAGGACATCTGGTCCGTTGCCGGTGACAAGCTCGGGGCGCTGCGCTTCGAATCCGAGGTGA
This sequence comes from Streptomyces sp. WAC00040, assembly GCF_056835925.1. NCBI lineage: Bacteria > Bacillati > Actinomycetota > Actinomycetes > Kitasatosporales > Streptomycetaceae > Streptomyces > Streptomyces sp. WAC00040. Next base: position 29,487 of record NZ_JAKQZE010000005.1, read on the forward strand.
AGTCCCAGGCGTTCCAGGGCCCGCTCGAAGATGGGCACCTGCTTCTGGACCGGCCGGTAGACGAGCTCGTCAAGGAGGACATCGATGCCCACTAGGAACTCGTTGCGGTCGGCGTAGGTGCTGGCCAGATAGCCCGCGGCCAGAACCGCCTGCGTGTCGGTGGGCTTGATCTTGGTGGGTTTGACGCCGGCGATGGGCCGCAGAATCGCAGGGTTGTAGGCGAGCGCCTTGACGAGGATCTGCTGGGCCTTGGGCTCGTCAACGAAATGCTGGTACGCGGCAAGCTGCTCCTGAAGGAACCCCCGCTCAGTTTCGTCCGTCGCCGCGGCAACGGCCTCGCTCATCTGGGTGACGGCTTGGGCGTACTGGCCGAGCGAGGCTTGGTCAAAGGCCCGGCGGGCAGGGGCTGCGCCTGCGGAGACTGTGCTCTGGGGATAGGTGACTTCGCCCAGAGCACCACGCGCAGCGGCCACCCAATTCGGGTCCCGGCCCAGAACCTGCGCGATGACGCCTTCGATCTTCTCCAGTGGCTGGCTGGCCAGCTGGACGGCCACCTGACGGGAGAAGTCGATCTGCGCGCGGGTGGCAGGGCTGAACCGGGAGCGGTATCGGGGCGCGGCGATGAGCCGGGACAGGTGCGGTCCCATCAGCAGGACGACACAGTGGTCGTTGGCGGAGCGGACGCCTCGGCCCATGCCCTGTTCAATGCGCTGCAGCTGGCGGTTGGCCATCTCGTCGGAGTCGCCGAGCACGATCGCCTCACGGCGGGTCTGCCCGCCGTAGACCTGGGGCAGTCCGTCCATGACCAGCACTTCGCAGGCTTTGCGGGGCAGGTCGATCCCGTCGTACTTGTTGACAAGGACCACAAGGCCGACGTGCCCGTCTCGGAGCCTGGCAACGGCGGCGCCGATCTCCTCGGACTTCGAGGCGGTGATGTCTGCGTACTGCGCCCAGGCAGAGGCCTTGTAGTGAGAGGGGACCAGGACGACGACGTTGACTTGCTCAGCGAGTTTGGCAGCCATGCCGCGGACTGCGGCTTCCTTGATCGAAGCACTGATTTCCTGCGGTGCGAGGATCAGCCGGTCGCCGAGGTATCCGGCGCTCGTCGGGGTGATGGGTACCCCGACCGTTTGGGGGTCGGCCGCGAAGTCGGTGACCAGGACGCTGTCGTCGGCCAGGGTCGCAGTCAGATGCACGCGCCGTCGGGCGCGGGCAAAGCTGGCGATCTTGTTGATCGGCGGGTACGGCGGCTGGACTTCCAGTTTGTCGGCGGTGAAGACGGCGCGGCAGATCGGCAGGACATCCTTGATCAGTGGCCATGACCACTGAAGTTCGTCATCGTCGCGTAGCTTGTTCAAAATCGCCGTGACATCCGTGATGCGGCGGGTCCAGGCCCAGAACGGCACGGGGGCCACGGCCGAGGAGTCCTCGGTGGTCAGGCCCTGGTAGGTGATCTCCGACTGCTGGCGCAGGTCGTCGGCGAACATGCCGAGGAGTTCATCGAAGGATCCCTTGTGCTGGTCGCGGGAGAGCGTCAGTGTGAACTTCTCCTTCACGGTGGCCAGCGCCGCATGCGCGTCATCGATGACGATCGTGCCGACGTCCAAGACGGGTCGGCCGTCGCCCTGGAGACCGAAGACGCTCTTGCCGTTGACGAACCGGTGGAGGCTGAGGACGCAGATGGCCTCGCCGCTGGCGAAGCGTGCGGACCGGGGATCATCGGTCACCTCCACGCCGAGTTCGATGGCCTGTTCCATCGCCTGTGAGGCCAGGTACGGGTCAGGCGCGAGGTACAACACTGGGCCCGCACCCTCGTTGAGGCTCGACTGGCAGATCAGCAGACCCACCACCGTCTTGCCGCCACCAGTGTTGAGCTTGACGACCAGGTCCTTCTCCGACCGCCGGTCGTACCACGTCTGCAGCACCTGCCCCTGGGGGTCACGCAGGAACTCGTACCGTGCGGCACGCTCGGGCAGCGCGTCGAACAGGACTCGAGGGTCAGTGGGCGTCGGAACAGGCCCCGAGCCGAAGGTGGAGAAGTCGATGACCATGGATGGCCCCCTGAACTCATGTGTCACGGGCCTCTGGTGGCACCGCTGCAGCCGACGCTAGCGGACGGATCATCTAGTTTTCATCTAACTTGAAGCAGCATGTGCGACCTGCTATCAAGCGCGGTCGGCGTACGCGGCCCGTGCCGCTTCCAGCACGTCGGCGGCGGCCCGTCTCTGGGCGCGGCCCCGGGTGGCGGACAGATGCTGCTCGCAGCGGCCGATGTCGGTGAGCGCGTCCACGGCGGCCTGGTTGGCCCGGGCGCGGGCGCGGCCGGTGGCGGCGTACGCGCCGTCGGCCTGGTCGGCGCGCCGGACGGGTGGTGTTCTCGGTGGCCGGGCGGCTGCCACTGCCGCCCGGCCTGGGTGTTGCAGTCAGTTCGAGGTGCAGAAGCGCTTCGGGCGCGGCGGAAAGTTGCCGAGGTAGTTGCGGAAGTAGTTCCTTCGCCACGCCGTCCAACGCTGACGCAATCGGGACCGCCATGCGGCAATCATGCCGTTGGCTCCTCTGGTGGCAGCGGACGACGATGTCCAGCAGGCTCAGTGCCGATTGTCGGCGCGTCCAGCGAGGCCCTGCATCGATTGATGACGTCCTCGAATTGCTGCCTGAGCGAGGTCTGTGTACTTCGCCGCAATCTGTGCGGGGGGTGGAGACGTACATCCTGGATTGCTTGCCGCAGGTGGAAGGTGAACAGGGCCGCTTCACCGCGAACCTCATCTGCTGCCTCGAGGTCGAGGACGGTGAAGCGGCGCAGCAGCGGTCAGCCGTTCCGGTTGCCGCTGCGGCAGCTGGTCCTTGGGAAGCTGCTGCTGGTCGCGGCCGCTCTCGCTGCGGAGTACCTGCTGCACCGGTGGACCTCGAACGCACATCTGGTCATCGGTGCCGGCCTGTTCCTCGCGATCGCGCTGGGCGGGCCCGTGCTGCAGCGGCGCCATGAAGCCGGACACGTGGAAGTTCGCCCCTCGCCAAGGCGCACCCCCGGCCGGTAGCAGCGGATCCCACCGTTGAACCCGTGACTGGTGCCGCGAACCCGCGTACCCGCACTTCCGGACAGAGGGTTCCCACCACCTGGCACCCAGCACTCCCGCTATCTCTCAAGTACCGCGAACCCCTTGCGTACCAGGTTGACAACCTCGGCCGAGTCGCGTTCCGCCTCGGGCAGGCGGCTGAAGGCAAGCCGGACCGCGCGCAGAACTCCCATACCCGCGCGTGCCAGCACGGACGCCCGGAGCACGCTCTCGCGATCGCCGGATCAGAACCGGCGGCGGCGAGCCGGTCCAGGAAGGCGGTTGCGAGCACCTCCTCCAGATCGAACAGGAGGAAGCGCTCACCGCGGCCAGCCGGACCGGGCGACTGAAGGCCGGTGAACAGGATCGCCGGGGCGCTCCCGCGGCGGGCAGCGAGTTCCAGAATGGCGTTGCGCAGGGCCACCAGGGGCGGCTCCGTCGCCGGGCGGGAGCGCAGCTCGTCCCCGACGAGCAGCACGAGGTCCTGAGCCTGCTGCAGGATCAGGCTCTCCTTCGAGCGGAAGGAGCGGAAGAAGGTGCGTTCGCCCACACCTGCGACGTCGGCGATGTCACGCACGGTCGTTGCCTCATAGCCCCTCTCCTCGAACAACCGCGCCGCCGCCCGTTCCAGGGCCTGGCGGGTGCGCCGCTTGTTCAGTTCCCGGCGTCCGGGTTCGGCTGCTGGCGTCGGCGGCGCATCGACCAGGCTCTCTACGCGGTCGTCATGGAGGCCTACGTCCACGGCGTCTCCACCCGGTCGGTCGATGACCTGGTCAAGGCCCTGGGCTCGGACACCGGGATATCCAAAAGCGAGGTCTCCCGGATCTGTGCGGAGCTGGACGCGTTCCGGACGCGTCCGCTGGACCACATCCGGTTTCCCTACCTGTTATGCGACGCCACCTGCGTCAAGGCCCGTGTCGACCACAGCATCGTTTCCCAGACGGTCGTCATCGCCACCGGCGTCGCCCCAGGACAGCGGGTCGGGAAGTCGTCGCGTCATGGCCGACGACAGCGAGACCGAGGTGTTCTGGGCTCAGTTCCTTCGTCACCTGCGAGAACGCGGCCTGACCGGCGTCCGCCTGGTCATTTCCGACAGCCACAACGGTCTGGTCAGAGCGATCCGCAAGGTCATGCTCGGCGCCGCCTGGCTGCGCTGCCGGGTCCACTTCGTCCGCAACGTCTTCGCCGTCACCCCGAAAGGCCCGGCGGAGATGGTCGCCGCGACCATCCGCACGGTCTTCGCCCAGCCCACCGCTGAAGCGGTCCGCACCCAGCTCGACACCGTCGCCGACATGCTCGGCCGGCAGTCCCCAAGGTCAAAGAGATGCTGCTGGAGGCGAAGGAGAACCTGACCGCGTTCGCGGACTTCCCCCACCAGCACTGTAAGAAGATCCAGCCACGAACCCGCTCGAGCGGCTGAACCGGGAGATCAAGCGCCGCACCGACGTCGTCCAGGTCTTCCCGAACCCGCCCGCGGTCCTCCGCCTGGATACCGCGGTCCTCGCCGAACTCCACGACGAATGGATCGCCTTCCCCCGCCACTACCTCTCCAACGAGAGCATGAACGCCCCCGGGGGGCAGCCGCCCCCCGGGGGCAGCCTTTCGGCGGTACGCTCCATAGCATGGACGCACGGCTGCCGCTCATTGGGCGCGCTGCAGAACAGCAGCGAGTGGACGAGTGTCTGAAGACTGGCGCGTCAGGCGGTGTGATCATTATGGGTCCACCTGGCGTTGGGAAGACGCGACTAGCGCTCTACTCGCATGACCTTGCTCGGAGTCGCGGGTTTCACTCGTTGCTTGTTTCTGCAACGCCCGCGTCACAGGAGCTCCCTTTGGGAGTCTTCGCACCATGGCTTTCGCTCCAGGGCAACACCCTCACAAACGCTCACTCTGTTCTGGCGGAAGCAGTCGTCACCCTAAGGCAGACAGCAGGCCGGAAGCGTCTGATGCTCTGCATTGACGATATACAGTTCCTTGACAGTGCTTCCATTCTCCTCTTGCGACAGATGATCATGCATCATGATGTTGCAGTAGTGGCTACATGTCGGGAGGGCGCAACATCCCATCCCGACATTATGGCATTTTGGAAGGATGGCCTGCTCGAGCGTATCGACCTGAGCGCCCTCAGCGAGGACGATTCTGCCAAGATAGCGGCTGCTATCGCTGGAAGCCCCGTCGACTCCATCACGGCCTCCGAATTGTACAGATTGAGCGGTGGCCTGCCTTTGACCATGAGGGAGTTGATTATTTCAAGCCAGGAAAAGGGTCAGCTCGTCCTCAAACGCGGAGTATGGTCATTCTCGGGAAAGTTCGTCGTCGCAAACCGCCTAGTCGATCTTGTTGCAGAGCGGATCAGGGGAACTTCATCATTGCAGATGGACTTGCTTCAAACCGTAGCCATAGGTGAGCCCGTTCTCGTCCGGCATCTGCTCAAGATATTTGACCTTGCGGTGTTGGAAGAACTCGAGCGTCGAGCAATCCTGTCCATACATAAGGAAGGAGGGGAAGAAGTAGCCCGGTTTGTTCATCCGCTTTACGGCGAAATCATTCGCAACTCTTTGCCGACGTTGCAGCGTCGCCGGCACATGCGGGAACTGGTGAGGCTGTATCGTGAGGACTCCAATTATCGTACAGACGTTGCCTTGAGGCTCGCCATTTGGAGTGTCGAACTGGAGGAGAAACCCGACCCGGCTGCACTACTGAATGCTGCACTAATTGCATTTACGACACTCGATCTAGATAAAGCGCGGTATCTTGCTCAGGCGGCATGGCAAGTCTTGCCCGTCGCGGAAACTGCCACCCTCCTGGGCACAGTACTTTGGATGAGGGATAATTATCAAGAAGCTGAGGCAGTTCTAGTCTCCACTTGGTCTACTGTTCGCGACTCTAGAGAAATAGCAATGGTGGGACTGGCCCGCGCGACTGCGCTTGAAGGCCTGGAGCAGTTTCGCGAGGCAGAGAGCGTTCTTATGCAGGCTCTTGCAGCTCAGAAGGACGGAAAAGCCACAAGGAATGATCTCCCGCGCGTCGACTACAACGGGCTCCTGCAGGTCAGGAGAGCAAAACTTTCACTGCATTTGAATCGAAAACTTGAAGCGGAAGATGCGCTCAATTTCTATAAAGTGTCACCCGACCCGTACGTACGATGGGAAGCATGCATCACGCTAGGATTGCTACTTGCGCACGACGGACGACCGGAGGAGGCATCCCACGTAGTAGAAAATCTCGAACCTCCGGCCTTTCACGGTTACGGTCGTGTACTACTAAGCCATCATCCAATCATGAGAGATATCGTAAAAGCAATTGCAATAATGCAATCCGGCAGAATCGCTGATGCGATAGGGCTGCTATCGAGCGGCCAGAGCGCCGACGTCTACCGCCAATCGCCCAGCGCTCGCGCCATGCTGGAGGGAGTCCGAGCAGAAGCCGAGCTCTTGCGAGGAGACGCACGAGAGGCCGCTGACCGTCTAACACGCGTCCTCGCCAGCCAAGTCGAACAAAGCTGGCCTCTCGGTCGAACGTATTTGCAGTGCTGTCTTCTGCAGGCCGGCGCTCTGACAGGCGACACAACAGCGATGACCCGAGCCCGGGCTGGCATTGGCTCGGGAGACGACTCTCTAGCGTACGCTGTTGGCGCACAAGCAGTGGCCGAGGCATGGGCCGCGGCATCTGAAGGTAAATTCAGGAAGGCTCATCAGCTCCTCGTCGACGCAGTGGAAAGAACCGACGGTCGCAGGGAAACACTGCGACTAGAAGCAGCGCACTCTCTTGCGCGCCTCGGCGATTGTAAGAGAGCCGCCTGCTACGTGCACGACATGCCTCCCCCCCAAGGACTGTTGCTATCAGCACGCATGCAGCATGTCGAAGCTCTCTCGCGCACAGATGCGCCAGCGCTGGAGAGAGTAGCCAGACAATTCGAGACCTGTGGTGCTTTTCTTCTCGCCGCAGAAGCCTATGCCGATGCTACACGGATCCACACACGCAGCGGGAACAGTCGTGCCGGCGCAAGAGCCATGAGGACAAGTGCGCGGCTCATGACTCTCTGCCCAGGAGTTCGTACGCCAGTGTCGAGTACCATCGGTGCTGCACTCTGCTTGACAGACCGCGAGCGGCAAGTCGCGCTGTTGGCAGCCCAAAATATGAGCAGTGCAGAAATCGCAGGGCGCCTGGTGATATCGATTCGTACAGTTAACAATCACTTGCAACACGTCTTCTCCAAGTTGGGCATTACTTGCCGAAAGGATATAAAGAACGTACTGCGTCTCGAATCGGATATGCCCGACGTCTGAAATGCCACATCCAGGCCGTCGCCGGCCTCCTCACAGGCCAACAAGCAGTTTTCGCGGCCTGTTCGAGTCCGGGGCGATGAGTCTGTCGGAGATCGCTCGGGAGACGGGGCTGGATCAGAAGACGGTCCGCAAGTACCTCGCGGCCAAGGGGCCGGCGACTCCTCCGCGGTGGACGTCTAACGGGCAGCATCAAAAGCGGATAGTCGACGTTCGCGCCGCTGATCGACTCAATGCTGTGGGCCGAGATCCTGATGAAGGCCACCGTTATTCACGAGCGTCTGACCAGGGATTACGCGTTCACCGGCAACTACCAGCGCGTCAAGCACTACGTCAAGGAAGCCCCTCCCAGGATCGCCGAGAATTCGGCATCACACCGCGGGAACTTGCGGGCATGCACCGCCGTTTCGAGGTGATCCCCGGCGCCCAGGCCCAGGTGGACTGGGGTGATGAGGGCAAGATACTCGCCCACATGGGCATCGCGAAGGTCTACTCCTTCCACATGACGCTGTCGTATTCGCGCGATCCGTTCTGCTGCTTCACCACCAGCCAGGACCTGCAGACTTTCTTCGACTGCCACCGCCGGGCGTTTGCCCACTTCGGCGGGGTGCCCATGACGATCGTCTACGACCGTACCAAGACCGTCGGCCGCCGCCACGTCGCCCCTGGTCAGGCGGTCCGGCTACACCCGGAGGCTGTCGCGTTCGCCGGCCACTACGACTTCGACATCGACGTGCTGGCCGCCTACCGCCCCCAGGGCAAAGGCCGGGTCGAGCGGCAGGTCGACATCGACCGCGATCATGTCCTGGCCGGGCGGTCGTTTTCCTCCATCGAGGAGATGGACGCCGCCTTCCTGACCTGGGTGCTGCAACGACGCTCCCAGGTCCACCGGACCTACCGGGAGGTCATCGGAGAGCGGGCCGCCCGTGACCGCGCGGCCCTCAAGCCGCTGCCGGCCACCCCGTATCTGGTGGCCGAGCGGCATCTGCGGCCGATCGGCAAGGACTGTCTGGTCACCTTCGGCGGCAACCTCTACTCGGTGCCAGCCCGCAAGGTCCGTCCCCGCCAACTGGTCGAGATCCGGGCCACGAAGTCCCAGGTCATGCTGCACTCACCGTCCCCGACGCAGGCGGCGAGACCCTGCTGGCCATGCATGCGCGGGCGGTCGGCCGCGGGGTCCGTGTGATCGATGAGAGCCACTGGGACGGCTTGCCCACCGGAAAGGGACGCCGGACCACCACCGGTGATATCCCTTCTCCGCCTCGCCGCGAGCGGCCAGTCGAGGAGTCGGCCGGATCTTCGCAGGCCCTGCTGAGCCAGGCCGCTGTCGCCCGCACCGAGGTCGGCCGCCGCCCGCTGTGGTCTATGACGAGCTGACCGGCACTCGCCCCTTCACCATCCACCCGAGCGCGAGGGAGACGTCTTGAGCGAGCTGGTCAGCACCCGCATCTGCACCACGGACGGCAAGCTCAGCCTGCCCCACCTGGCCGAAACCATCAACGAGTACATCCGGCGAGCCGACGAGGCGAAGATGGGCTATCTCGACTTCCTCGACCTCGTGCTGTCCGAGGAACTCGCCGTGAAGGACGACCGCCGTGCCAGGGCACCGCGGTTCCCGAGGCGGCCGGCCCACCGGCTTCGACAGCGAGCAATACAAGAAACGCAACACCGTCGAGCGCGCCATCAACCGGCTGAAGGGTTTCCGCGCCGTCGCCACACGAGAAACGCGCCTACATCTACCTCGGCACCGTCACCCTCGCAGCCCTCATCATCTGGCTCCGCACATGATCCGAGAAACAGTGCCTACGTAGAAGGTCAGGTCGCGCCGAGATCGGCCCAGTGGTCGATCAGACCGTCGGCGTCCACGTAGGCGCCGGCCTCGCCGGCCAGGGCGGAGACGATCGCGGCGCCACGGCCGTGCTCGCCAGCAGGGCGAGCGGCTGCCCAGCTGTCGGGTGTGGAGGTCGGCTGGGGGCCGCCGTCGCTGACGTGGACCTGCACCCGTCCCGAGCCGTCCGCGGCGGCCTGCAGGTGCAAAACTACAGGCGGCAAGGCGTGGGTGACGGCGTTGGTGACCAGTTCGGAGATGACCAGCAGCGTTTCGTAGAGCTGCTCCTCGCCCAGGCCCCAGGCGGCCAGCACAGGGCGGGCCTCATGGCGGGCGGTGGATGGCGCCAGCGGCCCGTGCTCCAACAGCAGACCGAATACCCTCGGGCCGACCTCAGCATGGACGATCCGTTTTCTGCTTCGGAGAATCGTGAAGGTGGGCATAAGGATCACTGCCTGTCGGGAGCCGGAATGCCTACTTTCTTGCTGCCTCCAGCACACCCCAACGGCGCACGAGAACCTTGAGTAGTCAATACCCAAAGTGCCGCGTTACCAGGGCGGGGGAGGCTCGCAGAAGTAGATCCGGAAGCCGGTGAGGGCCTCGATGTCCTCGTAAAGCGTCAGCTCTCGCCCCTGGTCCCAGGTGACGTCCACTTCGCTGCGGTGATGCGGGCGGTCTGCGTGATCAGTGCGTTGCGAACCTGCGGTGCCTTCCCAGCCTGAGGGAGGTGGATCACGCGGTCGTAGCGACAATGACCGCGCCGCTGGACAACTCGAGCGCGGGCTGGTGGCGCCGTGCCGTACGCAGTCGTCGCTCATTCAGCTCTGGAGTGGACAGTGCCGGGAGGATCGGCGCGGTGCGGTCGATCGCGTGCATCTGGCTCTTCTTGTTCACGCATAGCACCAGCCCCGCTCGGGCGGCCGATCTTCGGGTTGGCCCGACGGGTGACGGGCATGCCCTCGGTGGTGACCAGTAGAGCCGAGAGCCTCAGAAAAGCGGGGGAGTCACCGCTTCTGTGGCAACGAGCGGAGACAGCGGACAAAGCACTGAAGGCACAGGGCAGAAGGCGGACGTTGGTCTCCGGATGAACAGGCACCGGACCAGTATGAGTCCAGGGCGGTTTGCCAGCGCCTCCGCTATTTCCGTGTCAGGTTCGTCGCGCACTGGGTGATCGGCGGAGTATCGGAGTACGCGGCTGCCAGCCATCGACCGGCTTCGGATGTAGCGGTAACTGCTGACTCTCACTCCAGCGACCCGGACCTTGTCAACAGGGCCTGCCGATGCTCCTCGCGCCATGCCAGCGGCAGCACAGGCCTACCTTGGGCACCACCGACACCGACATGAGACGACGCCAGGGCAACGAAGCGAGAGTGAGCACATCAGTCCAGATTGCGCTGTCGATGTACTACAGCACCACTCAGTTCGGAGACGACACTTATGTCGGCACCCAGGAGGGCCCGGAGGCAGCTGACGGTTGCGGTCTTGCCGCCGCTCATAGAACCGATGATCGCGTTCATGCCGGATTCGAAGCGGATCGTGCGGCTGGTACCGACCAGGGTGACTCCCCGACCACGCAGCGTAGGGGTTCTGTGATCTCCAGTCGACAGGCGGGAAGATCCACTCCGTGTCCAACCCCAGGCGCCCCCGGCAGGCGGGCTCACCCAGGTCCGGCTTCGGGCTTGGCCACACTGCCGGAACCGGGGCAGGTGCGCAGGCATGAGAGCCAGCGGCCGTTCTTCTGCTCGGGGCACGGCCTGGTTGTGCTCCTGGTGCGCGTACTCGGTGTGCTCGGCTGGCGTTCGGCGGTGATGGCACGTTGCTTGCAGTCGTCGCACAGGTGCGGGTCGGTCTCCCGTGGGGTGCCCCACCCAGCGGGCTCGATGGCCTGCCGTGGAGCACTGCTGCCCGAATGTGGCGCCGATGACCCGGTGATCCTTCGGCAGCTGCTCGATGACGACCCGCGGGTCCAGGGCGCCGCGGTGCGGGATCTGTTCGACGCGGTGACGCACCAGGAAACGTTCTACAGCACCACGGCGCCGGCTGCATTGTTCGTCGCCGCGATCCTGGGCGCTCCGCGAACGCTGGCGATGGTCACGAGCCAGAGGCCGTGGGAGGTCGATCAGCACGGTGAGCAGCTGTCCTTGCTGCGGGTGCTTCTGCTCGGCTGGCTCGGAGGCACTGCCCAGGACGCGGACTATCCGCCGGAGTGGCCGCCCGGCGCGCAGGAAGACATCGACGCCTTCCTTGCGACCCGCCCAGCCCTCTACGACGCGGTCCACCCGTTTCTCGGCGACCGTGAACAGCAGGTCCGCGACGCCGCCCTCTTTGCGATCCTGCCTCTGCTGGCCGACCCGGTGCTGACGCATCACATCCCCGCCCTGACCGACGCAGTCCACGAACTCGCCGCCCGCAACACTCCCTACCGCTGGTACGCCATCGACCGACTCGCCGCCTGGGGCCAGAACACCTCCCGCTACCCCGATCCCCCACAACCGGACCCGAACCTTTTCGCCAGTGTGGTTGTGGAGGACGTCAGCAACGGTGACGGCGACCCATGGGCCGGGTTCCTCGAGCCGTGGCCGGACTCTGTGTACGACAGCCTCCAGTAGGGGCGTTCCCGAATAGCCCGTCACCGGCGGCCGGCGACTGCCCGCGAAGGCCTGGGCAGTCGCGTAGGACGCGTCCGTTCCAAGAGGGGCGTGGCAGATGCTGTCGTGGCGTTGGCCGGGTGTCAGCAGGATCGTGAGGGGCCGGCAACGGCCGTCGCAGGCAAGGTGGACTTTGGTGGTCAGTCCTCCTCAGGATCGGCCGAGGGCGTGATCGTCCGGTTCGTCCGGCCGGTGGGTCAGCTTCAGCAGTTCCTTGCGGACATGCCGGTGGCGTACCGCGTGAGCGCCCGGTCAGCAGCGGGCCAGCACCGCGACCTCACGACCGAATCCCACCACCAGCCGGGCATCCGGAGTGGCGACGAGCGTTGTGACCGGCGGGGGGAAGAACACCTCCCGCCCTACCTGTTCACTGGTGGACAGGTCCCACACTCGCACCGTCCTATCTCCGCTGCCGGTGACGGCGACCGGGCGGCCGTCCACCACCGCAATCACCTCCTCCTCTCTGTGGCCGATGAGGGGCTCGCCGATCTGCCGGCCGGTGGCCAGGTCCTACACCTTCACCGCCCCACCCCAGCCGCCAGTGAGGGCGACGGACGGCCCTCCACCACCGCCACCGCTGATGAGCATCCTGCACGACCGCAGACCTGCCGCGCCTGCTCCAGCAGCGGGAGGACGTCGAGCCGCAGGAGAAGGAGACGCACGAACTATCTGGAGCGTGCATGCAAAGGGCCGCACGGGGCTTCTGGCAGAGGGAGCCAGGCCACCATTTCGCCATCGTGGGCCAAGACCATCAGGACAGTGACGCCTGGCATGAAGCTGTCCTGCCGCGCCGCGTGCACGGCAGCGCCGATCCCGTTCAACACATTCGCCGCGTGTCGTCCGCGGCGTCCCTGGCCTCGACCCGCAGGCCGATGTGGAAGGTGTCGTCACTGAGCTGGCCGTCCGGCCAGGTCAGTCAGGGATGCACGCGGGGGCGGGGCCGACCGCGCACTGCGGGGACACCGTCCCGTCAGCCTTCACCCGGTCCCGCTTTTCGGCTGCCGCCGCAGCGCCGTCGGCCGTCTCCTCCGGCTGCCTTGGTGTCGGCGACATCTCGCCCTCACTCAGGCCGAACCGTTCGTGGAAGCGGCGCAGCGGCCCCGGCGCCCACCAGGTCGCGGCCCCGGTCAGCTTCATCACCGAGGGGACCAGCAGGCTGCGCACCACCATGGCGTCCATCAAGACGGCGAGCGCGATCCCGAGACCAAGCATCTTGGTGTTGGTCACACGGGATGCACCTATGGCCACCATCACCACAGCGAGGATCACGGCGGCGGCAGTGATCAGCCCACCGGTGCGCTGGAGCCCGAACCGTACGGCGTGCTCGTGGTCGCCGGTGCGGTCATGCTCCTCCTTGATCCGGGACAGCAGGAACACCCCGTAGTCCATAGAGAGTCCAAAGGCGATGCAGAACATCAGCACCGGCAGGGTCGTCTCGATGTCTCCGGTGGAGGTGAAGGAGAGCAGCTCCGACAAGTTGCCGTCCTGGAAGACCCAGACGACGGCACCGAACATCGCCGTCAGACTCAACGCGTTCAGAACAACGGCCTGGACGGGTATGAGCACGCTTCCCGTCAGCAGGAAGACCAGGAGCAGGGTCACCACGGCGATGATCCCCAGCGCGAGGGGCAGCCGGTCGGCGATGGCAGCCTTGGAATCTTCCAGAATCGCCGCCTTGCCCGTCACCGAGGTGTCGAACGGGGCGGAGACGTCGCGCAGTTCATGGACGAGCCGCTGCGCCTTCTCGCCGACAGCCTCGCCCGCCGGCAGCACCGTGAAATACGCCGAGGAGCCCGCGGTGAGGGGTCCGTCGACCCTCAGGACACCCGGGAGGGCGGCGATCCGGTCGCGGTACTGCGCGTACTGCGCGGCTGTCGGCCCCGACGCCGCATCCACGGCCGGCTCGGCGAAGACCTCGAGGCCACCGGTGGGACTGCCCGGGAAACCGTCGCGTATCTCCTGCTGGACGATGTGGGACTCGGCGGTGCTCGGCAGCTGACGGTCGTCGGGCGTACCGAACTTGACGCTCAGGAAAGGGAGTCCGAGCAGCACCAGGCCGATGACGGTGGCGAAGGCGAAGAGCGGTGCCCGGCGCATCACCAGCCCGGCGAACCGGCCCCATCCGGCGCCGCCGTCCTGGGCCTGCTCCGGGGCACCGGCTGCGACGACGGTGGCGTCGCCGCGCCCCCGGCGGAAGAGACGCCGCAGGTCCAGGACGTTGACCCGGTGGCCCAGGATCATCAGCGCGGCGGGCAGCAGGATCAGCGCGGCAGCCGCAGCGAGCAGCACGACCGCGATCCCCGCGTAGGCGAAGGAACGGAGGAAGTACTGCGGGAAGACCAGCATGGCCGCGAGCGATACAGCTACCGTCAGGGCCGAGAACAGGACCGTGCGTCCCGCGGTGCGCAGCGTCGCGCCCACCGCGTCACGCACCGCGGCACCGCCTGCCAGTTCCTCCCTGAAGCGGCGCACGATGAACAGCGCATAGTCGATGGCGAGTCCGAGCCCGAGTGCGGTGGTCAGATTCTGGGCGAAGACGGAGACATCGGCGAGTTCAGTTATACCGCGCAGTACCGCATTGGTCCCCAGGATGGCGACGATCCCGACGCCGAGCGGCAGGAGCGCTGCGACTGCGCTGCCGAAGACCATGACCAGCAGCACCAGAGTCACCGGCAGGGCGATCAGCTCCGCACGGAGCAGGTCCTCCTGAATGATCGTCATCATCTCGTGCTGCACGGCGACCGGCCCTCCGACCGAGACCTCCACTGGCCCGTGCTCACCCCGGAAGGCGGGCGCGATCCGGTCCAGCACCTCGGCCGCTGTCTTCTCGTCGCCCTCGATCCGGGCCGCGATCAGCGCCTGACGCCCGTCTTCTGCGCGCAGTGCGGGCGCCTTGGTCTGCCAGTACGAGCCGACGCCCGTGATGCCCTCCTCCGCTGCGAGGCGCCTCTCAAGACGGGCCGCCTCCGCGGCGACCGCTGGGTCGTCCACACCGGCCCGACCGGCGCCGACGAGGAGCAGCAGATTCGGCTGCGAGGCGGGGAACGCCCGCTCCACAGCCTCGGTCGCATACGTCGACTCGGCGGCGGGATCCTCCCAGCCGCCGCTGCCCATACGGTCGGCCACTCCACTGCCGGCGAAGACGGCGAGCGCGGTCAGGACCAGGGCGGCCACCAGGGCGAGGCGGGGCCGCGCCGTGACGAAGCGGGTCCATCCCCCGACGCGCGACCCGCTCTCGCCGGACGGACCTCCGCCGCAGTGACCCTTTCCACCGAACGCCGGGCTGTCTCCGCCGGGCGTACCGCCGCCCGGCGAGGCGCTCGCTTGGCAGGGTGAGCTGTTGACTTCGGACATGGAGCGGTGTCCCCTTCACCGTGACCCGTGCGCAGGCTTCCCGGCAGGCAGCATTGGTCGACCATTGCCATAGACTGGCAAACACGAGCGATCACTCGCATTGACGCAAGAATGCGAGCGCCTGCTCGTGTTTGTCAACCGTGCCAGGAAGCTGGGGATCTCACGTGCCGGAGCCGACCAAGCCGGAGCCCGCGAACACACCAGCGACGGAGTCGCCGGAAACCAGACCGCGCCGCCGCCAGCCCCGCGGCGAGCGGCGCATCGCCCAACTGCTCGACGCCGCGGCCAACGTCTTCTGCACCACGGGCTATACAGCGGCCAGCACCAACGCGATCGCCCGTGAGGCCGGCGTCTCACCCGGCACGCTCTACCAGTTCTTCCCCAACAAGGAGGCCATCGCGATCGAGCTGGGCGACCGACTCCTGCACCAGTGGCGCGACTCCCACGGCGCGGCGTTGATCGCGGCAAATCTGGACCTCCCGCTCGAGCAGCTCGTCGAAGCCGTGCTCGACCCACTGATCAGCTTCAACGAGGAGAACCCGGCCTTCGCCGTCCTGATGCATGGCCCCGACATCCCCGGACGCATCACCCAGGAGTTCGACACCGTCCACGTGAGTCTGCTCGAGAGGATCAAGGAGATCCTCGCAGGCCACCTACCGGGCACCTCCGCCGCGGAGGTCCACCGGGTGTCGACCATGGCGTTCGCCGTTTTCAAAGCCGGACTCGACCTGATCCTCGCCCACGAGGGAACGGAGCGCGCCGCGTACACGAAGGAGCTGAAGACGATCGTGTTCCGCTATCTGCAGCCCCTCTTCTGCGAGGCGCAGGCTTCGATTCATACCCCCTAGTCTTCTGAGTCAGGAATTCTGTTCAGATGTATAGGCTTGTCTCATAGCGCGGACCGGGCGGCCGAAGGCGAGTTAAGACTGTCGGACGAGGAACGGGCTGCACTCGAGGGGTGGGTGCGGCGTCGATCCACGCCGCAGGCGTGGGCGTTGCGGTGCCGGATCATCCGGCCTGCGCCGAGGGCGCGTCGGACAAGGATGTGGCGGCGCGGCTCGGTTCCACACCTCATGCGGTGGGCCGTTGGCGAGCCCGGTTCGTGCAGTACCCGGGTTGCCGGCCTGGGGGCCATGCCGCGTCCGCGTGGACCCAGGACGGTGACGGACGAGCAGGTCGCCGCGGTGATCATGAAGACGTTGGAGTCCACACCGAAGAACGCAACGCACTGGTCGACTCGGTCGATGGCGAGGGAGTGTCGGTGTCACGGATCTGGCGGAGGTGCGTGCGGCGCAGGATGAGTGGCAGTACCCCAGGCAGTGACACGTCCGTGTGGGTGAGGATCATTTCGCCAGTTGCGACGTCGACAGGGTCGTTCTTGCAGCGCTTCTGCGATTCCGGAATGGAGTGGGCGACGGCCGCCGCCCGTGCGGCGGATCGGGGCATCACCCTGGCCCGGCCGACGGCGTCGGTCAACCCCTGGCCCGCCTCCAGAGCGACGACTGGGAGCCGTCGGCGGACCGCGTCACCATCCGGCCCCAGGCGCACAACCCGGTCCTTGAAGACGCGACCGCACATCGCGAACTGCTGACTCGCGGCACGCTGCTCCACTGCGACCTGCGCGCCGACAACCTCCTGTTCACCGAGACCGGGCAGATCCGGGTTATCGACTGGGCCTGGCACCAGCAGGGACCGGCCTGGATCGACACCGCCTTCCTCGTGCCACAGCTCATCCGCGCAGGATGCCCCGCCCACGACGCGGAGAAGTGGGCCGGCCAGGTCCCGGCCTACCAGCAGGCCAACGCCCCCGCGATCAATGCCTTCGCGACTCTGCCCCCGATCCTCACCCCGTCCGGCCGGAACGTTCCCCCACCCCCACCGCGCCCTTGACGTACCGCCACACCGCGGGATCCTCAACACCAGACCACCCAGCACGGCGAGCGGAGGCCGGCGATGCAATGCCCCAGGTGCGGAGGCGCAGCCCAGCAAGGCCCGAACGGGTCCTGGGTGTGCGCGAACTGCGGGCCCGTCAGCGGCAGTACGCCCACACCGGCGGCCCGGCCACTACCCTCCACCGCATGAGCACCCCACAACCGCACGTGCCGGCACCCGACGCAGCGTCGGAGGGTCCACAGATCACCGAAACCGCATGCGTGCAATGCGGCACGCACCTCGCCGGCCTCGACGGACGCTACGCGTGCGGATCCTGTGGATGGACCAATCCCTGGTCCGAGGGCTACCGAGACCTGCCGACCGCCGTGGACGACCCGGACTATCCGGGGCCAGGCAAGACACAGGCCCGCCGCTCAACCTGAGCAACGGGGCCCGGAAAAGTCGAGCACCCGATCGGTCCGCAAAGGTACCGTTACGGCGACGCCGCCCCTCCCACCGGACACACGGGACAGGCGGCGTCACCGGTGGTCCGGGTCAGCCCGGGGCGGCCTGCTTCGCCAGTGCGGCGAGCGGGAAGCGCCGGCCTTTCTCCACCGCGCGCAGCTGCTCCCAGTCGACCTCGGAGTGGGCGGGGATGACCGTGCCGACGGACTCCGTGGTGTAGAGCGCGACATCGACGGCCCGGCCCGCGAGGTGCCGAAGCGGACCTCGATCGACTGCGGGGAGCGGACCCAGCCGAACTGCACCATGTGATCCCAGTCGGCACGGCCTGAGGCAGCTCCGTCCTCAAGGCGCACCTATTGCGCCGAGTCGCCGGGCAATACCCGGGCTGGTAAGGGGACGTCAGCGGCCTTACCTCCGCGATACACAGCAGGTGTCCCGAAATAGGAGCTTGAAACCGTAACCAGCGGCTCGTGTTGTCTGTAGGCTTCTGCCCCTCATCAGCACCATTGAGGGGGGACCTCACCTTGCGTACCTATACCGCCGTTGCCGCAGCCGTCACGGCTGGAACGCTCGCCGCGTTGACCACGAGCCCGGCTCAGGCAGCCGAATACTCTTCCGCGCTCAAAATCTGGGGCGTCCAGTACGACGCGCCGGGCAGGGACTCCAACAGCTGCACCACCGGCAACACCCGCGACGAGTACCTGACCATCAAGAACTACTCGCGAACGACGACCGTCAACCTGCGGGGCCACGTCGTCAAGGACGCCGCCGGCAACCGGTTCGCGTTCACCGCCAACCACTACCTTCAGCCCGGCGACTATGTGAAGCTCCGGGGCGGCAACGGCACCGACTCCGACGCCAACAACGTCGTCTACCGCGACAACTGCAACTTCATCTGGAACAACGACCGCGACACGATCTACCTCTACAAGCCCTCCGGCAGCCCCGCGGACGTCCACTCCTACACCAAGAGCGGAAACGACCGCGACGGCAACGGCTTCATCACCTTCCACTGACACGCGCCCCGCGCTCTTCCCGCAACGCCGCCTGCCGGCTCTGACGGGGGTAAGGCCAGTGCCCGTGGCGCCCTGTGCGGCCGGGCAGTCGGCGCACCCCGAAGCGTGTGCCAATGCTTTCAACAGCGATGCCCTGGCGCTTCCCGCCAGGGCATCGGTCTGTCTCAGAGGGAATTTTGAGCTGGTATAACGGTCTCGTGGTCGCCTGATCGTGTGGGTTTGGGCGGTTCGGGCCGGTCGGCCTGCTTGGTCCTGTTGGGCTGTCTGGGTGAGCGACCGCAAGCCTTACAAGAGCGACTTATCCGATGAGCGGTGGGCGCTGATCGAGCCGGTGATCTCGGCATGGAAGGCCGACCATCCGTCCCCGACGAGACATCAGGGCCGATACGAGATGCGGGAGATCGTCAACGCGATCCTGTACCAGGGCAGGACGGGCTGCCAGTGGGACTACCTACCCCATGACCTGCCGCCGAAGTCGGCCGTCTACTACTACTTCGCGGCCTGGCGCGACGACGGCACGGACGTGAAGGTCAACGACCTGCTGCGCTGGCAGGTCCGGGAGAAGGCCGGGCGGCCGGAGGATCCGAGCCTGGTCGTGATCGACACGCAGAGCGTCCACGCCGCGGTGAACGTCCCTGCGGCCACGACCGGGAAGGACGTGGCCAAGAAGGTGCCCGGACGCAAGCGCGGGCTGGCGGTCGACGTCCTCGGCCTGGTCATCGCCGTCACCGTGCTGGCCGCAAGCGCCCACGACAACGCGTTCGGCATCGCGCTGCTCGGCCAGGTCGCCCCCATCGGCACCATCAAGAAGGCTCTGGTCGACCAGGGTTTCAAGAAGACGGTCGTCGAGCACGGCGCAAGGGCCGGCATCGACGTCGAGATCGTCGAACGCAACCCTGCGGACAAGGGCGCTGGCTTCGTCCCGCAGGCCAAGAGGTGGATCGTGGAGCAGACGCTCGGCATCCTCATGCTGTTCCGGCGGCTCGTGCGGGACTACGAGAGCAGGCCGAAGTCCTCGGAGTCCAGGGTGCGCTGGGCCATGATCGACGTGATAACACGCCGGCTCACCGGCCAGACCACGCCCACCTGGCGCGGGTGACCGCATGGATGACCAGGTCACGCCGCTTCTGGAGCGGATCGACGCACGCGAACGCGAGCTCGTCGGCGATGCAGCGCAGATCCGTGCGCAGATGGACGAGCTCACCGCGCGCCTGCGTGAACTCGACGAGGAGATCGAGAGCCTGGCGGTGACCCGTAAGACGCTCCTCGCCCTCCCGCCAGCGACTCCGGAGCCAGCCGAGGAGCCACCTGTCCTGCCGGCCCACCCGGCCTACCAGCAGATCCTCGACGTCTTCGCCGACGCTGCTGGACCGATGCGTGCCCGCGACCTGTGCCAGGCCCTGGACCTCCCGCTAAAGCCGAAGAACATCGAGAGTACCCGGCACAAGCTCAAGCGCCTGGTCAGCCTGGGCGTCCTCGCCGAGACCGAACCGGGCCTGTTCATCCAGCGCCGCCCGTAGCAGCTCTCCGTTTCATGCCACCCGTCAGTCACGGCTGCCGCACTCGCCATCCGGCTCACGACGCGATCGCTAGTGACCCGTCATGCGGAGCCACTGCATCGTTATGACGAGCTCTTCGCCGAAGTCCTCGCAGAGCGCGAGCAACTCGCGACCCGTGGACGAGTCGGGCAGCCCTGCGGAATCGGGGAGAACCCCGAGAGCACCGTGGCAGGCGGTCTCGACAGCGAAGTGGCGCGACGCGAAATAGCCCTCGCTCGCCCGGTCCGCCAGGTCGGCGAGGTACTGGTGGTGGGCTTCCTCCGAGGGGTGGGAGTAGAAGGAGCCCTCGACGAGACCGTCGAGGTAGTTCGCCAGACCGGCCGAGGCTTCGACCACTCGCTCGACTTCGTCCACGCCAGGCTTGTCCAGCAGTTCGCCGAAGGTCAGCAGGTTGCTGAGGGTCTCCAACTGGAAGAGCTGGACCGTGTCCGGGTCGACTTCAGACGTGAAGAGCGGGGCCGTGCACAGCTCGGCGATTGCTCGCCGGTATGCGCGATCCGACTGTTCACCAGGGGGTGATGCTGCCAGTCGGAACAGCGACTCCAGCACGGACTGGTCGACGCCCCACTCTGCATCCAATTCGAACGCAAGTATCGGCGCGCGCCACCGCCACAGGGCCAGGACGGCCGCCTGACGCTGGTGAACGGGCTTCAGGTCCGCCAATCGCTCGATCCGCACCACGTTCTTGAGTCAGCCCTTCTGATCTATCGTCCCCGCCCGCCCCCTTTACCTCGGGACACTGTAGAAGCCGCCGAAGGACCACGTGACCGCCAGGACAGCGCCTGGCACAAGCCAACTACGGGAATCGGTCATACCGGTTCAGAATGCCCTCTCAGAGTGCTCCCCTCTCGTCAGAGGGAGGTATGGGCTCGCCTAGAACCACTAGCCCGACCTGCTTCGCAAGCCATTGGGCGCGCACTAGTCTTCTGAGTCAGGAATTCTGTTCAGATGTATAGGCTTGTCTCATGGCACGGACCGGGCGGCCGAAGGCCGAGTTAAGACTGTCGGACGAGGAACGGGCTGCACTCGAGGGGTGGGTGCGGCGTCGTTCCACGCCGCAGGCGTGGGCCTTGCGGTGCCGGATCATCCTGGCCTGTGCCGAGGGTGCCTCGAACAAGGATGTGGCGGCGCGGCTCGGTTCCACACCTCATGCGGTGGGCCGTTGGCGGTCCCGGTTCGTGCAGTACCGGGTTGCCGGCCTGGGTGACATGCCGCGTCCGGGTGGACCCAGGACGGTGACGGACGAGCAGGTCGCCGCGGTGGTCACCAAGACGTTGGAGTCCACACCGAAGAACGCAACACACTGGTCGACTCGGTCGATGGCGAAGGAGATGGGCCTTTCGCAGTCGTCGGTGTCACGGATCTGGCGGGCGTTCGGCCTGCAGCCGCACCGGTCGGAGACCTTCAAGTTGTCGACGGATCCGTACTTCGTCGACAAGGTGCACGACGTCGTTGGGTTGTATCTGGACCCGCCCGAGCGGGCGTTGGTGTTCTGCGTGGACGAGAAGTCGCAGATCCAGGCCCTGGACCGATCCCAGCCCGTGCTGCCGATGATGCCCGGAGTTCCGCAGCGAACCACGCACGACCACGTTCGCGCCGGCACCACAACGCTGTTCGCCGCACTGGAGGTCGCCACCGGCAAAGTGATCGGCTCTCTGCACCGCCGACACCGCGCTGAGGAGTTCAAGAAGTTCCTGATCAAGCTCGACAAGGAAGTACCCGCCGGCCTGGACATCCACCTGATCTGCGACAACTACGCCACCCACAAGACCCCCGCCATCAAGAAATGGCTGCTGGCCCATCCCCGCTTCCATCTGCACTTCACACCGACCGGCTCGTCCTGGCTGAACCTCGTCGAGCGATGGTTCGCCGAACTCACCAACAAGCAGATACGACGAGGCGTCCACAGATCCGTCCAGGCCCTGGAGAAGGACATCCGCAACTGGATCACGGCCTGGAACACCGACCCCAAGCCCTACATCTGGACGAAGACCGCCGACGAAATCCTCGAACGCCTCGCCTCGTATCTGAACAGAATTCCTGACTCAGGAGACTAGTACTGCAACGGTGTTTGCCGTGACGGTGGGTCGGTTTCTGGTGGGGTGTGGCCTCGGCGTTTGTAGTGGCTGGTGCGGGCTTGGTGTTGTCTGCGGCGGCGCCAGTGTGACCAGTGCAAGATGTGCTCGATGCTCGGACGGGGCCGGGTGAGCCGGCCCATCAGTCGTCTGAGTTCGGGCAGGCTGAGGGGGATGAGCTGGGAGGATCCGTTTCTGCTTTCCCGGTATCGAGTTCGCGGGCCCGCAGCACGGTCAGGCATGCGTGGGCGGCCATGGCCAGGGTCATGTGGCGGTGCCAGCCGGGGTAGCGGCGGACCTGGTAGTCGTCCAGGCCGCACTCCTGTTTGGCGGTCTGGAAGCATTCCTCTACTGCCCATCGGCTGCCTGCGATATGGATCAGTTCGTCGAGTGTGGTGCCGACTGGGCAGTAGGCGATGTAGTAGGAGATCTCCTTGGGGCGGCTGACACTGCGGCGGGCGATCACCCAGTGCCGGCGATCCTCGCGGTGCCAGGGACGAACCTCGACGCGGGCCCAGTCGTAGATGCGCGGGCCGTGGGCGCCGTTGCCGCAGGAGCGTCGCTTCCACTTCTGCCGGGGCAGCCCGTGAAACAGGTCGTGGACGGGGTGGTCGATCGCCCAGCGGGTGACGACGGTGTCGTGCCGGGTGGTGGCCATGACGTGAAAGACGTCGGCCTGCTCGAGTTCGTGCCGCCAGCCCTTGCTGAAGCCGTAGGCGGCGTCCGCGGTCACCCACCGGAACGGGATCTTGTCCGCGATCGCCCGCCGGACCATGGCCTTGGCCATGGCCACCTTGGTCTCGAAACCAACAGTGTCGTCGATGCCGGCCTTCCGGCACCGGTCCCGGTCATCGGTCCAGGAGGTGGGCAGATACAGCCTGCGGTCGATCAACGTCCGCCCCTGGGGCGCCGCATAGGCGAGGAAGACACCGATCTGGCAGTTCTCCGTCCGTCCAGCGGTGCCCGAGTACTGCCGCTGGACCCCCGCCGACCGCACCCCCTTCTTCAAGAAGCCGGTGTCGTCCACGATCAGAACCGCCTCCGGGTCTCCGAGGTGCTCGACTACGTAGTCACGCACGTCGTCCAGGACCTCGTCGGCGTCCCACTCGATCCGGTTCAGCAGCCGGTGCATACGGTCCGGAGCCGCATGACCCGCCTCCTCGGCCAGTGTCCAGCCGTTCTTGCGCTCCAGCGGAGTGATCAGTCCCCGCATATAAGCCAGCGCTGATTCCCGCGGCTCCGACCGATTGAAGCGGTGCACGAACCGCTCATGCACAGCATCGAGTTCGCCCGCCCACGTCCTGGCCTCAGCAAGGTCCCCACCCATGACCACATCAACGACAGAACTGCCCAACCGTCACGGCAAACACCGTTGCAGTACTAGGACAGGACGAGGCGAGAGTATCGACGAGAGTGCCCGAGGGAAGCCTGCTGGCCCTCTACGCCGACGAACTCATACAGCCCTACGAGCAGGACGTCGACACCGGACTGGCCCGGTTGGCCGACGCTCTCGCCCAGCCCGCCGCCACTCTGGAGGACACCTGCGACAACGTCTTCAGGGCCCTGGTGCCCGACCACCCGACCGACGACGTCGCCCTGCTGGTGGCACGCACCCGCGCGCTGGACGCCGACCGGGTCGCGTCCTGGCCCCTGCCCCCCGACCCGGCCGTCGTTGCGGATGCCCGGGAGCAGGTGTATGCCCAGCTCGTGACATGGGGGCTCGACGAGCTGCTGTTCACCACGGAATTGGTCGTCAGCGAGCTGGTCACCAATGCCGTCCGCTACGGCAGGGGCGGCAATATCCTCCTGCGCCTGATCCGAGACGAGGCCTTGATCTGCGAGGTCTCCGACACCAGCAGCACCACGCCGCGCCTACGACACGCCCGCACTGTCGATGAGGGCGGCCGCGGTCTGTTCCTAGTTGCGCAGTTCGCCCAGAGGTGGGGCACGCGCTATACGCGGTCCGGAAAGATCATCTGGGCGGAACAGGACCTTCCCTCAGTCTCAGATGCCGTCAGGCCATTCTGACCTCTCCAGACAACGTGCCCCGTCTGACACGTGGTGGCATCCCTCATCTGGGACAGTGAGCCGCAGCTGATAGCTCAACTTCAACAGCCCTGCGGAGACAGTGCATTGGCGAAGGTCTCTCACCTCCATCGAACCAACAGCGCCTCACGGCGCAATCAAGATTCCCGACAGCGTCGGCCCTGCTCAGCCGAGGGCGTCACCACGCGGCATCGTATGGCAAGGACCGGGTGATCCGCTGAGCCCGGGTCGCGTACAAGCGCCTCTTGTCAGGGAGCGGGGCGGCGGCGCAGCCCGTCGAAGACAATCGCCGTCAGGGCATCGGTCAACGCCGTGACCGACAGCCCTCGGTCTGGGCGGTACCACTCGATGAGTGAGTTGACGGTGCCGAACAGCAGGCGGCTGGCCAGGCAGGGGTCGATGTCGTCGCGCAGGCCACCCTCGGCCGCTGCCCTGCACATCAGCTTGGCGATCCGGTGGTCGAACTCGCGGCGCCGCTCCAGGGCCCGCTGCTCGACCGCCGTGTTGCCGCGCACGTGCAGCAGCAGGGTGACGTACGGCAGCTCGGCGGCGAGCACCTCGATGCTGCGCTGCACGACGCGCCGTAGGAGGGCGGTCGCCGTGCCGTTCGGGCCGGGGTCCTCGTCGAGGATGGCGAAGAGGGCGTCAAGGGCGCGCGTGACCGCCAAGTCGAGTATTTCCTCCTTGCCCGAGACGTGATGGTAGATGCTCGATTTGCTCAGGCCCAAACGTCTGGCCAGTTCTTCCATGCCCGTACCGTCATAACCGCGCTCGTTGAAAACCACGACAGCGACCTCCACCACGGAGTCACGGTCAAAGGGGGGGCGGTCACGACGGCCGACGTGGCTGTGCACATGCGTTCTACTCACCCGGTCATTCTCGCAAGGGCGGCGGTTCCTGCTCAAGGAGGCCCTTGACGCGGCGACCTCCAGCGACCGTTCCAGGGTCTCGGGGGTCGAGGACCACGCCGACGACGGGAGGATTGCAAGGGCTGCCAGCCCGTCTCGGCCGTCTCGCCAGCGAGCTCCTCCTGCCGGGCGGGATGCGCCGCCCTACCCGCGCCTCTCCGGCGGACCAGCCGGCGAGGCCGGGGACGCGACGGCAGGACGGGACCGTGTGGCTTGCAGCGCGAGAGTGGGCCCGGCCCACCCGAGGGGTTGCCCGGAACTGCCCTGGCGCCACCGCTCAGCGCACCTCGATGAAGTCCGAGGCCCGGCGGGCGGGCCGGCACTCGGGCGGCTCGGCCGCGTGCCCGACGGCCACCGCGCCCATCGGGTCCCACCCCTGCGGCAGCCCGAGGACCTCGCGGACGACGTCCCGGCAGAACATGATCGACGACACCCAGGCGGAGCCGAGCCGCTCGCCAGCCAGTGCTACCAGGAAGTTCTGCACACCGGCGCCCGCCGCGACGACGAACATGTCGCGCTCGGTGCCGTCCCGCCGCACGTCTCCGTGCGCGTGCGCGCCGTCGGTCACCATGCAGGGCACCACCAGGTACGGCGCATGGCAGAGCACGTCACCGTGCCGCAGCCGCTCAACGATGGACTCCTCCGACTCGCCGTCGCGCCGCAGGTCTGCGATCCACACGTCCCGGATGGCGTCGAGCAGCCGCGTCCGCGACTCCTGGGACTCCACCAGCACGAAGCGCCACGGCGTCGTGTGGTGTGGCGCGGGGGCTGTCACGGCCGCGGCGACCGCGCGCCGCACCGCGCCGGGATCCACGGGCTCGTCCGTGAAGGCCCGTACCGTACGCCGCTGGGTCACCGCCTCCCGCACGGCCTCCGACGTGCCGAGCCGGAACATGTCGTCGTGGGGGGAGCGCACCATCGCCCGGGCGTCCTCCGCCCCGTCCGCTACTACCCGCGGCAGACCCCGGACCACGGCGACCGGCAGGCCCTCGGCCTTGCCCTTCACGAGGTCGCCGGCGGCGGCGAGCTCGTCGGCGGTGGCCACGACGGTGGCGCTCAGCGGATTGCCGTGCGCGTCGGTCCCGCCGCGCAGGTCGTCGAGCACGCGCACGCCCGCGGCGCCGATGGCGACGTCTGTCAGACCGTTGCGCCAGGGGCGCCCGAAGGTGTCGGTGATCAGTACCCCGACGTCAACCCCGAGCGCGTCGCGCAGCCCGTCACGGATGGCACGCGCCGATGCGTCGGGGTCCTCGGGCAGGAGCAGCACGGTTCCGGCGGGGGTGTTGGAGGCGTCGACGCCGGCGGCTGCCATCACCAGGCCCTGCCGGTTCTCGACGATGCGGAGGGTCCCGCGCCGGGCCACGACGCGTACCGCCTCAGCGTCAATGGCGGCCTCGCGCGAGTCCGCGGAGACGATCCGGCCCTCTGCCTTAGAGACGATCTTGGAGGTGACGAGGACCACGTCACCGTCCGCCAGTCCGGGCTCTGCCGCAGCGATCAGCTTAGCCAGATCGTCCCCTTCGCCCACCTCGGGGATACCCGGGACGGCCCACACCCGGAAACCGGGCGCCCCGCCGGGGCTGCCGGCGTCACCGGTACCGATGCCGGGCGCGCCGGCCGTGCCCGTCATGCCCGGACCTCTTCCGCGAGGGCCAGCGCCTCACGCGCCATGCGGGCGGCCGCTACGACGTCGATCGTCATCAGCGGCACCGCGCGGCAGCGGATTCCGGCGGCCTCGACCCGGTCGTCGGACATCGGAAGCAGCCGCACCCCGGGCTTCCACCGGTCGCACAGGGTCTGCGTCACGGCGCTGATTGGGTATCCGGCGCTTATCTGGGTCCGCACGATGTGCGTCGCGAAATCACGGTCGCCCAGGCCGTACCACCCGGGCCCTACACCGTACGCCGCGAGCTCCTCCTTGAGGTGGAAGGTCTCGTCCGCACGCCCCCAGCCCTGCTCCTTGTTGATGCCGCCGCCGTGTGTGTACATCACCGTGTCGAGGCCTGGGCAGACCTTCAGACCGAAGAGGTGGATCGCGTCCCCGGTGTTGCCGATGACCGTGATGTCGGCATCCGGTGCGGCCTGCTTGAGACCGCGGAGGAATCGGGCACCGCCGATGCCGCCTGCCAGAACCACAATGCGCATCGGGCCAGTGTGTCACCCGCGTTCACCGCTCGGTGAGGCGCGGTGGGCGGGACAGGCGGCGCCCTGCACACGCGGTTCACGTGGCCTCCTTGGGTCAGCCCCATGCGGGGGGACTCAGGACGGTTCACCGTGCACCGCCTCTGGGTGTTCAGGGAATCGCTGCCGTCTGGTGATTGATTCTGTGAAGCGAATCAGTCGATTTCGGCCCTGCCGGGAGCGAGCGGTGCGGACCATGATGTCCGTCGTCGGGTGGATGTGACGCGGCTAACAGAGGCCGCGCACCGCCCAATCCGACTGGAAGGAGTTCGTGAGCGTATGACCGCCGTGGAATTCCCGAGAACGCCAGTGGCTGGCAGCAGAGCGGAAAGCGTGCCCGCCACCGAAGCAGGGGCAGCCTGTGGCTAGCGTCGTCGGTCCAGAAGCCGGCCGAGTGGGTGTGAAAACTGCCGTCCAGCTCGATGCAGGCGAGTCAATGAGCCTGGACGAATTGCGTGACACGCAGTTGCGACGACTGCAGTGGACGATGCAGAGGGTCTATGAGCGCGTCCCCTTCTATCGCAGCAAGTGCGACGTCGCCGGAGTGACCCCGAACGATCTTAACTCTCTCGATGACCTTCGCCTCTTCCCGTTCACCACGAAGGACGATTTGCGTGAGACCTATCCGTACGGGATGTTCGCGGTTCCCCTCGAGGATGTGGCTCGACTTCACGCCTCCAGCGGAACCACAGGAACGCCGACGGTGGTGGGATACACGCGCCGGGACCTTGAGACCTGGGGAGACCTTGCGGCCCGGAGCATTCGGGCCGCGGGAGGGCGCCCGGGCGATCGGGTGCACAACTCCTACGGCTACGGCCTCTTCACCGGTGGGCTAGGAGCCCACTACGGCGCCGAGCGCCTCGGCTGCACCGTGATCCCGGCGTCGGGGGGCATGACCTCACGCCAAGTCCAGCTCATCTGCGATCTGCAGCCGCGGATCATCATGGCGACGCCGTCATACCTCCTCACGATTCTGGACGAGTTCGACCGCCAGGGCTTGGACGCACGCGAGTCGTCGTTGCAGATCGGAGTCCTCGGCGCCGAGCCCTGGACCGAGGAGATGCGACAGGAGATCGAACAGCGAGCCGGCATCGAGGCGCTGGACCTGTACGGCCTCTCCGAGGTCATCGGGCCCGGTGTGGCGCAGGAGTGCGCCGAGACCAAAGACGGTCCGCACGTATGGGAAGACCACTTCCTTCCGGAGGTGATCGACCCGAGCAGTGGCGAGCCTGTGGCAGACGGCGACGGCGGCGAGCTGGTGTTCACGTCGCTGACAAAGGAGGCGTTCCCGATCATCCGGTACCGGACCAGGGACCTCACCGCGCTCCTTCCCGGAACAGCTCGCCCAGCGTTCCACCGTATCGCGCGTGTCGCCGACCGCAGCGACGACATGATCATCCTTCGCGGCGTCAACCTGTTCCCCAGCCAGATCGAGGAGCTGATCCTTCGTAGCGATCGGCTCGCGCCGCATTATCAGATCGTCCTGACCCGCGAGGGTCGGATGGACAGCCTGACCGTTCGTGTGGAGAGCCGTGGCGGTATGGACGGTGCCGGCCGGAGTCACGCCGCACACGCACTCAAGCAGGCGGTGAAGAAGAGCATCGGCGTCTCCGTCCACGTGGATGTAGTCAATCCACACACGATTGAGCGCTCGGAAGGCAAGACCAAGCGGGTCCTCGATCGCCGCACACAGTGACCCACTATTCCTCAGAGGAGACATCGTGACCGCCCAGCAGACACCCCCAGCGTCACCTCGCGCCGCATCTGCCACCCGGCCGGCGCTCGCCAGCCTGATCGGCACCGCCATCGAGTGGTACGACTACTTCATTTACGGCATGGCCGCAGCCATCGTCTTCGGTCCGTTGTTCTTCCCGGAGTTCTCGGACACTGCGGGGACACTGGCCGCGTTCGCCACCTTCTCCGTCGGCTTCCTCGCCCGCCCGCTCGGCGGGATCGTGATGGGCCACTTCGGCGACCGGGCTGGGCGCAAGACCATGCTCGTCACTTCTTTGGTGCTGATGGGCACCGCGACTGTTGGCATTGGATTGCTCCCGACCTACGACGCCATTGGGATCTGGGCGCCCATCCTCCTGGTCTCGCTTCGATTCCTTCAGGGGTTCGGTGTGGGCGGTGAGTGGAGCGGCGCCGTACTGATGGCCGTTGAGCACGCGCCGGAATCTCGCCGCACCTTCTTCGGGAGCTTCCCGCAGATGGGTGTTCCCGCGGGGCTGATCATCGCGAACCTGGCATTCCTCAGCGTCTCGACCAGCCTCGGCGACTCCGCCTTCGCCGAGTGGGGCTGGCGGATCCCGTTCCTCGCCAGTGCGGTTCTCATCGTGGTGGGCCTGGTGCTGCGTAGCAAGATCGACGAGAGTCCGGCCTTCGAGTCCTTGGTCGAGAAGGACGAGCGTTCCGCCATCCCACTGTTCGACGTTCTCCGCAACCACTGGCGCTCGGTCCTGCTGGTTGCGGGGTCCTTCATCGCCATCAACGCAGTGGCATACATCTTCATGGCCTACCTCCTCGGCTACACGACAACGGGGCTGGGGCTCGTGCGAAACTCGGTCCTGGCAGTGTCGATCGTCGCCTCAGCGGCCTGGCTGGTGACCATTCCCTTGGCTGCCATTCGCTCGGACTCCATAGGCAAGCGACGGGTTCTGCGAGTCGGTTCGGTGGTTCTGCTGATTTCATCGGTCGCGCTTTTCCCGCTGGTCGACACCGCACACCTTGGCCTGATCGCGGTCGGAATGCTGTTCGTGGCCGTCGGGATGGGCATCGTCTACGGGCCGATGGCGGCGCTTTTCGCGCAACTCTTCCCACCGGCTGTGCGGTACAGCGGTACCTCCCTCGGCTACCAGATCGGGTCGATCCTCGGCGGCGGCTTCGCGCCCACGATCGCAACGGGGCTCTTCGCGGCCTACGGCTCTACATTGCCGATCGTGCTCTACCTCGGCGGTGTCTCGGTCCTGAGCCTGTTCTGCATCGTGGTGCTGACTGGGAGGGCCAGGTCGCGTCGTGGGAGTGGTGTGATAGGGCACGACGAGGTGGATGCCGTGCTGTGATCTCGCGCCAGCCGCGTGAGGCGCGGTCCAGCACGGCCCAGACCAGGGACGTGCAGGAGTGCTCGCTGGGGAGCCGTCCACCGCCCCAATCGAGAGCGCGGCTGACCTGATCTTGGCGGCCCGGTCGGCCCGCTGACCTTCGCCGGCACCGCAGGCTACATGGCCGCTGATCAACGCCCGAGCCCTCCTGAGGGAGGGACGGACCGCCGCGACCAACCACTAACCTCGCGCTTTCATGAAGTGGGCTGTCCGACCGGTGGCCAGGTAAGCGAAAAGTGCCTTTGAACAGCAGGAATGAGGATTGTCGAGATCCTTGTTCCTGCCATCGTCGGAGGCACTTCTCAGGTGAAGAAGCGTATCGGGTCCTATCCACGCGTCCGCATCGAGGGCGGTGGCCGCGGGGTGGTGTCCCAGGCCGGGGCCGTGCTGTTGGTCGAGACCGCCCGCAAGGCCGGGCTGGACCAGGCGATATCGACAGCGCTTGCGCCGTGGCGCCGTCCGCGGGCGGTGCACGATCCGGGGAAGGTTCTGCTGGACGTGGCCCTCGCGGTCGCGCTGGGCGGGGACTGCCTCGCAGATGTCGGGATGCTACGGGCCGAGCCGGCCGTGTTCGGGCCGGTGGCCTCCGACCCAACCGTCTCCCGCCTCATCGACACGCTTGCCGCGGCTGGCCGAAGGCCCTCTCCGCGATACGGGCCGCGCAGGCAGAAGCCCGCGAGCACGTCTGGAACGTTGGCCAAGAACGCGGCCCCGGACGCCTCAGGGCAGGTGATCGTGGACTTGGACGGGGTGCTCGTGCTGGCCCACTCCGAGAAGCAGGACGCCACCGCGACCTGGAAGAAACTTTCGGACACCACCCGCTGATGGGTTCGTCGATCGCGGAAGCGATGGGAGCGGGGAACCCGTGGCCGGCCTGCTGCGGCCCGGCAACGCGGGCAGCAACACCGCCGCTGATCCATCACCACTGCCCAACTCGCCCTGGCGCAACTGCCGAAGCGTACCGCCGCGGACGCCAGACGCTGATTCGTACCGACTCCGGGGGCGGAACACATGAGTTCACAGCCTGGCTCAGCCCAGCGCGGACGGTGGCTGTCGTACTTGGTCGGAATGACTATCACCGAGCAGATTCACCAGGCCGTACTCAACGTCCCAGCCACGGCTTGGACGGCAGCAATCGAGCCCGGCGGCGAGATCCGGGACGGGGCATGGGTCGCCGAGACCACCGGCGACTGTCTCAAGGGCTGGCCGAAGGGAATGCGGCTGATCGTCCGCAAGCAACGGCCCCGCCCCGGCGCCCAGTTGGGCATCACCGACGCTGACGGACTGCGGCTGACCTGCTTCGCCACCAACACCACCGCCATGCCGATCGCAGCACTGGAGCTGCGGCACCGCCGGCGAGCCCGAGCCGAGGACCGCATGCGGGCCGCGCGGGCCACCGGCCTGCGCTACCTGCCCCTGTACGACACCGCACAGAACCAGATCTGGCTGGAGATCGTCCAGCTCGCCCTGGATCTGCTGGCCTGGACGCCCATGCTCGTCCTGACCGGCAAGACCCGCAGGTGGGAACCCCGCCGTCTCCGGCTCCGCCTCTTCTCCGCCGCCGCCCAGATCATCACCACCGCCCGCCGCCGGCACCTGAGATTCGCACACCACTGGCCCTGGACCGACCTGATCACCGACGTTCGGCACGGCTCGAAACTCTTTCGAACCCCGGCTGACCAGCACGGTCCCGTCCCTGCCACCAGCATCACCCCGACCGGAGCCGTGGAACCCTGCGCGCATCCGACGCGACAGCCGGGCCATCAGCGTGCCCACCACCGACCCGAACAACCGAAACGGCCCGCCGAGGAAGCCGACGGACCGCCACGAAAAAATCGAGGCTAAGTATGTTGAGAGACTCAAGGATGCCGGAACCCGTGATCGTCGCAACCGCCCGCTCGCCGATCGGCCGGGCGGTCAAGGGGTCACTCAAGGACATGCGTCCCGATGACCTGGCCGTCCAGATGGTCCGGGCCGTACTCGCCAAGGTCCCAGCGCTCGACCCGCGCCAGATCGACGACCTGGTGCTCGGCTGCGGCCAGCCGGGCGGTGAGTCCGGCTTCAACCTGGCCCGCATCGTGGCGGTGCTCGCAGGGATGGACTACCTGCCCGGAACCACAGTGAACCGCTATTGTGCCTCCAGCCTGCAAAGCACCCGGATGGCACTGCATGCGATCAAGGCGGGCGAGGGCGATGTCTTCCTCTCTGTCGGTGTGGAGGCAGTGAGCCGTTACGGGAACGGTAACGCCGACGGACTGCCCGGCACCCAGAACCAGGCCTTCGCAGAGGCACAGGCCCACACCGAGAAGTTCGCCGCTGGCGGCCGGACCTGGACCGACCCTCGTAGTGGGGGCCGCCTGCCGGACGCCTACATCGCAATGGGCCAGACCGCCGAGAACGTTGCCCAGCTCAGGGGGATCACTCGCGGTGAGCAGGACGAGTTCGCGGTCCGCAGCCAGAACCGCGCCGAGAAGGCGATAGCGGACGGTTTCTGGGAGCGCGACATCACCCCGGTCACACTGCCTGACGGCAGCCAGGTCACCCGGGACGACGGCCCGCGGGCCGGGGTCACCCTCGATGCGGTATCCCATCTGCGGCCGGTGTTCCGTCCCGAGGGCACTGTGACGGCCGGCAACTGCTGCCTGCTCAACGACGGTGCTGCCGCAGTTGTGATCATGACCGACATCAAGGCGAAGCAGCTCGGCGTCACGCCGCTGGCCCGCATCGTGAGCACCGGCGTGACCGGTCTGTCTCCAGAGATTATGGGGCTCGGCCCCGTGGAGGCGTCCAGGCAGGCGCTGGCTCGCGCAGGCATGACCATCGACGATATCGACCTAGTCGAGATCAACGAGGCCTTCGCCGCTCAGGTGATCCCCTCGGCCCGCGACCTGGGCGTCGACGAGGACAAACTCAACGTCAACGGCGGCGCGATCGCGGTCGGCCACCCGTTCGGCATGACCGGGGCCCGGATCACCAGCACCCTGATCAACTCGCTGCAGTACCACGACAAGCAGTTCGGTCTGGAGACCATGTGCGTCGGCGGCGGCCAAGGCATGGCCATGGTACTCGAGCGACTGAGCTGACAGGGGCGAAACAGTGAGAACTGGGCTATATTCTTTTCATCTTCGGTGGAGGCCGTAGGCCTCCCGGACTTTGGCACTAGCCTGCCGCGAAAGCAGTTCAGATCCGAGGAACCATGCCCACGTCTTGCTCTCACTATTTCTACGAGGCCGCCGCCGTGGCTCACCGGCAGGGGCTGGATGCGGACGCCATCCTCGCCTCTGTTGGCCTGTCGCGCTCTCAGGTGGAGGATCCTCTCTGGCGTGGTGACATCACGTTCTTGGCCTCGATCGTCGCCACCACGATCGAGGCCTTGGACGACGAGTTCATGGGGTGCGTGGATGGCCGGTCGCGGCCGGGATCTTTCGCGATGATGACCAATCTGGTCGTGCACGAGCCCACGCTCGAGAGCGTGATCCGCAAGGAGGCGTTCTTCTATTCGTTGATGACGGACGCCCTCGTCATGAAGTACGACGAAGAAGAGTCTGGTGGTCGGTGGACGGTCGTTCAAAGCAAGCCAGAACTCGACCCGGCGCACTACTTCCTCGACTTCTGGATAATGATCAACTATCGGCTCTGGGCGTGGTTGATCGGAGAGCCCCCACAATTGGAGAGCCTTGAGCTCGGCTACGTCCCTCGGGGCGGACATCTCGCAGAGTTCCGCCACGTCTTCCCGTGCGCACCGACCGTGGGTGCCGAGTCCACCTCCCTGGTTATCGCCCGTTCCTCGCTGTCTCGCCCGGTCATTAGGACGCGTGGCGACCTGAAGGGCTTTCTTGCGACCACTCCGCTCGGAGTGATGAAGACTCCGGGCGCCGAGTCCAGCGTTACTCGAAAGGCCCGAGCGTTGATTCGTCCCAGTGCGCAGGGGCCGATACAGTTCCCCAGCTTCGCTCAGTTGGCTGGCCAGCTTTATCTCACCGAGCAGACCCTTCGCCGACGTTTGAAAGGCGAGGCAACTTCCTACCGCGCCTTGAAGGAGGAGATCCGCCTGGAGTTCGCGACGAGGCACCTGCGAGACACCGACATGCCGGTGCAGGACATTGCGAACCTGGTCGGCTACTCCGAACTTCGTGCCTTCACACGTGCTTTCAACGGATGGACCGGCGAGAGTCCCAGCCAGTATCGCGAGCGCCACGCGGCCGGCGGCTGAATACTGGGCGCTTCAACCTCAGTGTGAGCCGGTCAGGATACCGTGCTCGTGGGCGGCCCTGGCGTCGTGGACCGCTCTGGGCAGGGTCGGGGAGGCTCATAGTGGACGCCCACGCGAGCCGGTCGGCGGCGATCCGGTCGATCGGTACCGTCCAGGATCAGATTCGTTTTCATCGACGCGCTCTTGGGGGACGGAGGTGTTCGACGTCTCACTCACTGGTCCGTAGCAGCCTCGTTGGTTCCCTGGCTGACGAACGCGATCTGCCGCATGCACTGGTCGAGTGGATCACCATGCTCATGGTCACCCGTGAAGGTGACCGACGCTGTAACTCTCGCCGCACCAACGGGCACTATTGACCCTGGTGTACCTACGCGCCCACGGCACCCTGGCGAGCATAGCGGCCGGCTTCACCGTCTGGGTCGGCACCGCCCACGCCTACGTCACCGACGTGACCGAACTGCTGGCCGCACATGCGTCGGGGGCTGCTGCAGGCCCCCCGGGGGCCAACCGGATTTCGTCCTGTTTGATAGCACCCTCGCCGAGTGCGACCGGGTCAGTGACGGCCGGACTGACTGCTCTGCCAAGCACCGCCGCCACGGCGTGAACGTGCAAGTCGTCACCGAACCACAAGGGCGGCTGAAGTGACTCTCGCCCGCTCTGCCAGGCCGCACCCACGGCTTCACCGCGGCTGGCGCCCACCGGACCATCCGGATCTGCGAACGCCACGGGCTACAGGGCCCGGCGCAGTCGAAGCGTATGTCGTCAATCTCCGCCGCCATCCTCGCCAGGGAGCGACAGAGCTGAAGCGTTCACTGTCTCGGCGTGGACGATTCGATGAGGTAATCCGTCACAAAGCGTCCTCTCCCTTGCTGTTGTCTCGCTCTAACTTCTAACGAAACGACAGGAGACAACACCGTGCGACTCGAAACACTGCTTCCGCTCGGCAAGGTCGATCCCGGCCTCCGGACCCCCGACATTCCGCTCGACATCTGGTCCATTCCCGACAACGCCCGCTTGCTGGAGGAGGTCGGCTACAGCGGCCTGGTCGTGGAGGAGACCAAGGACGACCCGTTCAGCGTGCTGACGCTCGCGGCTCAATCGACCGAACGACTGCGAGTGGGTACGGCGGTCGCGATCGCCTTCCCGCGAAGCCCAACGGTCATGGCCTTGCAGGCATGGACGCTTCAGAAGCTGTCCCGAGGGCGGTTCACGCTCGGCCTCGGGACGCAGGTCCGCGGGCACATCACGCGCCGATACGGCATGAGTTGGGCACCACCCGCGCCCTGGATGCGGGAGTACGTTCAGGCCATCCGCGCCGTCTGGGACTGCTGGCAGAACGGAACTCCCCTCGACGTCGTCGGTGAGCACTACAACATCAACCTGATGGTTCCCTTGTTCAACGCCGGTCCCATCGACAACCCCGATATCCCGATCCACCTTGCTGCGGTGAACCCGATGCTGTGCGCGGTGGCTGGTGAGGTTGCAGATGGGGTGCGTCCGCATCCGGTCTGCACGCCGTCCTACATCAAGGAGGTCATGCTGCCCGCGGTCCGCAAGGGAGCCGAGAGGTCCGGGCGTGACCTGTCCTCGTTCCGGGTTGCGATGAAGCCTCTGGTCGCCTCCGCGCGTACCGATGAGGAGCTGGCCGTCAAGGTCCGGGACGCGAGAGCCAGAATCGCGTTCTACGCGTCGACGCCTGGCTACGTCGCTGCCTTCGAGCACCTTGGTCTCACCGACCTGGCCACAGAGGCTAAGGCGTTGTCAAAGGCGCAGGACTGGGAAGCCCTGCCCAAGCTGATCGACGACGACGTCCTGCACCAGTTCGTCACCGTCGGCACCTACGACGAGATCGGCCAGAAGCTGCTGGACCGCTACGGGGACGTCGTTACCGACATCGAGTTTTCGATCGCTGTCCATGGTGATGATGACCGGGTCACGCTCAAGGAGCTTGCCAGCCTGATGCAGTCCGCCGATGAGACGCCCGCACGGGAGCGGATCATGGGTGTGCAGGAGAGCGCCGTATGACGGCGCCCGCCGCCACAGAGACGGTACTGGCCGAAGTACAGGATGGCATCGCACTCGTGACGCTGAACCGGCCGGAGGCCATGAACGCCATCAACGCCGATCTCTCGGCGGCGCTCGGCGCGGCATTGGAGACTGCCGAGCTCGACAAGGACGTCCGAGTCATCGTAGTCACCGGCGCCGGCAGGGCCTTCTGCGCCGGCGCCGACCTGAAAGCAGTGGCTGCGGGTGGCGCTCTGCTCGACGAGTCGCACCCAGAGTGGGGGGTCGCCGGGTTCGTGCGGCACTGGGTCTCCAAGCCTGTCATCGCCGCGGTGAACGGTTTCGCGCTGGGCGGCGGCATGGAGTTGTTGCTTGCCGCCGACCTGGCTGTGGCCGACAAGGACGCGGTGCTCGGCCTGCCCGAGGTCACGCGTGGTCTTGTTGCCGGTGCCGGCGGACTGATCCGGCTCGCGCAACAGGTACCGCGGAAGCTGGCTCTTGAATTGGTCCTCACGGGGCGTCGCCTGAGCGCTGCAGAGGCGCGCGAGCTCGGGCTGGTCAACCAGGTCGTCGCGCGCGGAGCGGTAGTGGAGGCTGCTCTTGAGCTTGCGGCCACGATCGCTGCGAACGCACCGGTCGCAGTCCGCCAGTCGAAGGGTCTGGTGCATCGCGCCCGCCATCTGGACGACTGGGCCGATGAGGTCTGGCGTGACAACGACAAGGTGTTCGCTTCGGTCCTGGCGAGCCAGGACGCGGCCGAGGGTGCCCGGGCGTTCGCCGAGAAGCGGAACCCGGTGTGGACGGGGCGCTGATCCTGCCGCACGCAGGCCCACAAGGGCTCGTCCGTGGAGATTGAAAGGGCTCGTCCGTGAAGATTGAAGGGTGCGGGGCGGTCGTCGTCGGAGGCGCCGCGTCAGGGTTGGGTATTGCCGCTGCTGAGAGGTTGGTGGACCTCGGAGCCACGGTGGCACTGCTCGATGAGGAGGCCGATCCCACTGCCGGCAACGGCGTCGCCGTGCACCGAGGGGACGCGACCGATTCAGACTTCGTCACGGGAGCTCTCGCCTCAATCGAAGCCGCCGCCCCGTTGAGGATCGTGGTGTCGTGCGCGGGCATAGCGCGACCGCAGCGAACCCTTTCAGGGCGGGGCCCGCACTCGCTGGCGGATTTCAGCGAGACCCTTCGCGTCAACGTGCTGGGCCCGTTCAACGTCGC
The DNA here is from genome assembly GCF_056835925.1 of Streptomyces sp. WAC00040. Classification (NCBI taxonomy): domain Bacteria; kingdom Bacillati; phylum Actinomycetota; class Actinomycetes; order Kitasatosporales; family Streptomycetaceae; genus Streptomyces; species Streptomyces sp. WAC00040. Next base: position 67,314 of record NZ_JAKQZE010000005.1, read on the forward strand.
TCGGCTGGCCGCGCCGCTGATGGCGGCGCACGCGGCGGTCGACGGAGATCGGGGCGTCGTCGTGCTGATGTCGTCGGTAGCGGCGTTCGAGGGGCAGATCGGTCAAGTGGCCTACGCCGCCTCTAAGGGCGCACTCGCCGCAATGACCTTGCCCATGGCGCGTGACCTTGCCCGAAACGCCATACGTGTGGTCGGCGTCGCACCGGGGTTCTTCGAGACGGCGCAGACCTCCGCCTTTCCCGATGAGCGCAGGCGGGTGATCGCCGAGACCGTACCGCACCCCTCGAGGTTCGGGCGTGCCGACGAGTTCGCCGACTTGGTCGCGTACGTGGTCGGCAACCCGATGATCAACGGCACCACGATCAGGATCGATGGTGCGGTGCGCTTCCCCCCGCAGTGAGACCAGGAGATCGATGATGACGTACCTGCCCGTTCCACGAGTTCCGGGCCCGGCGATCTCGCCGGGACAAGTGAGGCGAGCGTTGGTGCGCGCCGAGGTGGGTAAGACGTTGAACGCCGATGAAGTCGCCGCGCTCCTGACAACCACCGGAGACAACCTCGGCCGATTGATGACCGTTGCCCGCAAGGTCCGTGACGCCGGAGCTGACAGCGCCGGTCGAGCGGGAGTGGTCACCTATTCGCGCAAGGTCTTCATACCTCTGACCAGGCTCTGCCGCGACAGATGCCACTACTGCACGTTCGTGTCTGTTCCCGGGCGGGTCGAGGCGCCGTACCTGTCGCCGGACGAAGTGCTCGGCATCGCGCGTGAGGGCGCTCTGCGTGGGTGCAAGGAGGTGCTTTTCACCCTGGGCGATCGGCCAGAAGATCGTTGGCCCGAGGCGCGCCAGTGGCTGGAGGAGGCCGGTTACGGCAGCACACTGGAGTACCTGCGGGCGATGGCGATCACGGTCCTGGAGGAGACAGGGCTGCTGCCCCACCTCAACCCCGGGGTGATGAGTTGGAGCGAGATGAGCTGGCTCAAGCCAGTGGCGCCGTCGATGGGGATGATGCTCGAGACAACCAGCTCGCGGCTGTTTCACACGCCCGGCGAGCCTCACTACCGCAGCCCGGACAAGGATCCGGCGGTGCGGCTGAGGGTGCTCGAGGACGCTGGGCGGCTCAACATCCCATTCACCACGGGGTTGCTGGTAGGCATTGGCGAGACGATCGAGGAGCGTGCTGACTCCATCCTGCGCCTTCGACGCATCGCGCGCGAGTACGGCTCCATTCAAGAAGTGATCATCCAGAACTTCCGCGCCAAGCCCGACACTCCCATGAGGAACGCGGCCGACATTGCGTTGGAGGAGTACCTCGCCGCAATCGCCACCACCCGGGTCGTCATGGGGCCAGCCATGCGCGTCCAGGCACCACCCAACCTCGTTGATCTCGAGGAATGCCAAGCACTTCTCGATGCGGGTGTGGACGACTTCGGTGGGATCAGCCCGCTCACGCCGGACCATGTGAACCCGGATCGGCCATGGCCGGAGATCGGCCTGCTGGAGCAGGTCTGCGCCGCGTCCGAGCTCACTCTCAAGGAGCGGCTCACAGTCCACCCGGAGTATCTCGACATCCCGTGGGTGGACCCGCGGCTGCGGGTGCACGTCGACGCTCTGCGGGGAGTCGACGGTCTCGCCGACCGCGATGCTCGTCCGGTCGGCCGGCCCTGGCAAGAGCCGGACGGCGGGTGGCAGAGCACAGGCCGAACCCACCTGCACGAGAGCATTGACACCAAAGGACGCTCGTCGGATCGACGTACGGACTTCGACGTGATCTACGGAGACTGGGACACGCTCCGGGCCCGGCAGCTGAGCGACAAGAGTCTGCCCCGGGTTGGTGCCGAGGTACTTGCGGCTCTACGCGCCGCGGAGTCGCGCCCCGGCACACTGTCGAACGACCAGGCCGTCGCACTGATCTCTGCCCAAGAAGGTCCGGGATTGGAGGCGGTGTGCCAGCTGGCCGACGACCTGCGGCGAGACGCCGTGGGCGAGGACGTGACCTTCGTGGTGAACCGGAACATCAACTTCACCAACGTCTGCTATGCGGGCTGTCGCTTCTGCGCGTTCGCGCAGCGCAAGACCGACGCAGACGCCTACAGGCTGAGTCTCGATCAGGTCGCAGAGCGGGCCATTGAGGCCCAACGCGTCGGTGCCACCGAGGTATGCATGCAAGGAGGGATCGACCCCGAACTGCCGGGGAGTGCCTATTTCGACCTCGCGCGAGCCGTGAAGGCCGCCGCTCCGGGGCTGCACGTTCACGCGTACTCGCCGATGGAGGTGATGAACGGCGTCGTCCGGACGGGCCTTTCGGTGAAGGAGTTCCTCCTTGCAGCACGCGAAGCCGGAGTCGACAGCCACCCGGGCACAGCGGCTGAGATTCTCGACGACGATGTCCGCTGGGTGCTCACGAAGGGCAAGCTACCGGCGGCGCAGTGGATCGATGTGATCACCACCGCGCACGAACTGGGCATCCCCACCACCGCCACGATGATGTACGGGCACGTAGATCACCCGGGTCACTGGGTTGCACACCTGCGGACGATCGCAGACATCCAACGCGAGACGGGTGGCTTCACCGAGTTCGTTCCGCTGCCATTCGTGCATCAGTCAAGCCCGATCTACCTCGCCGGCGTGGCCCGGCCAGGGCCCACCGTCCGTGACAACAGAGCGGTGCATGCGGTAGCGCGGATCATGCTGCACGGGCTCGTCGACAACATTCAGTGCTCTTGGGTCAAGCTCGGCCCCGAACTGTGCACACGGGTCCTGCGGGGCGGCGTCAACGATCTGGGAGGCACTCTCATGGAAGAGACCATCTCCAGGATGGCCGGCTCGACCCACGGCTCGCGCAAGGAAGTCGCCGAGCTCGTGACCATGGCCGCTACCGCCGGTCGCCCCGCTCGCCAACGGACGACCACCTACGGGCAACCGGACTCCGCGGGCGAAGCAGGCGCAGGGGGCGAAGTCGCGTGAGGAGCGGGTGGACCGTCGTCGTCCCGGTGAAGCCATGGAGCCTGGGCAAGTCGCGACTGGCGGTGCCGAGGTGGGTGCGACGAAACCTGGCACGCGCCTTCTGCCTCGACGTGCTCGAGGCGCTCGTCGCGACGCCGAATGTGGCACGCGTCATTGTCGTAACACGGGAAGACGCTCTCGCGGAACTGTGCGCGGACAGGTTCGAGCTCCTGCGCGAGCCCGAGCCGCCCGACGGTCTCAACGGGCTCAACCTGGCCGTGCGCCGTGGTGCTCGTTGGGCACAATCCATGCGCCCTGACGAGCCGGTGCTCGTGGTGCCGGCCGACCTGCCGTCTCTCTCATCCGACCAGCTGGCGATGGTCCTGCCGCAGCTCGCACTACACACCCGGGCCTTCGCCCCAGACACGGCCGGGGTGGGAACCACTCTCCTGGCGTGCTCGTACCCTCAGCTACTGCTGCCGTTCTACGGGCCGGGGTCAGCCGCCCGGCATTCCGCTGCGGGCTTCACGCGGGTCGACGACCTGCCCGCAGGGCTGACCCACGATGTTGACAACCTCGACGATCTCGCCGAAGCGCATCGACTGAACGTCGGGCCTCACACCAAGGAAGCGAGCGTTTGGCTCGGGATGGGGCAACCCCCTCGAGATCGAAGCCTCGATGTAGACCACGCTTCCGCGTCCGAAACGCGAGAGCCGACGGCTTTTCGTCCGTCGACGCCTGTGAGCTGAGAGGAGAAGCATGCTCATCACCGGAGCTGTTCTTGAGGCAATGTCGCCTCAGCGGCCCTTTACGGAAAGCACCCCCATTGTTGTTACTGAACTCGAGTTGGCCGGTCCCGGACTTCACGAGGTGCTGATCCGAGTCGAGGCAGCCGGGCTGTGTCACTCTGACCTCTCGGTGGTCGACGGCAACCGCCCGCGGCCGTTGCCGATGCTCCTGGGGCATGAGGCGGCCGGCCGCGTGCTGGAGGTTGGCGGTAACGTGCGCAACGTTGCTGTCGGCGACCGCGTCGTCACGACGTTCTTGCCCAGATGCGGCGAGTGTGCCGGCTGCCTGACCGACGGGCTCCGCCCCTGCTTGCCGGGGAGCGCCGCAAACGCCGCCGGAACCCTCCTCGGAGGCCAGCGGCGTCTCAGCCGGGACGGGGCGGAGGTTCACCACCACCTCGGCGTCTCGGGCTTTGCGACGCACGCGGTCGTCGACGCCCGTTCCCTGGTACGCCTTGACGATGATGTTCCACCGGCTGTGGCAGCGGTCCTCGGCTGCGCTGTCCTCACGGGAGGTGGCGCAGTGCTCAACGAGGCCCGTCCCCAGGCGGGCCAACGCGTCGCAATCGTCGGACTGGGGGCCGTGGGCATGGCGGCGCTGCTGACCGCCCTGGCGCTCGATGACGTCGAGGTCGTCGCCGTCGACGCCCTCGAGTCCAAGCGCGCGACCGCGCTCGCGATGGGAGCCGCACGCGCTCTGTCGCCGGAGCATTGCGCAGGCCTAAGGGCCGATGTCGTGATCGAGGCTGCCGGCAGCATCAGGGCCCTGGAAACTGCGCTTGCGATCACCGAAGCCGGTGGCAGCACCGTGACGGTCGGGCTACCAGCATCAGACGCCCGGGTCTCGTTCTCGCCAACTGCCTTGGTCGCTGAGGGACGCAGGATCGTGGGGAGCTACCTGGGCTCGGCGGTTCCTACCCGCGACATCCCGGTATTCGCAGAGATGTGGCGCTCGGGCCGCTTGCCGGTAGACCGGCTGATCAGCTCGACGATCCCGCTCAGCGACATCAACGAGGGCATGGACCGGCTCGCTGACGGTGCGGTCCTTCGCCAGATCATAAAGTTTCCTGAGGAGTGACGTGAGCACAGTGATCCACCCGACGTCCGAAGGCACGCGACCGGACAGCCCCACCTCCTTCGCGGTCGAGGACCCTGCCACCGGCGAGATCATCGGCAGCGTTGCCGACCATGGACCGGCGGAGGCGATGGCTGCACTCGATGCAGCCGCCGCCGCGGCCGGGGCCTGGGCTGCCACACCTGCGCGAGACCGTTCCGATCTACTCCAGGCGGCCTACGGCGCGATGCTGGGCGCCCGAGACGAGTTGGCATGGCTGATTAGCCGCGAGATGGGCAAGCCGATCAGCGAGGCACGCGGAGAGGTGACCTATGGTGCGGACTTCTTGCGCTGGTTCGCCGAGGAGGCCAGCCGGATCCGTGGCACCGTGACTGACTCTCCAACGGGCGGCATCACGCTGACGACGCGGCGCCAGCCGGTCGGTCCCTGTCTGTTGATCACGCCGTGGAACTTCCCGCTCGCTATGGCCACTCGAAAGATCGCACCCGCTCTCGCCGCAGGATGCACCGTTGTGGTGAAGCCCGCCCAGCTAACGCCGCTGACAACCTTGAGGCTCGCCGAGCTGCTCAACTCATGCGGCCTGCCGCAGGGCGTGGTGAATGTCGTGACCACGACCCGATCGGCTGAAGTCGTCGAGCCGCTGCTGCGTGACAATCGCCTGCGCAAGCTCTCCTTCACCGGGTCGACCGCGGTGGGGAGCCGGCTCTTGGCTGCCGCTGCCCCGAATGTGCTGCGGACCTCAATGGAGCTTGGTGGCAACGCGCCGTTCATCGTCTTCGACGACGCTGACATCGAGCATGCCGTGGCCGGCGCGATCACTGCGAAGCTGCGCAACACCGGGCAGGCCTGCACGGCGGCGAACCGATTCCTCGTACACCAAGACGTCGCCGAGCGGTTCACCGCATTGCTGGCCGCTCACATGAGTGGGCTGGCACTGGGACCCGGACTCGACGACACAACCACACTTGGGCCGTTGATCGATGCGCATGCGGTCACCCATGTCACACACCTGGTGGAGGACGCGGTGCGCCGTGGTGCACGGGTCGTGACAGGAGGCAGTGCCCTGAACGGTCCCGGCCACTTCTACCTGCCCACGGTGCTGACGGACGTACCCGGCGACGCCGCCATGCTCAGCGAGGAGATCTTCGGGCCTGTCGCACCGATCGTGACCTTCGCCCAGGAGGCAGAAGCCGTTGAGCTCGCCAACACAACTCCGTACGGTCTGGTTGCCTACGCATACACGCGCGACCTGGACCGTGCGGCGCGGCTGCAGCGCTCGTTGGAGGTCGGCATGATCGGTCTCAATACCGGCCTGGTGTCGAACGCCGCGGCACCTTTCGGAGGAGTCAAGCAATCTGGTCTCGGACGGGAAGGCGGTGCAGAGGGGCTCGATGAGTACCTCGAGACGGTCTACATCGCGCAACCTCATGGCTGACCGGCGTGCCAGTCTGCCGAAGAGGGTCCCTGCGGACTTTCCGGTCATGCGTCGAATCCAGACGCGGTTCGCAGACAACGACATCTTCGGGCATGTCAACAACGCCACCTACTACGCGTATCTCGACACCGCGATCAACGACTGGGTGGCGGAATGCGTCGGGCGTCCCACCTACGAACTGGCGGCGCTCGGGGTCGTGGCGGAGTCACGCTGTGTGTTCCACGGAGAGCTGCGCTACCCACAGCAGCTTGAGGTCGGGATACGCGTACAACGTCTGGGTCACAGCAGCGTCACATACGAGCTCGGCATATTTGTGGTCGGTGAACCGGCGGATTTGCGGGCGTCTGCCCAGTGGACCCACGTATACGTCGATCCGATCGCTCGGACCACTGTGCCGGTTCCTGCGGCGCTGCGGGCTGCTGTCGAGCGGCTCCGCTGACTGCCGCCTGATGAGCGGGCCCGCCCCTTTCACCCCACTTGGAGACTAGATGAACAGCTACAGGGTCGCCGTCATCGGCGGCACCGGACCGCAGGGCAAGGGCCTGGGTTACCGGTTCGCCAAGCACGGCCACACCATCGTCCTCGGCTCGCGGTCGGCGGAGAGGGCCGGGCCGGTGGCGGCAGAGGTCACCGAGCGGCTCGCCGAGGTCGCCGGTGCGGGCACGGTGACAGGCGCCGAGAACGCCGACGCCGTGGCGCAGGCCGACGTCGTCCTTCTCGCGGTGCCGTACGACGGCCACGACGAGCTGGTCGCCTCGCTCAACCTCGCGGGCAAGACGGTGATCTCCTGCGTCAACCCGCTCGCCTTCGACAAGCGTGGCGCCCACGGCCGGGTCATCAACAACGGTGAGGGCTCGGCCGCGGAGTCCGCACAGGAGCTCGCCCCCGAGGCCACCGTGGTGGGCGCTTTCCACAACGTTTCTGCGGTGCTGCTCTGGGGCCACGACGAGTTCCTCGACGAGGACGTGCTCGTCGTCGGTGATGTCCTCGAGGCCAAGGAGGTCGCCATGAACCTCGCCGCCGCCGTCTCCGGGCGCCGCGGCATCGACGCAGGCAAGCTACGACTGGCCCGCCAGCTTGAGCCGTTCACCGCTGTGCTGATCTCGATCAACCGGAAGTACAAGACCGACTCGGGTGTGCGGGTCTCCGGCCTCGAGGGCCACGGCCGAGCGCGTCAGCCGGGGTGTGAGCTGACCCCGGATTCATGGAGCCCCCGAGGCGCCCCGAGTTGACGGGAGCCGGGTAGCTTGATGGCCAGCATCCGCCGGGCGGGACACCTGGCGTGTGGAGAGATCACGCTTGATCACCGCGAAGGCCTTGAATATTGGTGTTCCAACTCCCGCGGCCTAATGGGACTCCGTTAGGCACTGTTTCTCGGATCATGTGCGGAGCCAGATCGTGAGGGCTGCGAGGGTGACGGTTCCGAGGTAGATGTAGGCGCGTTTCTCGTAGCGTGTGGCGACGGCGCGGAAACCCTTCAGCCGGTTGATGGCGCGCTCGACTGTGTTGCGTTTCTTGTATTGCTCGCTGTCGAATCCGGTGGGCCGACCGCCTCGGGAACCGCGGTTCTTGCGGTGTCTTTGCTGGTCGAGACGTTCGGGAATGGTGTGCCGGATTCCGCGTCGTCGCAGGTAACAACGGTTCCTCCGCGACGTGTAGGCCTTGTCCGCCAGGACACGGTCGGGCCGGGTGCGAGGCCGTCCGACTCCGATACGGGGCACGGAGACCTGCTCCAGCACGTGCTCGAGCTGGGGGCCGTCACCGTAGTGTCCGGGTGTCAGGACGAGGGCGAGAGGCCGGCATCGCCCGTCAGCGGCGAGGTGGATCTTGGTGGTGAATCCTCCGCGGGAGCGGCCCAGGCATTCGCCGATCTGACCACTTCCTCCAGCCGGACGGCCAGTTTCCGCAGCACCGGATCGACCTGGTTCGTCCCCTGGCCGGCCCCCTTTTGACGAACCGCGGCGGGCGGCGCTTTCCTCGCACCGGCGGCGTGCTGGTGGGCCCGCACCGCGATCGAGTCCACGGATACGTCCCAGTCGATCTGGCCCGCGGCGTCCTCGGCGGCTTGGATGCGGGACAGGAGCATCTTCCACGTTCCGTCTGCTGACCAGCGACGATGGCGTTTGTAGACCGTCTCCCACGGCCCGAACCGTTCCGGGAGGTCCCGCCACTGCACGCCCGTCCGGACCCGGTAGAGCACCCCGTTGATCACCCGGCGGTGATCACTCCACCGTCCCCCACGCGTACCACCACGAGGTAAGTGCGACTCCAGCCGGTCCCACTCCGCGTTCGTCAGATCCCCACGGCCCATACAGACAGCCTGACCTCAACACCCCACTCAAGTCAGGAGATCCGAGAAACATCGCCTAGGTCTGTCTTGATCTCGATGTCGTGTGTGGCCTGCTGGGCAGGGGCTGGTGGCAGGTGGTGCAGATGCTGGTCCAGCACCTCAGGACATTCTGGAGGGCGTCGAGGGTCTGGTAGAGAGTGAGTCCGGTGTGGGTGCTTTGGGGCCAGCCGTTGTTCGGTGAGAAATGCGTGGGCGGCGGTTACGAGGGTGATGTGGTGGTGCCAGCCGGGCCAGGAGCAGCCTTCGAAGTGGTCCAGGCCCAGGCCGTGTTTGCGTTCGCGGTTGTCGTGCTCGAGGGGCCAGCGGACCTTGGCCAGGCGTACCAGGTCGGCGATCGGGGTGTCGGCCGGCAGGCTGGACAGCGAGTATTCGGTGGGCGCCTTGGCGTCCTCGGGCCATTCGATCAGCAGTCGGGCAGGATGCCGTCCCACCAGCCCTTTTCGGCCGAGGCGGCGGCCCGGATCGGCCGCTCGACGGCCTTGCCGGCCGGGCGAACGTACAGCGGCGAAGCGGGAACGTAACGCGCCGCGCAAGCCCTGCCGCCAGGTGAAGGAAGTGAACGCTTCCGGTCCGAGACCGGCGGCCAGGGCCGCCACCGACGGTGTCCGGTGGCGGTAGCGGGGCTGGGGCCAGCAGCCGACGCAGCCGTTGCGGTCCGGAGCCACCTGGACGTCGAACGGGTGGGCACTCACGTCCGCACGGAGGGCCAGCATGTCGTCGATCCCCCGGCCAGGCCGGCCCGCAGGTGGGCATTGGTGCCGTAGGCGGCATCGGCCACCACGACCGGCGGCCTCATGCCCCAGCCGGCCGGCTCATCGAGCATGTCCAGCGCCAGCCGCCACTTCTCCCGGTGCCCGGCCTCGAGCGGAACGCGGGCAAGGGCCCGGCGTTCGGCCTCCGCGGCCCACTCCTTGGGCAGGAACAGCCGCCACTGCAGCGGGCAGGAAGCAGTGTCACTGGCGGCGTGGACGCTGACTGCGACCTGGCAGTTGGCGCGTTTGCCCAGGGCCCCGCAGTACTGCGGAGCCACAGCGACCGACATTCTTCCGTCTTTGGGCACCGAGCAGCATGCGTTCGCAGATCCGCCGCCGCACCGGCACCGGGTCCCAGGTGGTTCAGCGGGCCTGGCCCTTGCCGGTGGGATCGAGCGACATGATGGCCATGTAGACACACGTCAGGGCGGCCTGCTCGCTCGGGAAGTGGCCGCGGGCCTTGAGCGCGGGATCGTGCTTGTCATGGCCGAGATGGTCGGTGATCTCGCCCTCTAGGGCGGACTCCAGCAGCCACTTGGTCAGCTGCTGGAGCAGCCCGCCCTCGCCGGTCAACTGCAGGCCCTCGGCCTGGGCCCGGTTCGCCAGCTCGTCGATCAGTTGGTCGTCCACGGTCTTCGCCGACACGGCTGTCGCCGACTCGCCAGCCTCATGCTCGGCCACGTTCTCACTCCTCATGCATCCATTCGGGAGTTACACCGAGCGATATACAGTCCCGTGGCTGAGTGACCCGCAGTGTGCCATTCTCCGCGCCACGCGACAGGGCGGGAAACCCGAAGGAATCCCGCCCCGCCGCTCCACGGACCGTCAGGCCGCGCCCTCACCGAGGTACGCCGCCCGGATCCGGTTGTCCGCCAGCAGATCCGCCGCCGGCCCCGACATCGCGACCTCGCCCGTCTCCAGGACGTAGCCGCGGTTCGCCAGACCCAGCGCCTGCGTGGCGTTCTGCTCCACCAGCAGCACGGTCGTGTCCTGCTTGTTGATCTCCTCGATGATCTCGAAGATCTGCTGCACGATCAGCGGCGCCAGACCCATCGACGGCTCGTCCAGCAGCAGCAGCTCCGGCTTGCCCATCAGGGCACGGCCGATCGCCAGCATCTGCTGCTCGCCGCCCGACAACGTGCCCGCCTGCTGCGAGCGCCGCTCGGCCAGACGCGGGAAGAGCGTGAACACCCGGTCCATCTCGGCCATGTCGACCGAGCTGAAGCGGTACGCGCCCATCTCCAGGTTCTCCCGCACGGTCATCGTCGAGAAGACCCGCCGGCCTTCCGGCACATGACCGATGCCGAACCGCACGAGCTCGTGCGACTTGATGCCGTCGATGCGCTCGCCGCGCAGCAGCACCTCGCCGTGGCGCGGCTGGAGCATGCCCGAGACGGTGCGCAGCGTCGTCGTCTTGCCCGCGCCGTTACCGCCGAGCAGGGCCACGATCTCGCCCTTGCGCACGGTCAGGTCGATGCCCTTGATGGCCTCGATGGCGCCGTAGAACACACGCATGCTCTTCAGTTCGAGCAGCGTCTCCTCGGACGACCCGGGCGTCCAGGTGTCCTTCTGCAGCTCAGTCGTGGTGCTCACTTGCCGCTCTCCTCGTCCGACTCGTCGCCCGACGCGTCACCGTCCGAAGCCTGGTCCGACGCGACCGCAGGGACGTCCGAAGACGCCACGGACTCCTCTTCCGTCGCCGCATGCTGCTCCGCGATGGCGGCCTGAACCACCTCCGCGTCCTCCGCCGACGCGCCCAGGTAGGCCTCGATCACCGCCGGGTGCTGCTGCACCTCGCTCGGCGTCCCCTCGGCGATCTTCTTGCCGAAGTTGAGAACCATCACCCGGTCCGCGACCGACATCACCAGACGCATGTCGTGCTCGATGAGCAGCACGCTGATGCCCAGCTCCGTGTTGATACGGCGGATCAGCTGCTCCAGCTCCAGCTTCTCCGTCGGGTTCGTACCGGCGGCCGGCTCGTCCAGCAGCAGCACCTGCGGATCCGTGGCCAGCGCCCGCGCGATCTCCAGACTGCGCTGGTCGCCGTACGACAAGCTGCCCGCGATCTCGTTGAGCTTGTCCTCCAGGCCCACGAACTTCAGCAGCCGGTGCGCACGCTCGTCACTGAGCCGCTCCGCCTTACGCGCGTTCGGCAGACCCAGCATGATCGAGACAGGGCCGGCCTTCAGCCGGGTCTCCGCCGCGATCTTGACGTTCTCCAGCGCCGTCAGCGCACCGAACAACCGGATGTTCTGGAACGTACGCGCCACACCCACGCGGTTGACGATGTGCGGCTTGCTGCCCAGCAGGGACTTCTCGTCGCCGTCCTTCGAACGGAAGACGATCTTGCCTTCCTGCGGGGTGTACGCCCCGGTGAGCGAGTTGAACAGCGAGGTCTTACCCGCACCGTTCGGCCCGATCACCGCCAGGACCTCGCCCCGGCACATGTTGACGTCCACATGGTCCAGACAGGTCAACCCGCCGAACCGCAGCGTCACATCCGACGCCTGCAGCACCAGATCGGTGCCGGCGGCCGAAGGCTGTGCACCGGCCGTCGCGTCGCTCTTCACGTCCGTGCTCATCAGAACTTGCCTCCCGCCGGCTCGGACATCGCGTCCGCGTCGCCGATGCCTTCCTCAGCCATCTTCAGCTCACGCTGCCTTCGCCGGGACGGCCAGACTCCCTGAGGCCGGTAGATCATCATGATCACCAGCAGCGCGCCCAGGTACATGTACCGGTCGGACGGGTCCACCCAGTCCTTCAGCGCCTCCGGCAGCCACACCAGGATCGCCGTGCCGATCAGCACACCCGGGATCGAGCCCATACCGCCGAAGATGACGTACGCCAGGATCAGGATCGACTGGAGAAGCGGGAAGACCTCCGGGTTGATGTACCCGTACTTACTCGTGAAGATCACACCCGCGACACCCGAGGTCGAAGCACCGATCGCGAACGCCATCAGCTTGAACTGAACCGTGTTGACGCCGTTCGCCGCGGCCGCGATCTCGTCCTCACGGATCGCCGTCCACGCACGTCCCACCCTCGAGTGCTCGAGACGCGAGAACAGAATGATCACCAGAACGATGAAGAAGACCAGCAGGTACCAGTAAGGCAGCGGCTTGATCGACCACTTGTACTCGAAGCCCGCGAAGTCGATCGAGAAGTCCGGGATCAGCCGGGCACCCTGCGGACCGCCCGTGAGCCCGTCCGCGTTCTTCGCCACCAGGTAGATGATCTCGTGGAAACCGAGCGTCACGATCGCCAGGTAGTCACCCCGGAGCCGAAGCGTCGGAGCACCCAGCAGCAGACCACAGATCAGACACGTGATCACTGCGACGGGGATGACCCAGAAGTTGTTCAGCACGACCGGAGGCTCGATCGGAAGCCGGCCCGTCCAGTACGCCGTCGAGTAGGCACCCACGGCGAAGAAGGCGAAGAAGCCCAGGTCCAGCAGACCCGCCCAGCCGATCACCACGTTGAGGCCGATCGCCAGGAGCGCGAAGATCGCGATCTGGTCCACCAGCACCGTCTGCCAGGTCCGCTCGAGACCCGACGGAATGACCAGTACCAGGATCAGCAGGACGGCGATGCCACCCAGCTTCACCCGCTTGTCGGTCCGCAGCCGCTCCCGCAGCGTGCCCACCGGGCCACCGGAGACAGCCGAACCGGCCGACTCCTTGGCCTTCGTGACCGCGCCCTTGATCGGCGCCGACGCGAACTCCCGCAGCGCCCACACACCGACCGTAAGACCCAGGCACACCCACAGGTTGGGACCCGTGAGCGTGTTCTCGATCGAGTAGAAGATGTCACGCGTGTTGCCCTGCTCGCCCGTCACCAGGGCCAGCAGCACACCCAGGGCGATCATCGCCCACAGCCGGGAGAAACGCTCCGACTGGTACCACGCCGTACGGCGCAGCTTCGACGCCGCAGACGGCGTCAGGTTCTTCGAGGTGTCGACCGTACTCATGCCGCCCTCCCCACTCGCTCACCGAGGATGCCCATCGGGCGGAACATCAGCACAAGGATCAGCACGACCATGGCCGAGACGCTGCGCCACTCGTCACCGAGCAGCGGCACCGTCATCGTCTCCACGATGCCGATCAGAATGCCGCCGAACATCGCACCGCGGATGTTGCCGATGCCGCCGACGACGGCCGCGGCGAACGCGGTGATACCGGGTATGAAGCCCATCGTGTACGACACCTGGTTCAGGTTGGCGAACAGGAAGCCCGCCACACCGCCCAGCACACCGCCGATGATGAAGGTGCGGGAGATGACCTTGTCGATGTCGACGCCCATCAGGCCGGCGACCTCGGCGTCCTGGGCGACCGCGCGGATGCCCTTGCCGAGCTTCGTGCGGGTCACCAGCAGGTCCAGCGCGATCATCATGACCACGGCCGTCGCGAACTGGAGCATCTGAGTGATGTTCACACCGGCGCCGAACAGCGAGAACACGGTGTGGTTGTCGTACATCTCCGGCAGCGGCAGCGGGTCACGCCCGAACAGCTTGCCGGCCAGGTTGTACAGGAAGAACGAGGCACCGATCGCGGTGATCAGGAAGATCAGCCGCGGCGCGCCACGCCTGCGTAGTGGTCGGTACGCGACCTTCTCCAGGCCGTACGCAGTGACGCCGCCGAACAGCGCCGACCCCGCCATGGCGAGAGCGACAAAGCCGATGGACGCCAGAGCGGACGGGTTGTCCCCCGGACTGACCAGCTGAAGGACGATGAGGCTGCCGTAGGCGCCGAGCATGAAGACCTCGCTGTGCGCGAAGTTGATCAGCTGCAGCACGCCGTAGACAAGGGTGTAGCCGATGGCGATGACGGCGTACAGCGAGCCGAGCATCACCCCTAGGACGAGGTAGTCCCAGAATTCCTGAAGGGACATGGAGCAGACTTCCTTGTGGGAGCTGAGCGGGCGGCGGCGCTCGTGGCGACGAGGGCGGCCCGCGGGCGAACTTTCTGAAAGCGGGGGCTGCTACTCCGCACTTCGCAATCAGGTCCGGGAGAACTACCGCCTCCCGGCCCCCGATCACTTGGCGTCAGCCACTCAAGCCTCGGCGTCAGCCGGCCAGCTCGTTGATGTTGCCCTGGTACCCGATCTTGCCGCCCTTGACCTGGTACAGGTAGACGTCGGTGCCCTTGAACTCACCGTTCTCACCGAAGGAGAAGGTCTTCGTCAGGCCCTTGTAGGAGGCCTTCGCCAGCGCGTCACGCAGGGCCTCACGCTCGGTGTCCGCACCCGACTTCTTGACTTCGGCGATGATCATGTTGGTGATGTCGTACGCCTCGGCGGAGTACGTACCGGGGGCGCGGCCGAACTCCTTCTGGTAGTCCTCGGCGAACTTCTTCGTGCCCGCCTCGACGGTGGCGTCGGTGCAGGGGCAGGTGAGGAACCAGTTCTCGGAGGCGTCACCCGCGAGCTCGACGAACTTCATGTCGTTCGAGCCGTCGCCCGAGATGCCCGCGCCCTTGTAGCCGGCGTCCTTGAGCTTCTTCGCGAACGGAGCGAGGTCCTGGTAGTAACCGGCGTAGATCAGCGCGTCGGCCTTGGAGTTGACGACGTCCTTGGCGGTCGCGGAGTAGTCCGGCGTCTTCTGCGGGACGGACTTCTTGACGACCTCGACACCGGCGTCCTTCAGACCCTTCTCGGCGACAGTCGCCAGGCCCGCGCCGTAGTCGGTCTTGTCGTCGATCAGGTAGACCTTCTTCGCCTGCAGCTTCTTGGCGAAGTAGGTCGCCATGCCGGCGCCCTGCATGTTGTCGTTGGGGACACCGCGCAGGAAGCTGGTGAAGCCGTTCTCCTTGTCCGTCAGCAGCGGGTTGGTCGCGGACGGCGAGACCGTCACCAGACCGGACTCCGCGTACAGCGGCGAAGAGGTGTTGGTCGCGCCGGAGAAGGCGGGGCCCACCACGGCGACGACGCCCTCGTCGTCGATAAGCTTCTGGGCGGCGGCCGTGGCCTTGTCCGGCAGACCCTGGTCGTCACCGGCGACGTACTCGAGCTTGAAGTCGAGGTCACCCTTGGCGTTGGCCTGGTCGATGGCCAGCTTCACGCCGTTCTGCATGTTCTCGCCCAGTGCGACGTTGTCGCCGGAGAGCGGACCCTGGAAAGCAATCTTCACGGCGCCGTCGCCGCTGCCGGAGTCACTGCTGCACCCGGTCAGGGCCAGAGCACCCACGGCCAGCGGTATAGCCATTTTGATGACGGTCTTGTTCAGCACTACGAACCCCTCGGAGCCGCGCGAACGATCTTGTCAGTGGGGGAAGTTGGCATCCCCTCACAGGACACCGCTTGTCCGTGCGGTGTGCGGGGAATGTAATCGGGCGTTCGGGCACACGGATAGGTGACCGGGAAATGTGTGATCGCCCTGTGACCTGAGTGAGGCTTTCTCGCTGGCCGTTCTCTATCCGGTCGTGCGCTCGGTCTGGTCGCTCGGCAGGCAGAGCCAGCCAGGTGGTGCATATACCAAGCCCTGATGAACCCCGATCCGCACCCAACAGCACAAGGTCACGCTGGTTTCGACGGAGGCTACACGGGCCCTCTGGCCAGCTCCATAGGTAGTAAATTGAGTAGTTCTACCGATGCCTCGACAGACCACGGACAGGCAATCTCATCTTGAGGTGGGGTACCCCCCCGTAATTCGTGCTCACCCATGTGAACGCTGCTCTATATCAGCTTCGAGGAAGCGGAACGCTCCCTGAGCTTCTGTACGGCGGACACAACGTTGACGGTCGCTGGGTTAGGACGAGTGTGTGGTGCATGCCGGCAGTCGCCGCTATATGCCGACTGGATCAACGACAACGAAGACAGGGCAGTATGACGACCGCCGGGCGGAACCGACCCGCTCCAAAGGGCAATGAAACAGACCGGGATATAGGCAGTGGTTCAGTGTCCGAGGGCGTAAACCGCTTAGCGCGTGCTATTGAGCCAGCCACAGAAAGGGAGCCATGGGATCCCACATTTCTGGTACACGGCGACCCCGGGCAGGTAAGGGCTTGGCTGAACGGGACAAACAGTGCGGAGGGGCTGTTGGCAGCGGCGGTGTACCGAGCATCAGCGCATGTGCACCATGAGGCCTCCGCGGTGGTGCGGAGACAACTGCTGGCTCTGGACGCGGCTCGATACGGCGACCGTGAGCTCTCCGCAAGGCTCGCCGCAGTACGGATAGAGGGGGAGCCGGCCGAGCGGTGGGGTGTGGACTGGGCTACCGGTTCCCTCATCGATCACAGGTTTCGGCACACTCTGACTGGTCACACCGGCGGGGTGTGCGCGGTGGCAACGGTGGAGGTCAACGGACGTCCCCACGCCGTTACCGCCGCCTATGACGGCACGATGCGGTTGTGGGATGTCACCTCTGGTCAGCAAGTCGGAGAGCCATTCACCGGCCACACGAACGACGTGTGGGCGGTGGCAACGGTGGAGATCAACGGACGCCCCCACGCCATCACCACGAGCGAGGACGGCTTGGTGCGGTTGTGGGACCTGATCACCCACCGCCAGGTCGGTGCATCATCTACCGGTCACACCGGCGGGGTGTGCGCGGTGGCAACAGTGGAGATCAACGGACGTCCCCACGCCGTAACCGGCGGCTATGACGGGACAGTGCGGTTGTGGGACGTGAACACCGGCCAGCAAGTCGGTGAACCTCTCGTCGGCCATACCGGCAGGGTGCCGGTGGTGGCCACCGTCGTGCTCGACGGCAGAGCCCACGCCATAACCAGTAGCGAGGGGGGAACAGTAACGGTTTGGGACCTCGCCACAGGCCGGCCGATCGGGGCTCCCCTCATGGGCCACACCGACCCGGTGTTGTCCGTAGCGACGACACTGCTCGACGGACGTCCCCATGCCATCACCAGCAGCGAGGATGGTTCGGTGCGGGTATGGGATTTGACCACTAGCCAGCAGACCAGCAAGCTGCTCATCGAAAATGCCGCTGGCTGGGCCTCGGCGGTGACCACCGCGGTGATTGATGGTCATCCGCACGTTCTCATCGGCAGCGATAACGGGTCGGTACAGGTCTGGGACCTTACCACCAGTCAGCAGGTCGGTATCCCTCTCACCGGGCACAACGGTTCGGTGTTCGCGGTGGCGACAGTGGCCATCGAAGGCCGCCTGCACGCCCTCACCGCGGCCTATGGAAACGGGCGGGTCCGGTTATGGGACCTGAGCACTGGTGAGCAAGTCGGAAAACCCCTCGCTAACCACACTGGCGGAGTGTGGGCAGCGGCAACGGTGCTCCTGAATCACCGCCCCGTCGCGGTCACCGGCAGCCAAGACGGGACAGTGCGGGTGTGGGACCTGGCCACTGGCGAGCAAGTGGGAGAACCTATAAGCGGCCATGCTGGCAGCGTCTCGGCCATAGCGACGGCCGTCATGGATGGCCGCCCTTACGCTATTACAGCCAGCAGTAGAGACAGAACAGTACGGATATGGGATTTAGCGTCCCGCCGGCCAATCGGGGGCCCTCTCACGGGTCACAGCAGCTCGGTCTTCGCGGTAACGACGGCCATGTTGGACGGCCGCATCCACGCTCTCACCGCCAGCCGGGACGGGGAGGTGCGGGTATGGGATCTGACTAACAGGACACAGGTTGGTGGCCCTCTTACCCTCCCGTCCGACGGCGTGACCACAGTGGCGACGGTAGTGGTCGATGGCCGTATCCACGCTGTCACCGGCAACCGGAAAGGAGAGGTGCGGGTATGGGATCTGGCCACAAGGCGGCAGATTGCTGCTTTCCGCACCCCTCATACATGCGGATTGCTGGCGCTAGGGATCACGGAAGCTAACGGCCACCCCTACATCATTACCAGTGGTTGGAGCGACGCGGTGGGGGTATGGGACCTGTCCACTGGCCAGCAAGTCAGCAAACTCCTGACAGGCCACGAAGGAGTGGTAGGTGCGGTCTCGACGACGGTGCTGGGCGGTCGTCCACACGTTGTTACCGGCGGCGACGATGGCACAGTGAGGTTGTGGGACCTGACCGTCAGCGAGCAGATAGGACGGACTCTAGTCTTCCCCTCCCGAGCCCAAATCCTGGCTGTGGCTCCAAGCGGCCAGCTCGTGGTTGGCTTTGGCGGAGAGCTCGCTGTGCTGACCTGCCGATGAACGGGAAGCAGTTGGCATTGGCATGCCTCTCGGGGGCCAGCCTCTGCGTGGCTGACGCCCGAAAGGCACTCCCCTGCGGTCAGCCCGGGCCACCACCCCCACCTCAAAGCCGAGAACCCGTCACCAGCGCGTGTCCGGGGAACGGCCACCGTGCGGACCTCTTTGGGCAACACCACCTCCCGCCCGACCTGCTGACTGGTGGCCAGGTCCCGCGGCTGCACCGTCTCACCGTCGCTGACCGGACCACCTCTCACGGCCCGTTGCTGCTACCCGCACACATCTCCATCATCGCCGACGGCGACCGCGACCGCGGCCGGACGGCCCTCTACCGCCGCCGTTGCTGCCGCACCCACTCGGCCAGTGTGGCCAGCCAGCTCGGTGACGGTGGCCCACTCCATACCCCACTGCGCGGCGGGTTCGTCCTTCACCGGTGATGATCGAGGCCACCAGCTCGGTCCCCGAAACGGGCGGCATTCAACACATCTGCCGACGCACCAACAGCAAGGCACCGATGCTACGGCACTACGGGTCTGACAGTGAGGATGTAGGCGGCATCGCTCGGGGGCCTGACTCTGGGTCTGACTGGCGCTTCGGCTGCCTGTGCGTTGAATCGTCGGCCCCCGAGGGATGCCACCGCGTGTGCTCGCGGGTGTCCGTGACCTCATAGGAGCTTGGCCACCAGCCTCTTCACTGTCTTGTCCGTCTGCCCGGGCAGCCACGCGCTGTTTGCACGCCTCAGACGGAAGGACGGCAGAGCCGAGCATGACAGTGCCCGAGATAGCGGTGATCGGCGGAATCGACACCCCAGTCCTTCGCAACGAACGCGGCCGGAAACGAGCAACTGCTGGCCTGGCTCAACTCCCAAGGCGAGGTCATCGCGGTCGGGGTGGAGGGCACCGGGGCCTACGGCGCCGAACTCGCCCGGTTCCTGACCACGAACGGCATCACGGTCGTGGAGGTCGACCGCCCAGACCGCAGGGCCAGGCGGGCTCACGGCAAGTCCGATCCGATCGACGCCTACGCCGCGGCCACCGCGGTCCTGTCCGGCCGGGCGAGCGGAACCCGAGAGCCGGGACGGCATCGTGGAAGCGATCCGTGCCCTGCGCGTGGTCCGCAAGAGCGCGGTCAAGGCCAGGACGCAGACCATCAACCAGATCCGCGCTCTGGTGGTCACCGCTCCCTCCGCCCTGCGAGACAAGCTGCGTGGACTGCCCACCGGCCTGCTGATCGACACCCTCGCCCGGACCCGGCCAACCGGTGATCTCGCGGATCCGTTCTGCGCGGCCAAGACGGCACTTCGCCGCCTGGCCAGGCGCTACCAGGCCCTTCAGCAGGAGATCAAAGAGGCCGACGCGGACCTCGCTCCGCTGGTAACCCGGGCGGCACCCAGTCTCGTCGCCTTGCCCGGAGTGGGACCGAGACGGCCGGCCAACTGCTGATCACCGCGGGAGACAACCCCGCCCGGCTCAGATCCGAAGCGTCCTTCGCCCACCTGTGCGCCGCGGCCCCGGTCCCGGCCTCGTCCGGCCGCACCAACCGCCACCGCATCAACCGCGGCGGAGACCGACATGCCAACAGCGCCCTCTATACCATCGTCCTGGTTCGCATGCGGCACGACGAACGGACACGGAGCTACGTGGCCAGACGCACTGCCGAGGGCATGTCCACCAAGGACATCATGCGGTGTCTCAAGAGGTTCGTCGCCCGCGAGATCTACAGGCACCTCGTGAGCACCAACACCCTGAACACGACAGGCTCGGCCAGAGCCGGATCATGACGCCGACCGGTTACCGTCCGAGTCGCCGGAATCGAGCGACGTGGCCGCAACCAGGCCCTCGACGAACGCCTGGAAGTCCGCGGCCAGCGGGAGCTCCGTGCCATCGTCTACGTCGAACCACGTCACGGACGGCTCCCCATGCTTACCGCACCCCCGATAGTCGACAGCGATCCAGCAGTGACCATCACCGGACAACAGGACCAGAGGGGACGGAAGACCCCACTCCTCGACCAGATACGCCGTGTCGAGCAAGGACAACTGGCCGCCTTGACGGCCGATGCCCATCATGTCGTCAAGCGGAACGTGACTCTCGCTCCACGACGTCGGCACATCGGTCGGGAACGCGTTCCACAGCTCCGCCACTGCACCGCCGTTCTGGAGCCGCAGAAGCTCCAGCAACGAAGCCGGCAGACGAACACCGAGCAAAAGCTCGGCATCCTGAACGACCACGTCGGTCAACGACGGCTGAACCCCAAACAGCCCCTCGCCCCAGAACGTCGCCTTGACATCATCAAATCGCGCCACGAACGCATCCTACGAAGCCCGCCCACGGGCTTGACGATCTATAGGAGCTTCAACGGTGACTACATCGCGTGGTGGGGCTGACGGAGGACGGTGGACCTGATGCGAATGCCCGTGTAAGTGAGATCTGCCTGGCCGGGCACCGAGCCGGAGGCGGATAGTCACGATGCGGTGGGGCGGGCAGTTGCCGGCCGGGTAGCGCTGCTGAGATTCAGTCGTGCTCCGCCTTGTACCGCTTCAGCCCGGCGGCCAGGTGGGTGTTGAGATTGTCCCAGACCACCACGATCGGGCCGCCGAGCTGGATGTGCGCGCGAGCCAGGAGGCCGAGGTAGTCCTTTCAGGAGAAGCTCTTGCGTGCACCCTTGAGCCGGAGATGGGCACGAGGCCGGTGGATGAGACGACCCTTCTCACCGGGTTTGTAGCAGCACAGCGCGGCGACCGAGGTACGGCGGCGGAACCGCCACACACGCGGATCACGGGATTGTGTCCGCGCCGCCCCTCGGGGTGAGACTTTGCCAAGCCAACGCACCTTCTCACGAACTGCGACACGTCGCCGCCCCTGCTTTGCCTCACTGGCAGGCCCGACGTCGTTGAGTAGTGCTTGAGTACTTTCACCGCTCCCCCGCGCGCGTCCCTACGGGATAGTGCAGGTATGAAGGAGCGTTCTTTCCTGGCGGCGGTGTCTAGTTCAGGGTTCACGTGTCGCGCCAGTTCGGGGTTGGTTCGCGGGTGAGCCGTCGGCTTAAGACGTCGATCATCGCAAGATGGACCATGGCCTTCGAGCGGTGTGGATGGGTTTCGTCCCACGGGCGAGGCAGCGGTGGTTCATGAGCCAGCCAAAGGTCCGCCCGACGACCCAGCGGCGGGGAATGATCTTGAATTCTCTCTCTGCGGAGTCACAGCGGGACGGCGGGTGCGATGGTGCGGGATGCGAGCAGCGGCCGCACGTCATCGATTACACGCGATCGTTGCACCTCCGCTCGGCGGGGTGCGTAACGGGCGGCAAACAGCAGGCCGCAGCCGCACGGCCGCCCAAGGAGTGGCACGATGTCCGACACCGACGTTCGCAGGTCTCTTGCAGCCACCGCGACGCTTTTGGCGCCTGACCATCCGGCCGTCGCCAATCAGGTGCTGCTCGCTCACGACGATCCCAAGGGCTATGTGCGAACTTATCCGGACCGGCTGGCGCACCGGGACATCCGCGCACCCACTCCGAATCTGGCCTGGATTGCGCTCGTCGACGCTCTCAAGGAGCACCGCTTACTGCTGGAGTTCGATTGGAAAGAGGATCCGGAAAAGATCCGGGCCCGGCTCGGAAGGCTCGTGTCCGGTCCATCCACGGACCCTTGGGTGCTGTTCGACGCCGCCAACATGCTTCTGCCGACCAGCGAATTCCTGGAGCTCTGTGGTAGGCAGTACCGCAAGTTTGGGGCATCGCTTGCCGTCTTGGACATTGATTCGGATTGCTATCCGGTGGTATGCCTGCGCGCCACGCGGGCCGAAGAGTTGACCGCGCTCGCGGCCCGTTCGGGCTTCGCCGCATGGCACCTCGGAGCCTACGGGCACATGTGAGAATCTGCAGGTCGGTTGAGGATCTAGTGTCCTGAGTCGGAGATTCGTCGGCAGTAGGCGGCGACTTTGTCGAGGATCTCGTCGGCGGTTTTTGTCCAGACGAAGGGCCGTGGTTGGTCGTTCCAGTCGGCGAGCCAGGCCCTGATGTCGCGTTCGAGGGCCTGGACGGAGCGGTGGACACCGCGGCGGAGCTTCTTCTGTGTGAGCTCGGCGAACCATCGCTCCACCAGGTTCAGCCACGAGGAGCCGGTCGGTGTGAAGTGCAGGTGGAACCGGGGATGGGCGGCCAGCCACTTCTTGATGACGGGCACTTCGTGGGTGATGTAGTTGTCCAGGATGAGGTGGATGTCGAGATCGGCCGGCACCTCACGGTCGAGCTTGATCAGGAACTTCTTGAACTCCACCGCGCGGTGGCGGCGATGGAGTGAGCCGATGACCTTGCCGGTTGCCGTGTCCAGTGCGGCGAAGAGCGTGGTGGTGCCCGAGCGCACGTAGTCGTGGCCGCGGCGTTCGGGGACCCCGGGCATCATCGGCAGGACCGGCTGGGACCGGTCCAGGGCCTGGATCTGAGACTTCTCGTCCACGCAGAGGACCAGTGCCCGCTCCGGCGGATCGAGATACAGACCGACCACGTCGCGGACCTTGTCCACGAACAGCGGGTCCCTGGACAGTTTGAACGTCTCGGCCCGGTGCGGCTGCAGGCCGAACGCCCGCCGGATCCGGGAGATCGCCGACTGCGACATACCGGTAGCCGCGGCCATCGACCGCGTCGACCAGTGCGTCGCGTTCTTCGGCGTTTCCTCGAGCGTCTTGAGAATCACCCGCTCCACGTCCGCGTCGGTGATCTTCCGCGGGACGCCGGGACGCGGTTCGTCGCACAGGCCGTCCAGCCGACGTTCGAGGAAGCGCCGGCGCCAGGTGCGGACCGTGTCGGCAGTGATCCGCAGCCGCCGTGCAACCTCCGCGATCGCATGACCTCCGCGCACTCCAGCACGATCCGCGACCGCAACGCCAACGCCTGCGCACTCGAACGGCGACGCACCCACGACTGCAACATCTCCCGCTCGACATCACTCAGCACCACCGGCGGGATCTTCGGTCCAGGACGACTCGCATCAGTCACACCAGACCAACGACGAATCTCCGACTCAGGACACTAGGTCCAATACCGGTGAAGTGCATTCGTGTTGGTCGTTGGGGGGCGGTGTGCCAGTCCTGGGCAGGTGACGGCATCGGGTGAGCGGTTGTTGCACGGATGCGGATGCGCCCGCCAGCGGCGGGTTGTCGCAGAAGAAGCCGGTGGGGCCGCGCCTGGCGGTGCCTCACCGCCGGGACGCGGACGGCATCGAGGTGTTGTCGGCCGACTACCAGGCTGTCATGGCCGCCGCCTTGCAGGCGGGAGGAGGCGGGTTGGGTGCCCGGCGGGCGGCGGTGGTGCTGGGTGGGACAGCGCGTCCGCTCCCCGCGTCGAAGGTGCGCGAGCCCGTTTGAAGCGGCTGGTGGAACGGGGCTGGCTGGTCGAGGAGAAGCCGGGCAGGTTCACGCTGCGCGCCGGAGCAAGACGCTGCTGGTGCTGGGCGGCTCATGAGGGTGGTCATCGACGACAGGATGACGGTCTCGGTGGTGTCGGTGCGTCGTTCGTGGTCACTGACCAGGCGCCGGCTGCGCAGGAGCCAGGCGGAAGGATCTTTCGACGACCCAGCGGCGTGGCAGGACCTGAAAGCCTTGGACGTCGTCGCTGCGGCGGTGTCGAGGACGGGATCGGTGCGGCTGCAGGCCGAACGCCCGCCAGATCCGTTACACCGACGACTGCGACAGACCCATCTCCTTCGCCATCGACCGTGTCGACCAGTGTGTTGCGTTCTTCGGCGTGGACTCCAGCGTCTCTGTGGCCACCGCGGCGACCTGCTCGTCCGTCACCGTCTTGGGCCCACCGGGACGCGGCATGTCGGCCAGACCAGCCATCCGGTACCGCACGAACCGGGACCGCCGGTCACCGGGGCCGGCGGGCGGGGCAGGAAGAGCAGCGGGTGGTGCGGGGTGAAGCCAAAGCGGCCCAGGCGGGCTGCGGGCTCTTCGCCGAAGAGCCGCGAGGCCGACGGTGACGACGATCCAGGTGTGCGGGCGCTCCTGGTCGCTGCACAGCCACAGGTCGAACGTGCCGACCAGGAGGTTCTGCTCCCACCTCCAGACCTTCGCCCGCGGATCGAGTTCGTCGGCCCCGTCCCGGCGCCGCGACATCAGGGCGCGCTCGAACGGGGCGATCAGATCGTCGTAGGCGGCCCGCATGGCGCTACTGGCAGCGTGCTCGACGGTCCGTTGCCGGTCGGGGACGATCTAAAGATCGGGAAGCTGGGTGGTCAGGTACTGGCGCAGCGGGCCAGTGGCCAGCGGCAGGCCGTCCTTATCGAGTTGGCCATGCTCGGCGGCGGGCAGGCGGACCACCAGGCGTAGTACGCGGTTTCGTCGTCGTAGAAGTCGTGGTCGACGCAGTGCTCGTGCACGCAGCCCAGCGAGGCGGCCAGCTCCGACATCGCCTCCTCGGTGCGCTCGTCCAAATCCGGATCCTCGCCCGCGAGCTGCGATGGGTCTTGGACCTCGAGGCGCCACAACACCCACTCGAAGTCCTTGAAGTCCGTCACGCGTACGTGCCCCTCGGCTCGACGATGTAACCCCTGCTGTACCCGGCCAACGTCCCAGCCCCTGCTTCGCCATTCCAGAAGGCCCACCAGGCGGGCGGGAACGTTCGCAGACACCCGGCCCCAACGAGCGACACACAGGGCGGCTGAATCCTGTGCACCGGGTCAGCCGGCGTCAGGGTCGTATCCGAGGCCCTGAGATGGCGGCGTTCGCATTCCTCACGCTCTAGGCGATGTTTCTCGGATCTCCTGACTTGAGTGGGGTGTTGAGGTCAGGCTGTCTGTATGGGCCGTGGGGATCTGACGAACGCGGAGTGGGACCGGCTGGAGTCGTACTTACCTCGTGGTGGTGCGCGTGGGGGGCGGTGGAGTGATCACCGCCGGGTGATCAACGGGGTGCTCTACCGGGTCCGGACGGGCGTGCAGTGGCGGGACCTCCCGGAACGGTTCGGGCCGTGGGAGACGGTCTACAAACGCCATCGTCGCTGGTCAGCAGACGGAACGTGGGCGATGCTGCTGTCTCGGATCCAAGCCGCCGAGGACGCCGCGGGCCAGATCGACTGGGACGTATCCGTGGACTCGACCGCGGTGCGGGCCCACCAGCACGCCGCCGGCGCGAGGAAAGCGCCGACGGCGGCGGTCCCTCAAAAGGGGGCCGGCCAGGGGACGAACCAGGTCGATCCGGTGCTGCGGAAACTGGCCGTCCGGCTGGAGGAAGTGGTCAGATCGGCGAATGCCTGGGCCGCTCCCGCGGAGGATTCACCACCAAGATCCACCTCGCCGCTGACGGGCGATGCCGGCCTCTCGCCCTCGTCCTGACACCCGGACACTACGGTGACGGCCCCCAGCTCGAGCACGTGCTGGAGCAGGTCTCCGTGCCCCGTATCGGAGTCGGACGGCCCCGCACCCGGCCCGACCATGTCCTGGCGGACAAGGCCTACACCTCCCGGAAGAACCGCCACTACCTGCGACGACGCGGAATCCGGCACACCATTCCCGAACGTCTCGACCAGCAAAGACACCGCAAGAACCGCGGTTCCCGAGGCGGTCGGCCCACCGGCTTCGACAGCGAGCAATACAAGAAACGCAACACAGTCGAGCGCGCCATCAACCGGCTGAAGGGTTTCCGCGCCGTCGCCACACGCTACGAGAAACGCGCCTACATCTACCTCGGAACCGTCACCCTCGCAGCCCTCACGATCTGGCTCCGCACATGATCCGAGAAACAGTGCCTAGAAGGCCCGCCAGGACACGCACGTCCCGGTGGGAGGTGATCGCGGCCTTCAGCACGGCGGCGAGGACGCCGGGCGGCAGAGCCTCGGCCTGAGCGGTGAAGGTTCCGCTGAACGAGCCTCTCTCACTGGCCTTCGGCGGCGAGTGGGCAACCCGTTGTCGGCGGTCTGCTGCTCGGTCACCGCCAGGCACTCGAAGACGACCTCCGTTCCCGGGGCGTCCACGGCAGCAAGTCGGCGCCCGCTTCGAGAACAGTCACGCTTTCGAACAAGACGAGACCCTCGCAACATGAGCCACCTCAGCTGATCCACAACTCTTGACTATTGCTCCATGACAGCATCAGGATTTACCAGGGCTTGGCTGGCCGCTTGCACGCTCACACTCACCGGGTACTAACCGGCTGCGAAACGCGGCCCCTTCCGCCGCACAGGCCGCCAGCCCGAGCAGCCCCGCACCACCTCGCCCGTCGAATGGGGTAGTTCTTGTGTGTCTCCCGGCCAATAGATGATCAGAGAGGCGCACAGAACCCGTCCTCGGGAACTATCAGGAAATGGGACTGTCCAAGAGGCAGAAGGGCATCCTCCGGATGTCCGCAACGCGGCCCATGCAGAGGCCCGGGGTAACGGCAGAGCCGGTGCCTGGCAACTGATCGAACCCTAAACGAACACATGCTGCGCTGAGCCATACAGCTCGGCGCCCAGTCCGTGGTAGCCAGCGTCGGCGACGATTTGCACTACGGCCCGCGGCAAGGAGCTTGAGGCCTAACTGTCAGGCAAAGATCGGCAGGACCGCGGCAGCCGGCCCTGCTCGGCGGGATGGGTCTCGGGACGCAAGCTGCTCAACCTGTCGGAAAAAAATGGAGGACGTTGCATTATGAAGCTTTCCAAGTCCGCCGCCTTCGCAACGATCACTGTGCTGTCGGTCGCCCTCACCGCCACCGGCTGCAGGGGAGAGTCCGGCAACGCCTCGAGTGACGAGTCCGCCAGGAGCTCGAACGGAAACCTCCCGCCGCTGCCCACGTACACGGTCGCCAAGGACGTCAAGATCGACTCCCCAACCCTGCGCAAGGCCCGTAAGGCCGGCAAGCTCGTCATCGGCGCCCATAACGACCAGCCATTTCTCGGCTTCGAGGAGAAGGACGGGAGACGGTCCGGCTTCGACATCGAGATCGCCAAGATGGTCGCGGCGGATCTCGGGTTCTCGCCCGACAAGATCGAGTTCAGGACGGTCGACACGAAGAACCGTGAGGCCGCCATCTCCAGCGGCGAGGTCGACCTGTACGTTGGCACGTACACGATCAACAACGAGCGCAAGAAGAAGGTGGCCTTCGCCGGCCCTTACTTGATGGCCGGCGCCGACCTCCTGGTTCGCAATAACGACAGCACGATCGGGGGCCCGTACTCCCTGGAAGGCAAGAAGGTCTGCGCGGTCAGGGGATCAACCTCTCTCCGGGAGATCCAGAAGCCCGAGTACAACACCACGACGGTCGAGACGACCAAGGACACGGAGTGCGTCCAGAAACTGCTCGACAAGAAGGTCGACGCCGTCACCACGGACGACGCTATCCTCATGAGCTACGCCGCCCAGCGCCCGGACGAGCTGAAGGTCGTCGGCAACCCGTTCACGAAAGAGCCCTACGGCATCGGCATGAACAAGGACGACGAGGCGCTGCGTGAAGCGGTGACGGACGCGCTCGAGGCGCACGGCGAGAACGGCAACCACGAGAGGGCGTACGCGGCGACGCTGGGCCTTTCCGGCTCGAAGTACGGCGGTGCCCCGGTGGTTGAGCGCTACTGACACGAGACCCTGGTCCAGCGCCGGGGAGCACACGGCGTGGGAAGGCGCCGACGCTGCGTTCAGCACCGAAGTCCTCTGCCACTGCGACACCAGTCTGACCTTCATCAAGACCACAAAACACAGTGGCGATGTGTGGATGGCTGCGCAGCCGGGCAGCATTACGCGCCTCCACTCGTACACGAGCAATTCGGGCGCCCACATGGTCCTCTGCGACCTCCACGGAGCGCCAGTTCTTTGAATGCCCGCTCGCACTCGAGCACCTGGTCGTAGACGAGCCATACCCACCCCATCCCCCCGAGGCGCTCGACGCCACTCCCCTCCGCCACGGCAGACCTCCATAAGCCGACAGCAGAATCGCATGATCCCCGATCGAAACCACAAATACGCCCAAATGACCTGCACCCCACCAGGCACGCACCCTCGCTGGGGTGGGGCTGATGCTGGGCCGCGCGCCAGGGAACCCTGCGCGACATGCGGAAGTCTTCCAGGACCCAGGACCCTGGACGCCATCGGTGTTGCATGCCGGCAGTGTCGCGGGAGTGGTGCAGGCGGAGGCGAGCCGGGATAGGGATCAAGAAGGGGGCTTGGCGTCCCGGGGCTTGACCACCTCGTGGATTTAGAAGCGCAGCCCGTGATATCCGATCCAGAGCGTTGCGGCGATCACTGCCGCTGATGCACCGTAGACGAGTGCGGTGAAGAGGGTTGCCATGACGTCTCCTCAGTCCTAGCCGGGCATGACGGAAGGTGCGGATCGTGGCTTGCCTGTCCTGCTCCGTCCCCTGGTGAGCAGCGAGGTGACGGTGAACACCAACAGGTTGGCCGTCACGTCGGCTACCAGTCCCGTGACGCCCAACGGCTCGTCCAGGGCCCGTGTCCACACCACCATCATCGTGCCGCCCGCTGCCATCGCTGCCAGGGCCGCGGTCTTGTTGCGAGATCTGAGTAGTACGGCGGCCAGAGGCGGGATGATCACTGTCGGCGCCCATACGGCATACGCGTACAGAAGGGCGTCCACAATCGAGGAACAATGACGGCGATAGCGATGGCCGCAACGCCGACCACGACGCTGAGCGCCCGCTCGAGCCAGACCCGCTGGGTGGCGCTCGTACCGGGGTTGACGAACGGCTGGTGGATGTCCTTGACGAAGACCCACTGCTGTGGAGTTCAGATACGAACTCGCGGTGGACATCACGACGGCGAGCAGCGCGGCGATCACCAGACCGATCAGGCTGGCCGGTACCAGCCGTAACACCACGGTCGGCAATGCCCGATCGGGTGTGATGTCCGGGCACAGCACCCGGGCGGTGATGCCGATCGAGGCCGTGACGAAGAAGAAGAGGAGGGAAAAGATGCCCGAGAGCACCATCACGCGGCGGGCGTTGAGGGCGTCGGGAGTCGAGAATGTGCGCTGGGCATAGGGCGGCACCAGCGTCTCCCCGAGCAGGAAGGCCAGGAACAGGCCAGCCCCGTACGTTCCCGGGCATACGCGCATCGAGGCGCTGAATCATCGGTTTTTCTGAAGCTTACTGGTCGGAAAACTTCGCTGGAAGAATGCCAGGACCTTCGACACAGTGATCGCGTGCTTCGAAAACCTGGATTTCGATCTCTTCGGTGGCTCGGTGCGAACCGCCGCCGTAAATGCGGGTTCCTGAGTGCTTTCACCACCACACATACCACCGCTCTTTCTGGGGTGACGAGAGTTGAAAGCGGACAGGTCAAAGGAACACCGAAATGCCAACACAGACGACGTGGCGCATTTATCCGGACCCGTCGGGCCGCCGCCCTCCCGTCCTTGTGTCAGTCAATGAAATGCGGCTTCGATACTTACGAGGATGGGGAAAGCCGGGTCTCACTCTCGGTGACGCTGCCCGCTGGGGAAGCTAGGCCTGCGCGTTCATGCTGGAACGTCCGGCGATAATCCTGATCGGCGCCCCGACGCTGCCCTTGGGGACCCCGACCTTCCGGTAACACTGCGGGCACTCAGAGCCAGGATCCAACGTCTCCTGTCCTACTTCGCTGACCATGGACTGGCACTTGTTGCAGATGAACAGTGGGACCTGGTGACCTACAAGCCCCGGAGCACAGAGGCTTCTGGCACGACTCTCCTGTAACCCGTCGATGGGACAGCGCTCCCCATGTTCGCCCTTGTCGTTGCTGGTAATCCCTCGCTGATTCCCATGGGACCCGAACGATCCCGCCATGACTGCCGCGAGCAGTCGGGATACAAGGTCCTCTTCGGCGGTGGCGTAAGCGCAGTGTGTGCTGGCCTCCATCGTCTGCTCCCGAGGCCTCAACAGCGAGAACCGAGGTTCCAAATCGTGTTCCCTCGAAGCAATTTCACACTGGTTCCGGACCGTGAGAGGCGACTGTATGGATATAGCGATATTTGGCGCGGGAATCGCTGGCTTGGCTGCGGCGGTCACGCTGGGCAACCAAGGACATCGGTGCCGGGTGTACGAACTTCGAAGCATGGCCTTTGACGCAGGAATGGGTTTCATCCTCACTGAGCAGAGCGTCCGGCAACTAGCCCCGTACGGGGTCGAGCTGGGCATCATCGGGTCGTCAGGCGTCAGGCTTAAGCGTTTCCACCAGCACGACTCGACTGGCACGGTGCTTCGTGTCGAGGACATGCCGGCCGGGGCGCTCGCGATGCGGCGTGCCGATCTCGTCGGTGCGCTGCGGAAGGCTCTGGAGTCACCGGTCGTGCTCGACACCGGGCTTGCAGGACTCACCTTTGATGCGGCTGGGGCGGTCGCCAACGCCTATCTGTCCACTGGTGAAACGGTCACGGCGGACCTGTACGTCGCGGCTGACGGTGTGCGTTCGCTGGCCCGTAGTGCGCTGTACCCGGGGTGGCCGATAACGCCGGCTCAGGTGCTGGAGGTCGTTGGCGTGACCTACAGTCCGGAGACCGTCGAATGGGCATCTGGCAACTTCAACAAGTTTAGTGACCTCAGGGGCGGCCGAGCATTCGGGTTAGTCCCCGTAGATAGCAGTCACGTAGTCTGGTATGTGCAATTCGACGCCCAACGGTTCGAACCTCCCTCCGATGCACCCGGGGCCTTGCGCCGGTTCGCCAGCGAGATAGTTGGTGACTGGGCAGAGCCGATCCCCGATCTGCTGTCGGCCGCAGACTTCTCGCGCGTGCACCTATGGAGCCCGGTCGACACAGACGTCGTCCCGCGGTTCCATTGCGACAACCTTGTCCTGATCGGTGATGCCGCGCATCCCCTGTCACCCTTCACTAGCCAAGGGGTCAATTCGGCGCTCGCCGACGTCGCCAACGTCGCCTCACTTCTGGATAGCGCAGATACGCTGGCAACCGGCTTGGCCGCACATACAGAAGAACGCCGCGGCCCACGTTGCTCCTTCACCGTACAAGGCCGCGAGCTAACCCGACGGTTCCTGGAACCGCTGGACGTCACCGCACCATTGCTGCCGCTGGCCGACTAAGGCCTGTGTGACGCCGTGATCAATCTTGCCGATCCGGATCCGCCGGAAAGCTAATCCGGTAGGAAGACGATCACGACGCGCAGGAAACTCACCGAGCAACGGACGTTGATCGAGCCGTTCCTGTCAATAGGCGAGTACGGCCCGAACCCCGAGCGGCTGCGGGAGCAGCTCGAGGGGGGATGTGGCGGTTCCGCACCACCAGTCACGGGAGATGGCCGCGTGGGTTCGGCCCATGGCCGACGGTATACGGCCGCTTCCGGGTCTGGAGGGACGCCGGCGTCTTCACCGCCCTGCTGAAGGCGTGATGGCTGAGGCCGCCCGCCAGGGGTGGAAGGACTTGTCCCTGGTCAGCGTGGACTCCACCACTACCCGCGCCCACCACGACACCGTCGGAATCTGCATCGGCACGGAGGTCATGGAAGCCCTTGAGGAAGCCGCCGCCGACCAGGAACGAGCCCGGCAAGAGGGGCGGTCCGCCGGAACAGAACGGACAGGATGGAAGCAACGCCATCGACCGGGAAGAGCGGCCGCACATGAGGCGACGGCGCAAACTCCGCTTGAAGGAAGCACTGTCGGCAGGTCCCGTGGCGGGTCGACGAGCAAGGTACATCTCGCCGCAGACCGCACGTGCCGTCCGCTCTCGTTCGTCCTGACCACAGGACAGGCCGCCGACAGCCCGCAGTTCATCCCCGTGCTGCAGAAGGTACGGGTCCGTCAGCCTGCCGGCCGTCCCGGAACCCGGCCTGATGCTGTCGCCGCCCACAAGGCCTACTCTCCCGCGCTCACCTCTCTCACCTGCGAAAACGCAGCATCACCGGCAGTCATCCCGGAGAGGAAGGACCAGGCTGCCAACCGGAAGAAGAAAGGCAGCCGGGACAATCGGCCCGTGGGCCCCTACGCCGATCTCTACAAGGGGCGAAACCGTCGAGCGCCGATCAACAAGCTGAAAGCCTGGCGGGGCATCGCGATGCGAAAAGACACACGAGAGCTACCTTGCCGGCCTCCACCTCCACGCCTCCGTAATCTGGATCAACGACCCATTGACGGCAGCTAGTTGATCACAACCTCCCACAAACCCTTGAGGTACACATGGCACACATCTGGTTTGCAGACCATGCAATACAACTGGACCTGCTCCGCGAACGGGCGTTCAACCAGCGGTGGGCACAGCAAAATGACCAAGTCATCCCGCTGACCGCGGCAGACCCCGACTTCTCCGTCAGCCCAGCCATCCAGGAGAAGATGGCTCGCTACGTCCGGGAGGGTGCCTTCAACTACGCGCCGCCCGAAGGGCTACCGCGATTCCGGGAGAGCGTCGCCGAATGGTTCCGCGAAAGCCGGCACATCGAATGCGGCCCTGACGCGGTGTTTGCCACCGATGGCGCTGCGGCTGGCCTTGCGGCAGTCGCCCGCGCCAGCCTCGCCGCTGGCGACGAGGTCCTCATCCCCGATCCGGTTGACTTCCTATTCGCGCACACCATCACCCTCGCCGGTGGCGTCCCAGTCCGGATCGCTATCACGCCGAGCACCTCGGCCGACGAGTTCATCGATCAAATGCGGATGCACCTGAGTCCGCGCACGCGAATGCTATGGCTGTGCAACCCGCACAACCCCTACGGCGTGGTCTATCCCCGGGGCTGGCTGGAACAGGTGGCCACGTGGGCCGTCCGTCACGGTCTGCGGATTCTCAGTGACGAGGTGTGGTCCGACATCGTCTATCCACCCCACCAGCACACCAGCCTTGCCTCACTCCACCCGGAGATCGCCTGCAATTCCGTCACTGTGTACGGCTTTTCCAAGAACTTCGCGCTCGCCGGGCTCCGCGTTGGCTGCGTCATCGCCACCGAAGCACGATGGCACAAACAAATCGTCGCCGCTTCCGACGCCTGCAACACAGTGACCGGCGTGTCTGTGCTGTCGCAGGTCGCCGCGACCGCCGCCCTGACAGACGCTGGCGACTGGCTGCGGGAGTTCCTCCGGCACCTGCACGAGCAACGCGACTACGTCCTCGAGCGACTCGCACGCTGGCCAGGCGTCACGACTGAACCACCGCAAGGAACCTACGTCGCCTTTCCCAACGTCAGTGCACTCAATTCAGATGCCGAGCAGCTGTGTACACACCTGCGCGACACCGCAGGCGTCGCACTCGTCCCCGGCACTGCCCGCTGGTTCGGCCCACGCGCCGCCAATCACCTGCGCTTGAGCTACGCCACCTCTCGCGGCATCCTTCAGGAAGCGTTCGACCGACTCGACCCCATCGTCAGGACACTCGGGGCTAACTGATCCCTACGTTGTTCTGCGGGACGTGGTGAGCCCTTCGTATGGTTCACCCACCCGGAGGCGCCGAGTGTTGCTCTAACTGATCGTTTCAGAATGAAGTTCGTTGTGGGGCTTGGCAGTTGGGTGCTGTGTCGGCAGGATCTGTTGGGTGTCTGCTGATCTTGTGCCTGATGACCTGTGGGAACGTGTGGCTCCGCTGTTGCCTGCTCGTCCGCCGCGGCGGCATCGGCATCCCGGGCGGTTGCCGGCGGATGACCGTGCCGCGTTGCGGGGCATCGTTTACGTGCTGCGCAAGAGCGTGAGCCGGCGGGACGTTCCGGGCGCGAGTGGCGGCCGACCGGTGAGCCGGTGAAGGTCAGAACGCACGACTTCCTCAACCGGCAGGGACCGGGCAAGGCGATCCCGTACGGGATCTACGACATCGCCGCGAACACCGGCTGGGTGAATGTCGGCACGGATCACGACACCGCGGCGTTCGCGGTCGCCTCCATCCGCCGCTGGTGGCAGGCCCGCGGCCGGCACGACCACCCGGCCGCCAACCGGCTTCTGATCACCGCCGACGCAGGCGGCTCCAACGGCCACCGCACCCGCGCCTGGAAGACCGAACTCGCTGCGCTCGCCGCCGAGACGGGACTGGAGATCACGGTCTGCCACATGCCTCCGGGCACGTCGAAGTGGAACAAGATAGAGCATCGACTCTTCGCCCATATCGGCCAGAACTGGCGTGGCAGGCCGTTGACCAGCCACGACGTCATCGTGAACAGCATCGCCGCGACCACCACCCGCACCGGGCTACGGGTCGAGGCCCATCTGGACACCTGCGCCTACGACACCGGACCGACGCCGAGATCGACGCCCTGCCGATGCACCGCCACCGCTTCCACGGCGACTGGAACTACACCTTCAACACTGCCCACGCGCAGCCGATGCCCCGGGCAGCCAACCCCGCCGCACCGACAGACACCTCCCCCGCCCGGACCGCAGCCCGTCCCGGCCCCGCCTCGCTCCGCGACCCGGAACTGACAGGCATGACGGCCGCACAGCTGGACCAGCTGACCCGCACGCTGATCCCCGCCCTCGAGGGCAGGCGCGAGAGTCTCCGCCACCAGCAGCGCGGCGGCAACCGGCTCCGGGCCCGGGGCGCCGGAGCCAAGGACACACTCACCGCACCCGACCGGATCCTCGCCACCGTCCTCCAACAGCGCAAGATCGGCACCCACGACCTCCTCGCCGCACTCTTCGGCGTCACCCGCAGCACCATGTCCAGAGCCGTGCAGGAGGTGCAGCCTCTTCTGGCCGAGCACGGCCACACGATCCCGCCGTCCACTGCGAGGTTCCGCACACCAGCGGACGTGGCGGCCTTCCTCACCCCGGAAGCCGCCCAACGCAAGATCAAATCCGCATGTTGATTCTCTGCGAGCCCTAAGTGGCCACATAAAGGCGCACACAATTGGTCATTGTTCCGCCATGCAGAGGAGCGTAGCTTCCCTGGGAGTGACGCAACTTGAGAGCTCGTCTCATTGGGCCCGTAGAGAAGACGGCTCAAGACCAAGCATGGGCTCTGCGGACAGAGCACGGGGCGTATCGGGGCGACATGACTAACATCCCTGCGGATCTCACCACGTTCGTCGGCCGTCGCGACGAAGTAGCTGAAGTCAGACGTCTGCTGTCAGCAGCACGACTGGTGACCCTGACAGGGGCCGGCGGCGTAGGCAAGACACGCCTGGCGCTGCGGGTGGCCACGAAAGTCGCTCGAGCATTCCCCGACGGTGTCTACGTTGTAGAGCTGGCCAACCTGCGGGATCCAGACTTGTTGGCACAGAGCCTGGCCGACGTCTTGGAGCTTCAGAACCAGTCAGGCCGCCTTCCGATCGACGTGGTCATTGACCACCTGCGAAACCGATGCATCCTGCTGGTACTGGACAACTGTGAGCACCTCGTAGACGCCTGTGCCCGAACCATCAACCTCCTGCTACGAGCAGCCCGCAACTTGCGCATCCTGACCACCAGCCGGCATGTACTCGGAGTAAACGGTGAGCAGACTCTGCCGGTGCCACCTCTTCGGGTCCCGGCACCCGGTCAGCAGCCCCTGCTGGGGGAGCTGCTCCAGTTCCCCTCGGTTGTCCTGTTCAAGCAGCGTGCTTCGGCCGTACTGCCCGGTTTCACCGTCACGCAGGACAACGCAGAGACCATAGGGCGACTGGTACACGAGCTGGACGGACTGCCGCTTGCCATTGAACTTGCGGTCGCCTGGCTGCCCACAATCACACTCCAAGAACTGCTGGCCAGATTGGAGAATCGCTTCACGCTGCTGACATCTGGCAGCTGTGCCGCCGTACCCCGCCAGCGCAACCTGCGAGCCTTGATGGACTGGAGCTACGCGCTCTGCTCGGACCACGAACGCACACTGTGGAAACGAGCATCCGTGTTCTCTGGCGGCTTCGACTTGAATGCTGCCGAAGCGGTCTGCTCGGGAGAGGACCTTCCTGAGCAGACCGTGGTCGAGCAGGTGCGAGGTTTGGTCGAGAAGTCCATCCTGATCCGGCAGGATCAAGGTGGCCGTGCCCGGTACCAGATGCTGGAGACGGTACGGAATTATGGTCAGGACCGGCTCTCTGAAGGCGGCTCCCTGGAGATGTTGCGGCGGCGTCACCGGGATCATTACCTGTCCCTGACCCAACAGGCTCAAGCGCATTGGTTCACGCCAGAGCAGGCTGAATGGTTCACTCGGTTGCGCCTCGAGCACACCAACCTACGTGTGGCACTTGACTACTGTGTTACTCAACCAGGCGAGGCCGCAGCCGGTATGGCCATGGCTGTGGCGCCACGCGACTATTGGATCACTCTGGGCTCCCTGAGTGAGGGACGCCACTGGCTCGCCCGCCTCCTGGCCGCTGAGGGCGAGGAGAGCAACCTACGTACCTCGGCGCTGGGCACATACGGTTTCCTCACGGTCATGCAAGGCGCCGTCGAAGAAGCGCAGCCAGTCCTGGCCGATTACCGTGACACTGCTGAGAGACTTCAGGACGCTCCTGCCCTCGCCTGGGCCTCGCACCACCTTGCTTTGGCCGCACTCTTCAGCGGAGATCTGCCGAAGGCTGCATCCCTGTTTGAAGATGCTGTCACCCGCCAACGCGCTCTGGGAGACGAAGGCGCTCTCATCGAATGCATGTTCAAGCTCGCTATCGTGATCTGTCTGCGTGGCGATCTGGACCGTGCCCTCGCCCTGTGCCAAGAGTGTCAGAGCATGTGCGCAGACCACGAACAGACCTGGGTAAGAGCCGACACCCTCTTCGCCGAGAGCCTCATCCATTGGCAGCGCGGCGACCGCACGGCGGCGGACGCGCTGGCGCGTAAGGCCGTCCGGCTCATGCAACCCTTCAACGACCGGTGGGGCATCGCCCTCTGCGTCGAGCTAGCGGCATGGAGTGCGGCTGCCGCCAATGCGGCACAGCGCGCTGCGCAACTCTTGGGAGTACTTCACTCCCTCTGGGAGGCGATAGGAAGTGCACTCGTCGCGGCCCCCTTCATGCTCTCGCATCACCAACGTTGCGAGGCGGAGGTGCGCGCGGCTCTCGGGAGGCAGGCCTTCGACCAGGCGTTCAGACGCGGTGCTGAGCTCACCTTCGACGCAGCAATCGCCTACATGCTGGAGGACGAACAGGTTCCCACCGCATCCCCCCGGGAGAGCGAGGAGCGCCGAAGCAGCACGTTGACTCGGAGGGAGCGAGAGGTGGCGGACCTGATCGCGGCGGGCATGAGTAACAAGAACATCGCCGCCAAGCTCGTGATCGCCCAGCGCACGGCTGAGAATCATGTAGAGCGCATCCTGACCAAGTTGGGGTTCACATCACGCGCGCAGGTCGCTGTCTGGGTCTGCGAGCATCGAGCATCAGTACCCATCCGGGAGACTGAGCTTTCCCCAAGGCCGGCTAGTTAGCGGATTCTTGCTGGTGGCAGGGTTGGGCGTCGATGGCAACGTGGACAACGGGAGCGAGGTTGAGCAGACAGTCCGCCAAGACTGCTGATCGCCAAGGTGCCCCGTTGCCCGCATCTCACTGTACCCTGCCACCCGGTCTGACGCCGTTCTCTCGAGAACTCACGGTGGCTGCGGGCGGTTCGGGCCCAGGCACCTGGGCGAGTTGACCCAGGTCGTGCCCATCGACCTTGTCGACGCCGTCCTAGTACTGCAACGGTGTTTGCCGTGACGGTGGGTCGGTTTCTGGTGGGGTGTGGCCTCGGCGTTTGTAGTGGCTGGTGCGGGCTTGGTGTTGTCTGCGGCGGCGCCAGTGTGACCAGTGCAAGATGTGCTCGATGCTCGGACGGGGCCGGGTGAGCCGGCCCATCAGTCGTCTGAGTTCGGGCAGGCTGAGGGGGATGAGCTGGGAGGATCCGTTTCTGCTTTCCCGGTATCGAGTTCGCGGGCCCGCAGCACGGTCAGGCATGCGTGGGCGGCCATGGCCAGGGTCATGTGGCGGTGCCAGCCGGGGTAGCGGCGGACCTGGTAGTCGTCCAGGCCGCACTCCTGTTTGGCGGTCTGGAAGCATTCCTCTACTGCCCATCGGCTGCCTGCGATATGGATCAGTTCGTCGAGTGTGGTGCCGACTGGGCAGTAGGCGATGTAGTAGGAGATCTCCTTGGGGCGGCTGACACTGCGGCGGGCGATCACCCAGTGCCGGCGATCCTCGCGGTGCCAGGGACGAACCTCGACGCGGGCCCAGTCGTAGATGCGCGGGCCGTGGGCGCCGTTGCCGCAGGAGCGTCGCTTCCACTTCTGCCGGGGCAGCCCGTGAAACAGGTCGTGGACGGGGTGGTCGATCGCCCAGCGGGTGACGACGGTGTCGTGCCGGGTGGTGGCCATGACGTGAAAGACGTCGGCCTGCTCGAGTTCGTGCCGCCAGCCCTTGCTGAAGCCGTAGGCGGCGTCCGCGGTCACCCACCGGAACGGGATCTTGTCCGCGATCGCCCGCCGGACCATGGCCTTGGCCATGGCCACCTTGGTCTCGAAACCAACAGTGTCGTCGATGCCGGCCTTCCGGCACCGGTCCCGGTCATCGGTCCAGGAGGTGGGCAGATACAGCCTGCGGTCGATCAACGTCCGCCCCTGGGGCGCCGCATAGGCGAGGAAGACACCGATCTGGCAGTTCTCCGTCCGTCCAGCGGTGCCCGAGTACTGCCGCTGGACCCCCGCCGACCGCACCCCCTTCTTCAAGAAGCCGGTGTCGTCCACGATCAGAACCGCCTCCGGGTCTCCGAGGTGCTCGACTACGTAGTCACGCACGTCGTCCAGGACCTCGTCGGCGTCCCACTCGATCCGGTTCAGCAGCCGGTGCATACGGTCCGGAGCCGCATGACCCGCCTCCTCGGCCAGTGTCCAGCCGTTCTTGCGCTCCAGCGGAGTGATCAGTCCCCGCATATAAGCCAGCGCTGATTCCCGCGGCTCCGACCGATTGAAGCGGTGCACGAACCGCTCATGCACAGCATCGAGTTCGCCCGCCCACGTCCTGGCCTCAGCAAGGTCCCCACCCATGACCACATCAACGACAGAACTGCCCAACCGTCACGGCAAACACCGTTGCAGTACTAGGCACTGTTTCTCGGATCTCCTGACGCGGGTGGGGTGTTGGGGTCAGGCTGGCCATATGGGTCGTGGGGATCTGACGAACGCGGAGTGGGACCGGCTGGAGTCGTACTTACCTCGTGGTGGTACGCGTGGGGGACGGTGGAGTGATCACCGCCGGGTGATCAACGGGGTGCTCTACCGGGTCCGGACGGGCGTGCAGTGGCGGGACCTCCCGGAACGGTTCGGGCCGTGGGAGACGGTCTACAAACGCCATCGTCGCTGGTCAGCAGACGGAACGTGGAAGATGCTCCTGTCCCGCATCCAAGCCGCCGAGGACGCCGCGGGCCAGATCGACTGGGACGTATCCGTGGACTCGACTGCGGTGCGGGCCCACCAGCACGCCGCCGGCGCGAGGAAAGCGCCGCCCGCCGCGGTTCGTCAAAAGGGGGCCGGCCAGGGGACGAATCAGGTCGATCCGGTGCTGCGGAAACTGGCCGTCCGGCTGGAGGAAGTGGTCAGATCGGCGAATGCCTGGGCCGCTCCCCCGGAGGATTCACCACCAAGATCCACCTCGTCGCCGAGGGACGGTGCCGGCCCCTCGCCTTCGTCCTGACACCCGGACACTACGGTGACGGCCCCCAGCTCGAGCACGTGCTGGAGCAGGTCTCCGTGCCTCGAGTCGGAGTCGGACGGCCTCGCACCCGGCCCGACCGTGTCCTGGCGGACAAGGCCTACACGTCGCGGAGGAACCGTTGTTACCTGCGACGACGCGGAATCCGGCACACGATCCCCGAACGTCTCGACCAGCGCAGACACCGGCAGAATCGAGGTTCTCGAGGCGGTCGGCCCACCGGATTCGACAGCGAGCGCTACAAGAAGCGCAACACCGTCGAACGGGCCATCAACCGGTTGAAGGGCTTCCGCGCCGTCGCCACCCGCTTCGAGAAACGCGCCTACATCTACCTCGGCACCGTCACCCTCGCAGCCCTCACGATCTGGCTCCGCACGTGATCCGAGAAACAGTGCCTAGAGGAGACAAGGTGTGTGCAGCGCCGGTTACGGGACCTGCCCACACGGGTCGGGGTCTACTTCCTGCTCGCGATGTGCCCTGTTCCCGGAGGTCGGCTACCGGTTGGTGTGGCAAAAGCTGACCGCGGCACTGGCGGGTGCCGGCCTGGAGACCGCGTGGCCGACCGCGAAGGCCCTCCGCGACCTGCGCCAACGAGTCGGTTCGGCGCCCGTCCATGACATGTTCGAAGTCCGAGCCGGACCGCTGGCCCAGCCGTCCACGCCCGGCGTGAGGTTCGGGTCCTTCCGGACCGTCTCCTTCGACGGCGGCAGCTCGATCAAGCTCCCCGACAGCGTTCCGCAACGTGGACCGCTTCGGTCCGCAGAGCCGTGGCGGCTACCCGATGCTGGAGCTGATGACTCTGGTGGAGACCGGGACACGGGCCCTGATCGGCGCGGTACTTGGAACCACCAGCGACGGGGAGACCCGCCTACGCCCGCCGGCTGCTGCACGGGGTGTGGCGGTTGGCTCGGAGCCGGCAAGACCCTGCGCCGTGTGGTCATCCCGCAGGCCATGCGCGTCATCGTGCCCCCCGTTACCGTTTTCGTGGCTCCGCACTGGGGCCTCCGGCCTTCGGGTCCGGCATGACTTCCCCCTCCTGTTGTTCATGATCCGGGGGGTGGTGTCACCGGGTCCGGAGGCATCGACGGACCGCTGATGAGGGGCTTGAGCACCGGCTTCACCCAGGCCGGAAGAGCTCTCCGTAACGTGGATGTGGCAGCTCGGTGCCCAGGCAAGGCCGGACGAAAGCGTGATGGAGGGGCCTGCACGTGATCGACACCGGCGACATCGACGTCTTCCTCGGCCTGGACGTCGGCAAGGGCGAACACCACGCCACCGCCGTCACCCCGGCCGGGAAGAAAGCGTTCGACAAGCGGCTGCCCAACACCGAACCCAAGCTGCGTGAGCTGTTCGCAAAGCTCCAGGCCAAGCACGGAACGGTGCTGGTCGTGGTCGACCAACCGGCCTCTATCGGGGCCCTGCCGCTGGCGGTGGCCCGCGATATGGACTGCCCAGTCGCCTACTTACCGGGGCTGACGATGCGGCGGATCGCCGATCTCTATCCCGGCGAGGCCAAGACGGATGCGAGGGACGCGTTCATCATCGCGGACGCGGCCCGCGCGATGCCGCACACGCTGCGGGCGATCGACGGCGAGGACGAGACGATTGCCGAGCTGGAGATGATCGTCGGCTTCGACGACGACCTGGCCGGCGAAGCGACCAGGGTCGCGAACCGGCTGCACGGCCTGCTGACACAGATCCATCCGTCGCTGGAACGAGTGCTGGGGCCGCGGTTGCAGCACCCGGCCGTCCTGACCCTGCTGGAGCGGTTCGGGTCCCCGGCCCAGATTCGCAAAGCCGGACGGCGCCGCCTGGTCACGCTGCTGCGGCCGAAAGCCCCGAGGATGGCCGAACGGCTCGTCGAGGAGATCTTCGCCGCGCTGGACGAGCAGACCGTCACCGTTCCGGGGACCGAGGCGGCAGCACTGATCGTCCCGAGCCTGGCCGGGTCCCTGGCCGCAGTCCTTGACCAGCGAAGACTGCTTGCCGGGCGAATCGAGGAGCTCCTGGAGGCTCACCCTCTAATGCAGTGCGGAGCGGATGCCTCGGATCCTTCTGACCGGTGAGGTCGAAGACTGGCACCGTCTCCGCGGCGGGTTTCGTGACGGCCCAGTGGGCACCGGGCTGACTCCGAACCCTCTTCGGCACGGCGATGCCTATGGAAAGACTGGCAGCGCCCGGCGTCCTCCGGCCGCCACGAAACTCGCCTGCATGCGAGGCGCGTTGATTCCCGTGGTGCGAGCCC
Organism: Streptomyces sp. WAC00040; assembly: GCF_056835925.1. NCBI lineage: Bacteria > Bacillati > Actinomycetota > Actinomycetes > Kitasatosporales > Streptomycetaceae > Streptomyces > Streptomyces sp. WAC00040. The sequence continues at coordinate 109,479 of NZ_JAKQZE010000005.1, forward strand.
ACGGCATGGTGACCTCCCCTTCGTCTTCGCGAGCCAACGAGCTCTGGGCGAGACCGAGGGCCGTGCGGTGCGCTGGTGCCACGAACGGCTTGTGAGATGGCGGACCGACGAGTCCTGGCATTAGAGCGTCGCGTGGCCCGCATGCGCTCGTCACCAGCGCAAACAACCGATCGAAGGGAGCAAACGTGAGGGTGTTCTGCGGGATCGACTGGGCGGAGAAGCATCATGACGTCGCCCTGGTCGACGATGCCGGGAAGCTGCTCGCCAAGGCCCGCATCACTGATGGTGCAGCCGGCTACCGCAAGCTGCTGGACCTGCTCGCCGAGCACGGCGACACCGAGGCCGAGCCGATACCCGTGGCCATCGAGACCTCCCGCGGTCTGCTCGTCGCGATCCTGCGGGCCGGCGCACGGCAGGTTTTCGCGATCAACCCGCTCGCCGCATCCCGCTACCGCGACCGGCACGGCGTCTCCCGCAAGAAGTCCGACCCCGGCGACGCCCTCGTGCTGGCCAACATCCTGCGCACCGACATGCCCATGCACCGCCCGCTGCCGACCGACAGCGAACTCGCCCGGGCGGTCGCCGTGTTCGCCCGCGCTCAGCAGGACGCCGTCTGGAATCGCCAGCAGATCGCCAACCAGCTCCGTTCGCTGCTGCGCGAGTACTACCCCGCCGCCCTGGATGCCTTTGTGACCGGCCGCAAGGGCGGCCTCGCCCACGCTGAAGCCCGTGCTGTCCTGGCCATCGCGCCCACCCCGACCGTGGCTGCGAAGCTCACGAAACCCCAGATCAGGGCAGCTCTCAAGCGCGGCGGCCGTGAGCGATACACCGAAGCCGAGACCAAGCGCCTCCAGGACATCTTCCGAGCCGAGTACGCCCATCAGCCTCCGCTCGTCGAAGAGGCCATGGGCAAGCAGATGCTCGCCCTGCTCCGCCAGCTCGACGCCGCCGCCGAAGGCGCTGACGACCTCGCTGAGGCAGTGGAGACGTCTTTTCAGCAGCACCCGGACGCTGAGGTGATCACGAGCTTTCCCGGCCTCGGCGCCCTGCTCGGTGCACGGGTGCTTGCCGAGATCGGAGACGACCGCAGCCGGTTCGCAGATGCCCGAGCGCTGAAGGCATACGCCGGGTCAGCCCCCGTCACCCGAGCATCAGGGAAGAAACGCTACGTCGGGCGCCGGTTCATCAAGAACGACCGTCTCACCCACGCCGGCTATCTGTGGGCCTTCGCCGCCATCACCGTCTCGCCCGGCGCCAACGCCCATTACCGACGTCGTCGCGAGCGCGGCGACTGGCACGCAGCCGCCCAGCGCAACTTGTTCAACCGCATGCTGGGGATGCTCTATCACTGCCTGCAGCACCGAGTGCCCTTCGACGAGCAACGCGCCTTCGCACCGTTCATCGAGGCCGCAGCTTGACTCTTAGCGCCGTGAGATGTCTTTCGAAAGTCCTGACGTCGATGCCGGGAGTCGGCGTCAGGACCGGAGCCAGGATCCTGATCGAGGTCGGCGACGGCAGCACCTTCCCGACCGCCGGCCACCTCGCCGCCTACGCCGGCCTCGCCCCCGCCACCCGGAGCTCGGTCTCATCGATCCGCGGCGAACAACCCTCCAGACGGGGAAACAAGCAGCTCAAACGGGCATTCTTCCTCTCCGCGTTCGCCGCCCTGGGCGACCCGGCCTCCCGGGCCTACTACGACAAGAAGAGCGCCCAAGGGAAGCACCACACCCAGGCCCTTCTCTGCCTCGCCAGACGGCGGGCCGACGTCCTCTTCACGATGCTCCGCGACGGAACCTTCTACGAATCACGCCCAGCGGCAGCGTCATGAGCAGGCAGGAAGCCGGACCGGCGCCTACCGGTCCTCGCCGGCACCAGGAACGTGAACCGCCACGTCGTAGTTGCCGATCAGATCGGCCAGACCGCGCGGACTCACACCCTTCGCGTTCGCTCGCTCAGAATCGGCTCCGGCCGCCAGCAGCACCCGGAGCACGGCCGGATCGCCCCGGTAATTGAACACCGCGTCGAAGAGAGCCGTGTTGCCGTTACGGTCGCCCACATCCACCGTCGCGCCCGCTGCCAAGAGCAACTCGGCGGCCAGCGCGCTCTGGGACTGCGCGGCGAAGTGCAACGGCGTCATCCCCGCCTTGTCCGCCAGGCTCGGATCCGCCCCACCCGCCAGCGCCTCCCGCAGGCCAGCAACATCTCCCTGCACGGCGCAGTAGTGCACCGCCGTGCGGCCCATCCAGTCCAGTCCCTGCCCCACGTCCGCCATGGCGCCCATCCTCTCCGAGCTTGACGAAGGAGATAGGGGCACCCCCCACGGGCAACGAAGTCATCACCATGCTGAAGACGACCTCCCTGGTCGCCGCTGTGCAGTACTACGAGCTGCTGCGCCAGGCCCAGGACATCGGCCAGACCTCCGGAGCACCGGTGGAAATGCTGTTGCTGGCTGCCGCTTGGTACCTGATGCTCACCTCGATCCTGAGCGTGGGCGAGTACTACCTGGAGCGGTACTACGCCCGCGGCTCCAGCCGCAGCCTGCCGTCCACCCCGTTCCAGAAGATCAAGGCCAGCGTGTTCTCGGTGCGCCGCCCGAAGGGAGTCAGCGCATGAACGCCATGGTGAAGGCCGAGGGCATCCACAAGTCATTCGGCCCCGTAGAGGTCCTCAGAGGTATTGATCTGGAAGTCGCCCATCGAGAGGTGTTCTGCCTCATCGGCCCGTCGGGCTCCGGCAAGTCGACGTTCCTGTGGTGCATCAACCACCTCGAGAAGATCAACGCCGGCCGGCTCTCGGTCGACGGCGAACTCGTCGGCTACCGGCAAAGGGGCGACAGGCTCTACGAGCTGAAGAACAGCGAGTCACCCTCAAGCGCCGGGACATCGGCATGGTCTTCCAGCGCTTCAACCTCTTCCCGCACATGACGGCCATCGAGAACATCATGGAGGTGCCGCGCGGTGAGGCGAAGGCCGTGGCACGTGCGCGTGCGGAGCAACTGCTGGACCGGGTGGGCCTGGCCGACAAGGTGAAGAATCACCCGTCGCAGCTCTCCGGAGGCCAGCAGCAGCGTGTGGCGATCGCCCGCGCCCTGGCGATGGAACCGAAGCTGATGCTCTTCGACGAGCCGACCTCGGCCCTCGACCCGGAGCTCGTGGGTGACGTCCTAGACGTCATGCGGGGCCTCCCGAGGACGGCATGACGATGATCGTCGTCACGCACGAGATGGGCTTCGCGCGAGAGGTGGGCGACTCCCTGGTCTTCATGGACGGTGGCGTGGTGGTCGAGTCCGGCCACCCGCGCGACGTCCTGGGCAACCCGCAGCACAATCGCACCCCCTGCTTATCTAGAAATTGACGTGCGCTTAATCATCTGCTCCTTGATGGCTGCGCCGACAACTTCCATGGAGTGAGTTATTCCGGCCGGTGACAGGCTCGTGTATCCAATGGCCAAGGCTGGCTGCCGCCGGCGGTCGCTCAATTGAAACAATTTTCCACCGGTTAGCAACACGGAGTGCCGATGGGCCTGTTGAATCAACCAATCTTCGTCAACGTCAGGCGGTAGGTCGAGATATGCGTACAGCCCGCCACCATTGTCGCGAAGTTGGGCTTGCGGGAGGTGCAACTGCACAGCCGTCTCCATAGCCTCCCGACGCGTTCGGTACCTCTTCTGCAGGAAGCGCAAATGCCGGTCGAGCAGGCCTGAGTCAATCATTTCCGCGAAGGTGAACTGTGTGAGACCCTCCGCACAGCCATCTCGAGGGACCTGGACCTTTGCCACTTTAGTAGACAAGTGGGAAGGAATCACGAGCCAACCGATGCGGACGCCAGGCATGAGTACCAGGTTGGCGGTGCCTGCGTAGACGACCCTTTCAGGGCAGCTGGCTTGTAGGGCCCACGGCCGGCTGGTCTGCCCGACCCAAAACTCTCCGCCACAGTCGAGTTCGATAATGATTCCGTCCACGTCTCGCGCCCACGCAATGAGCGATTCTCTCCGTGAGGCGCTCAGCGTGACACCGGTGGGGAATTGATGCGTGGTACTCACAAGAACAGCTCGAACGCCAGTCCCAACAAGGGCTTCAGTGTCGATTCCCTGACTATCTACGGCAAGAGGAATCGGCTGCAAATTATTGTCGAGCATGACGCGGCTGTAAGAATGGCACCCTGGGTCCTCCACGGCAATTTGGGTGATATCCAAACGCCGTAGCGTTTTACAGAGCATAGCCAATCCCTGGGAGAAGCCAGATGTGATCATCACCAGCGAGTTAGCCGCGTGGATTCCGCGGAGTCGACCCAGGTAGTTGGCGATTCCTTCCCGTAGGAGTGGAAGGCCCTCAATGGGTGGACAGGCGATCCGGTGGTCAATCTGCGACAGCGCTCGACGGTAGCACTGCAGCCATTCGCGTCGCGGAAAGTTGGCAATATTTGCTTGATCGATCCGCAGGTCGTAGGCTGCCGGCTCTACCCGCAGGCCTTCTGGAGAGCAATAACTCGCCGCCGGAGGCAGATCAGCCACTTTCGTCCCTGAGCCCCGCAGACCGCTAACAAATCCCTCGGCCTCCAGTTGCTCGTATGCATGCAGAGTTACTGTACGTGACACACTCAGGTCGTCAGCCAATTGCCGGGTTGAGGGCAGTCGGGCCCCCGGCTTAAGTATCCCCTCAGAGATACGCCGCTTAATTCCATCTTTGACCTGGTTCGTCAGAGAGTGGTGTGAGTTACGGTCGATCGCGATATGTAGATGCCACGACAACTGCTTCAGCCTTTGAATGGTACGAGAAGGACATAACAAGGGAATTACTCGCAGCCCAGCGAATCGCAACGAACGCCCTAGCTGGTGGCCAAGTATTGAATCTGATCTGCCGCTGCCAAAAAGCGAGCACGTTCTCCTTTTCTGAATTCACCCCAGGGGCAATCCCTGGCACCGGGAAATGCCGCTGGAGCCTGTTCAGCAAATCCCAGAAGCGGTTTCTCAGTTGTTCAGTTAGGCCACACGCTCAGCATCAAATTGCTGCAACCTGGCACCATCGGCACGAGCTACTACGTCCCAGATATCGCTCGGTGTACGCCCCGAACTCGTCAGCCATCTGCCCCAAGATATCTCTGAGCTGAGCCTCAGAGGCCAGAACCACTCGTGCGATAGTCACCACGTGGCGCTGCCAGCGTCCTCCGATGGACGCCGCGAGACGACGATGCAGCTGGTCCTCTCTGCCGAGGGCTGACACCAGGTGCCTGGATGTCACAGCTTGGGTCTGCCGCCGATCGCCGGCCCGCTGTTGCCTATCTTGCGATTTGGCGTAGGCACGTTACTCATTCAGAAAACTTGGCAAGCGCATAAAACTCGACTGACGTAAACGCCGCAAGCGACCATGAGATTGCTTCCTGTTAGAAACTCATCCCCGTATTGATTCGAGCCGCTCGCCTGCGGTCGTGGGGATCGTGGAGCGTCTGGTGCCGGACGAGTTGTGGGAGTTGTTCGAGCGGGTGGTGCCGTCGGTCCGTCACGGCCGCAGGGTGGCGGCCGATGACGGTACGGGGACCGCGAGGTGCTGGCGGCAGTCGTCTTTGTGGCCACGTGCAGCCCGTCCGGGCCGACGGCCCACCGCGGGCTCACCGAGTGGATTGGACACGACGACCCCCGAGCGGTAGAAGACGACTTCCCCCTGGCTCGGAGGTCTTCGCTATGTCCAAAAACCTTGACCGCAGTCTTCTTACGACGAGTCGCAGCACCCCGCGGTGCCCCTTCGGTGTGCGCTTACTTGAAGGAGACCTCGGCGAAGTTCTCCTGCGTCAGCGGGGAGACCTTCGGCGGGTTGACGTTCTTGGCGAACGCGATCGCCGGCGGGGAAGCCGAGATCGGGACACCCGGGACGTACTCCATGATCGTCTCGTTGGCCTTCTTGTAAGCCTCGACGCGACCTGCGGGGTCGGTGACCTTCGAGGCGGCGTTCACCGCGTCGAAGACCTTCTTGTCGTTGAAGCCCCACTCCTTGTCGGGACCGGCGAACCAGGTGCCGATGAAGTTGTAGCCGTCGTTGAAGTCACCGGTCCAGCCCAGCATGTGCAGGGCGCAGGAGCCGGCCTCGGTGGCGTCCAGGTAGTCCGGGGCCCACTTCATCGCCTTCGGGGTGACCGTGATGCCGGCCTTCTCCAGGTCCGCCTTCATGCGCTCGAACATGTCCTGCGGCGCCGGCATGTAGGGGCGCGTGACCTCGGTCGGGTAGCAGAACTCGATCTTGAGCTTCTCCTCACCGGCCTTCTTGAGGAGCTCCTTGGCCTTGTTGGTGTCGAACGGGTAGGTCTTCACCTTGTCCGAGAAACCGGCGACCGTGTCGGGCATGAACTGGGTCGCGGCCTTGCCGCCGTCGGGCAGCTGCGTCTTGACGATGCCTTCGCGGTCGATGGCGTGCGAAATGGCCTGCCGGACCTCGAGCTTCTTCAGGGCGGGGTTCTTCGACTGCGTCATACCGACATAGAAGATGTTGAAGACGTCACGGGTCGGAACCTCGTAACCCTCCTTCTCCAGCGTCTTCACATCGGCCGGAGCGACCAGGTCGTAACCGTCGATGTCACCGGCCTGCAGCGCCTGACGGCGGCCGGCCTCGGTGTCGATCGTGCGGAAGACCAGGTTCTTGACCTTGGCCTTCTCGCCCCAGTAGTCGTCGAAGCGCTCAAGGGTGACTTCCTTGTTGCCCTTGTTCCACTTCGTGATCTTGTACGGGCCGGTGCCGGCGACCGTGCCGGCCTCCTGGCTGTACTTGGGGTACGTGATCGCGTCGCCCTTGGCGGTCGCGTCCTGCTTCGCGTACTCCTTGATGGCCTTCGGCGAGTGGATCGCCAGCGCCTGGAGGGAGAAGCCGCCCGGCAGGTTCGCCGAGGGCTCATTGACCTCGATGACCGCCGTGCTCTCGTCCTTCACCGTGCAGGACTTGTAGTTCGGCTTGGGGGCTTCCTTGTCCTCGTTCTTGGCGAAGCCGCCCATGATGGTCTGCCAGTAGTAGGAGACCGCGCTCGACTGGTAGGTGCCCTTCCAGTTGAACCAGTGGTCGTAGTTCGCGCAGACCGCGGCGGCGTTGAACGCCTCTCCGTCGTGGAACTTCACACCCTTGCGCAGGTTGAACGTCCACACCTTGCCGGCCGGGTCGCTCGACCACTTCTCGGCGAGACCGCCGACGAGCTTGCTGCCGCCGGACTCGTGCTCGAGCAGGGCCTCGAAGGCCTGACGGGTGACCCGGAAGGTCTCACCGTCGCTCGCGAGCGCAGGGTCGAGGGAGCCGGGGTCACCGGCGCCGGCGAACACGAACGTGTCCTTGTCGCCGCCCTTGTCACCGTCCTTGCCCCGCTCGCTGGCGCAGCCGGTGGCGATCAGGCCGACGGCCACCGCCGCCGTGATCGCTCGAACCGCTCGGGATCTCAACATCTGCATAGCTTTCCTTTGAGTGAAGCCTGTCTGGGTTGATCCAGACCACGGCGATGACCGTGATCCCCCGGCGCCAGGGCGTCACCGGATTCTGGATGGTGGCTGCCGTTGCGTCGAACAAGTGGAGAACGAAAGTGGCCTGGTTGATCGATACATCCCCACTGGTCCCCTCATCGATCTGTCCACTTGGCGATCACGCTCTCGTTCAGAAATGACGAAAGGCCTGACGTGTATGTGTGAATCCGTGCTTCGTCGTAGTCGTGTAGCCGCCTCAGGAACGTGAGTAGTTGCTGGCCAGATTTCACCTACAGGTGGATTCCTCGAAGGCGGTAAACATAGTGGCGTCGCAAGCATCGGTTGGGTAGGACGGGTCTGCTCCGAACCTCGATGCTGCTCCCTTTGGAGTGCACTCTACGAAAATGAATCTTGAAGGTTCTGGGGGATGTCTGGTGGGACGGCAGTCTCGGGATCCTTGGGAGTTCAGAATTTCGCTGCGATGCCCGGAGACTGCTGGAAAAGGGCGGTCAGCCGCTCACATTCCGATGAGTTCCCACAGTTGCAGCATGGAGGACGAGTTCATGGCGGACTCGCCGCCGCCTACGCCGCGGGCGGCGAGGTACTGCTTGCCCTGCCACAGCGGGAGGATCGGCACATCGTTGGCAACGATGTCCTGGATGTCGGTGAGACTCTTCGACGTGTTGAGCGGGTCCGTCTCACGCCGGTATGCCGGGATCAGGGTGTTGCGGATCTCGCTGTTGGTGTAGGGCGAGTTGAGGAAGTTGTCCTTGTCGAGGAACGGCGCGATGTAATTGTCGGCGTCCGGGAAGTCCGGGAACCAACCCATCCCGTAGACGTCGTAGTCGCCCCTAAGTTCGCCGGGGACGAACTTCTCCCAGGGATGGCCCTCGATGTTGGCTTCGAACAATCCGCTGTCGTTGAGCTGCTTCTTCAGCAGCTCGAACTCCTTGGCGGTGGCCGGGCCGTAGCGGTCTGTCGTGTAGTGCAGCGTCAGCTTTACCGGGGTGATGATGTTCGCATTGGCCAGCAGTGTCCGGGCCTTGGGCACACTCGGGTCGCCGTACTTGTGGAAGAATGAGTTGGTGTGACCGTTGATGGTGGCCGGGACCAGCGAGTACAAGAGCTGCGCATTGGAGTCGTACGCCTGGGAGAGCAACTCGCCGCGGTCGATGACCTGAGCCATGGCCTGACGGACGGCCTTACTCTTCACCGACGGGGCGGTGGTGTTGAAGCCGAGGTAACGGATCTCGAGGCTCTGCGTCTCCACCAGGGTCACGGCGCCCCCGCTGTCGTTCTGGAGCCTGCGGATCTGTTCTGGCGACATGGTGCGGGTCATCACGTCGATGTCGCCCTTGTCGAACGCGACGCCCATGGCGTCGGCATTCTTAAAGGACTCCAGCACCACCTTGCCGTTTTTCGGCGTCAGCAGCCCCTGGTAGTTGGGGTTCTTGGTGAAGGTCGCCTTCACCAACACCTTGTCCTTCACCTCCGCTTGCAGCGTGTACGGCCCGGAGCCGTCGACCGCGAAACCGTTGCGGAGCTTTTCCTTTGCGTAGTTCTTCGGGTTGACGATGCCCGTGACTGGCGTTGTCAGCTTGAACGGGAAGGCGGCATCCGTCGTCTTAAGGTGAAAGATGACCTTGTCGTCACCCTGCGTCTCAATGATGTCAATGGTCGACAGCAGCGCGAAGACACCACTGTCTGCCTTGATGGCGCGGGCACGGTTGATGGAGAACTGCACATCGGCCGCGGTCACCGGGTCGCCGTTGGAGAACCTCAGCCCCTTGCGCAGCATGCACACATAGCGCTCGTTCCGCGCGTCGGTGAAGCCGCAACTCTCGGCGGCCTCGGGCTGGGGCGCAATGCTGCCGCGGGGCAGGACCATCAGAGTCTGCACGGTCTGTCGCAGGACGTTCCAAGTACCCACGTCGTATGCGTACGCCGGGTCGACCGGTGCGGGAGCGTCGCTGGAGATGGTGACCTGGTCGGTGGTACCAACGATGATGGCATCACCGCTCTTCTCCCCACTGCCGGCGTAGACAGCGAGGACGACGGTGAGCAAACCAGCGACGGTCAGTACCACAAAAAACCTACGGTTCATGCTTGAGTTTCTCCAAAAAGCTGTCAAGTGCCTGCACGCGCGTAATGTTTGAAGCGAAGGATCACGAGGATGCGGCGTTGTCGTGGCGCGCAGCCGCTTGTTGTAGCCAGACTGCCGGGGCAGGTAGGGGACAGCCCAGCCAAGTGCTGGCGCGTGCGGCGCAGACAGTGCCTAGAGGTGGAGCCGAGCAGTGCATGGGCAAATACGACGCAGAGAGGCCGCGATGGGGAGCGCCGACGGCCGACTGGTTCATGGTGCTTTGACTTGACATTCCCATTCAGACGCGGAGTTGGTGCGCTCCCCGACGACTTGCCAACGGCGCATCCGGCGCCGCTACCGGTGGCCACGTCCGCGAGGACCCCATGGTTGTTCCAGTGCCGCCCCTGCAGGTCGGCAGCTTCGAGAGCGAACTGGGTGCCGAGCCTGGCAAGCGGCGCGTCAGGTCTAACGCGCTGTTGCCGCTGCAGGGACTGCCACTGAAAGCATCGACATGGACGTAGCGCATGGCGTCGAAGTTACGGATTGATCAGACCAGAAGGAACTGGCTGAATACCGAGAGGGGCCATAACCTCTGGTTATGGCGCCAGATTTTGAGACTTTGCTGTTGAACCAAAGAGGCAGGGGGTCAGGCGCGGGTCAGGTGGGCGGCCAGACGGCGGGCCGCCCAGGCGGCATTCCGGCCGACCCCGCGCAGCGTGTTCGAGGACAGGCTGCGCTGCCACTGCAGCCCGACGAACGCCAGGCCCGGATGCGCGGGAGAGGCGCCGCCGCGGTGGTGCGGGTGGCCGGCCGGGTCGAGGGCACCGTCGAGTCCGGCAAGGTAGGGCAGGTGGGGCCGGTAGCCGGTGGCGAGGATCAGCGCGTCCAGCCGCTCGGTGGCGCCGTCGGCCCACACGACCTGGTCGTCGGCGAGGCGGCTGAACATCGGGCGCCGGTCGGGGGCACCGGCGGTGAGGGCAGCGCGGTAGCGGCCGTCGTCCAGGACCGGCGGGGCGGGCGGAGTCCTCAGCAGCCGACCCAGCGGGACGGTATCCAGGCCGGTGCGGGTGAGCCAGAAGTGCAGGTCCTTGCCCAGCAGGTGCTGACGGGCGAACTTCACCGGCGCCCGCGTGGCCAGGCTCGTGCGGCTTTCGCGGGCGAGCTCGGCGGCAATCTGCACCGCGGAGTTCCCCGCCCCGACCACCACCACACGCTGCCCGGCGAACGCGGTCGGGCTGCGGTAGTCGGCCGCGTGCATGACCCGGCCGGCGAACGTCTCCAGGCCCGGCAGGGCAGGTCGGTGCGGGCGGCCGAAGCTGCCCGAGGCGGCGACCAACGCTCGCGCCCACAGCCGCCCGCCATTCTCCAGCTCGACCGTGAACCCGGCACCGTCGACCCGGACCCCCGTCACGTGCTGGCGGGTGCGGATGTCGACCTGCAGGCGGGCGGCGTAGGCGATCAGATAGGCGACGACCTCGTCCCGGTGCGGGTAGCGGTCCGGATCCCCACCGAACGGCATGCCGGGCAGCGCGCTGAACCGGGCGGGAGAGAACAGGGTGAGGCTGTCGTAGTAGTGCGGCCATGACCCCGCCGCCTGGTCCGATGCCTCCAGTACCACCGGCTTCAGTCCTGCCCTGACCAGCGCCTGCGCTGTGGCCAGCCCCGACTGCCCGCCCCCGATGACGACGGCTTCCACGTGTTCCACGACCCACTCCAAGATAGATGAATGCCTATGTGGACGTCTATCGATACAGGCCCCACCGGCCGCGTCCGCACCCTCATAGACCGGCGTCTCTAGCGCCCACATCATGGACCGACCACCGCGACCGGTGCCGGCGGGCCGGCGTCGACGACCACCGGTCCGCGACCGCCGCGCAGCAGCCCGAACGGCCGGTGGCCCGCACGGCCAGGCGGGCCACCCCAGCCTTTGCCCGGATCAGAGCATAGGGTGGGTGCAAGGGAAGGTACGGCGTCGAGGTAGCGGCTTAATGGCCATCAGTTCGCCACGTCCCCTGATAGACGGGTCAAATCGTGGACCACCTCAGCGCGATCTTCGCCAGGCACCTTCGCCGTTGGACTCTCGCTGGCCCAACGAAGAGCCGGGCGAGGCTACTTCAACCTGAGCGGCCTTAGTTCCTCGAAGCGATCTCCAGGACCCGGGTTCGCCGGGCTGGTCTTGCCACCCAGTTGGGTCATGACGCCCCACACGGCGTTCAGGCCGGTCGTCACCGCGCCCTCGGCCCAGCCGCCGGTCCATGACACGTCGTCGCCCGCGAGGAAGATGCCCTGGTGGGCCGGGTCGAAGCGGTCCTGCATGAAGTGGGTGTAAAGACGTTCCTGATAGCGGTAGTGGCCGGGCAGGTTATCGCTGAAGGCACCCATGAAATCCGGCTCGTCCTCCCAGGAGATGGTGATGGGGACGCCAATGATGTGCGAGGCGATGTCGACATGGGGGTAGATCTGCTTCAAGGAGTGCAGCATCAGCCGTACACGTTCGTCGACTTCAAGCGGCAGCCACTTCAGCGCATCGTCGTTCCAGGTGTACGACAGGCAGATCAGCGCCGGCTTGTTGGGGCCGTCGTCCAGCAGGTACGTGCCACGCGTGAGCCGATCTGTAAGGGTGGTGCTGAGCACATGCTGCCCCGTCTCAGGGTCTACGTCCTTCCAGAAGGGCCGGTCGACCACGACGAACGTCTTGGACGACTGCATGTAGTGCGTCCGCTCGAGCGCCGTCCACAATGGGTGGCTGAACAGTGACTCATCGGTGTCGATCCGGGCGGACAGCAGCCAAGACTGACACGTGGCCACGACCGCGGTGTAGTGCGACGTCCTGGCCCAACGGTCCGTCACTTCGATGCGGTCGCCTGACCCGGTCTCCCTCCAAATCCGCTGCACTGCAGCGCGGGGCGAACCGCCATGCAGGGAGGCGAGGCTAGTTCCAGCGGGCCAGTGTGCGAGCTGCTCGGGAGCGTGCCGCCACAGAAGTTGAGGAAGGCGCTGGGCGCCGCCGAGGATGCGCTGCTGATTGTCCTCCGCGCCCACGTAGACCACCCGCAGAATTTCCAACATGGAGTCGGGGAAGTTGGTGTCCCAGCCCCCCGTGCCGAAGCCGACAAGGCCAAACACCTCGCGGTACTCGAAGGGTAGAGAGGAGAAGGCCTTGGACGTGGCGAGGTAGTTGGAGAAAGATGTGTCGTCTAGGAGGGGAACCAGCTCGTTCCAGAGCTTTTTGATCGTGGCGTAGTCGCGATCCGCAATCGCCCGCTGCATGGCACCGAAGCAGGCCCGCTCTTCAAGGCAGTCCTGCCAGGCCGCAGCCACCTCATGGAACATCGCCGGCAAGTCAGCTGGAGTCTCGGCGTAGTATTTCCGTCCGCCGATCGCGATCACGGTGCTGTCGGAAGCCCGCGTTAGGGGGTTGGGAAACGGCCTGGTCTCGAGGCCCAAGAGGTCGATGTAGTGGAAGAGAGCCCGGGAGGAGAGCGGGAATCGCATGCCGCCGAGATCGGCCACCGGGTGATCAAGGCCAGGCTGACAGGCACCGCGCAGTCGGCCGCCGAGCTGGGCGGACTCATACACGACTGGCTTCAGCCCCAGCTTCATCAGTTCGTACGCAACCACCAGGCCAGATAGGCCGGCGCCGACGATGGCGACTTCCGTACCGTAGTGCTCGGGTGGAATCGAGCCTAGCCCGTCCGGATGGGCCAAGTACTCGTCGTACGGGAAAGGGAAATCCGGGACCAGCATGCTGAATTCGCTCTGCGGGGACGTGCTCACGAAATGTCCTCAAGGGGCTCGATACGGGTAGGCCACGGCGGCAGGATCGGTTGCGCGGAAAGAAGACATCGCTTTGAGACGGGCACCTCAGCCGTGCAGGCTCAGATAATCCGTATCGCGGCGCGCCGTAAGCAGGATTCGGCGGCTCACCTCGGCCACCACCAGTTCGTCGCCCGTCTCGCCAGCCGCAGTCCGCCGACCGTATGGATCGCTTAGACAACTCAGTCCGGAGAAACCGGGGCCGGCGTGGTTTGCGTACGCGATGAAGATCTGGCTCTCAAGCGCCCGGGTGGGGACGACCATGCCCGGGATGAGACGGGTGTCGAACGGCGCGGGCTCCCCGTCGACCGCCGGGCGCAACGGCACCGCGGTGGGCACGCACAGCAGCTCGGCGCCGGACAGCGCGACGGCGCGAGTGAACTCGGGGAACTCGACGTCGAAGCAGATGCCGAGCGCCACAGGGACGCCATGAAGGGGGACGATCTGAGGACGCTGACGGCCGGGCGTGAACAGCCTCGTCTCTGCCCCGCCGAAGAGATGTGTCTTGTGATACCTGGTCAGTTCGTCCCCGCGCCAGTTGAAGAGCGAGGCACCAATGAAGCGTTCACCGTCCTGGTGGTCGACGGTCGAGGCCACCAGCGACACGCCTGTGGACCGTGCGATGGCGGCGAGTCGTTCACGATGTCCCCTTCCATCGTCATCGGCGACGACTATCGGGTCGTAGCCGCTGACGAAAAGCTCTGGCGTCACCAGTAGCTGCGCACCACTTACTCTGGCCTGCTGTGCGAACTCCTCGACGGTTGTGAGGTTGTGGGCGGCGTCACCGACCACACTCTTAGCCTGCAGGATGGCAACCCTCAGACGCCCTGAGTCAGCCATCGAGCGCGCCCTCGCACAGTCGCCGAACCACCTCGGTCAGCACGTCGACTCCCGCGCACAGGTCGGCGTCTTCGGTGCACTCGGCCTCGTTGTGGCTGACACCCTCGATGCTGGGGACGAACAGCATCACCGTGGGTACCACATCGTTCATGTTGATGGAGTCGTGTCCGGCCAGCGTGTACACCGGTCGACTCGTCAGGCCGAGGGAGTCCGTGCACTCGCGGGCCAGGTCCACGCCGGCCGCCGAGTACGGACGGACACCCCAGGCATGGGTACCGCTGACCTCGATCCGGACCTTCACCTCGTCCTCGATCAGATTGATGCCCTGCTTCAACAACTGCTTGGCCTCGGCGAGGATTTCCTCGTCGGCAGAGCGGAGATCCATTGTCAGGTCGACCTGACGGGCCACTACGACAGGGGAGTTGGGCAGTACTGTGAGTTGTCCGACGGAGGTGTGCAGGACTCCGGCCGGGTGGCGGTCGGCAAGCTCGCGCAGCAAGACCACCAGCCGGGACGCGCCCAGAAGTGCATCGCGGCGGTCGGCGATGATGGTGGATCCAGTGTGCGCCTGCGCCCCATGCACGGTGACGGTGAACTTTTCTGCCGCCCAGCAGGAGTGGACGAGTCCGATCGTTGTCCCGGACTCATCAAGGGACCGCCCCTGCTCGATGTGGATTTCGGCGCATGCGGCGGGTACCGGCCCAATCCCCGAACCGGTGTGCCCGATGGCGGAGAGGGCCTCTGCGACCGTCATACCGTCCGCGTCCCGGGTGGCCAGGGCGTCCGCCGCCGTCATCTTCCCGGTGAAGACGGAGCTGCCCATCATGGACGGGGCGAAGCGGGATCCTTCCTCGTTGAACCAGTCCACCACCGCCAGGTTGTACTTCGGCCTGTGTGAGGGGTCGTGGCTGGCAGCCAGCCGACGGGCTGCGTGCAGGGCGGCCGCGACACCGTACGCACCGTCGAATTTGCCGGCCAGGGGCTGGCTGTCGAGGTGGGAGCCGACCAACACGTACGGCGCTCCCGGGTTCCAATTCAGCAACCCGAAGATGTTGCCGACCGAGTCGACTTCGACGGTGAACCCGTACTGGCTCAGCAGAGCTGTGAACCAGGATCGTGACTGGGCGTCCGCGACAGTTGCGGCCTGCCGGTCGACACCTCCGCCAGGTGTCTCGCCGATCCGGCTCAGCGAGCGGAAGTCCCGCAGGAACAGGTCGGCGCAGCCTGCAGTGGTCGGTTCGATAGACATGTCAGTCTTTTCCTAGGAGAGTTTAATCAGTGGTTACGGGAGTGAGCCGGCGTGGATGGGGCACGGTCGGCGGCTGGGGCGAGGACCCGGCGGCGCACGCAAAACCAGCCGATGATGAGGGCCGGGACGATGAAGACCGGCGTGCCAAGGGTGTAGGTCCCGACGGGGTAGTCGAAGAGCATGAGGACGAGAACCCCGAAGAAAACGAGCGTCAGGTACGACGTCAAGGAATCGCCGAACAGGCGGAACGCGGGCCGGCCCACCCAGCCCTTCCGCGACCAGCGGTAAGTCTCAGCTGACAGAGAACGATGGTCGCCCACGTATTGAGGATGGCCAGGGCGGTAGTTCGCCGAGTGCCCGCAGAATAAAGAAAGCAAAGACACCACAGAAAGGCGTAAGCGATTGCCAGAAAAAGACGGGCCAGCCGAGGCAATCCCCCCACCCGTGCCTAGAAAGAGCCCAGTGGCAATTTCGCCGCCGATACCGATCATCTGGAACTGAGGGTGAGAGAGGCTTTTAAGGTAGCCCGAGTCACCGTCGTCGGAAGCGCCCGGGCGTGTGGCGTCCACGCGTGTTGACACCGCCATGAGCAGCTCCTTTTTTCAAGCACGGGAGAGTGCGCATGCGGAACAGTGCCAGCGGCCGTGCGGGCCAGCAATGAAAAGTTGCACTGCACTGGGAATGAAAAATTGAGCAGATGCCCAACCGGGTGGCTATCGTGTTTGCGTAACGGCGCGATGACATGTTTTCCGCGGCCGTAGGAACTCCGAGCACACAGCAGCAGACGAGGAGCTAGGCGTGTCTGAGCAGGAAGAGCAGCTCTGGGACGATCTCATCGAGCGGACACGCGATCGTTTGGATGCGATGGTGGAACAGTTCCTGGCACGCACCATGGCGGACACTTCTTACGCCGACTCCGCACTTACGGCGGAGGATTTGCGGCGATCGAGCGTCGAGTCGTTCACTGCGATGTTGGACAGCCTGCGCTCGGATGGAACCACAAGCGTCCTGACGGCTATCGCACGGCTGCTGGGTGCGCGGCGCGCCCGGCAGGGAGTGCCGTTGGACAGCCTGCTCCGCGCCATCCGCCTCGATTTCAACGTGCTGTGGAATCATCTGGCGGACCCGACCTCCGGGGTGGACCCGGCGTTGCTGGTGCGCAAGGCCGGGCGGGTGTGGGCCACGGTGGACGAGTTCGCGGCGTTCGTGCAGGAGCACTACCTCGCAGAACAGGTAGTCATTGAACAGGCCAACGCCGATCTTCAGCGGCAGTATCTTTCGCAACTCTTCGGCACCACGAGACCGACCGATTCCGCCCTTGACCGCATCGCGGGGGCGCTGCGAGTCTCCCTATCGGACGATTTTTGCGTCGCCGCAGTCTCTCGGGACGACGGAGTAGCGGTGCGCAGAAGGATCCGAAGCTCCGCGCGATACAGCAAGATCTTCTTCGACTATGACCTGGGTCATCACACCCTGTTCCTCTGGCCAACGGCGGATCCTGCGCTGCGCCGGCTGCCGAAAGGAGTGAAGGACCTCTTCGCTGACGTGGCAGTCGCTGTCGCGCCGGTGGCCCGCGGGCTGGCACGGGTACGTGACGCTGCCGCAGCCGCGAGGGAGATCATGATCGATCTGCCGATGGACAGCACAGGCGTCGCCACGCTGGCCGATCGCTGGTGCTCAGTGACCCAGCATCTACTCGCCGGGGTCGGCTGTGACCTGGGGCAAATCGTCTTTCCGTACCTGGAAAGATGCACGGACCTGGAACGGCGGAAGATCCTCGAGACCATCAGCACTTATCTGGACACCGGCAGCGCAGGCGCCACTGCTCGGGTGCTGCGCATCCACCGCAACACTGTGCTGAACCGGCTGCACGCGTTCAAGAGATACACCAGCCTCGATGTACAGCGACCCCACGACGCCGCTGCCGTGATCATAGCCCTGCAATGGCAGGGAAGCCGTCCCTCACCTTGACTGTCGGGGATCTTGGGGTGGTCGAGGTCAGCTCCCGAGGGTTCGCCAGGACTTCGAGCGGGGGATCTGATGCTGGTCCAGGAAGGTCTGGAAGGCGGTCGGCGGGCGAGGGAGGGAGTTTCCTCGGCTGCTGTTCGACCGCTGAGTCGTTCGATGGTCACGGCGATGGCCGCAAGTACGTGTTGCAGGTTGGCTTTCGGCTGTCCTCGGTAGCGGCAGTGGCGCATGCCGTGTCCGTGGGCGGACTCGTTGATGGTGCCCTCCGCCGCGGAGCGGACCGCGTAGCAGGCCTTCACCACCGTGATCACGCCTGCGGGCGGAACCCAAACCGGGAAGATGCCCTCCAACCGAACCGCCGACCCCGGAGGGCAGGCCGGGGAGCACGTCAGGGCCTGGCGAGTTCCGCCAGGGAAAACGGCGTGTCCTCGCGGAGGCTGCGCAGCACGCGGTCTTCGAGGGCCGCAACGCAGGTGTCGGGAAACTGCCGGTCCGGACGGAGTCGTTGGATGAGCCGTTGGAGGCAGAGGGCGAGCCAGTGCGCATCGGTGAATTCCCCGCCGAGTTCGTTGCGGTTGAACAGCCAGGTGAGAAGGCACGATGCCGCAGCGTGGAACACGCAGTGCTCGTTGGCTGCGGCCAGGGCGCCTGTGGAGTTGCTGTCCCAGGTGCCGTCCTTGGCGATGCCGGCATAGCAGCGCTCCCGCATTGAGTCAATCTCCGCCACGAGTTGGCTCACATCGCGATGGGCCGATGGACATTCCGGATCGGCTGCCAGGTCCGCCATGTGCCGCTTGATCTGTTCCCAACTGTGAGTGATCTCGTCCCGGCCCTCGTTGGTCAGCTGCAGGCTGGGCCCGTCGGGCTGCCATTCAGGTGCGTCTTCGGTGCGGGAGAACAGGGCGGCCAGCAAATCGTTCCCGTCCGAGTTGCCGGTGCGGTCGCCGTGGTCTGCCAGGACGAACGGGAGTTGGTGAGCCACGGCGTGGAGGTTGACGTGTGTGGTGCCCTCGAAGATGCTGGCGATGGCGTGGTCGCGCCGGAGTTTCTGGAAGATGCCGTCAGCGACTCCTTCCGCCAGATAACTCTGGGCACCGAGCACACCGGCCATGCTGGAGAGCACCTCCTCGGCGATGACCGGGGTGAAGTACTTCGCGATCGAGGACCACAGGCTCAGACGTCCTGGGGCGACCGCAGGGGTTCGTGCAACTGGCAAGGCGAGGCATTCGCTGATGAGTACGTCGATGTGGGCTTTGAGCAACTGGTCCCTGATAGCCGGCAAGGAGTAGATGGGTCCGCCGTACAGGTGTCGCTGGTGAGCGTAGCGCAGGGCGATGCGTACGGCGGCATCCATGGTGCCCAGGGAGAGGGCAGCGACAGCGGTGCGGGTGATCTGCAGCAGCTTCAGGGTCTGTACGAGTCCCGCCCCGTGACGTCCGACGACGGCGGAGGCGGGCAGGCGGCAGTTGTCGAAGGTTATGCCGCTCAGGTCGTGGCCGCGCAACCCCACGGTCTTGACGAACGGCAGGTTGGACCAGTTGCCGGGGCCCAACTGCTCCTTGTCGACCAGAAGAAGGGAGAATTTGCTCGCGCGTCCCGTGCGAGCGAATGTCGTAACAAAGCGTGCCCGGGTGGCGTTGCCGGCCGGCCACTTGGCTCCGGTGAGCACCAGGTGGTCGCCCTCGGGCCGGACGGCCATCTCATTGGCGCCGATGTCGCTGCCGTGATCGGCCTCCGACGTGGCGAACGACGCGAGGCCGCCGCCGAGGATCTCCTTGGCAAGCTCCTCCTTCTGCTGCCTGCTGCCCCACAGCCACACCGGCAGTGCGCCGAGGAGGGTGGAGCCGTACATCACAGCGAGGGTCAGGTTGCGCCGGGCGAGGGCGCGAGTGGCGAGGAAGAGCTCTTCGAAGGTGCGCAGGCTGCCACCGAGTTCGGTGGGGACGAGATGTTTGGGCAGGCCCCACTGCCGCAGGGCTTCGACCGCTCCGGGCGGCACTTCGCCTCGCTCCTCGCTCTCGACGATGTCCCGATACGAGAACGGTGTGCCGGGTCGGAGCGGATCTCCCAGGAACCGGTCCAGGTCGGCAGCCGTGGTCTCTGCTGCCGTGAGCGGCATCGCGGCCGGCGCGTCCAGGGGATTGCCGGGGGCCGTCACGACCCACCCCCGGCTTGCGGTGCCGTCCCGGCAGGGACCCGGCCGAGCAGTTCTTCGAGGTGGCCGGCCAGAGCGTTGATCGTGGTGTACACGCGCATGGCTGTCGCGTCGATGTCGACGTTCAGCCGGTCCTCGATGTCGCTGATGACGCTCAGGGAGTACAGCGAGTCCATGCCGTACTCCGCGAGTCGGACGTCGGGATGGATTGCCTCGGGCGGCCGCTCCAGATAGAAGGCCACCCGTTCGACCAGCCAGTCGGTCAGATCGAAGTCCTGCAGTGTATTCATGTTGCCAGTCATTTCTTATCTCCATGCCGGGCGCTGCAGCGCCTGTGCGGTAGTGGCCAGGTCCTCGTGGAACGTCTCGAGTTCGGCATCGAGGAACAGTTGGCGCACGAGCGAACGGCGGATCTTTCCGCTGGTGGTCTTCCGTACGGCGCCGGGTTTCGCCAGCACGACGCTTGGCGGCTGGATTCCGAACTCCTCCACGAGTGCGCTTCGGATCTTTCGGGTGAATTCCTGGGCGGCATCGGCAAAATGCAGTGCCGTCGGCCTCATCTCCTGGACGACGACGATGTTCTCGCAGGTGTCGGACAGCCGGAAGACCGCCGATGCCCCGCTGAAATTGTTTGCGTCGACGTTCCGCGCCGCCATTTCCAGGTCCTGTGGGTACAGGTTCCGGCCGCGTACGACGATCATGTCCTTGAGGCGTCCGGTCACGTACAGCTCCCCGTCCCGCAGTGCGCCCAGATCACCCGTGCGCAGAAAGCCGGTGTCGCCTGTGCTCGTCGTGGCACCAAAAGTTTCCGCGGTGAGGTCGTCGCGCCGCCAGTAGCCTTGCGAGACCGAACTGCCCCGTACCCAGATCTCCCCGATCTGGCCTTCACCCAGCGGACGCGCTGTGGCCGGGTCCGCGATGACGACCTGGCAGCCTTCCCCGCGGCCGCTGCTGACCAAGGAGCGAGACTGGGCGCTCTTTTCGGCTTCGCGGAGCTGTCCGTGCGCGAGGGCATCGGTGTCGGCCTCGAGCGTCACCGGCGTGCGGTGTCCGGTTCCCGTGACCAGGACAGTCGCTTCGGCCAGGCCGTAGCAGGGCGCGAACGCCGATGCCCGGAATCCCGAGGGGGCGAAAAGTTCGGCGAAAGCCGCAAGTGTTTTTTCACGGACGGGTTCGGCGCCGTTGAACGCGACCTTCCAACGGGAGAGGTCCAGGCCGGCGACCTGTTCCTCCTTGACCCTCTGGACACACAGGTCATAGGCAAAGTTCGGCCCGCCCGCGTAATTCGCGCCGAACTCGTCGATGAGCTCAAGCCATCGGTGTGGACGCCTCAGGAACTCGCTGGGCGGCAGCAGCAGCAGTCGGCCCCCCAGATAGGCGGTCATGAGCAACTGTGAGATAAGGCCCATGTCATGGACCGGCGGCAGCCATCCGACCTGCCGGAAGCCGTCCTCGATGCCGACGCAGCGGCTTATCGATGCCAGATTGTCCAGGAGATTCCCGTGGGAGACCTTCACACCCTTGGGGTCGCTGGTCGAGCCCGAGGTGTACTGCAGGAATGCCAGGACGTTTCTGGACAGGTGTGGCCGGCGCCAGTCCCCGGGATCGCCGGGCATGTCGTCCACTGCGCCGCAGGGGGCCTGGCAGCCTCGTTCCGACAACCACTCGGTCACGAACGGAACGTTTCCGCCGTCGCTGAGGACTGCGGACACCTCGGCGTCGTGCAGGATGCCGGCTGTTCGGTCGATCGCCGTCGTGAAGCGGTCCGGCAGCGGGGCGGGTACTGCTACCGCCCCCGCGTACAGGCACCCCATGAAGGCCTTGAGGAAGCCCAGCCCCGCAGGAAAGAGCAGCAGAACCCGGTCACCGGCCACCACCTTGTGGTCGGTCAGCCAGACGGCGATCCGGCGAGCTTCCAGGTCGAGTTCGCGACAGCCCAGAGAATCGTCGACGATGCCGCTCCTCGTGTTGCCCATGAAGGAGTACGCATCGCGGTCGGGGCCGGCCGACTGCTGCTGGACGACCTCCACGATGTCCGACGGTGGTATTCGGTGAAACACCTCGTCTCCTTTACGAGTTCGTGGACGTACCGCTGATGTGACTGATGAACTCATGGCGTCAGGACTGGCCCACGGAATGTAGGAAGCGTGTCATCCGCCGCAACCAGGAGAGCGGCACTATCCGCCACAGTGGAGCACCTGCCGACAGCGGGATCCTTGCGCGGATCACAGCGCCGTAGTCGAGCGACCGCTCATGCGGGAAGTAGTCGGGCTTGCAGGCCTCGATCCGCTTGAACCCCTTCTCGTAGTAGTAGAACAGCTGCGGATCGAGCGGCAGGTGGTTCTTGCGTTTCGCGTGGACGTAGGCTTCCACCGGCTCATCAGGATTCCGGATCTTCCAGGCACGCAGACCCGGCAGCGGAGACCCCAGGTAGATCTCACGGCGGCCGTCCTTCAGGGCAATCGGCCAGAAGAACCCGAGAATGGCATCCACGGCTTCCTGCTCGGTACTGGTCAGACTGATCCCGAACAGGCTCCGGGTCCGTTCCGGAGTGGGAAGATCGACGTTCGCGCAGTCAGCCCACGTGTCCGCAGCGCGCACCTGCCCGATCGTGATCGGTTTCGCGAACATTGAAGCAAGTGCCTCGCCTGTGTCTCTCGCGAAAGCTCCGAAGCACAAATCCGGATACGCCTCGATCCGACGCGCCATGTCCTCACGCCGGGCCGCCTGGTCGTCGGTCCATTTCTTGTGCTCCAAAATCATGAGGGGCTCTATATCGTCCAGTCGCAACAGGCGCACCTCGATAGCGGTGGGCACTGGCTCGTGCTTCACACGTTCTGCGGGTGAGGTCACAGGGATAACCCTGTTCTTTTCACGGGACGAGGTCACGCTTCAATCCCTCCGAAGATGATCGCGAGCTTCCTTACCGAACGAACGTAGATCAGCCGCTCACCGAGTTGGTCGGATCTGTCGCACCTACTGTGTCAACGGACGCACGGGTCTTCCAGTGAACCCTTTCGATCGATATTCATCGAGAAAACGAACTGATCATGGCCGTTCATTTGAAGTTCACCCGCTTCTCCCGGCAAATTTGGGTATTCGTCCTGCGAGTCGGATGCACGCGGGAGCACGCAAACGGGAAGGCAGCTTTGGAGCCCGTGCGCCAGGTGACGGACACCGCCCGCTGGCGGCCTGCGAAAACGTGCTTGCGAAGCTGATCGGCCGGGTGCCGTAGCGGCCTGGGCCCGAGTCAGCCACAAGACGCCGTTTCAGTTGGTGAGTCGGCGGTGGCAGATGAGGGCTGGGGCTATACCGACGAAGGCAGGAAGTGTTCCGGCTCCTGCTCGTAGCGGCGGTGCAGGCGTCGACTGGGGCAACTCGCGGGCCTTGCGGAAGGCACTTTCGCACGTGGTTGTAGTCGTAACCCTTGTCCACGTGAAGCTTGTCAGGGCGCCGACGGCGAGGCCCGCGGCGTGAGCGGGGTTGCACTGACGCCTGAGCGCCGCTCGTCGGAATCAGTCATCAGCAGCGTCAGGGTCTTCAGGCCAGGGAAAGGACGAGGCAGTGCCTTCTTGCTGACGGCCGAAGTGGATGCCCGACGCTGTTGCGAGAGCTTGCCGGCCGGCCAGAATGGCGGGGTGCCGGCCGCTGCCGCGGCGTACGGCGGTGACCAGCGTGCGCTCCTGGTGAGGGAAGGGAACGGGCTGCAGGTCGACAGTCGGGCGACGGCCCAGCCATACGAGGTCCGGGAGCAGTGCGGCAGCATGCCCCTGTTCCGCGAGCCGGAGGTGGAGAAGAAGGTCGGCGGACTCATAGCGCACGTCGGGTTCGAATCCGGCGTCACGGCACACGGCCATCGCCCAGGTGCGGGCGGCCGTTCCCTCAGGCTCCATGACCCATGGGTGATCAGCCAGCATGCGCAGCACCTCCTGTGGCTCAGCCCCGTCCGCGATGCCCGGGTGGACCACGTGCAGGAAGTCGCGGCCGAGGACCTGCTGCTCGAGTTCGGCGTGGCGCGGGCTGGGGTCACCCGGGTATTCCACATCTATGACCAGGTCGACATCGTGGGCCAGCAGAGCCGACAGTGCGCCCTCGCGCTCCAACTGGGTGAGCTGGACGCGCAGGCGAGGATGGGCGTCACGCAGCAGCGTCAGTGCCGTCGGGACGAGAGCCAGCGCCGCGGTTTGAAAGGACGCGATCCGCAGGGTGCCGGAGAGTTCGCTCAGCGAACTGATGATGTCGGCTTCGGCTTGTTCCAGCCTCTCCAGTACGGCTTCTGTGTGAGCGACCAGAATCTCGGCCTGAGGAGTCAGACGCACGCGTCTGCCCACGGGCTCGAGAAGCGGGACACCAACCTCCGACTCCAGCAGCGAGAGCTGTTGGGAGATCGAGGAAGGGCTGTATGACAACGCGTGTGCGACCGCAGCGAGGGTGCCGCGGTGCTTGAGCTCCCTCAGAAGACGGAGGCGGTGAAGATCGAACATGGACCCGGCCAAGGGGAATCGTCGCTTTCTCTGACGAGTGTCACTCGGAAACATTCACTGGAGCAATGGCAGGAGAGTCGGCACAGTGTCGGTGGGAGCTGTCTGGCGGTCAGACAGGTTGCCACGCTCGCGCCTTCTGGACCACAGCGCCTCCCCGTGCGGTTCGGAAGGCGCGGGACCTTCGACGGAGTCGAGCATCCAGCGGACCGTACGGCCGACAAGAGCGGCCGCTTCGCGGACCCACGGACAAGGCCGGCACCGAGAGCGAGGCCCGGGCGGTAACTCGGCCTACGGGAAACACCGGCCCGACCGGGCGGCGAACGGCAACCGCAATCACTGAGCCCGCGTCATGCGCCACATACCTACATAGTTCGTGGAGACGTCGTCGAGAGTACCCGTTACTGCCCGTTGTGTTGCCGACCTCGAACACGACGATGGCGGCCATGGGCCCGCCAGGTCGCCGCTGAGGACAGGACGGATCATCACGGCTGTCGGTCGCGGAGTTGGAGTGCGGTCGCGCCGTGGCGGTTGATGGAGCACACCGACGTCGCCGTGATCGGCGGCGGCCGGTCCAAACTCGCGACTGCCCAGGCCTGGCGCACCGGCTCCAGCCTGGGGTTCTGGTCGGGACCCGGCCGGGCGGCCAGCTGGTGACCGGGGTACTGGCTCGTCCTGGGGGGCCGGACGCGGGGGCGGCACGCAATTCAACCGCACTCAAGGTCCGGCGGCCGGTGCGCCGACGGCTCCGGGACCGGGGTGCGGTGCCTCCAGCGACGGATGACGCCCTCCAGGCCCAGCTCGGCCATCAGCCGCTCGACGGTGCAGCGGCCACCTCGTGGCCCTTGCGCCGAAGCGCGGGGCTCCGGCGAGCGCCAAACGTGCCGCCCGACTGCGCATGGAGCTGGAGCGATACGCCCGCCCGGGCGTGGATGCGGTCGCCCGGCACGTTGCCGCCCAAAACCCCGCCGTTCGTCGACACCACTGAGCAGGCGGAGTATGCGGTGTCGGCGTCCAGGGGCTGCTGACCGTCGGCGTGTCAGTCGGCCGGTACAAGCTGAAGACTGCGGGCGATTTCCCCCAGACGGTCCACGATCAGGTCGATATCGGCGCGGGTGGTGCGGTAGTTGGTGACGCAGGCACGGATGCCCTGCTGCTTGCCCAGTTGCGCTGGGCCGAGCAGTGCGGTGCCTTCTTTTATGAGGGTGGCGAGTACGGCGGTGTGGTCGGCTTCGGTGGCGTCCTTGATCTGGAAGCAGACCGCGGTGAGTGGCACGGGTGCCATGAGTTCCAGACCGGGCTCTGCCTGGATGCGGTCGGCCATGTAGTGGGCGAGGTCGAGGGTGCGGTCGATGGCGGATCGGAAGGCTTCGATGCCGAAGGTTTGCAGTGCGCTCCAGACCTTGAGCGCCTTGAAGCTGCGAGACAGTTGGGGGCCGTAATCCATGTAGTCGACCATCAGCGGGTCCTCCTCAACTGTGAGGTATGAGGAGGAGAACGCATAGGCGTTCGCGAGTTTGGTCCGGTCGCGTACCAGTAGGCAGCCCGCTTCCAGGGGGGCGAAGAGCAGCTTGTGGGGGTCCAGGGCGAGGGAGTCAGCTCTGACGCAGGCATCGAAGGCTTCGCGTGTTTGGTTGGACAGGACGAACAGCGCGCCGTAGGCGCCGTCGACGTGCAGCCAAAGGTCCTCACGTTGGCACACATCGGCTATCGGGGCGATTGGATCGATGGATCCGGTGGTGACGGTCCCTGCGGTGGCCACGACGCAGAACGGTTCCAGTCCGGCCTTGCGGTCGGCTCGGATGGCTTCTTCCAGGGCGTCGACGCGCATGCGGTATTGGTCGTCGGTGGGGATGTGGCGGACGTTGTCCAGTCCGATGCCGAGAATGGCGGCGGCCTTGTCCACGCATCGATGCGCCTCGGTGGAGGTGTACACCATGAGCTGGCGGTCGGTCGTCTGAAGGCCGCGCTGGCGGAAGTCAGGGCGACGGGCGTGCAGGGCCGTGGTCAGGGCGTTGAGGGTGGCAATCGAACCGCCTCCGGTCAGGATCCCGCCAGCCTGTTCGCCGTAGCCGAATAGCCCGGCCAGCCACGTGATGACGGCGCGCTCGATCACGCTGGCGGCTGGTGAGAGTTGCCAGAAGTTGCAGTTCTGGTTGATGGCGGCAGCTATCGCCTCGGCGTAGGGCGCGATGCCGTTAGGCGGGCCGAACACATATGCGAGGAAGCGTGGATGGGCGACTGTCGTCGAGTTCGGCAGGATCTTTTCGTTGATCTCGCGGAACAGCCCCTCGACCCCGATGCCCTTGTCCGGGAACGGAATCGGCAGCAGACTCGCGAGAACCTCACGATCCACCTCGGGGACGAGAGGGCGTTCGGGGATGGAGCGCTCGTAGTCGTCGAGAAACGCGGTCAGCAGTCGGCCGGCCAGCTCACGGGCGTCTTCATCCAGACTCAGCGTCGGTTCGTCGAGCATCGCAACCTTCTACACATTCGGTGGTCAACAAGGATGTGCGCACATTAGCCATGTTGCTGACGCATGCGATGCCAAAATTGCCTGCCTGAAGGGGGTCGCATAGCATTGCGTGCCATGGATAGGACAGATAGAGCAATAATTGCGCAGCTAATGGAGGACGGGCGGCTGGCCAACACGGAGCTCGCGGACCGCGTAGGCCTGTCGCCGTCCCCGTGTCTGCGCCGCGTCCGGCAGCTTGAGAGCAGTGGCGTGATCACCGGCTACCACGCTGCTGTGGCATCGGCCGCCATCGGCCGCGGCTTCCACGTGCTGCTGCATGTCGAGATGGCGGTTCAGGACCGAGCCACGATCGAGGCGTTCGAGGCGGAGGTGCGACTGCTCGACGATGTGGTGCACTGCCGACGCATGTTTGGCCAGCCCGACTACGTGCTGTGGATCGCGGTGGCAGACCTCGACGCCTACGAGCGCTTGTACATGGCTAAGCTCACCGACCTTCCCGGTGTGGCGCGAACCAATTCACAGTTCACCATGAAAACGATCAAGAGCACTCCGGGCTTCCCCGCAGCTCCATAGAGCTGCACACTTGCCGCACCACCGATCAGGCGGGAGCCGCTGCGGCCTGGCCCTCGAGAGCATGCGGGCCGGGCACTGTTGCTGTGGCGGCCGTGAGAGTGCCGGACGCGGAGGGCGACAACAAGCGGGACCGGCTGGCCGCGGCTACAGTGCCGACACCGCATGCGAAAAAGCTGAAACTCGCAGATGGCGGTCAGGTTCCTGTGTCGGTGGTGAGGCCGAGTGGGCTACCTGGAGCTCCTCGGCGCCGACCAGCAAGCTCACGGGACGGCGTCCAGTCGGTGCGCCTACGTGGCGCAGGGCGACGAGGCGGCGGCGGTGGACGTGCACGAAGCCGCGGGAGCGCCTGCGCTCATCCCGGGGCGGACGGGGGTATGCGTACGAGGTTGCTGCCCTTGGGGGCGTGCTGGCGGGCGTAGTCGCCGCAGGCCTCGAGGTGCGTGATGTCGTCGACGGCGACGAAGCGGGTCACTCCCCCCATTCGGCGGGTATGTGGTCCGGGGTCGAGCCTCGGGTACGGGGACCGGGGCGCGGCTTCGCTGCGCTCGGCGGCCCGGCGGACGGCCTCCGCGAGCCGTTCCTCGCGCCGGTTGAGCACGTAGTCGACGGCCTTGAGGTCGAAGGCCTGCACGGCGAAGTCCCAGTGGGTGGTGACGAAGACGACGAGAGGCGATTTGGCGAAGCCGGACAGCAGCCGGGCCAGGTCCAGCCAGTCGAGGCCGGCATGTGGATGTCGAGGAAGACGACGTCGATCGCCTCCGGCCCGCCCGCACCCGATTCCAGCGGGTCAGGTAGAGCACTTCCTCGAGCGAAGGCATTAGTCGTCGACGGCGAGGTCGCGCAGAGGAGCAACCCGCACCACCTCTGGACATGTGCCGGTGCGGACGTCTCCGGTGGACGGGACGTGCACGTTCGTCGCTGATTACAGTGCCGACATGAACAGCAGGCCAACGCCGTTCGACGAACTCGGATCATCACCGCCCTGATGGCGAACGCCCGAACCAGCTTCGCCGAGATCGGGGCGGCGATCGGCCTGTCCTCGACGGCGGTCAAGCGGCGCGTGGACCGGCTCCGCGAGACGAAGCTGATCACCGGATTCACAGCCACGGTCCAGCCGTCGGCGCTCGGCTGGCGGACGGAGGCGTACGTCGAGGTCTACTGCGAGGGCGCGGCCCCGCCGCGGCGTCTCGCGGAGGTGGAGCGCAACCATCCGGAGATCACGGCGGCAATGACGGTGACGGGGGGCGCGGACGCGCTGCTGCATCTGCGAGCGCGGGACGTGGAGCACTTCGAGGAGGTGCTGGAGCGGATCCGGGCGGAGCCGTTCATCCGAAGACGATCAGCGTGATGGTGCTGTCCCACCTCATCCCAGAGAGCCCCGAGGCGGGTGCCGTCCATGCCGCGCCGGAGGACGCTCCGCTCGACGCACCAGACATGCGCTGAGTGGCCTGAGAGCGCAGCATTCCTGCGCAAACGCGCAGCTCATTTTCCTCGTCGGGCGTCCCGGTCGCCTTCTACGTTGGTGCCAACCCACAAGTCGACACCCCAGAAGGCGGAGGAACCCCTCTGTGCCCGACAGCCGTGTGCCGCGCCGGCGGCGCTTCCTGGTCTGCGAACCCAGACACTTCTCCGTGCAGTACGCGATCAACCCCTGGATGCATCCCGACGCCCATGTCGACGTCGATCTGGCCCAGGAGCAGTGGCAAACGCTGATCCGCGCCTACCGCGCCCACGGTCACACCGTCGACGCCGTGGAGCCGGTCGCCGGCCTCCCGGACATGGTCTTCGCCGCCAACTCGGCGGTCGTCGTCGGCGGCCGCGTCTTCGGCTCCCTCTTCCATGCGCCCGAGCGCCGCCCCGAGTCCACGCACTACGAGACGTGGTTCAAGGAGGCCGGCTTCGACGTGTACCGGCCCAAGGCCGTGTGCGAGGGCGAGGGCGACCTGGTCTGGACGGGCCGGTACGTCCTGGCGGGCACCGGATTCCGGACCACGCGTGAGGCCCACCGTGAGGTGCAGGATTTCTTCGGCCATCCGGTGATCAGCCTGACCCTGGTGGACCCGTACTTCTACCACCTCGACACCGCCCTGTTCGTCCTGGACGACGACAACATCGCGTACTACCCGGAGGCCTTCTCGCCTGGCAGCCGTGAGGTGCTCAAGCGCCTTTATCCGGACGCGGTGCCCGCCACCCGTGGGGACGCGACAGCGCTCGGCCTCAACTCCGTGTCCGACGGCCGCCACGTCTTCATCGCGCCGCAGGCGGAGGCACTCGCCGCCCGTCTCGACGACCATGGCTACGTCCCTGTCCCCGTCGACCTATCCGAGTTCCGGAAGGCAGGCGGCGGCATCAAGTGCTGCACTCAGGAGATCCGTTCATGACCGCTCCCGTCACCAGGCGTTCCTCCGCTGAACTGATCCGCGCCGAGGAACCGGTCCTGGCGCACAACTACCACCCGCTGCCGGTGGTCGTTGCCCGCGCCGAGGGCACCTGGGTGGAGGACGTCGAGGGCCGCCGCTACCTCGACATGCTGGCAGGCTACTCGGCCCTGAACTTCGGCCACCGCCACCCGGCCCTGATCGAGACGGCCCACCAGCAGCTCGACCGGCTGACGCTCACCTCGCGCGCCTTCCACAACGACCGGCTCGCCGAGTTCGCCGAGCGGCTGTCCAGGTTGACGGGCCTGGACATGGTGCTGCCGATGAACACCGGCGCCGAGGCGGTCGAGAGCGGCATCAAGGTGGCCCGCAAATGGGCGTACGAGATCAAGGTCGTCCCGACCGACCGGGCGACCGTCGTGGTCGCGGCGGAGAACTTCCACGGTCGTACGACGACGATCGTCAGCTTCTCCACGGACGAGACGGCCCGGACCGGCTTCGGCCCCTTCACTCCGGGCTTCCGGATCGTCCCGTACAACGACCTGGCCGCGCTGGAGGCGGCGGTCGACGAGACAACGGCGGCCGTGCTGCTCGAGCCCATCCAGGGCGAAGCGGGCGTCATCATTCCGGACGAGGGCTATCTGACCGGCGTACGAGAGCTGACGCGCCGCAAGGGGTGCCTGTTCATCGCGGACGAGATCCAGTCGGGGCTCGGCCGCACCGGGCGCACCCTCGCCGTCGAGCACGAGTCGGTCGTCCCCGACCTGCTACTGCTAGGCAAGGCGCTGGGCGGCGGCATCGTCCCCGTGTCCGCAGTGGTCGGCAGCCGGGATGTGCTCGGGGTGCTGCGGCCGGGTGGGCACGGGTCGACGTTCGGCGGCAACCCTCTCGCCGCCGCGGTTGGCACGGCCGTGGTCGATTTGCTGGAAGCCGGTGAATTCCAGCTTCACGCGGCCGAGTTGGGCGTGCTTCTGCGCGGCGGGCTCGCGGACCTCGTGGGTAAGGGCGTCGTCGGCTTCCGGGCGCGCGGGCTGTGGGCGGGCGTCGACATCGACCCCGCCGTGGGAACAGGCCGCGGCGTGAGCGCTCGCCTCATGCGGGAGGGCGTCCTCGTCAAGGACACCCACGGCTCGACGATCCGGCTGGCACCGCCGCTCACGATCACCAGCGAGGAGCTGGAGGGGGCGCTGGGAGCGCTCGAGAAGGTCCTGGCTCAGGGGGTCTGATCCTTCGAGGCGGGCAGTGATACGCGACTCTCCACGAAGCGGGAGGCTTGGCATTGACCCGACCCCTCGATGCGCACGGTGTCGTCCCGATCCGCAACGACTCCTGGGAGCACTTCGCCGAGAAGCCCGAGACTACGTCCGCCTTCGCGGACGCTGCTTCGACAAGCAGCTGCGCTGGCTTGTGCTGGGCGCACGCCGCATCTGCTGGCCTGGCCACCGCTGACCGCTGACCGCCTGAGGAATCGCAACAACCGTGATCGGTGGGATGCGCCTGAGCAAGGACTTGAGCAGTTGTCCCCTGCCTCAGTAGCGCCCAACTGTCTGACCGCGAAACGCCGATCATCGCAGCTTCGTTCCAGCGACGTCCGGATCCCGCTGCCTGCCGGCGCGTGAGGGAGGACTCCATCCCGCTCCGCCCGGCTCGCCACACCCGAAGGGGTCGCCGATGCGGTCCCCTTCCTCGCCTGCCCCGAGTCGTCATACGTCATCGGCGCCGCACTTCGTGGACGGTGGCTACACGGCGTTCTGAATACGCCTGTCCCCACTACGCCGGAACGTTCCCTGGGATGCCCTAGGAATCGCTCGTCTTGGCCCGCAGCCATGCCATCAGCCCGCGGACGCGTCCGTCCGGCTCGGGTGATCGGCGGCTGAGGAGGTGGTAGCCGGTGCCGTCGGGAACGAAACCGAAGGGTGCGACGAGTTGTCCCCGCTCCAGGCCGTCGCGGACGACGGCATACGGGGCGATCGCGACCCCGACGCCGGCCGCGGCGGCCTGGAGGGTCAGGTAGAAGTGCTCCAGGACCTGCTGTGCGGCGGGCTCTGCCTTCATGCCGGTGATGCGCCGCCAGTCGTCCAACGACTGCGGTCGTGTGTCGGTGTGCAGAAGGACTACCTGCGACACACCGGCGCCGGTCAGGCGGGCCGCGAGATCCGGCTGGCAGACAGGTCCGATCCGCTGTGCGAACAGGCGGGTCTGGCTCGTCGCCTGTTTGGGGAACGGGAAGTCGTCTCGGCGGATCGCGAGGTCGATGTCGTCCCGCTCGAAGAAGACGGGGCCGCCGCCTGCGGACAGGTGGACGGCGACGTCCGGCACGCTCACGACGCTGCGCCGCGCCCGAACGGGGCCCGCGTCGGCCGGGCCCGCCCTCGTTCCGCGCCGCCCCAGTGTGCGACCCAGGTCGGACTGAAACTACGACGTCACCCCTGGTGGTGCCCCGGGTGTCCGCCACCCATGGCGCCGTTCATCTCCATGATCATATGGTGAACCTTGTGGATGGAGGCGGGCATGATGACGAACGGGCGCATCATGCCTTCGTCTTCGTGGTCGAAGATGTGGCAGTGGTACACCACCTTGCCCGTCTGCTTGGCGAGCCGTCCGGCCACAGTGACCAGCGTGTTGGCGTGGACGGTGACGGTGTCCTTCCAGCCGGATTCCTCAGGCGCGACCGGGACCGCGGCCCCAAGGGTGATGGGCTTCTTGGTGTAGCCCTGCGCGAAGTCCAAACCGGAGCCGTTTATGGCGCGCCGGTCGATGACCTGCAGGTCCATGAGGTGGACGTGCATGGGGTGGTAGATCGGCACTCCTGCCGGGGCGGCGCTGATGAAGTGCCAGCGTTCCCAGGTGCTGGCCGTGGCGAAGAAGGTGGTGGTGTCTTCAAACAGGACGCCGGTTCGGCGCAGCGTTCTCGTTCCGCCCGGCATCTCGATCTGGACGATCCCCTCACGCGTCCCCACATCAGGGTCGACTTCCTCCATCTCCCACATCTGAGGCATACCGGTCTTGTCGAAGCCGAGGACGACGAAGCGTTCGGTGGCGTTGTCCGGAACATCACCGGCGGTGATCTTGCGGAAGGAGGGCGACAGAGTAGCGGGCAGCGAGTACGCGGCGCGGCGCCGCGTCTCCACACGGAACTGCATGACTTCCGGGAAGGGTATGGCGAAGTCGGGCAAGGGTTCGCCCGGAGTCTGACCAGGGATCGTGTTGACGAGCTTCAACCGCTTTCCGGAGAGAGCTGCGAAGTCGATGACGATGTCGGCGCGTTCCGCCGGGGAGAGCGACAGCGCCTCGTCGATGGTCTGCGGCTTGCCGAGCAGGCCCAGATCCGTTCCGACAAGCTTCATGGCGCCCTTGACGATCTTACCGGTCTCCTCGTCGACGACGGCGAGACGGTAGGCACGGGCCCCGGAGACGTTCACCACGCGCAGTCGGTACGCGCGTGCCTCTACATCGAGGTAGGGCCACACCACTCCGTTGACCATGGTGAAGGGGTTGAAGCTCGCCAGCGCCGGAGGAATGGTGTCCGGTTGGGGCGCTCCCTCGCCGGGGATGATGCGCTTGGCCAGGATCTGTCCGGTGAGTCGCCCGCTCTCGTCCGTCTCGAAGTTGACGTCCTGGATCATGAGGGGGACCTCGTACTCCCCTCGAGGAAGACCCAGCCGGGCCTCTTCCTCGTCGCGGACCAGGTAGTTGCCGATCAGTCCGGCAGCCACGTTCAGAGCCGTCACTGCCATGGCGTGATCGTGGTAGAAGAGGTGCGCTGCTGCCTGGTCGTTGGCGAGTTCACCCAACTGGGAGTTGCCGGGAGTCACTCCGTACTCCGCTGCGCCGTCGTTGAGGGCGTTCTGGTGGCCGCCGTGTACGTGGACCGATGTCCAGGCGGTCAGGCTGTCGATCTCGGGTCTGGGGATGCCGCCCTCGGACCCGGGGCGGTTGTACGGGAGAAGGCCAGGTCCGGGTCCCTCGGGGTGCACCCACACCGCCTTGACGGGAGTAGTGCCGCTCAGCTTGTTGTTCCAGGAGACGCGTGCCTTGTGCTTGCTGCGCACTTCGATGGTCGGGCCGGGGAAGTGGCCGTCATAGGTCCACAGTCGGGTCGCCGGCATCTGCGAGTGCAGGCGCTGGAACGTGTCGACCAGGTCGATGTCCAGGATTTCGTTGGAGCGGGGACGCAGCGTCGGAGGGATACGCAGCCGGTCCTTGAAGGGGGTCAGGCGCGTGTGGGTCGGCTTGCTGACCCCGTCCAGGGTCTCGGCGGCCACCTTCTGTGCCGTCGCGCTGCTGCTGTTGACGAGCGCGGCGCCGCCGACGGCGATGGCGGCTGTGGTGAAGCCCGCTATGCCGAGGACTGATCGCCGGGAGTGTTCTGCCATGAAATACGTGTCCTGGTTCTGTGATGTGTTGGGCTGGGCTTGGCTGGGCGAGCCCGGCACGATCCTGTTGGCCTGCGGGCATGGACGGTTGTTGCTAGATGGCGGCGCTGCCTGAACCAGGTGCGCCGACTGTGGCCGGTGTAGGGCGAGGTGGGGCGGCGTGATTCCGCGCGACCGCGGGGCGTGCGCGGCGTCAGGGCCGCCCTGAGCGCGCCTTGGGGAGGCCGGCGTCGCCGTTCGCGGCCCTGGTGTGGTGTGCGGGTGTCGCGCTGCCCTGCGCCCGGGGATGTCCCAGGCAGGACGGCATGGTCAGCCGTGGCAGCAGCAGCTGCCAGAACTGGGTGAGTGTGCCGTGTGAGAGCCATTGTGGGTGCTGTGCTCCCAGCATCTTGAAGCCCACAGTCGCCGCGACGACGGCGACCACCACGTTCTGCGGCGCCACCGTTTCGGCCAGCTCCCCCGCATCCTCGGCGCGGTTGAGCGTTGCCTCGACCCACTGGCTCCACTGGATACGCACGTCCCGTTCGCCTGCGTAGAGCTGTTCGGCGCCGAGGGCGAATCCGGCTCGCAGGACGGCGTCGTCGAGGAGCGTGCGCGCCAGGGCGTGCGTGGCGTCCACCAGGGACTGCAGGGCCGTGGTCTGCTGCTCGCCGTGCAGCGTGATACCGGCCAGCCGGTGCGCGGCGGCCTCCTCGACGGCTTGGGCAAGTGCGGCTTTGCTGGCGAAGTGGAAGTGCAGCGCCCCATTGCTCACACCGGCGCGGCTGCTGATCGCGGTGAGTGACGCCGTACCGAAGCCCTCACGGTCGAAGACCACGCCGGCCGACTTGATCAGCGCCTCGCGCGTACGCAACGCACGTTCCTGTTTGACCATCAAGGTGCTCCGTTACTGCGGGGGACCGTGCTATTGCGGGGTTGCCGTGCTTGCGGGACGGCAGGTCGACGTCCTTGGTGCGCAGCATTGCCAGGGAGCGGATGAGGATCTCGCGGGGGCGGCGGGGTCGATGACGTCGTCCACCACGCCGCGCTCGACCGCGTAATAGGGGTGCATCAGCTCGGCCTTGTACTCCTTGACCATGCGGGTGCGCATGGCATCGGGGTCTGCGGCCTCCGCGATCTGTCGGCGGAAAACGACGTCGGCCGCACCCTCGGCGCCCATCACCGCGATCTCGTTGGTCGGCCAGGCGCAGGCGAGGTCGGCGCCGATGGACTGGCTGTCAATGACGATGTAGGCACCTCCGTGCGCCTTCCGAAGGATCAGCTAGATCCGCGACACGGTGGCGTTGCAAGTCGCGTACAGCAGCTTGGCGCCGTGCCGAATGAGCCCGCCGTGCTCCTAGTCGACTCCGGGAAGGAAGCCGACCCCGAGGGTCAGTAGACTCGCCCGGTGGACAGCACCGCGCAGTGAAGGAGCCGTCCACCGGACAGTTCGGGTGGTCAGATCCGCGGTGCGGGAACCCTGCCCAGGACTTCCTCCATCGCCATACCGATCGCGAGCAGCCTCCGATCGCTGCCGACTGGTCCTTCCAGGCTGAGCCCGACCGGTAGTCCAGCGCTCGACATGCCGCCCGGGAAAACCAGTCCGGGCATGCCGACGCAGCTGCCCGGCACCGTGTTGCGGACGCTCGTGGTGAATGTGTCGACCGGCGGACCGTCGTCGAAGGACATGGTGCCCGACCCGTTGACCGCGTCGATCGGCGCGGGCAGGACCGGGGCGGTGGGGAAGAGCAGAGCGTCGACCCCCCGTTCAAGGAAGTAGCTTCCCATCATCTGCTGGATCTGCGGCCTGTAGACGTTCATGGCGTCGGGGTAGGCTCCCGCGCTGACGTCGTCGATCACGCTCTGGAAGAGATTGCGGACATCCGGACTCGCGACCTCCGCCGCGATGTCTCGCATCGTCAGCTCTAGGCCGTTCTCCTGCAGGTAGCGGGGCATGTCGATGTTCGGCTCGTGCAGGGCGACGGGGAAGATGATCCGGTTCGCGAGGTCGAGGAGATCGGGCATGTCTACCTCGATCAGCTCGACACCGGCCTCGGACAGCCGCCGCTTCGCAGCCCGGCCCACATCGCCCACGGCCGTCTGCAAGCCGTTCCACAGCACGGGCGGCACGCCGATCCGGAGGCCGTCCAGACGCGCCGGCTGTACGCTCTGTACATCGGTGACGACGGCGTCCAGCAGGGCGACGTCGGCCACGGTCCGGCCCATGGGGCCGACAGTGTCCAGCGTGTGGCTCAACGGCAGTAGGCCGTGGTCGCTGTAACGGCGCTCGGGCCCTCCGTTGCCGACCGAGGGACGCAGACCGACGATGCCGTTGAAGGCCGCGGGCAGACGGACTGAGCCACCCGTGTCAGTCCCAAGACCTGCAGGGACGATACGCGCGGCGATGGCGGCTGCAGTTCCGCCTGATGAACCA
Organism: Streptomyces sp. WAC00040; assembly: GCF_056835925.1. Lineage (NCBI taxonomy): Bacteria > Bacillati > Actinomycetota > Actinomycetes > Kitasatosporales > Streptomycetaceae > Streptomyces > Streptomyces sp. WAC00040. Next base: position 145,718 of record NZ_JAKQZE010000005.1, read on the forward strand.
CCGGGTATCCGGTCGAGGCCATAGGGGTTCTTGGCGAAGCCAGCGAAGGGACTGAAGTTGGTGCTGGTGATTCCCAGCGCGAGCTCGTGCAGATTGGCCTTGCCCAGGACGATCGCCCCCGCGGTGAGTAGCCGCTGCAGGACCAGGGCGTCGTCGCCGGGACAGAAGCCACCCAGCGCCGGCGTGCCACCCGTGGTAAGCAGGTCACGGGTGTTGATGTTGTCCTTGACCAGCAGGGGAAGGCCCGCCAGAGGGCCGAGTTGCCGACCGGCACGACGCGCGGCGTCGATCTCCTCAGCGGCGGCCAGCGCGCCCTCGCGGTTCAAGGTGATGATCAGGTGGAGGTCTTCCAGCGCCTCCGCCCGGGCCAACAGCGTCCTGACGTAGGCGACGGCGCTCAGCCTTCCCGCCGCGATGGCCGCGACCGCCTCCGTGGCGGTGAGGGCGAGTTGCTCCTCGCGATCCATATAACCGGACCGGTCGGCTGACGCGACCTGCGCCTGAGCCGGGCTCGAACTTGCGAAGCCCAAAGAGGCAGCGACAGTTAAGGCGGCTCCCGCGCCCAAGACGCGCCGTCGTGAGAAGGCCGGATGAGAGGAAGAGGGCATCGTGGTATTCCGTTCTGGTTCAGGGCCAATGAGGTGCGTTGAGGGTGCCCTGTCGGGGTGGCCCAGCAGGAGGATCTGTAACCGATATGCGGACGGTGTTAGGAGAAGTAGCGTCTTGGTCAGATGCTCGGTCCGGTGCACGACGAGGTAGCAATCACACCACCCTCCAGGTTCCGCAGGCGATGGCAGGCACCATGAGTTGACACGTAGCGGCGGCAACGGTCCCTCTGCGGCCTCCCCTTGCTCACGGGCGACGTTGTTGCTCTGGAGTCTCAACGGTTGGGCGCTGCTGAGGCAGGGGCACTACTCAACCTTCCGAACCGCACGGGGAGGTGCTGTGGTCCAGAAGGCGCGAGCGTGGCAACCTGTCTGACCGCCAGACAGGTCCCACCGACACTGTGCCGACTCTCGTGCCATTGCTCCAGTGAATGTTTCCGAGTGACACTCGTCAGAGAAAGCGACGATTCCCTTTAGCTGGGTCCATGTTCGATGCCGCGTGCAGCAATTGGTGGGAGGAGAGCAGACTCCGGGCACCCGGGGGCGCGGTGCTGAACCGGAAGCAGGACGAGGCCTGGGAGCGGCCCATGGGCCTGGTGGAGGACGGTGAGAGCGCGGTGGACGCCACCGCGCGGGAGCTGGAGGAGGAGACAGGACGGCGCCCGATTCCTTTGCGGGCGGTCCGGACTCCAATACGCTTGCCGCGTAACTATTTCGGCAGGTGGGGGACGTCGTATGCCTTGTCGGCGTGCAGCCGCTTGGTTTGCCCTGACCTGGGCGGAGTCGAGGAGGGCCCGGGAGAGGTCGAGGAGCCGTGCGTAGTCGAGTCGGTGCAGGATCGCCTCGTACAGCCGGCCCCGCACGCCGGCACGCGACCAGATCACGAACCTGCGGTGAGCCGTCGACTTCGATATCCCGAAGCAGGGCGGCAACGCGCGTCAGGCGCATCCGCTGACCAGCACTAGCCGGTCGACCGGGCGCGTCCGGGCAGCAAGCACCACCTGATCACCGACCGCCACGGCATACCGCTCGCCGTCTCGCTGACCAGCGGAAACCGTCATGGCGTCACTCAGCTGATGCCCCTGCTGGACGCAATACCGCGCATCCGCGCGGTCCGCGGGCGCCCGAGGCACCGGCCGGGCCGGCTGTTCGCGGACCGCTGCTACGACTACGACAAGTACCGCCGCCTCCTGCGGGCCCGCGGCCTCACACCGAAGATCGCCCGCCCCGGCCGTGCCGGTGGTTGTCGTTTTGGTCAGCCGGCCAGCGAGGTCGTAGTCGTAAGTGGTGGCGGCGATCGCGGTCGCCCCGTCCGGAGTGGCGATCCGGTCGTTGGTGAGCTGGCCGAGGCTGTCGTAGCCGTAGATCCGGCGGGTGGACTCGGTCCAGGTGGTCGAGCCCTCGGGCTTCATGGCGCACCGCTCCATGACCGGACGGCCGGCGGCGTCGAAGAGGTACCAGATCTCCGCACTGCCACACCGCGCTCGCCTTCCGCGAGGACGCCCAGGTCGCCACAGCGAACTGTGCCAGCCGCTGGACTGGATCCCCGAGGTGCACCACCCGACAGGAGGCGCCGGATTGACACCTGGTGGTGCAGATCGGCACGTTATGCGGTCGTTGTGGCATGGAGCAGGTGCCGGGCTGCGGCGCGAGGCTCTGAGCAGCCGCACCGTGAAGGTGACGGTGGATGCGAAGGAGCGTTCACATGGACCGATACGATCTCGCCCTCATCGGATTCGGCGGCGTCAACCGCGCGCTCGCCGAGCTCATATCCCAGAGCGGGGACCACCTTGCCGAAAAGCTGGGCTTCGCCCTGCGCGTCGTGGCGATCACCGACTTGCGAGCGGGTTCCCTGGTCGACCCCAATGGCATCGACCTGGCCCCGCTGCTGGCCACTGAACCCGCAGAGCTGAGTTTCGCCGGCATGGCCGGCGGAGGCGTCGAACTGCAGGACGCCGTGCCCATGACTCTCGGCCAGGAGTTCACCGCCTTCGGCGGGACGCTGGCCGAGGACACGGCCCGCCTGCACGAGACGCTGCCCCTGCTGCACGAGATCAGCCTCGGCGCCACCGTCATCGGAACGGGCATCACCAACGAGCCGGGATACACCGAGGCAGCAATCCGGCACCTTGAAGCTCTCACCAGGCTCCAGCCGAAACCAGCCGCCGACGTCGAGGCGACTCTGACACCGATGTCTTCCTGCTGGTTGTCGGGCCTGCTGGAAGCGGCTGGCCGTGAAGTTGACGAAGATCTGCAAACAACCTGCGCCTGCTATCCAGCGGACCGCAGAGCGGACTGGCCGAGATCGAGCTGCCGCCCCGCCAAGCCGGGTCGTCGATCTGCTGGGCAAAGACCACCCGGTGATCCCAGAGAAGGTCAACCAGATCTGCTACGCGGATGTCACGATCACGGTGGTCAAGGAGAACGGGCAACTCCAGCTCAACGCCTTCGAGCAGCCGAACCTGCTGCTCACTTCGATCCAGTGGCTCACACGCGGCTGCTCCAGCCTGCGCACGCGCTGAGTTGTGGGGATCACCGCGCACGAGGAGCGCTTGGGCCCGCACGGCCGCCCGGTCAGTGGGATCGGTGACCGCCGCCCCCGCATCAGCTACGCGGCGGCCGCCTGGATCGCAGACGAGGCCCTGGTGACGGGGCAGCCGTGGTGTGCCTCGCGGGACAGGGCGGATTGCTGGATCGGGAAGAGGTGATGGCGCTGTTTACCCCGGTGCCGTTGAACTCCGCCCGCCTCTAGTGCATTGGACCACGCTGATAGTGAGAGCGCGGTGACCGTGTTCTGTACGCCGGGTATCTGGGCGATGTCCTCCCAGATACTCCGTACGCGTTCCAGCGAGGCAGCTTCCAGGCGCACCATGATGTCGAAGTCGCCGCTGAGGATCTCACAGATGACGACCTCGGGGACGCGTTTGAGCGCGGCTAGGACCTCGCCGCCGCGCATGCGGTCCTGGCGGTAGACGAGCACGAGCGCCGAGACTACGTCCCCCATGTCGTCACCGGCGCGGACGATCGTGTAGCCGGCGATGTGCCCCTGGCGTTCCAGTCGTTCGTTACGACCGGATCCATTGCTGGTGAAGTGTGAGATGGCGATCGCAATGCATTCGATCGGCTCAAATTCGTGCAAGGAGAGCGATCTGCGCTCGTTCATCGTCCGCGAGTGGCACGTCGGATGTGGGTCGAGCAGCACGAGCCCGGGCAGAGGCTCTCCGCCTCGGCCCTGCCGGCCCCGGGCAGTTCGTGGCGCCTGCAGGCAAGCGGGTTGACACAGGCGGCGGGCGTCGGGGCCATGGACGTTGGCCGGTCTCGTGAGGACGGCCCACCTTCGCGGCGTCCGGCGCCCTACTGGAACTGCTGAAACCCTCGAGGCCATTCCTGTTTTTCGGGGCAAGCGTCCACGGGCATCGGCGGCGGGTCACCCTGACGGATCCCGTCCCCGGGCAGCAGGGCCGGTGTCGGTGCGGAACGAGGGCGCTGTGGAATACCCGGGGGACGACCGGCCCGGTTCCCCTCCCGAAGCCCGCACGGCGCTTCACTGCCAGACACGGCTCTCACGCAACGCAAGCTCGACGGAATGCTCAACAACCGGGCACACGTCTTGCACCAACATCCTCGCCCCCTGCCCAGGGCTCTGGGCCAAGCTCGGCCCAACGCATTGCTCCACTGCCGTGAACGATGGTGCCGTGCCGGGTTGCCAGAGCAGAGACAATGCACAGTCCACGGCCATGTTCATCCTCCCCACGGCGCTCTGGGAGGACGGGCCGGCAACCGCCGTCCGACACTTCGATGCGAACGGTGTTCGACGGCGCCGTGCAGCAGACACGCAGCGCGGTGGGTGGCAGGGCGTGGAGGATCGCGTTGGTGACCAGCTCAGACATGATCATTAGCACCTCTTCCTGCAGTCCGTGAGACAGTCCCCATGCAGCCATGTAGGCCCCCAGCCGATGCCGGATGCGCCCAACTGATTCGGTGCTTGCGGGCACACTGAGCGCGAAGTGCCGGGCTGCGGGACCAGTGAGGGCCGGGACCATCGCGGAGCGGTGTGATATGGGTGATGCGGCTGCCTTCAGCGGATAGGGAATCACGGCGGCCTCGGCTTCCGGGGCGTGTGGAGTGGAACCACAAACCACAATCCAGGAAGCTATGCATCGGGTCTAGCAAATGTTTCCTACCGTTTATCATTAGATAATCCGACCAAACTCCACGTCCCGCCCGTCGCGTGCGAGGCCAACCACTGCACGGATGCACGAGACCCCAGATCGAGGGAAGGGAACGGGCTGCAGGTCGACAGTCGGGCGACGGCCCAGCCATACGAGGTCCGGGAGCAGTGCGGCAGCATGCCCCTGTTCCGCGAGCCGGAGGTGGAGAAGAAGGTCGGCGGACTCATAGCGCACGTCGGGTTCGAATCCGGCGTCACGGCACACGGCCATCGCCCAGGTGCGGGCGGCCGTTCCCTCAGGCTCCATGACCCATGGGTGATCAGCCAGCATGCGCAGCACCTCCTGTGGCTCAGCCCCGTCCGCGATGCCCGGGTGGACCACGTGCAGGAAGTCGCGGCCGAGGACCTGCTGCTCGAGTTCGGCGTGGCGCGGGCTGGGGTCACCCGGGTATTCCACATCTATGACCAGGTCGACATCGTGGGCCAGCAGAGCCGACAGTGCGCCCTCGCGCTCCAACTGGGTGAGCTGGACGCGCAGGCGAGGATGGGCGTCACGCAGCAGCGTCAGTGCCGTCGGGACGAGAGCCAGCGCCGCGGTTTGAAAGGACGCGATCCGCAGGGTGCCGGAGAGTTCGCTCAGCGAACTGATGATGTCGGCTTCGGCTTGTTCCAGCCTCTCCAGTACGGCTTCTGTGTGAGCGACCAGAATCTCGGCCTGAGGAGTCAGACGCACGCGTCTGCCCACGGGCTCGAGAAGCGGGACACCAACCTCCGACTCCAGCAGCGAGAGCTGTTGGGAGATCGAGGAAGGGCTGTATGACAACGCGTGCGCGACCGCAGCGAGGATGCCGCGATGCTTGAGCTCCCTCAGAAGACGGAGGCGGTGAAGATCTAGTCGAAAACATTCGCTGGAACAATGGCGGGTTTCGGCACAGTATGTAATCCGGCCAATGATCTGCGCGGCTATATCCCCACTGACTACGGTCAATTCCCACGGAAAGGGCCGAGTAAGGACGAGCGCATGGGGAAGTGTCTTTCGCCCCGCCGGGCGGCGTCCGGCCACCGAGCGGCCCGCATCGACACTGCATCAAGCGGATTAGTTCGCTGGGATCCATGTTCCCGGACCTGGGATGATCTTCCGCAGTTTCATGGCACGGCACCACCTGAGGAGTGACGGCCAGGGTCCGTATCCCGCGTTCAGATCCAGGTGGCCGGCGCTGGGAAGGATGTCTATGGGCAGATCGAAAGGCTGAGCGTAGATGGCCGCGGCGCCCTCCGGGCAATATGGGTCATTGTCCGAGGCGACGATCCGGGTGTCCGCAGCAGCGATTGCCAGATGGTCGGCCGTCAGTGTGGATGGCGGGGAGAAAACGGCCATCTCCTCGTATCGCGTAACCACACTCGGCGATGGGGGGGCGACCAGGAGGACGCGGTCGACGGGGACGGTAATAGCACCCCGGGCAGCAGCATGTAGCCAGAGCAGGCACGCGAGACTGTGACAGATGACGATGCGCTGCTCGGTGTCGAGCGCAGTGAGCTGGATGTCAAGTTCCTGGAGCCAGCGATCGAGTGACGGGTGGTCAGGGTCGGGGAGCTGGGGATATGAGACCAGTGCGCCGTCGTGGCTGAGGCGGTCAGCCAGCCAGTGCTGCCAGTGAGCGACGGGGCGGCGATTCTGCCAGCCATGGAGGAGCAGGAACCCACGTTCGGACATGGAGACAGCCTTATCTGTGTGGCACACCGTGCTGCCATGGTCACCGAGGACAACCCATCAGGTCCAGTTAATCTTTACGCATCGAATTGGTGAGCAAAACCAATGGATCCGAGGTGCCCGGTCTTCCGCCCGCTGTCGTCGACAGCGTTTCCCGACGTAGTGCGCTGGGACCTCACGTGCGGACCGGACCCACTCGAAGGAGGTTGCGAGGCCGCACGGATAGGGCTGGCAGGAGACCCTGCGAACCACGCCGCCTGCCGACCCCGCACCCGCTCCATCCGCACCGCATCCAGCTGCGGCGACATGATCCGTAAGAGGTCATCACACCGGATGACACTGCCGCTACTCGTGACGGAGCGTCAGCGGCGCACGGTGGCACACTCCCGCTTCACGAAGATCCTGGGGGTGGACCACCAGCAGCTTCAGCCTTGCAGGGACCACTTTCGCGAGTACGCCGACAGGGAGGTGTTCGCGCCGCTGGTGCGGCGTGATCAGCGTGAGAAGGGCGCCTTGTATCTGCGGGGGCTACTGCTGGGCGGCCAGCGCAAATCGATGCAGCCGATGGCCGGGCGCTAGCCTACACACCTGAGCAGGATTCCTGACTCGGAAGACTAGGAGGGTGAGGTAGAAGGGCAGGTCTGCTGGGCGGGGCCCCGCAAACTGGTCGGCGATTGCCAGGACCGAACGGGCCACGTCGGGGTCTGCCGCCCGCTCCAGAAGGGCCTTCAGGCCAGCTACCTCCTGCGGGGTCAGCTCATCCGCGCCTGGCGGAATCCATACGGCCGCGGCTTCAACATTCTTCGTTACCAGCAGCCACGCATGCCGCAATGCCGACGTTGCTAAAGGCGCCACATGCGCCGCCTGCACGGCGCGGTGTTCGGTGTCAGGGAACGGGGCCCCCACAGCGGGTCGTGGAAGAACGCAGTGGTCAGAGTATCGACGATGGCATCGACGTCGGCGGACGTCGCCACCCGCCCACGAACTGGGCGGGGCTACATGGCGGTTGTCAGCTCCTCGCTGTCGGGCAGGCCGGTCCGGTGTCCCGGTATAGGTCTGCAGCAGAGGCAGGTGGTCGCCTACGGTGCGGTTCGGCGCCCTGGAGGCAGTCCAGCGTGACCTGCGCCGCCGCGAGGTCCTGCACGCCCAGGCCGACGAGTTTGCAGACGGTGATCTCGTCATCACGTTCACGTCCCGGCGCCGAGCCGGCGAGGATCTCGCCGAGTTCCGTGAGGTCCTGGAAGGCAATTTCGGCCCGGGCGAGGTCACCGTGGACGGTGGTGAGGGCGCGGCTGTCGACCACGATCCGGTCGGCGCGCTGGAGACAGGCGGGGGACAATTCGGCTTTGGTCGGGTCGTCGGCTCCTACGGCGGTAATGTGCAGGCCGGGAGCCAACCAGGACTCGTCGACCAGCGGTTCGGTGCTGGCGGTGGCCGTCAACAGGACGTCGACGCCTTCGCACGCCTGTCGGGTGTTGCCCGCCTCGGTCACGTGCAGGTCGGGGCGGCGGGTGGCCAAGGCGGTGGCCAGGCGCTGTACTCGGCTCTCTCGGCGCCCCCAGATCCGTACCTCCCGGATCGGCAGTGCGTCTGCGGCGGCCAGCACCTGCAAGTACGCCTGAACCCCCGTGCCCAGCACGCCCAGTACCGCGGAGTCGGGACGGGCCAGAGTGCGAGCAGCCAGGGCGCCGGCGGCTGCGGTGCGGACATCGGACAGGTGGTGCTCGTCCTCCAGCAGGGCCCGCAGGTCCCCGGTCCGGGCGTCGAACACGGCGACGACACCGGATCCCGGCGTTCCGCTTTGCCGGGCGCGTTCCAGGAACCAGCTGGCCACCTTCACCGTGAAGATCGGTCGGCCTGGCAGCCAGGCCGACTTCACATGCACGTCGCCGTCCCGGCCTGCTGGTGCGAACACCGCCACCGGGGAGTCGCCCAGTCCACGGCTGTAGTCTGCGAATGCGGCCGCCACCGGTTCGATGATGTCCTCGTACCCCACGATCGCGCGGATAGTGTCCGGGCCGACGTGCGCCGGAAAAGCCTGCAGGGGCGTCGCGGTCGGGTGGGTCGTCGTGTTCACTGGGGCAGCACCTCAAGACGTCCCTCGCCGACGAAGGCGACCTCGCCACCTACCTGCACGGAGTGAATCTCCTCCCCGTGGCCGGCGGCGCTGATAGTCATCTCGCTGGGGCGGCCGGTGAACCGGCCCTGCCGCAGCGTCGCGGTTTCGCCATCGCCGATACGGCCGTGACGGCGCAGGTACGCGGCCGCGCATCCGGCTCCACTGCCGGTGGCCACGTCCTCGGTCACTCCGTCGTTGTTCCAGTGCCGCGCTTCCAGGGCGGTGGCGTCGAGTAGGTATGCAAACTGGGCGCCGAGAGCGGCCAGTGACCCGGTGATGTCCGTGCCGATGTGGGCGCGGGCCAGGGCACCCTCTCGGACCGGAAGCACCAGGTAGCGCAGTCCCGTCGAAACGACTTCCGGGGGGAGGTCCGGATCGAGGTCGTCCGCGTCTAGGCCGAACAAGGCCGCCAGGTCCTTCGCATGCGCGGGGTCTGGGCAGCCGAGGAACGACGCCGGGCCCTGGTCCAGCACGCTCGCGTACCGCCCGGGCCCGTGTCGTCGCGTGGTCACCTCCACCGTGCGGTCCTTCAGCCGCAGCGTCCATGTCTCGCGCTCGCCGGTGCCGTGCAGGGCATGCAGGACGCAGGCTGCCCCGATGACCGGGTGTCCGGCGAAGTCCAGTTCCTCAAAGAGGTCGAAGACCCGCGCCTGCCAGGCGGAGCCTCCCGGCGCCTCGTCCGGGGCCAGGAAGATCGACTCGAAGTGGCGCAGTTCCTGGGTGATCCGCAGCATCTGGGCACCGCTGAGTTCGGTGCGGTCCGGGAACACGGCGAGACTGTTGCCGCTGTAAGGCAGGCCGGTGAAGACATCAACGTGGAAATAGAGCATGCCACCGACCCTACGGACCCACCGGGCCAGAAGGAACTGGCCAATCAGGGCGGGTCTACATAATATCTGGTTATGGCTTCGGAACTCGACACGGCACAACTGCGGGTCTTCGTCACCTGCACCCGCTCCGGTAGCATCAGCCGCGCCGCCGTCGCGCTCGGACACAGCCAGCCAGCTCTGAGCCAGCAATTGCGCAGGCTGGAACGCGCCGTCGGACAGCCCCTGCTGCACCGAGCCGCCACCGGCGTCACCCTCACCAAGGCCGGCGAGGCACTGCTGCCCTACGCCGAACGCATCCTCGCCCTGTCCGCCCAGGCACTCACCGCCGCCGCGCCCGTCGTCCAGGGCCACTGCGGCGTGGGCCTGCTCGAGGACCTCACCGCCGCGCCACTCCCCCAGGCCCTGGCCGACTTCACCCGCATGAACCCCCGAGCGACCCTGGAACTCATCAGCGGCCCCGGCCCCGTGCTCCGCGAGGCATACGAGCAAGGACGAATCCAACTGGCCCTGTGCGACCCGTCCTACCTGCCCGAGCCACCCCGCTGGACCTCACGCCTCCCCCTCACTTGGGCCGCCGCCCCCGGCGTCGACACCACCCTCGACCCTCTCCCTCTGGTCCTCTTTTCCCAGCCGTGCCGCTGGCGCCAACCCCTGCTCGATGCCCTCGAAACCGCCGGACGCGGCTGGCGTACCGCCTTCGAAAGCACCAGCCTGGCCGGCGTCCGGGCAGCCGTACGCGCCGGCCTCGGTGCCGCCGCCCTGCTCCCAGCCACCACCGAACCGGGCACCGCCGCACGAGGCCTCCCCCAACTCCCCGACGTCGAACTCGGGCTGGTCCGACGACCCGGCACCGAGGGCAATCCCCTCGTCGACGCCGTCGAAGACGTACTCAAGCGCCTTATCTGACCAATTGAAACCCGGGCAACTGTAATAACCTCCTCGCGGGCCACGGCTGCCCGTTGCGAGCCATACACGCCGATGACGGCGACACGTCGGCTGCGCTCGCCAGGCGTGGCGGAGTCCGAGTTCGGCATCGCCGACGGCACCGGCGTGCGCTGCGACCCCCTGCCGGCGTTATGGAGAAGGCGGACGGTGGAGGGCTGGCGACGATGCACTCGATCGCGGACCAGCAGTTCTTTGATCCGCAGTTTCCCAGAAGGGCTCCGACAAGGACCGTTTCCTGCTTGCGGCGTCGGAGCATTTCATCTTGGAGAAGGTGAAGCGACTTCGCCAGCTTTTCATCGGCCTGTCTGCGGGCTCAAGCCAATCCTTCCCGTCATCTTGCAGGACGGCCACTGCGCCTCTGCGAATAGGGCGAGTGCTGCGACGGCCAATCCGACGATCAGAGCGAGCCTCCGTCGACGACGTGTGTGCAGTCCGCCGCCCCGACGAGCTGAAGGAGGCTTCGGCTGACTGCAGGGGGTGGTCAGACGCTGCAGCGGGGACACCTGCCCGGATACTGCGGCGGCCCGAAAATAGCCCTGAGCCTGGCGTTCTTGAGATGGAGACGGCACCGTCGATGAGAACCTCAAAGGGGGAGCGTAATCCCGAGTTCCTGCATCGCGCTGGAGGGCGGGCCGCCTTCGGAACGCTCGGTCTTGCGTCCCTTGCTAGCGGGGGTGAGGGTTCGGGGGTCGATAGCCTCGGCCGGAGCGCCGGTGGCGTAGACACCATCGGGCTCGCTGTCACGGTCGTGGGGAACGAGCCAGAAAACGCGGCGTCGGAAGGTTCCCGAAGAGCGGGAGGCCTTCGCCTTGGGACCGAGTTGGGCGTAGCCGACCATTCGTCCGTCGCGGTGGTATGCGGGCTTTCCGCGGCGGGTGGGAAGGCGGTCCAGGCTCTGCCGCACGTAGTCGAGATCGGTGGTGTCCTCGAGCCAGACCAGGTCAGTCTCGTGGCTGATCTCGTCGTCGGTGATGAGGGAGCTCACGTTGTCTCCTCGTCGGCGAGTAGTCCAATGCCCGGGTAGTACTTGCGTTGGTTGGACAAGATCATGTCCTTCGGCGATGCGAGTCCGACCAGTTCACGCACCCGGGTAGCGAAGGCTCGGGACGAGACTGCTGGTGCACCTTCATTTTGGCACCAGTCCCGGTAGGCAGCATAGAAGCTGGCCTGCTCCGCCCGGTGGTCAGCATTCAGGGCGCAGCACTCCTCGAGGAAGCGTCCGGTGTGGTCCTCAGTCTCCGCGTAGGCGGTGGTGGCGATGCGGACCCTGTGGGGGCCTGTGAGGTCTTTGTCGCCGGCCAGGTAGCGGCGGGCGCCTTCGATCAGCCAGTTAAGGATGCCAGGGCCCTCTTCGGCGACCAGGACGTCCGCAAGATTGTCGATTTTGCGATCATCGGAGATGACACGTTCAAAGGGAATCAGGCGGATACGGCGCCAGAACGCGAAGCCTCCGGTGCCAACTTCGGGACGATGGTTGCCCAGCAGCCAGAGTTTGTGAGTGGGAGCGAAGCTGAAGAAGTCCTGCCTCATGCGGCGGGCCTTGATGCGGTCGCCGCCGGTCAGGAGTTTGACGCGTGCTTCATCGAACTTGTCTCCTGGCTTGACCTCAGAGCAGACGATGACGCGCCGGCCATGAAGCTCGGCAAGATCGGTGGGGTGGCCCTCGTAGGGCCGGGCCATGAGGAAGCCGGGAGGGGCAGCGTCAGCGTAGTCGCCCAGCAGTTTCATGAGCACGTCTAGCAGGACACTTTTGCCGTTCTTTCCCTTGCCGAACAGGAACGGCATCACCTGACCACCCACGTCGCCAGTGATCGAGTAGCCCAGCAGCAGGTGCAGGAAACCGATCATCTCTGCTCCTTCCGCGTCATCGCCGAAGGTGTCACGAAGGAAGCAGTCCCACCGCGGTGTGGAGCCCTGGTCGGGGCTGGTGGAGGTGGACCGTGAGTGGAAGTCCTTGTTCGGATCCGGACTACGCAGCAGTCCGGACCGTAGATCAACCACGCCCGCAGGGGTACACAGGGCGTAGGGGTCTGCGTCCAGGAGGGAGGCGTTGAGAACCATACCGGGGGCAGACTTGGCCTGCGTGAGCAAAGCGCTCATGCCTGCGGTGCTCAATGCCCGCCGCCTGTGCTTGTGGAGAGCGGAAGAAGTGAAAACGCCGCGAGGGTCGTGTACCGCGAGATTCTCCGCGAGGTCCCCAACCGCCCACAGAACAGTGTCGTCTTCGTCGATTTGCCAGCGGGTCGCATCCCAGCGGAACCATCCCAAGCCAGGCACGTATCGATAGTCGTTGGCATAGAGCTTCACGAAGAGTTTTGCGTTACCTCGGTCAGAGAGGGTGTCCGGCAGCAGCCCAGCAGCCGTGGCCGGGACGTGTGCAGCTCCTGATAGAGGGCCTTCACTTCCCTGAAAAGGCACGGACGTTGCCCCCTGAGCGAGGATCTGCGTGGCCACGGCGTGCACATCGAAGAGGGAACCGTTGCTGCCTGGAAAGGTCACGAGCGGCTCCCGGGGTGGAGTGGAAGTCGCAAGCCAGCGGCAAGGCCGCTGCGAATAATCTGCCTGGCGCGGCGCTCCTGGCCAGGCCGGGCCATCTCGGCAACATCGCGCAGGGCGTGCTCAGCAGCCTGTTCGGTGAGGTGGCCTGCTGCGACGAGTCCACCCACGGTGAAGGCTGCGCGGTTGAGTTTGCCCGAGAAGCCTGCGCCCTCGGGCATGGCGGCGCAGGCGGCGACCTCTGCAAGGACTGTGGCGAGGGTGCGGCTGGCCTGGTCGCGGCCACCACCCGCGGCGACCACGGCCAGCCGGGCACGGGCCGGTACCGGGCGTGGCGCGGGAATGTTCGGTACGGGGAGGTGACCGGTGCGCTCAAGCTCCTGGGCCAACCAACCGGGCAGCGAGGCTGGCTCTCGCACCTCTCCAAAGGGGGTGTAAGTGCCCGCGCTGGTGGATGTTCCGGGAGCGATGATGTAGCCGCCGTGTGCTCGAACATCGACCTGCCAGGCAAGGCCGCGGCCGCGGCCGGATCCGGTGGAGCACTGCCAGCGCCGCTCGTCGGTGGCCCGATACCAGACATGAAGGCCCCCAGACGGTGTTCGTACACGCATGGTCGATTCGTCGTCTGCAGGACTGACAGCGCCTCTCAGCGCCGCCAAAATTCCTAGCGTGTGGTAGCCAGTTGCCAGCCCGGTGAGGTCAATCTGGTCGCCAATCGGAATGCCTGGTAGAAGCTGGTCTCGCGGCGGCACCGGCTGCGGATGAGAGTCAATATCGATAACAACGAGGCCTGCAGGACCGCAGGCGACGCCAACGCCGAACTCAGGGGTCCGATTCCACCATTGCGCGATGCGAGTGGGATCAAGAGTGGCCGCGTGGAAACCGTGACACCAGCGCCCGGCGGTACGGCACGCACAGCTGTGGCGGCTGTGACCGGGCTGTCGGCAGGCCTCACAGTTCGCTGGGGGCGTCTTCCGCCCGGGAGCAAGCGGATGGACCGGCCATCCCCGACGGGAGCACCACCTTGCAACGGCGAGCATCGAAGGCTCAGCGACTGAAGCCTGCAGCGGGGACTGCTGCGAGTCGCTGCGTGAAAGCCGCAGCTCAGCAGACATGCAGTTCCCCTATCAGCGACTCAAGCGACTCAAGAACGGGCACAGACTAGCGTGCAGCGCGTACCCCCAGGAAACACCCGCCCACTCCGCCCCGACGAAAAGGACGTTCCGGTGGCGATGGGAGCGACCCAGGTGCTTCGGTAGCTGCTTACAAGAGAGACCCATCAGAGCAGGTCAGCGACCTGACACGAGGCAGAAAGCGACTGAAGCGACTGAAGTCCCCTATGTATAACCCACACGCGCATACAAGTAGTGGCCTCATATATCTCGCCCTTGAGTCGCTTCAGTCGCTATCCACGCACAGGCACATCGCTGACCAGCTGGTAGGTAGAACCCGTACAGCGACTGAACCCTGACCCAGGCGCTCAGTTTCGGTCGCTGCTGTCATTCAGCGATCGGCAGCGACCGAAGCGACGCACTGGCTCGCCGAGTCAGGGATCGTGGGGAGCACCAGGGTGTGGCGTCATCGTTCCGGTACGGGCGGCGGTCTGAGGAGAGCGCCGTGCTGAAGGTGTCGTTTCCGCATCCCAGCAATGTCCATGAGCCGGATGCGTTCGTTGCGTGGGGCGGGTGCGGCGCCGTCCTGCACCAGCTCGCCGGCGAGTCCCCGCCCGGCCCTGCCATGTTTCACCAGGTCAAAGCAGCTGTGCCTGCCAGTGGAGGGACTGAAGGGACCCCAACTTCCTAGTTATCAGCGGACCAGGGTATGTACAGGCCAGTCCTGCGTGCGCCCATGCAACTGGAACAGGGACTTTCGATCCCTTCGGTCCCTTGAGCGCCGAGGGCTCACCGGCCAGCAGCACCGCGCCCACATCATGACCACCCCGCACGGGGCCTCCACCCAGAAAGGGGCGATCCTGTGATCCGCCTGCCCTCCAGCCACGCCGCGATCACCGCGCCCCTCGTCACCTCCAACACAGAATTTCCGGGCATCCCGATCGGCCGCTCCCTGCTGGACGGCCGCGCCTTCCACCTCTCCCCGGTGCTTGCTTCCGCCGCGATTCTCCCGTCCACGAACACGCTCGCGCTGGGAGGGCTCGGCTCAGGCAAGAGCACCACCGCGAAGATCCGGATCCACCGGGAGCTCCGTGAACACGGCCACCAGGCCGTCGTCATCGACTCCTTCGGTGAAGACGGCGCGACCGGCGAATGGCGGCCCGTCGTCAAGGCACTGAGGGGCAGGACCATCCAGGCCGGCGACTTTCGTCTCAACCCCTGCTCCGAGCTGTTCTCCCCAGCGGTGCGGGAGCAACTGGTCCGCTCCCTGATCCTGGCGGTCGAACCCGACGCCCTCACCACCCAGTCCACCCACGCGCTGCAGCACGCCCTGAACCATCCCAAGGCAACGGCGCTCAACGGCCTGGTGGATGCCCTGGTCAGTCCAGAACCCGGCAGGTGGCCGGCCGACCGGCTCGCTGAGTGGGGCGAGGCCGCCGCGATGGCGCTGTCCCGGTATACCGAAGGCTCGCTCTGCGGACTGTTCGACGGCGAGGACGCCGGCCTGCCCGAGACGCGGCCCGCGGCGTTGCTCTCCCCGGTCAACGGCGCGTTGTTCACCGCGAGTTCGTGCGCCTCGACGACCCGACAGTCCGCCGACACCGCGTCGCCGGCCTCCAGCACCACCACGTCGCCCGGCACCAGCTCCCGCGCCGGCAGCTCCAACCGTTCACCGCCGCGCAGTACCCGGCAGGTGTGGGGCACCATCGCCTCCAGCGCCTGGGCCGTCCGCTCCGCCGAGTACTCCTGGGCGAAGCCGATGGCGGCGTTCAGCACCACGACCCCCAGGATCGCCACCGCCAGCTGCAGGGTCCCCACGTCCCGCGGCTGCTCCAGCGAATACGCCAGGAAGGTGATCCCCGACGCGACGATCAGCACCACGGCGAACAGATCCGTGAACTGCGCCCCCAGCTGCCGCCACACGGCGCGGCGCCCCGCCCGCGGCAGTTCGTTGGCCCCGTACCCCTCCAGCCTGGTCCGTGCCTGCGCCGCCGACAGGCCGCGCCGTGACGTGCCCAGCACGGCAAAAACCTCATCGGCAGCGACTTCCCGTACCGGGGGACGCGCACCGGAACCGGACGCGGCACCGACCGCATCGTCCCTCCCTCCGTCCGGTACCAGCGGGTCCGTACCGGTGCGCATCATCCGATCCCATACAGTGACGAAGTCCTCGTCGCCGGTGGAATCGGCCGGATTGAACGAAGAGCAGTGGATGAGGCTGCCATCGCGGACTCCAGGGAGCTCGGCGGACGTTTCGCCGGTTCGCCGCCCTCGACCGGCGGCGCCTTCTCATGGCGCGACGGGCCGGCCGACGGCACGAGGGTCGTCCGGGGCAGAGGCGCCCAGGCCATTCGTCGCCTCACACCGGGACCGTGATGACCGGGCAGTGGGCCTGGTGCAGCACGCCCTGGCTCACCGAGCCCAGCAGCATGCCCATGAATCCTCCGTGCCCCCGGGTTCCCACGACCAGGCCGAGGGCGTGTTCCGAGGCTTCCGACAGGACCCGCACCGGGTGTCCGCGGACGACCTCGTGGTGCAGCTCCACGTCCGGATGCGACGCGGTGCGGCCCGCGACCGCCTCCCAGAGCACCCGGCGGCACTCCCGCACCGCGGCTTCCTCATCGAGGACACCGAGGAGCGGCGGATGCCACACGTACAGGGCCCGCAGGAGCGCTCCGCGCAGGGCCGCCTCCTCGAAGGCCACATCCACGGCCGCAGCCGAGTGCGGGCTGCCGTCGACGCCGACAACGAGGTACGGGGGCTCCTCGGTGATGTGCTCCGGCTCCGGTACGACCACCACCGGGCAGGGAGCGTGGGCGGAGAGCGGGAGCGCCACAGAGGCGGAAGTGAACATCTCGCGCCGTCTGCTCAGGTGCCAGGAGCCCACCACGACCAGTGCGGCGCTCCGCGCCTCCTCACGCAGTACCCAGGCCGGCTCCCCTTCCGCCAGCAGTGTCGACACCTCCACCGCCGGACGCCGGGACTCGACGAAGGCGACCGCCTCCTTGAGCACCTGGTCACCCAGGCCGTGCAGCGCCCGGTTCCACTCCTCCCAGGACGGCCGTACCTCCCCCGACCGGTATCCGCGGGTCGGCACGCCCTGGGCATGGACAAGCCTCAGCGGCAGGGCACGCCGATCCGCTTCGTCGGCGGCCCAGGCGAGCGCCAGCCGCCTCGAGGGATCGGGGTCGACGCCCACCACGATCGGCCGACGCCCGTCCGCACCAGTCATGGCACCCCCAAGAGGTCTCCACGCCGCCGTCCGTTCTCTGTCCTCCCAGCGTGACCCCAGCCGTCGAGCGCCGCCACGCCACGACTTCCCCCATCCCCGGCCACTGTTCCTCGCGCCTCCCCACATGCAGGGCGTTGCCTGCCGGTGGAGGCTGGACGTGCGTCACCGACGCCGTCCGCGGCGGACTGCTGCCCGGTGGGGGATCAGCGGCCCGGCCGCCCCGCCCGGCCGGGTCAGGGATACAGGGCGGGCCGAGCGACTCCTCATGACCCCTGGCCTGGGTGGACGGCTGCGCCGAGGCTGGAAGCTGACAGAGGGGCGCGTGCTGGTTGTCAGGGATGGGAGAGTGAGCAGTGAGTGATCCGGTGATCGTCGGGGTGGATGGGTCGGCCTCCAGTCGCGACTGACACTGCGTCACGCAAACAGCTGCCTCCTTACCAGCCCATGGGAAGGCTCACCCAGCCGTTGATTGGTGCGGGCCATGTTCCACCAGCGTCTGGTCAACCTGTTCACGAGCAACTTTCCCTGCCCGCCCATGCCCGTGAGTCTTGCGGGCTCCCGGATCCGGGAGCTGTTCCAGCTGCGAAACTGCCGCGCGACCCGCCCGCTCGGGCGGACGACCGCGCGCTTCCTGGACAGCGCAGGCGCTGCCCTCCTGCCCGCCACCGTCCAGCCCCGCAGCCCCTCCGCACCCCCGGGTGGAGACAGGCTCGCACAGGTGTGCTCGGGCGGTCGGCCGAAGTCCAGGGTCCGGCCACGGTGCTCGAAGCGCCAGGCGGCAAGGGCCTGCTCAATCAACTCCCAGAGGGCATCGGACAGATCACTCGGATAAGGACGTCGAACTCACAGCTCAAACCCGGCGCTCGCAAACATGGAAAGGTGCATCACCGCGAGCTAGACCGGAGGCCTCAACTGCCATCGACGTAGGCGCGAGCTGCAACCATCACGTCCTTGAAGCATCCGTCCGCGATGCACTGCGCTGGCGTCTCGTCTTTCAACTGCGGATTCATTCCGATCATCCAGGCGCGCGCCGTGTAGATGTCCTCCGCGTGTTGGATGAGCTGAAACGTCTGCAGGGCAGCGCGGAGGCGTTCTTCTGCGTCTTGACGCGGCTGAGCCTCGCCGGCTGCCCACTTTCCCACCTGCCGGGGATCACTGATCCTCGCAATACGTGCGGTGATGCGCTGCCCCAGATGCTCTTGCAGGAAGCGAGCGATGTCCTGGACGCGCATGCGTGTGGTGGTGACGTGCGCGATCTCGGCCAGGTCATTGCTGCGGGACAACTGGGCGCCGTCGCGTCGTTCCAGGTGCTGCTGCAACCTGCGGGCGATGGCCGCAACATCCGTGTTTTCGGCGAGGTCCTTGCTCTGCCGGTCCATGGTCCTGGTCATAGGAGTCTCCCTCGTGGCCTCGGCTGCGCGCATGAAGGTGCTGTCGCGCGCCAGACGACGGGTGATTGGAGGTGATGCGCGGGAGACGCCGCGGGGCTGCAGAGGCAGCATCACGATGCGACGCTTGTTCCACGCGCGCAGAACACTTCTCTTGTACTGCACCCGCGGGGAAGCGTTACCACGACGGGTGAGGTGGTACAGCAGTTAGTCCCAGCGCTTGCCGGTCGGTCCTGATCCGGTGTGCGTGGACTGCCGCTGTGCCGCTGAGGCGCAGGTGCCTCTTGAGGGTCGAAGCCGTGCCGCTGGAAGGGCTGGCTCTGCTGCGACGACGTACAGCGCCCCGGGTAATGCGTTGATCTCCCCGATTATGATCATGACCCCTCTTCTCTCGATACATAAAGCCTACCCATTAACAGCGCACAACTCTACTTCTTTGGCTGCCTTTTCACTTGTCTGACTAACCGTCAAGCTCCGGCGCCGGTAGGTACATCGGAGGCCCACCAGCGATGACGGTCGTCCCCGGCACTCGTTTCGGCGGGCCAACCCGTGTGAGGCGAGGTGGCTTCACCCCTCCTTGGAGGTACCGTTTCGAGTGGTTTTTCGAGTGATTTTCGGGTCGACTCGACTGTGGTGTCACGTCGTCGTGGTGCTCAGTCCACCTGCAGGTGGTAGTCGTCGGCCACCCGGAGCAGTGCTTCGTCGTCAGGGAACACCAGGGTCGACGAGAGGATGGTCATCGCCACGTCGTTGTACACGGCCCAGCACTGGTGCAAACCGAAGCGTGATCGGTAGGCGATGCCATGGATGAGGCGACCGCCCTGCTCGTCCCGCTGGGAGATCGCCCAGGCGGAGATGGCTCGAGTGATCTTGCGGTTGAAGCCCTGGATGTGCTCGCGCGCCAGCTGCTCGACGGCGTTGTCGTCCAGCACGCTGCGGAGCTGGGGTTCCATGGAGAGCGCTTTGAGAGTCTGCTCGTCGTCCACATCCAGGAACTGGGCATCCTTGGGCAGTTCTAAGCGGACAAGCATGTGACGGGACGTCCACTTGGGCGGCAGGCGGCCCGGTGCGTCCTTGCTCTCGCTGCCCCAGTCCTCCTGCGCTGTGGGCAGCCAATCGGGGTCGGGACGAAGAGGAGCCAGTGCTTCTGCGAAGCACCCCTCCTGTTCGGAGGCGCAGTACAGGGTTCCGTAGCCGACCAGGCTCCAGGCATTACCGGCCGAGCTGTCGGCATCCTCGCGGCGTATCTGCTCGTAACTGACTGGAACCCTCTTGCCGAGCCGCCACACACCTTGTGCGGGGGCCTGTATGAGTCGGACTTTCGAAGAGTCGGTCGGCGTCACGCACTGCTCCTATCGATGCGAGGGTGCTCGCCGACCGTCACACGAGATCTGACCGGCGGGGGGCCGGGAAGCTGTTTGAGTCCCTGCGGGACTGGCTCGGCGTAGGCACTTGGACTGGCCCGCAGCTCCCGCTGGCAGGGGGGCCATAGCTGCACTGCCCGCTGGCACAGGTGGGTCCAGACGATCATTCTTGTATCTCGTTCATTCGACTGCGACCGTCTCGATTACGGATCTGGGGGCGCACGAGGGCTTTGAGGGGGCGCACAGGTACAGAACATCGGCCTCAAAGGGTCCGTAGGTCGAGCTTGGAGACGATCACACCTGGGGTTCCGGCCACGACGAGGGCGACGTGCCCATCGGAGACCGAATGGGCCGACAAGGTGTGGACCGAGCTGGCGGTGGCAAGTTGCAGCAGGCAGCGGCCTCCGTCAGCGTCCCAGATGCGCAGTGTCCCGTCGTTTGAAGCACTGGCGACGAACGATCCGAGTCCGTCGGTGGACCATGCTGCGACTGCTGTGACGGATGCGGAGTGCCCTGCCAGTGGTCCTTGAAGGGGCCGGCCTGTCAGCAGGTCCCACAGCCGGACGGTTCCGTCGTCGCCGGCGCTCACCAGGTGCGGCGGCAGCCCGCCCTCCGGCTGAGCGTTGACGGCGATGGCCCTTACGACACGCTGGTCGCAGTAAAGCTCGGCTTCTGGCTTGTTGCTGTCCATCGCCCACAGGCGCACGACGCCGTCCGATCCTCCGGAAGCGATCCAGTCATGGTGCTGATCCGACGCAGCCGCGACAGCCTGCACAGGTAGCCCATGGTGGCGCCATGCGCGGAGGTGTCGCGGGCCGTCCAGGTCCCACAAGACGACACGGTGGTCACGACCGCCGCTGACGAGAATGCGTCGCCCGTCGCTGGTGAGACACGAGGCCAGGCTGACCACAGGCTGGCTGTGCCCCTTGAGTCTGAATGCCGGCCCTGCTACTGCGGAGGGGCGCCAGCCGCAAATGCTTCCGTCGGATGCGGCCCACAGCAGCATGCGGCCGGAGCGAGTCGAAACCCAGGTCATGGCCTTCACACCGTCCCTGTTCCACTCCCGCACCACCCGACCCTGCGCGGTGTCCCACAGAGCCACTCGCTTCACATCGGCGACTGCGAGCAACGGCTTGTCGGCATCGCTCATGTCCGCAGCGGCGTGTGTCACGGCATGCGAGACATCGCCAGGGCGCGCCAGGGCGTCGCGCAGAGCGGTCTGGTCCCACGTCCGAACCGTGCGGTCGCGCGCGGACGAGAGCAGCGTGTCTTGGTCGGCTGTGGTCAGGCACGTCAGAGCGGTGACCGCGCCGGAGTGTCCGGTCAGCCGCCGGGGCGGCTGCGCCGCCGCCTGGGAGACGTCCCACAGCAGGATCACGTCGCCTCGTGAGGCCGCCAGGACATGTCGCCCGTCGACGGCGAGGGCCGCAAGAGCGCGGACAGCAGGGCCGCGTTCCATGAAGCACGTCTGCTCCCCTGTTGTCACGTCCCATAGGATCACGCTGCCGTCGGAGTGACCGGTGACGACTTTTCCGGGCATGCGCGCTGCTATCAGAACGCGTACGTCGGAGGCGGGGAGCTGCCAGCGGTGCAGAATCCGGTTGTTGTCCATGTCGCACACGCTGAGAACTTCGGCGGCTGTCACCATCAGCCGGGTCCCGGCCTGAGTGATGCAGGTCGTGACGCAGGCCCGGCCGTCATGAGGTTCGACCGAGGGCAGTGCAGCAGAGCCCGCTGCCTGGGACCAGTGAGTGACCGTCCCGTCGCCCTTGACCACCAGCACCCCGTACGTGCCTGGGGTAGGGACGAGCGTGATGTCGTCCACCCAAATGGTTCCCGGGCTGCCGAGCTGGTCCGTGAGCAGACCGGTGCGCGCGTCCCATATGCGTACCGTGCCGTCCGTGCTTCCCGATACGAGCAAGGAGCCGTCGGGCGCGGGGACGCTGGTTAGACCCGTGACGCTTCCTCCCTCATGGGCGTGGATCCGCTCTCCTGTCGCCCTGCCCGTGACCACCTCGACGAGTTCGATGCCGCCCTGCTCGTCCCCCAGTGCAACGAGCGGGCCGACGTCGGGGTCGTCGAGGACTGTCATGGCTGCAACTTGATGGTCGACGGTCGCGAGGATGGGAGCAGGTGGTCGCCACCGCGACCAGATGATGGTGAGTATCGATCCCGGAAGCGCAGACGTTCTGGGCAGGCGTCCCAGGGGCACGCCTGGGTGGTGCATCGCGGTGTATGCGAGGTGGAGGCTGGTGAGCCGGGCCTCCGGTTCTGCGCCCTGCAGGTAGGGCTCGACCGCAGCCCATGCGTTGAGCCAGGCGCGGGAACCTGACGGAGTGGAGGTGGCAAGAAGCCGTCGGATGCCGCCGCTTGATTCCCAGGCTAGGACCTGTGCGGGCACGTGGGCGTCGTCGAGAACTCCGCCCAGCGCGGCATGGTCGGCCAGATGACGCCGCACATAGGGTGGCGGCGGGTGGCCTGGTGAGGGGCGAACGACGGCTGACAGTGCCGCAGTGATCGTGGCGTGGACGGTCTGCTCTTCGTGGGGGATCTCTCCGGGAGTGCGCCGGCCTCTCTCCGAGGGGTGGCCTCCGGGTAAGTCGTTCTCGGACGGCCAGCAGCACAGGACACGCCTCAGGACGTCGTGAGCAGGTCGGTAGACGATGCGGTCGTCCTCGACGTCGTGACTGAGGTAGCCCGACAATCTGCCATGCAGAAGCGCGTCGATCTTCAGATCGGCACTCTCGAGCGTGGCCCCGTGCACCGCGGCGGCGACTGCTGGCCACACCTCGCCCCATGCCAGGCCTCGCCCGCAGGCGAACGCAGTCGCCCGGAGCAGCGCGAGCGCCTCTCCTGGGGCGAACTGCCCGGTTGCCGTGGCAGCATCGAGGTCTGCGCGCAGCAGGCCGGCCGTACCGGTGGTGAGTTGATCCCACCAGCTCAGGTCCCCCAGCAGTCGTGGTCCTTCTGCGCGCAGCTGTGTGGCAGCGCGCTGCGCATCGAGGAATGACGGCTGGACCTTCCTCGCCACATTTAGGGAGGCGGCGGCCGCGGTTTGCGGATCCCAGCCATCCACGCCGTCCAACAGTGCCTGGACGTAGAGAGCGATGTCGTTCTCCACCCCCTCTTCGTCAGTGCGCACCTCTACGGCACCGATGAAGGCGGCATGGAGGGCTGCAAGCAGCCCTTGCTCACGTCCCCTCGCTGCATGGTGTCCCGTCGGCCGCGCACTGCGCACCCCCAGCAGCAGCCGCAGACCGGGACGCTGGGCTCGCCTGGCACCAGGACTGCCCTGAGGCGGCACCGCTGGGTACGGGTCCGCCGGTTGCGCCAGTCCTGCCAACGGCGCCAGAACATCGCTCACGCACCGCGCGGGGCTCAGGGCTTCATCCAGGGCGTCGACCACAATGGTGACAGAGGAATGAGATGTGATGCGTGTACGGAGCGCGTCACGCCACTGCCGGACATCGTCCGCCGATGGGGGCGGCATCACGCCGACCCCTTGGCACAGTTGCTTGAGGAGACTCAAGGAGCTGTGGTTTCGGGCGTTCACTGCGACGGTGACCACCTCCGGAGGCACGACATCTGTAGCCGTACCTGCGGCCCGGGCGTAGTGGGGCGACGTGCGGAACGCCGGGTCGCTCAGTGTCACGACTCGGCCAAGCACCGCCGTTTTCCCTGTCGCGGCCATGCCCGTGACGATCAGTACGCCGGGAGGTCCATGCAGAAAGGCGGTCACAGCGGTGTTGGCCGCGGTCCGGCCGGAGAAGTACCAGCCGGGATCCTGCGGGTGAGGGCGACCGCTGGCTTTCTCCATCCAGTGGCTCTGCTCGGGACACAGTGTTGAGAACGGCTCCGCGCTCCCTTGTCCGGCAGTCGATGAGGGAGGGTAGGCAGGGTTCGGCAGGGCGGTCGTTGGCTTGTTGCGACTTGGTGACAGCAGGGCCTCAGGGCATGGGATCTGCCGTCCGTACTCTTTGTTGACGGCAGCGACCCCATGTTCCAGAGCATCGAGGAAGTCCGCCATGGACAGGTACGGGGTGGTGATGCCGCCGGCGCGGCACAGCCACGTGTACGCCTCCCTGAGGACGAGCGCGAACTCCTTCCCCAGGACTGCGGTGCGGTCTCCGGTGGTCGCGAGGACATTCAGTCGTGCCGGGCTCCTCGTCGCTGCGAGATCCCTCCTGGCCTTGTGGATCTCGCCGCCGACACTGGCCGCTTCGCACATGTTGACGATCACAAGAACGTCTGTGGAGAGGGAGTCCAGAGCTGCCAGTACCACGTCTGCCGAAGGTAACGCTGTCGCGAGCGGCCGCTGTCTGTCTGTCTCGCTCAGCAGCAGGTAGTGCCGCGAGCCGGCCATTCCGTGGCCGGTGAGGAACACCACCAGAGGCACGTCCGGCTCCGTCTCTCGGATTCCCGCCTGCTCCAGAAAGCGTTCGACGTCGTGACGGGACGTCGGCTCACGTGTCTCCACCACCTCGAAGCCCCGCCCGGAAGCACCCCACCACGCCTTGACCGCTTCCAGCTGCTCGTCAATCGCCTCGTGGAAGGCCGGCTTACCGTCCTCCGCCGCAAGGATGACCAGCAGACCCGCCGGCTGGTCCCGCACCTGCGAGCGCGCAGCAGCCAGTGCTGCCTCACGACCGGAATCGTCGATCTCAACCTGCTCCCCCGCCATGGTCCCTATTGTTCAGCTTCATGGACCGCAAGAAGCCCCAGTCGCGCACATTGCGCAAGCCAGCCGAGAAGCCCTTATCCGACCGGACTACGCAGGACGCAGTGGTGGTGGTCCCCGGCATCATGGGCAGCGAGCTGAGAGACGCCGCCACCGGCAAGCATCTCTGGGGACTCGCCACTTCCTCCTGGTACGTCAAGGCCTGGACACACCCCCAGGGCCTGAAGGCTCTGCACCTGACCGATGACGAACTCGAAGGAAAGACCGGGCGTATCCGAGCCGCGGGGTTGCTCACATCGACGGCCTGGACACCCCACTTGCGTGGAGCCGAGCCCTACACCGACCTCATAGCCCGCATCGAAAAATGTGTTGCCCACAAGGCCGCCATCCTGGCCTTCGCCTACGACTGGCGACTTCCCGTAGCCACCAACGCCCGGCTACTCGCCGACGCCGCGCGCCGCCACCTCACCGCCTGGCGCGACCACCCCGAGCACATCAAGGCATGTGCCCACCGGGTCGACCAGCGCCCCGCCCGCCTCGTCTTCGTCGCTCATTCCATGGGAGGCCTTGTCACCCGAGGTGCTCTGAACGGCCCCTTCGATACCAATCTCGCGGACGACACCCGCGGTGTCATCACACTCGGCACTCCATTCCATGGGGCCGTGAAGGCCGCAGTCATCCTCAACACCGGCCGTGGAGCTCCCGTACCCCTTCCGCGTCACAAACTCCGCTCCCTGTGCGCCACCATGCCGGGACTGCACGACCTCCTGCCCCAGTACAGGTGCGTCCGCGACGGCGACGACATCCGGCACCTGACCCCCGGCGACGTCAGCGCACTCGGCGGGAACGCCGAACTGGCACGGAACGCACTCGAGTTCCATAGAAGCCAGCGCCACACCGACCTGCCCGACCACCGATCGGTCGTCGGTATCAGCCATCCCACCTGGCAGAACCTCAGCATGGACAGCGGCACCGTCACCGCTCACTTCGACGGAGGCAGGCAGAACACCGACGGGTCCTTCATCCGGGACAGGCACGACAAGCTGCGTTACTTCGCAGTGCACGGGGACGGCACCGTCTACCAGGAATCTGCCGAGATCACCGAGCTGGTCACCCCCCTTCCGTTTCAACACGGGAGCCTCGCCAAGGAGGAGGGCGCGCTCGACGCCGTGGAGGAAATCATTCGGCGCGATACGCACATGGGCCCGCCACAGGGCGAGTTCGGCTGCGGTCTCCTCCTCCCCGACTTGGTGGAAGCCGGCGTCCCCTGGAGCCTTCAGGTGACCGAGGTGGACTCCCTCGTGGGCCTCGTATGCCACATCCGCAACCTCGACGACGCCACCGACGCACAGAGCCCCGTCCTCGGCTGGATGGACGGCACCATCGGCACTCAGGTAGTGGTGTCCACGCCAGGGCTGTACCGGGTGGAAATCAGCACACTCGACGGGTTCACCATCAGCCAGGTCGTGATGGCCACAGAACCAAAACTCACCTTGTCCGAGTCCGAATAGTCAGCACGCCATGAGTCAGTCAGTCGCCTGATTCGACGCGGAAGAACTGGTTGCGCCACAACGGGTGAGAGCGGATCCGGAACTGCTCCCGGATCCGCCGTGTGGTGGTCAACGGGCAACGCCCAGGAGTTCCTCGTTCTTCCGGACGGACCGGGTCTCGATCATCGCGGCGGCAGGCTCGACCGCAAGTGCATGAATAGCCCCTCGACTGTCAGCGCTCAGACGGTCTGAGCTAGACGTTTAACACCGGGCGTCGAACGAGACTCGAACTTGGTCGGCGTTTTCCCAGTTCATCGGACGTGTAAGGGGATGCATCCCGCCCGAGGTGACACACCGCGAGAAGTGGCGGCTGGCTTTGGACATGCTCGACACGCTGGCCGACTGGGACATGAGGCCGCCTGCCGTCGTGGCCGGATGGTGTCCCGTCGAGTGGTGTAACAGCGATCTCCGCATACCCCCTGGTCATGAGGCGGCCATCGCGCAACTCTCCGAGTAGCGAAGCTCGTTGAGAGAGGTGACACGATGGCCTTGTCCCAGCATGACTTACTCCGGCTGATGGAGTCACTGCGTTCGGCGGACGGAATCGAGTTGGTCCGGGTTCTGGCCCAGCGGATCCTGCAGGAACTCATCGAGGCCGAGGCCACCGCTCACATCGGTGCCGCGCCGGGTGAGCACACCGAGACCCGCACCACGATGCGCAACGGGCACCGAGAGAAGGTGCTAACCACACAGGCCGGCGACCTGGACCTGGCGATCCCCAAGGTTCGCACCGGATCGTTCTTCCCCTCGCTGCTGGAGCGCCGGCGCCGGATCGACCAGGCTCTCTACGCCGTGATCATGGAGGCGTACGTACACGGCGTGTCCACCCGCAGCGTGGACGACCTGGTCAAGGCCCTGGGCGGCGACAGCGGCATCTCCAAGTCCGAGGTCTCCAGGATCTGCGGCGCCCTGGACGCCGAACTGTCCGCCTTCCGCACCCGGCCCCTGGACCACACCCGCTTCCCCTACGTCTACCTCGACGCCACCTACTGCAAGGCCCGGGTCGAGCACCAGATCGTCTCCCAGGCCGTGGTCATCGCGACCGGCATCACCGAGGACGGCGGCCGCGAGGTCCTCGGCCTCATGGTCGGCGACAGCGAGAGCGAAGTGTTCTGGAGCGAGTTCCTGCGCTCCCTCAGGTCCCGCGGCCTGAACGGGGTCCGCCTGGTCATCGGCGACCACCACCTGGGCCTGGTCGCGGCCGTCCGCAAGGTCATGCTCGGTGCCGCCTACCAAAGGTGCCGCGTTCACTTCCTGCGGAACGTCTTCTCCGTGATCAGCAAGGACTCCGGGGAGATGGTCGCCGCGACGATCCGCACGATCTTCGCCCAGCCCACCGCCGGCCTGGTCCGATCCCAGCTCGACACCGTCGCCGACATGCTCGGACGGCAGTTCCCCAAAGTCAGGGACATGCTCCTGGAGGCCAAGACCGACCTGACCGCGTTCGCGGACTTCCCTGAACGACATTGGAAGAAGATCCAGTCGACCAACCCCCTGGAACGGGTCAACCGTGAGATCAAGCGCCGCGTCGACGTCGTCCAGATCTTCCCCAACCCGCCCGCCCTCGAACGCCTCACCACCGCCGTCCTCGTCGAAATGCACGACGAATGGATCGCCTTCCCCCGCAGCTACCTCCCCAAAGGCGGCATGGACTCGCTCTACCCCCAGACAGAGGATCAATCCGACGCGGTTACACCACTACAGGGGACATGACCCCGTGGCCGACGCCGCCTACGGCGCCAACGCCCACCTGCGGGCCGACCTGGCAGAGCGCGGAATCGACTACATGCTGGCCATCCGCGCGGATGTGACCGCCCAGCCATTCGACGCCCAACCGGTAGCCCCGGATCGCAAGGGCTTCGTCGGCTGCTGGCCCCAGCCCCGCTACCGCCAACCCGCACCCTCGGTGGGAGCCCTTGCCACCGATCTTGGACAGGAAGCGTTCACCTCCCTCACCTGGCGGCACGGCTCACGCGGCGAGTTGCGTTCCCGCTTCGCTGCCGTGCGCGTCCGTCCTGCCGGTAACGCCGTCGAGCGGCCGATCCGTGCCGCCGCCTCAGCCGAGCAGGGCAGGTGGGACGGCATCCTGCCCGACTGCTGGCTGCTGGCTGCTGGCTGCTGGCCGAGTGGCCAGAAGAGGCCCAGGCTCCCACCGACTACTGGCTTTCCAACCTGCCGGCCGACACCCCGGTCGTCGACCTGGTCCGTCTGGCCAAGATCCGCTGGCGTATCGAGCACGACTACCGCGAACTCAAACACGGCCTGGGCCTGGACCACTTCGAAGGCCGGTCCTGGCCCGGCTGGCACCACCACGTCACCCTCGTGACTGCCGCCCACGCCTTCCTCACCGAACAACGCCTGGCCCAAAAAGCACCCGCGTCGGGCTCACTCTCTACCAGACCCTCGACGCCCTCCAAGACGTTCTGAGGTGCTGGACCGGCATCTGCACCACCTGCCAACAACCCCTGCCCAGTGGAATATGCCGAACATCAAGATCCAGAAAGACCTAACGGAGTCCTACTAGGCCGTTTCGTTCGGATCAGGGGGTCGGGTGCTGAACCGGTCCTTCGTGGTTGGCAGTCTGGGGTGATGAGACCCTGGAACACATACACCGAGGATGGCCTGCGGCTTCTGCTCAATGAGTGGGATCCCATCGGCGTCGCTGACGATGTGCAGGACGAGTACGACTGCATGCTTGCTCCCCTGCTCCAGCGGCTCCGTTCCGGTGCCGGCCGGACCCAGGTCGGTGAGTTCCTGCGCCACGAGCTGGAAGATCACTTCGGTCTCGACCCTCTGGGCATGCGGCCGGACGCAATGGCCGTCCGCGTGGCCGACTGGTGGAAGTCGGCTGGCCCGGCTGGTGACGTGGCCAGCCCATAACCGCTCCCTTCCGATCGCCTGACCGTTGACTGACGCGCAGTGGGCGCGGATCGAGCCGTTGCTCCCGGACCGAACGCCGATGCGGGGTGGTCGGTGGCGTGACCACCGTGAGGTGATCGACGCGATCGCCTTCAAGTTTCAGACCGGAACCCAGTGGGGCCAACTGCCGGAGAAATGCGGCAACTGGCGAGGGGTCTACAACAGGCTGCGGATGTGGGCCGCCGACGGCACGTGGGAGCGAGTGTTCACCGCGCTGATGGCCCAGGCCGACGCTGACGAGGACCTCCAACTGGGCTGGGAGCGAGCACGCCGGCCCACTGACAAGGTCGCGTCGTTCAGGATTGCGTGGGTCAGGTCCGCTCCGAACAGGTTTGCGTCGTCCGGGTACGCGCCGGTCGGGTTCGCGCTCTCCAGATTTGCGCGGAATCCGCCCGGCCCGCAGCCGCTCTTCTGCTGGTGTGATGATGTAAGCGAACGCAAGCCGAACCCTTATCGGACGAGCAGTGGGCTCTGATCGAGCCGGTGATCACCGCCTGGAAGGACCGGCACCGCTCGGTCAACGGCAACCAGGGCCTACGCGATGCCGGAGATCGTCAACGCGATCCTCTACCAGGGGCGGACCGGCTGCCAATGGGCCTACCTTGCCTTCACCAGTAGGCCAGGTGGAGGCGGCCGAGTACCGTGGCAGGAGCCGCTGGCGCCGGCCCGCACCTTGGACAGGTACGAACCGCTTTGGGGAGGCCAGCCGTTGGTGGGCTGCTACCTGGGCATCTTGTCGACGACGTCGACGTAGAAGAAGTCGTTGTCGAAGTACAGGATTCGCCACTGCCGGTAGAACTTCTTCAGCGCCTGGCCTGCGGCGTGGTTGTCATCCTTCGAGACTGCCCGGACGGAGAAGTCCCACGTCGGGTTGGCCGCACCCTGCTTGGTGGAGGCAAAGGGATACTCGTCGCACTGCTGCCCGCTGCCGGGCGGGCTCGGCAGTCCGGTGAGCCTGTAGGGGCCGGTGCGGCGGCAGGCGTGATTCTTGGTGTTTGAGTTGGCCCTGTAGTCGGCCCCATTGTACGGGACGCGCTCCAGCCAGTCCGGTGTGTCGGGGTCGACCGACCCTGCGTAGCGTCCGGGAATCCTCTTGGGGTGACCTTCCTTCGGATACATGTTGGCCGCATCAGGGTGCTGGAAGGCATCCTTGATGTGCTGGGCGACCTCGTGGACCGCCGTACGGCTTCCGTTGGCTTTGTAGAGGGCGTACTTCAGGTTCGGCACGATGTCGTGGAACAGGCATGCCTTCGTCCGTGTACCGATCTGCGCGGAGTCGCAGCGCAGCATGTAGCCGTCGGATTGGGGGGTCGTCTGCACTCCAGTGGAGAACTGGAGTGTGAAGCGGTGGAAGGAAACCTTCTCCGTGGCGGACGACTGATTCTCGTCCGAGCTGATGGACCAAGTGGTCCACTTGTTGGCCAGGCCCTGGGCCTTCCACTGTGCCAGTGACTTGGTGACCATGGGCTTGTCAACGGCGCAGCCTGGAGTAGAGGACATCTGGAGGCACAGTGGCTCGAATCCGAACGGCGTACTGAGAGATGCCGCACGACCCCTCGCGACGACCTTGGTCGGCTTCAGGTAGATGCGTACGGAGCGTTGTCCGTCGTCCCGACCGTAGCCGATCAGGTAGTGGTGCACCGCGTGGTAGGCGATGACACGGCCGCGTCTGTCGAAGGTCTTTTTCCAGGCGATCCACTTGGTGCACCAGGCGAACCGGGCCTCGATGTATCCATGGGGCGTGTTCGGCCCGTAGTTCTTGTCGCAGTTCTTGACGAACGCGTCCTTGGGCTTGCGCGGCGCGGGCCGTCCCGCCAGAGCCCCGGACTCTTCCTCCGCAGCCGTGGCCGCGTCGAAGTCTCCCTTGACCCCTGCCGCGATGGCGCGCTTCCGCCCGTCTGTCGCTGAGGACCCCGCGCCCGACTTCTTGACCGCGGTCGGTATGAACGCGGTGCCGTCCGGCCGACTCCCGGTTTCCGGAGTCATGCCGGTTTCGTGCCGCACGCCTTGCGTCGGCGCCTCGGACGCGGACGCGGTGCTCACTGGCCCCGTGATGAACAGGGCGGAAACTAACGCCAGCACTGTGAGGGCGAGCGGCCCCCGTCTGAATCTGAGCAACAAAGCGATGTCCCCCTCCTCCCGGGCTGCTGCCGAGAACCTCCAGGATGCCGAGGGCGATCGCACCCGGCCTTGTCATTCCGCGCAGGGCTGTTGCCGATTCGCGCACGCCATGGGCGGCAGGTTCCTGTAGTCCTGCGGCGGTATCCCGTAGGTAGCCCGGAACAGGCGGCTGAAGTGGGCCGGGTTGGTGAAGCCCCAGCGTTCGGCGATGGCCTGGATGGGGCGAGCGTTCAGGCGGGGGTTGGCCAGGTCCAGGCGGCAGCGTTCCAGACGGCGGCGGCGTATCCACGCGGCCGGCGACGTGCCGTCCTCGGCGAGCAGCTGCTGGAGATGGCGCAGGGAGATGTGATAGGCGTCCGCGATCGTCTGGGGAGTCATGGCCGGGTCGGCCAGGTGCTGCTCGACGAACGCGTTGATCTGTGCCCGTAGGGCGCTCCTGCGGGCCTCCGGGGTCAGTGACTCCTCAGCCTCCAGGCAACGGGCGATGACGGACGCCGCAAGGTCCAGGGTGACAGAGGTGAGAGTGGGGATGTCGGCTCGGGTGAACTCGCCGGCGCGTGCGCTGAGGTCGGCCAGCCAGCGGGCAAACACCCCGCCCATGCCGCTGCGCCCGCTGATCGGGACAGCGAGCAAGCCTTGCACCGTCTTCTCCGGCAGCGGCAACAGCCTGCGAGGAATCTGCACGGTCAGTTGCGACCAGCTATCCGGATGAGCGAAGCGGTAGCCGGTGCAAAGACGGCTGCTGTCGAGCACCACGAGGTCGCCCGTATGCAACACCGCGTCACCCCGGTCCAGGGAGACGCCACCTTCCCCGCCGAGGACGTAGTTGATCAGGTACACCTCTGGGTCGGACTGCCTTACCAGCTTCGCTGTCCGTACGATCTCCAGATGCGGGAAGGCCAGTGCAGACACGTGCACCTCCCCCAGGTCCAGGTTGCGCATCTTGGCCCGGAAGTCGTCATGGTCGTTGCTGCGCATCAGATTGCGCATGTGCGACTGTGCGGTGGCTTCTTCCCACAGTGCGAAGCGCTCCGGCGCTTCCACGACGTCCGTGCTGAACTCCTTCACAAGCATTCCCACCCCCCGTAGCCGGTTCTCTGCGGCTTTGAACGTGGCATGGGGAGGTGTACGCAGGCCAGCAGCACTTCGGTCACATTTGCCGCCAAGCACCTCGCGGGCAACGAAGTATCAAGATCAAGACGCATCGAGCTTTGGAAACACGCACCCCAGGGGCTGCGGTATCTGTCGCGGTAGACGTCGCGCCACGTGAGCAAGATGATCACCGCTGCGGCGGCGGGACTGGCCTTTACACCAACACCAGCCGCCCCGGTGCCGTGCAGCGGCGGATCTGCGAACGCATGCTGCCGCTCATCGCCCCGGCGGCCTGGGTGATTGGCGACGTGTTGGTGCCCAAGGACGGAAGAATGTCGGCCGGGGTGGCCCCGCAGTACTGCGGGGCCCTGGGCAAACGCGCTAACTGTCAGGTCGCGGTCAGCGTCCTCGCCGCCAGTGACACCGCCTCCTGCCCGTTGCAGTGGCGGCTGTTCCTGCCTAACGAGCTCGTGCATGGTTGGCGGTGAGACGTCGAGCCTGGATGGTTGATCATGGTCAGGTGGTGGGGAACGCGACGCGTGCGGTGATCATCAGCAATCGGCGGATCACGGGTCTGACTGCCAAAGTGATTG
The DNA here is from genome assembly GCF_056835925.1 of Streptomyces sp. WAC00040. Lineage (NCBI taxonomy): Bacteria > Bacillati > Actinomycetota > Actinomycetes > Kitasatosporales > Streptomycetaceae > Streptomyces > Streptomyces sp. WAC00040. Next base: position 178,644 of record NZ_JAKQZE010000005.1, read on the forward strand.
CTGAACTCGTGGAGGAAACCGGCCCGTTGTGGCAGGAGCGTCACCAAGCGAGGCTTGCCGCTCGCCCGCGGAAGCGGGCCGTGGGCGCGGGCGCGAAGCACCGGCTGGTGTTCATCGACCGTCTCTTGGCCACCCTCGTCCATCTCCGCCACGGGGTCACCCATGACGTGCTGGCCTGCTGGTTCGGCGTGGACCGATCCACCATCACCCGTGCCGTCGGTGAGGTGCGGCCCCTGCTCGCCGAGCGAGGGTGCACCGTCAGCCCCGACGTGCGGCTGCGGACCCTGGCCGAGGTCGTCGACCATCTCGGCTCGAGCGGGACGACCGGCATCGTCGACGGCACCGAGATCCGGGTTCGCCGCCCGGCCGCCGGACACAAGGACCGCGACAAGTTCATCTCCGGCAAGAACAAGCAGAACGCCGTCAAGGGCGGAGGTCTGACGTTCGCTGCGGCCCGCCCGGGCGTCGGCGGCGGCCTGGTGGGCCGAGCACCGCAGATACCCGGGCAGCAGCCGGTGCTTCGTGCCGCGGATCGGAGTGAACGGATGCGGTGTTCAGTGGGTCGATGGTGGGCCTGTCGCGCAGCGGAGCTCGGATTCCAGGTCGGCGACGCGTTGGGGGAGGTGTTCGATCTGCCGTGCCATGCCATGCCAAGGACAAGGTCGCGCAGGTCGGCGTCTGCGGCTGACAGGGATGGCTGCGGGGAAGGGCTTGCCGCGCGGACGAATGTGCCGCGGCCCTGGACGGTGTGCACGAGTCCCTCGCTCCGCAGAACCGCGATCGCACTGCGGGCGGTCATGTTGGCGATGCCGAAGCGTGTCTCCAGCTCCCGGCAGGCCGGCAGGCGTTGCCCGGGTTTGAACCGGCCCTCGGTGATCTCTGCCCGGAGGATGCCGGCGGCTTGCCGGTAGGGCGGTGCTTCAGGAGGGACACGTATCGGCATGAGACTCCTTGACGTCAGAAGCGGGAAAGGCGCCGGCGCGTTGATGGGGCGCCCCCGTTACTGGGGGCGGGCGATACTCGCCGGCCCGATGTTGTGCGGGTTGCGAAGGCAGGTAGCCGCCTTCACCGGTGCACTGCGGGAGTGGTGTGTCCGGCGGCCAGGGTTTGGGTGTGGGCGTTGTCGTGGGCTGTGGAGGCCGTGGGAGTGGGGTCGGCCGGGGCGGCGGGGCGGGCCATGGCCTGCTGAAGGCGGGCGCGAATGCGCTCCTCGTCGAGGGGCCCACCGGCGGCCGCGGCCTGCTTGAGCGCGTCACGGACTGTTGTCAGCAGGTCGGCCTCGGCGCCGGTGATGGCGCGCCGGTGGGCCGGCACCGGCTGCTGCCGCAGGTGGCTGATCTGGCCGTCCAGCACCTGAGCCGCGCGGTCGGTGCTGCCGAACGCCTCGATCAGCCGGCGCTGAGTCTGCCCGGCTGCGACCGGGGCGAGCTCCTCGGGCAGGTCCCGGGGCACCGGGGCAGGGTCGGCCAGGCGTCCGAGCGCATCGTGCATGAGGTGCAGTTGGCCCTCGCGTGCGGCCAGGTAGGCGGTCTGGGCGTGGAGCAGTTCCGGGTCGGCGAAGGGGTTGTTCTCCTCGGCGATGGTCGCGGCGCGCTGAGCGGCCAGGCCTCGACGGCGTCCTGCGCGGTGACTGAGGTGCTGCGCCAGGCGGTGGCGGGGCCGCTGGCCTTAAGGACGCGGGCCGGGGTGGGAAAAGTGTCCAGGAGTTGCTGTGCCTCCTGTTCGCGTCCCGAGTGCGCGGCGGCGGTGTAGGCCCGGACGGTTTCGCGGGCGTGGACCAGGTGCGCGGTGCGCTGGTCGTCGAGTACGGGGACGGCCATGCCGCAGAGGTGACCCGGGGCCCGCCGGTCACGCAGGTGGTCGGTGATGTCCGGCTCGAGGACGGCCCGCAACTGCTGGGCGTGCGCGTCACGCAGCGCGATCTGGTCGAGCAGCCAGTCGGCCGTCTCCGTGAGCGCTGGGACGTCGGCGGCCAGTGATTGCACGGCATACCAGTCCTCGATCAGCTCGGCGCGCGGGCGGAAGTCGCGCTCCAGCCGGTCAAGAGGCTCGCCCGTTCTCAGTGCGGTGCTGACCACCAGCTCTGCGGTGTCCTGGTCCTCTTCGCCCGTGCTTTGAAGGCTGCGGGCGAGCACGGAGAGCGGCGGGTAGCCGGTGAAGGCGCGCATGTGGCAGGTCCACGCGGCGGCCGCGGCGATCCACCCGAGCTCGAGGCCCTGCGGCGCTTCAGCATTGCGTCGGTGGATCCAGCTGGCCAGCAGGCCGGTGAGCTTCGTTTCGTCGCTGTCCGGGGTGCGCATGAGGTGGGCCGCGAGCTCGCCGGGTGTGTGCTCGCGCAGGCCCCGGTGCAATCCAGGTGCGAAAGTCGTCGGGGAGGGGAGTGTGCTGCTCGCTCATCGAAGGACTTTCTGCTCGGCGGCGGGACGCCGCGCGGCTCGAGGACGGCGGCTGGCGGCAACTTCGCCTGTGCCGTAATGCCCGTCGGCCTGCCCGGCGGGCCGGTTCCTTCACTCGGGAGCAGGCAGGCAACCATCAGCAGAAGCGTCCCGTGGGGCGGGACGAGCGGTGCGAAGGGACCCGTCCGCGAACGCGCCGCGGGCGCGTGCCACGGCCCGGGCGCCCTCACCACAGTTCCGGGATTCGTGCTCCTGTGCGTCGCGGCCGTCTGGCTGTGCCCCTGTGAGAACCGACAGCGCATGTGCATAACGTCGACAGCACAGAGCGGTCCGGAAGGTTCGACCGGTGACTCCTGCCGGTCCTCGCGCCTAAGGTGTGCCGGTGATCTTCAAGAGGAAGCAGAAGGCCTCGGACCTCGGCACCGTCATATCCGAGCTGGAGCAAGCGGTGGACGCTCGCGACGGTGCCCGCACCGAACGCGCCTTCACCGCCGCGCTGAAAGGCCTGCAGGAGGCCCCGGAGGCCGAACGCGTCCTGGCGGGGCCACGTCTGGCCGCGCTGCTCCCCGCCTTTCCTCCCACCGGCCCGCGCCCGCTCTTGGCGTCGGCGGCCGGCTTCTGCGTCGAGAGCGGCGCTGATCCGGTGGCCTGCGCGGAGCCAGTCCTCGACGGTGTCCACCGAGACCTGCTCGACGCCCTGGAGTTCGCCCGCCGCTGGACCGCTGCCGGCCCAGCCGAGGACGAACTGCCGGAGCCGGACGGGAAGATCATCGATGACGCGCTGCTGGCCCGCCTGGGCGGCGACGCGTACGACGCCACGCGGTTGGCGCTGGCCTGGTGCTCGGTCGAGGAATGGCAGCCGCCCGCGCTGGCTGTACTGTGCCGCAGCGCAGAGGTCCGCCGTCGGCACGCATCTACGCTCCTGCCCGCCTGCCGCGAGCTGGCAGCCCTGGAGCGGCATGACCTCCAGTGCCTGGCCTACGCGCTGGCGGTCCTGGACGACGAGCCCCTGATAGTGCTGCACCGGCCCACCGGGACCGGGTTCGAGGTGCGCATCGGCGGCATCGGGGACAACTTCCAGTTGCACACCCTGCTCGCCCACGTCCTCGTCGGTGGCGGCCACGTGCCCGGCACCGACCCTTCGGCCGAGAGCGTCCGCCTGGCCACGGACACCGAACCCGCCCGAGAACGCACCGACGCCGTCGCGACCGGAGCCTTCGAACTCCTCGCCCCTGACGGCGAGCGGATCTGGAACGAGGGGCTGCCCGACGACATCCCCGTGGTGGAGGGACACCGCCTGCTCGTTCTCGACGAACCGCTGTACCAGCGCAGCTGGAACGCCGACCGGTTCTTTCCCCACCTTCCGGGTACGGCCGAGCTGACCCGCGTCCTGCCCGACGACGAGGCGCAGGCCTGGTTCGCCCGCACCTCATCCGCCAAGGAGGCCCGACAGGCTTCCTGACTCGGTGGATCCGGCCACCACCGGAAGGTGGCCGGACTCGGAACTCGGGCCTGTCCGCCATCGGGCACGAAGGGCGCCCGGGACGCTGTCGCAAGCGCGCGGCATCTGCTGTCGGGTCCCGCGTGAGCAGACCCGGCCTTCCGTGTGCCGCATGGGTTTGTGCTCAGTGTCCTGGTCCGGAAGGTCGACGGCGGGGTCGCTGGGGTGTGCGGCGTGAGCGCCGTTGGGGGGTGGGGTCGCTGTCGGCGGAGGTCGTGGCGGCCGAGGAGAAGCCGGACGCGACGCTCGGCCGGGCGGGGCCCGGCGTCTGCCCGGCAGGGACGGCGGGCCGCTCGGTGGTGCGGTTCGGCCGTGCGGCGCGGGCCAGGATGGTGGTGTTCGGGATCAGCGGGGCGCATATTTCGCAGACCTCCTCGACGCTCCAGACGCGGCGCACGATCGGGTCGTGCCGCAGGATCATCACCACGGCGCCCGCGCAGTGCGCCTTGGCGTCGGGGTGGGCGCCGCACCGCTGGGAGCCGCAGTGGCACCAGGCGTTGGGGCGGATGGTGGCCACTTTCGCGTGCGCGGCGGCGTGCTGGGCTGCGAAGGTGCGCAGTGCGGCGAGGTCGGCGGAGCGGGGCGGCATGCGGCACGCCGCGGTGCTGCAGGTGACCTGGGCGAGCCTGGCGCCGTGGGCGGTGATGCGGACCGTCCAGGCCCGTCCGGGGATCCGCTCGGTGGAGGATTCGCTGTTCGCGGTCGTCACGGCCGTCCGATCGTGGTTGCTCGGTGGTTTCGGTCAACTATGTGCTACGCGCTGTCCTCTTGGACAGCACGTTTCGCCGGCGCGGACGGCGGTCCCACAGGGTGCGTCCGGCAGATGCGCTGGTGTCCCATCGGGTGGTTCGCCGGCGCCCCCGGGTGACAGCCGCTCGCGCCGAAGGGCGCGCCTCACGCCGCCGCATTGGGATGGCGGACGAGGACGCCGGGATGGAGCGGCCCGGGTGAGAATCCTAGGTCGTGTCCGACGGGGCGTGGCATCGTTTGGGCGTCACCGCCGCGATGTGGCGATGATGTGCGGGTGTTCTACGAAGATCTCAGCGAGTACGACTACCAGGACGAGGATGCGTTCACGGACAGGGAGTCCGGCTTCTACGCGCTCTGGTATCGCCCCGCGTACATCCGCCTGAGCATCGGGTGGCTGGAATCTGGCAAGCCGTACTCGACAGGATCGGTACCCCCGGCGTTCGTGGAGAAGCTGAAGGCTGTTCAGGAGATCCAGTGGATGAACGTCTGCCTCGGGGTGCACGAGTGCGACCTGTGCCCTAATGCAGATGCTCCGGAAGGGAACGGGGAGATGCGGATCCCGGACAGGCCCGGCATCGCCTATGCCGCTCCGTTCCTGATCACCCATTACGTCACCACCCGTGGTTACCAGCCGCCGCAAGTCTTCATCGACGCAGGCCGTGACAACGGAGGAAGCGAGGAACCAGCCACCCACCAGGTGGCCACCGACCCGCGCAGCGCCTTCACCGTCACCGCGCACGTGAACGTCGAGCCGGGGCCGTTGTTGCCAGTCGCGGCGTTGGGCAGGACGCCCGTCCGCAGGTCAGGTGCCGTCTGGGTGGGGAGATCCATCGAGCAGGTCTGGGGTCACCTCCGAGCAGGGGGTGGCCGATTTCAGGAAGCGCCATCATGGGGAGTACGGCGGGGCGGGCCGTCGGGTATGCGGTCTGGGTCGGCCGCGTGGGTCAGGGGGTCAGGTCGGCCAGGAGGGCAGTCGCGTTGTCCGCGTAGACCTGGTTCGGGTCGAGGGAGCGGCTGGTCTTGACGGCGGTGTCGACGGCCAGGTTCACCAGGTCCCGGACGGTGGGAATCAGGTCGTCGCCGTCGCACTCGGTGAACAGGCAGTGCCGGGCGTCCTCGTGGGGCTCGTACGCGCGTCCGAGGCGAGCAGCAGGCGGCAGGGGCCGGTGATCTTTCGGGTGGCGGTCTCGATCGCGGGGTGGCCGTACCGGCGCTGCCTGTCCTCGTCGGTGGCGTCGGAGCCGAGGAACGAGGTGATGTGGTTCCGGTTGCCGCCGTACGGATAGGTGGCGGTGGGGGGGTAGACGCGGCGCTTCGACGAGGGCCTGGATTGCTGCGGCTGTACGCCGTGGTCGGCAAGGTGCCTGGTCAGGCGCCCGATCGCTTCCCGGGTCTGGCGGAGCTGGGCTGCTGTGGAAACATGACGGTCGGTCCTCTCAAAGCGGTGTTCGGCCGGTGAACAGCGGCACGGGGGGTGGCGGCCGCGTTCAGGCACGTTGACCGGGACCGGGGCAAGCCCCGCAAATTGACGCGCGGCGCTGATGCGGTCGCGGCCACCGGCCTGGAAGCCGCCCAGGACCAGCAGACCTCGCTGCCCGGCGAGGACACCGCCGCACAGATCGTCGCCGACCTGGCCACGCAGATCCTGGCGCTGGACGACCGTCTCAAGCGGATCGACCGGCAGATTCGCGAGACGTTTCGCAGTCATCCGCAGGCCGAGATCATCGAGTCCCTGCCCGGCATGGGACCGATACTCGGGGCGGAGTTCGTCGTTGCCGCGGGCGATCTGACCGCCAATGCGGACGCGGGCCACCTCGCCTCCGCAGCCGGCCTCATCCCCGTTCCCCGGGACTCCGGGCGGCGCACCGGCAACCTGCACCGGCCCAAGCGATACAGCCGCCGCCTGCGACGAGCGTTCTACATGTCCGTGCAGACCAGCATCATCCGCGAAGGACCGAACCCGGGACTTCTACCTCGAGAAGCGCGGCGAGGGCTGCAAGCACGTCCAGCCGTCGTCGCCCTGGCCCGCCGACGGGCCAGGGTCCTATGGGCACTCCTACGCGATCACCGACTGTTCACCGCCGCCCCGCCGGTCGCGCAAGCGGCTTGACTTCGTCATTGAGACTCCTGGAGGCGTGTGGCTACTTGATGGGGATGGTGACGGTGACCTTGGCTGCGGCTGTGCCGTAACGGATCTCGTGGCCGTCGCTATGTGCAGGGATGCGGAGTTCGCACACCTTGAGTAGCCCAGCGCCTGGCAGAAGGCCTGGATGGTGTTGCTTGGGATGTGGTCCGGGATCGCGGGCAGTCGCACGTCGATGGGCTGACTGTCGGCCGCGGTTCCTCTCCTGGGCATGCGTGAGCCCGGCCTGCGTGGTGTGGGCCGGGCTCGGGTGCTGTATGGGTCAGAAGTCGGGGCAGAGGTGCTTGTGTACCGCGTCGAGGATCTTGCGGCCGGTCTCAGGGGTGCTGATCTCGGGGAGGCGCGTGGTGATGGTGAACCTCTCGAGGGTCGACTGCACCAGCTTCTCCCTGTCGTTGGGGGTGTCCTTGATGGAGAGGCACTGGCTAAGGCCCCGACTGACGACCTGGTCGTCCTTGCCTGGCTTGACGATGCGCGGGTCGATGATGTTCAGGTCGTGGATATACGCCTCGGTGGTGGCGGCGTCGGGCTGGGGCGGGAGGCCGGCTGCCCGGCGAGCACTGTCGCGGGCGGCGTCCTGCTTCGCCTGGTCCACCGGGCACTGGCGGTCCTTGTTCAGGGTGAATTCGCCCCAGCCGTCTTTGAGCCCGGTGGTGACGGTTCCCTTGAGGCCGATGGCGTGCCGGCCGTTGGCGAGGCGGTTGTCTACTGACTTGGTGCCGCCGGTGGAGCAATTGATTACCACGTGGTAGCCAGCTTCTTCATCGAGCTTGCCGATGGCGTCGTCGAACACGGCACGTAGGTCCCTGCTGCTGTCGACCACAATGGTGATGTCGCGCCTGTTGCCGGTGACGTCCTGCTTGGTGATCTTGTACGGCGGTGCGTCGACGGAGCGTTCGTCGCTGCTGCCGACAACTTCGGCGAGGATGACGAGGACGAAGATCGCCGTCAGCGGCAGGCAGCCGAACGTGAGGATCTTCTTGTTGAGGCTGCGGTTCCGCTCGGCGGTCGCATCGTCTGTGGGGCGCATCCGGTCAGGTTGTCGGATGCGGACGGAATGCGTTCGGACTGTGATGCTCCTGTGACGCTACCTGGTGGGAGTTGAGGTGCTGGGCCTAGATTGCATAGGCCAGGCCCTGTTGGGCGACGGTGTGCTCGCTGGCGCAGCTGGCCGTCGGCGAGGGCCCGGTGGCAGGTCTGTCATCGGTTCATGTGCTCCTCCGGGGGCGTCGGTGAGTGTGTCCCTCGCGCGCCTGCGATCGCGCGCGTGCGAACGCATGCGCGCGCGAGGATGGAAGGCTGGCTACCCACGGCTGCTCTCGAGGACGGAGCGGGCCCGGGCGGCGCCGAGCTCAGTGAGCTTGTAGAAGGTGCGCGGCGGCCGGCCCGCGGGCAGGTGGGTCTTGGTGCGGGACTCGACCCAGGCTGCCTTCAGCAGCCTGTCGAGGATTTGGTAGGTGCTGCCGGTGCTCAGCCCTGTGACGGCGGCAGATGGACAGTCCCCAGGCCGGGTGGGCGGGGTTGACGGCCAGCAGGTGGCGCAGGACGATCCGGACCTTCTTGGTCAGCAGCAGTCGCATGTCAACCCTGATCACCCGCGCATCGCCCAGAAGCTGCTCGAGCAGCAAAACGAGATCAACCGTTTCCCGGCGGAGCTCGCCAAGGGCACCTGCGACGCGTCGATGACCGGCGGCATCGCTGCGCCCCTCGGACCCTGCGTCCTGCGCCACCAGCACGACGGGCCCATCCACAAGGAGGCCAGCGGCGCCACCTGGTCCCGCGTCGTCGCGTTCGACGCGGCGAGCCCCGAGGAGTGCACGCTCCTCGAGGTCGACGGCCACACCGTCCTCGTACGCGGTGCCGGCGCCTTCACCGACGAGGATCGCGCCGCGTTCACAGACGTCGTACGCGCAGCTGCCTGCCGCCACGCCCATGAGCAGGTGAGGGGTAGTGGGTCATCGGCAGTGGCCTTTCCGGCAGGTTGTGTCGTGGCGGGTGCCGCGGCTGACCCAGGCGCACACGCAGCACGCGGCGTCGAGCTCCTGGCGGGCGGTGAGCAGTTGCTGCTTGACGTGCGGCGTCTCGTCCTCGGCCGGGGCGGGCCGGCTACGCGACGTCCTGGCCAGGCGGAGCGCCACGGGGATCAGGACGAGTGCCGCGCCGTACAGGGGTGCCGGCGCGGCGGTCGGCGAGTTTGGTCATCGGCGGCCGCCTATCCAGCACGGGCCACAGACGTCCCGGTTGCGCATGGCGTTCCAGTGCCAGCCTTTCGCCCGCACCTGCATGCGGTCGCCCTCACTGTCTGAGCGGTCGGCTTGCCGTTCATCTTGCGGTGCATGTTCACCCGGGCCTTGGAGATGACTGCGGCGCGGATGTCCGGCCGCCAGGTCGGCCGCTCCAATGCGGGCCAGCGTTCGCCGTCGCGGTAGTGCCGCCCTTGGGGGCGTTCGCGGAGCTTGCCGATGCCGCCCTTCACCGTCGCCTTGAGGGAGGGCGGGGTCCGCGACGGTCATGCTGGGCGGATGGGGGAGTTCGAGTGCTGGGACTGCTGGGAGAGCAACTTCGGTATGGGGCGGTATCGGTGTCCGTTACGCAGGAGCGCCCGCAGGACGTCGACGGGCCTCGGCACCGCGATCGGCGCGCTGGTCACCGAGCGGGACTGGGGGCTCCCGACCGCTGGCGCTTACCGTCCCTAATCGAGCAGGTCGGCGACCCGGAGCGCGATCTGTTGGCCGTCGAGCACGGGTAACCGGTCTCGTCGTCACGGTGGGGGCGGGGTGACTTCCGCCCGCCATCAAGGCTCTGGATCGGTCTTGTGTAGAAGTCCCAGCAGGGCCGCTGTTTGCCTGGACGGTCGCCGAGCCCGCCGAACTCCACGCCGCAAACTGCCATGTCATCGAGGTACTGCAGATCATCGGCGTCCACGCGGGACACAGGTCGGCCAGCCGGTCGGCGTGGATCTCGCTGGGTCGTAGACGATGGTGCCTGGGCAGTTCAGGCGTGCCAAGGGTCGGTTCTGCGCTCCCGCACGTTCTGCGCATCGTCGCGGCGACGTGGCGCAGAACATGCGGGTCACACCGCACTGCGTACTGATGTATGGGCCCGAGTGCCCAAAAGACATGGGACAGCGGGTCTAAGTTTTTTTGAGGTGGACTGTGATCGCTGTTGTATTGGGGCCTGGCCATCTTGTGCGGGCTGCTTTTCTCTTACCTGGTCACCGATGGTTTCCATGACTTGGTGACGGCAGCGGGGCGTATCTGCCCTCAGCAGGAGTGTCCTGGGTCCCCGAAGTCTGGGCTGTCCGACAAGCAGACAGGCTGGGATACCTTCTGCGTGGCAAGCGAACCCGTAGCGGGTTGCGACTGCGCACAGTGCCGCAGCCCCTAACGAATGATGAAGGCAAGGGACATGACTGAAAAAATAAAGACACCCTCCTCGCGGCGGCGCTTCCGTGCCGCTCTAGCCGTCGCGGGTATCGCTGTCGCGATCGGGGCCGGCGCCGCTGACTGGGGCTGGGCGCACCCCTCCGAGCCAGTGCTCGTTGAGAACACGGATCAGGATTACGAGCACTTGGGTCATCCGAACCTTCCTGCCCCCATGCAAGGGGAAGCTCCACCTACTACCTGTTGGGAGCAGACCGACGTGTTGGGCAAACACCTAGTGTGGTGCGACCACATGGCACCCCGGGATGCATTTGATGAGGATGGTGGGTGGCAAGACAGATTCTGAAACCTCGCGAGCGTGGCGACGGTACGGAGCCACCTTGACCGATGGCTGTCGCTGATTGCGTATCAGCAGGCTCCGGGTGGTGGCCGCGGACACGACCGGAGCAGCCCAACCTGAGTCAACTCGTCTATTCCGGGACAGGGCACGACCATGACCGGTGGTCGGGCAGCGCCTCGGTGGGACTGCCACATGACGGTTCTAGCGACAATTGTCGTCGGGGTGCTGCTGGGGTATCTGGCGGGTGGGCGGCTGCAGAACCTGGACAGGACGGTCCTGCAGCAGACGTGGCTGCTTTGGGCTGCTGGTGCGGTGAACGCGCTGAACGCGTTCTCACACGTCGCCCGCGCCCAGGCCGAAACGCAGGGTGTCCTGCTGCTGGTCATTTCGTACATGTGCAATAGCAGTATGGGTGGCTCGCAATCTCAGTGCCGAATCGGCCCCTCGCACCCGCGTGCCGATGCTCATTGGGAGCATGGGGGTTGCGTGCAATGCCGCTGTGATCTTTGCCAACGGGCGGATGCCCGTACTACTTCCAAGTAGGTGGGCAGGCACAGTATCGGACGCGACACTGTCGGCCAAGCATGAGGTGATGACCTCCGCGACCGCTTCCATGGCTGGGCGATGTCATCCCGTTGCCAAGCAGCGAAGTGATGATCAGCTTCGGTGACATGCTGCTCGCCATCGGCTTTGCCGAGCTGATCGCTGCATTGATGACCGGTGACCGGCGCACTGCAACTGGCCATGCTAGCCTCGAAGTTTCGTGACGGTCCGCCGACGGAGTTCGGTGGGCCGTTTTCGTGCCGTGGGCTGAGGCTGTGCAGGCCGAAGAGCCGAGTGTCGCCTCGGGATGGCGCCGGATTCCACTGCTCCGGGTGTTGAGGTGCTGTCGAAGGGACGGGGAATCCGCTGATCAGCCAGGGTCGGGCAGTTGGGTGAGCCGGCCGAGGGCTGCGGTGATGTGACCGGTCCAGGGCCAGTGCCGGGCCAGGCGGAGGATTCGTCGACGGCCCGTGGTCACGAGCTGTCCGGCCGCGGTGAACAGGCGGAGTCGCAGGCCGCGGGGCTCCCAGAACCTGGCCTTGCCGGTCAGGGCGAGCATCGGCATCCAGGCCAGCAGGTCCAGCGCGATCTGCACGACCTCCAGCCAGATCCGGTTCTGGGCCGTGCGGTGCAGGGGCAGGTTGCGCAGGCCGGTGGCCCGGGCGGCGCGGATTCGGTCCTCGGCCCGGGCCCGCAGCCGGTGACGGAGCTCGAGCTCGGTGATCGGCCGGCCCAAGGTGTTGGTGGCGAAGCAGGTCGGGCGCATGCCGTCCGCATCCGTGAGCCGCAACTGCGCCCCGGGGTGCGGTCGTTCCTTCCTGACGATCAGCCGCATGCCCTTGGGCCAGCCGGTAAGGACATCGCCGGTGAGTTCGGCGACCCAGGCGCCGTCGCGGATCTCGCCGTCCGCCTCGACGGCCGCCGTCCAGGCCGATGCCGGAACCTTCAGCACATGCTGGTGGACCTGCTCGGTGATCACCATGCCGACCGAGTAGGACAGCCACCGTCCCCGCCGGGCGTGCCAGGCGACGAAGTCGTGGGTGCCGCCCGCGGAGTCGATGCGGATCAGGGTCCGGCGCCCGCGCCGGTACGTCTTGGGCAGCTGGGCCAGGGCCAGTTGGGCGGCGGTGATGTGGTCGGCCGCCGTGTTCGATCCCGCGTTGAGCTGTACCGAGATCTGTGGAGTTCCTTATGCCAGGGTTACCGTCCTGGCGAAGGAGAACCACCAGCACCATGGCAGCACCCCGTAAATACCCCGATGAGCTCCGCAAGCGCGCGATCCGAGAGGTCCGCGCCACCGGCCGACCGATCGCCCACGTCGCGAAGGACCTGGGCATCCACAAGGAGGCCCTGCGCGGCTGAGTCCGCCAGGCCGAGGCCGACCGCGGCGAGCGCAACGACCGGCTGACCGCCGCCGAACAGGACGAGCTCAAACAACTCCGCAAAGAGTAGCGGAGTTGAGGCGGGCGAACGAGATCCTCAAAGCCGCCAGCGTGTTTTTTGCCCAGGAGATCGACCGTCCCCGGACGAGGCCGAGCAGGTGATAGACCACCTGCGTGACAAAGGTCTCGGGGTCGATCCCGTCTGCCGGGTGCTGGACCTGTCGCCGTCGACGTACATCGCCCGCAAGAAGCGGCCGAAGTCGGCCCGCCGGATCCGCGACGAGCAGCTGATACCGCTGATCGAGCAGGTCCACGCCGAGTCGGGCGGCACCTATGGCGCCCGCCGGATCACCCGCGCCCTTCGACGCAAGGGCCACGAGGTGGCCCGCTGCACCGTCGAGCGGCTGATGGCCGAGCTCGGCATCGAGGCACCACGGGTACGGGCGTGGCCCGCGCCGCCGACCGGCTATCTGAGCGAGCCGATAGCCGGTGAACCCGGACCCGGTACACAGGTACGGGGACACTGCGGAGGCCAGGCCGCGCCATGCTGAAGGGTTCAGCGGTCGGTGGCTTTGGGGTGTGCGGTGGAGGCGCGGTCGATCCAGACGGTGCGGCGGCCGGTGTCGAGGAGGTACCAGATGCGGCCGCCGGCGGTGACCTCGATCTGCCAGCGGTCCATCGTTTCGCCGCGGTGGGTGCCGTGGGCGAGTTCGCCTTTGAGCCGGTGGTGGCGTTCGGTGCGGGTGGCCGGCGCCGGTTCGGTCCGTATGACGTGCCAGGCGGCGCGAGTGTTGGCCGCTGCCTGCGTGCTCAGTTGCTCCCACCCTTTGGCGGCCTCGCCGTTGGCGAAGCGCACATCCCACTCCTGCTGGCCTGGTGGGGGTGCGGCGCGGTCTCCGCGCTCGGGGCTCACGCCGCGGTACCGGGCTCGGGCACGGGGCCGTAGTCCTCGCCGGAGTCGGTGGTGAGGGCGGCGTGCAGCTCGGGGTCGGCGTGGACTTCGGCGGTGTGCCGCCACTCGGTGATGAGCTGGGCGACGGCCGCGGTGTTGTCCAGTTCGGCGGCGGCGCCCAGCGCGTCGACGAGCTCCACGGAGAACTCGCGCATGTCGTGCGCGGGCAGGTAGCGCACCCAGGGGAAGGTCGCGGGGAGGACGTCCCGCACCAAGGTGCGGCCCTCGTGGGTGCGCATCATCTCCACGAGCATGCGGCTGGTGGCGCCCGTGACCGCGCTGTCCTGCTCGGCCCGGGCGGCCGTGGTGAGCACCAGGTCCTCGTCATCGCGCCGCCGCAGCCGGATCCGCCGGGCGCCACGAAGGGCCGCCAGGGTGGCCTTGGGCTTGTTCAGCAGCTCCGACAGGTTCAGCTCCATCACGCTCATGACTTGAAGCTTAGTTGACAAGTCATGGGGATGCGAGTGGGGAGGCCGCCCGGCCGAACTGGGTCCCAGTGCTCTGTTCGGCCAGGCAGCAGAATTCGTAGCGTATGGACGCCCCGCACCGCCACGAGAAGCAGCCCCCACTCACCATCAGCTGTGCAATTGCCAGGTGAGCAATAGCCCGGGCATGCGCGCAAAGGCCAACGGGCGGAAACACCAGGTCCTACCAGGGCCGAAAGAGTTTGGGCCTGCAGCTGAAGAAGAAGGCGCAATGAACGAGGAAGAAGCGTGGCGGGCCGTCTGGGTAACGTGGGTGGCCTATTTCGCCGTCGCGGAGTACCGAGCCGTCCAAACGGGTTCGCCCAAGGCCCCATTCTCACACTTCATGAGGCGCACCCTGGGCGTCCGTCACAAGCAGCCACTGTACCGTCGCGCTGGCCAACTGGCTTTGGGCTCCGGACTGGTATGGCTCATTTCACACCTCTATAACGAAGTAGTTGAGGTCGAGTGAGCCTGCTCGCCTTCCGAGGGACCCCGTCGCGTCGGGTATGTGGCCAGCAAACTGCGCCTGCGCGTTTCGCAGCGCACCGACGGCCTAGCGAGTGGCCTAGATCAGGATCGATGTGGGGCCGGCACTCCCGGCAACGTCCACAATGGGCCCCTGGCCCCAAGCCGAATCTGGGACTCTTGACGCGCCCGCCAATAAGAACGGACGCTCGACGCCAAGCGAATGCTCGAGACCGCCCCGCGCGGCAGGCGCCCCGCGCGGCTAAGGAGGCACCCCGTGACAGCACCTTTTTCTGTCCCGTACATGGCGGGCCCGATGGTTCGGCGGTCCGGGCGCTCCGCCGGCCGACGGAAGCGCCCGGAGGCCTCGCGATGGCCTGGGGCCGTGCCGAGTCCCGAGGAGCAGGGCTTCAAGGACTCCGCGAAGGCATGGCTGTTTGATTTGGCCCCGGCGCGCTGGCGGTTCGAGGACGTGCTGCATCGCTGCCCACTGGAGCTTGCCCGCATGGTCCGGTTGCTCATCGAGGCAGACCTATCGGCGATGCAGACAGAGCTGTGCGCGGCGCGCCAACAGCAGCGCTTCCCGGGAGTCGCAGAGGTCTACGAGCGCGAGTATGCCTGGGCCCGCGCCACATGGGACATGGTGCGGCACATCGAGGACGCTCTGCGCGACCACCTGCACGGTTCGAAGGCGAAGTACCGCACTAGCTAAAAGGAAACGTCGAAGTAGTCGATGTCCGTGAATTCGACTTCGAGGTTGTCGGCGCGGCGGCCGCCGTCCTTGAAATAGATTTCCTGGAGTCCTTCGGCGACGATGTCGCGCAGCTGCTGGTCGGTTGCGCCTCGTTGTTGGGCGTCGAAGAGGCGGTTGGCGTAGTCGGGGGGCAGGTGGACGGTGAGGCGGCGCATGCGGCCGTCGTCGGTGGTGCCGATCGGTGCGGTGTAGCCGAACCGGGCGCGGGTTTCCACGGTGATGCCGGTGGTGGCGGCGGCCTGCCGGCGGCGGCGCCCCCGGACCTGGGGCTGCCAGCGGGCGCGCACGGCGGCGTCGATCCGGTCCGTGATGTCCTTGGGCGGCTTCTTCCGTGCGCCGGTGCGGTAGCGCTCCACGGAGCGCTGGCTGACCCCGAGCTCCGCCGCAACGGCCCGGGTCGTTTTCAGCTTGCCCATGAGGAAGTTGATCCGGGCCCGCAGACCCTTGGGCGGTTCGCGGGTGAAGGCTTCCTGGTCCGCGCGCTGCAGGGCGTCGTCGATGTCCCCCACCGGTCTACTCTCCGTCCTCGAGGACGGCGTCGCCGCCCTTGAGGTGGCGGGCCGGGTTCAGGCCCTGCTCCATCAGATCGACCGCCCAGGCCATCTCCTGCACACCCTCGAGCTTGGCCAGGCCCGGCGTGGGGCGGAGGCTGGAGAACCTCCTGCTGAGCGCGCAAAGGCCTGAAGGCGTTCGCCACGCGCATGCAGGCGACAGGCGGCGCCCTCAGTCGTCGATCTCAGGACGGTGCAGGCGGCGTGCAAGATCGTCGGCCCAGAACTGGGCCCATTTCCGCAGGGCGCCCATGGCATTTTCGTCCAGGCCGTAGGCGGCGAACTCGGCGTCGTCGATCCAGTCGGCGCCGGCCAGACGCGCTTGGAGGTCTTCGGGGCTGAACCGGCCGCGGGCGTGACGTCGGCCGAACTCTTCCAGGTCGGCGGTGTTCCAGCGGCGGGAAGCGGCGAAGACGTCGATCAGGTCGCGGGCTGCGCCGCGGTCTGCGAGGGCCCTGACCTTGGTGCCGATCACGTCCTCCTCACCGAGGACAGGGCCGTAGTCGCTGTGGGCAACCGGGCGCCAGAAGACTTCTTTGAGGACGTCTACTTCGCATACGTCGCCGGTTTGCGGATCGGTGACCTGGAAACGCGCCGAGAGCGGCGCTACTTCGATCACTGACACCTGCCAGCCCCGTTCCTCGAGGCCGGTGCGCAGCGACTGGGTGATCTCGCTCATCGGTGCGGCGGCTTCGGTGGCGAGGTCCAGGTCCTGGCTGACTCGTTCAACAAGCCGGTGGGCTTGGACGGCGTAGCCGCCGGTCAGGACGAGTGGGAAGGACGAGCCGAGGGCGAGCACGTCGGCGAGCAGCCGTGCGTGCAGCTCGGGCATCCTCACGCTGCGGCCCTGGCTTCCCGCAGCTGGGGGAAGGCATCCTCCCAGACGTCCCTCACGGTGCGGCCGACGAGGGTACGCAGCACTGGCCACAGGTCCACGAGCAGGTTGCCGTTGAGGAAGCGGCGCAGGTCCTCAGTCATGCCCTCGGCGAGTACGGTCCGGTACAGGCCCATGCGCTGGCGTGGACGGTCCAGGTCGAAGACGCGCAGACCGGACCAGGCCACATGCAGCGGCAGCTCGACCAGGCCGTGTTCTGGCCCGGTGAGCTCGCCCAGGTCGGCCGGCAACCGCTGGGCAAACTTCACTCGGTACAGCGCCGCATCATCGGGGCCGGGGTCGGTGACAGACATGACAGCGATTATCCCCTGCGTCAAGGTGACCCACGAACCGATGTCCGTGATCGTTTCTTGCCGGCCGGGGCAGCGTGGGTCTCCCTTGTGCACTGGCAGCCCTGGGCTGTCGGGGGGCGCGGGCCAGGCCGCCCCCTCCTGCTGTGGGGCGCTGGGCTTTGGGACCATGAGGTGTTCCTCCTGTGTTTGCACGGCCGGGAACCTCCGCAGCCGTGCCAGAACGCCCTGCGTGCGGGCGCTGGGGCGATGGGCCATGCACGACTTGGGTGGTGTAGGACCCGAGCCGTGCCGGCCAGC
This sequence comes from Streptomyces sp. WAC00040, assembly GCF_056835925.1. NCBI lineage: Bacteria > Bacillati > Actinomycetota > Actinomycetes > Kitasatosporales > Streptomycetaceae > Streptomyces > Streptomyces sp. WAC00040. The sequence continues at coordinate 195,756 of NZ_JAKQZE010000005.1, forward strand.
GGGAGGTGCCGACCTCACACGGGGCTTCAGGGCGCGGTCGAGCGCCCGGTGGAGAGCCCTGACGAGCAGGCTCACTGACTGGACGTGTGCCAGGCCGGTCTCGCCGGGCGCCCAGGCGGAGCACCGCCTGGCCGCAGGTGTGTCCGAGGTTCGCGGCCGGATCGGTCTGCGGAAACTGGGCGCAGGCGGCCGCGGCTCTTGCGGTCAAGATGCGGGCGTACGGCGTCGTCTCCCTGTCGCCAGCTCAGGACCTGCCCGCCCTTCGGCAGCACCTCGCCCAGCTGACAATACGCCGCCGCAGCACCTGCGGATCGGACGCCGTGCGTCTGGCAGCATCACCAGGATCCGGCCGTGCCGGTACAGATCGAGCGCCGCCGACGCGGCGGTGAACGTCTTGCCTGGACCCGTCGCGGAGACGACTGTTGCCCGCACACCACGGGCCGGAGCCTGGACCCGTGCCGACCATGCCGCCACCTTGATGATCCCCCGCTTGGCCTCGACCTGGTGCTCACGGAGCTCCAGCTCGTCCCGGCGCTGCCGGTCCTCGAGGACCCGCACCCGCTCCCCTTCCGCCCGGCGCTGCTCGTCGCGGGCGTCGTACTCCGCCTTGGTGCGGGGGTTGGTCAGTGCGTCGGTCAGGGGCTGCCACTCGGAGCGGCCGAAGCGCCACCAGATCGGCCCGTGCGGGCAGCGGAAGTCACCCGAACGATGCCCGGGACCGTACAACGGCGGAGAGGGAACGGTGGCAGCGGGGCTGGAGACCGCCCATGCCGCCATCGGACTCGAGGCGGCACCGCCTGCTCCATGTCCTGGCGCGAGGAACGTGCGGCCCGGCTGCTGCGGATCCTTCCTCATCACCCGCCGTGGCCAGGCCGGCCCTGGCACGACTCGGCCAGTCACGGACCGGGCTAAGCAGCGTGACCGGTTCGGTGTGCGGCACGTTGTGCCGCACGACGCGTGCTCACTCCCCTGAAGAATGCACGCCGGGGCCCTGCCGTTTGCCCGGCCAGGGCCCCACCTCACACCCCGGATCGGAGGGTGTGGTTCCGGGCCGGTGCTCGCCTCGCCGGCCCGGAACCACACCTCAATAGGGATGGGGTGGCATGCGCCCTTGGCCGGTCGGCCGCTTCCGGTTCCTGCGGGGCCTCGCCTGGTGTGCGTCACCGGCTGCGCTGGACACGATGGCGCCGGGTGATCAGGAACGCTCCGGTGCAGGCACCCAGTGCCGCCAAGGCAACGCCCGCGGCGATCGCGGCCGTGCCGGGGGTCTGACTGCCGCCGAGACCGCCCCGGGCCGCGGCGCCGGCCAGCACGGTGAACGAGGCGTTCTCCCTCCGGCTGCCGCACCGCACCGTCAGACTGTGGGAGCCGGGCGTGGCGGTGTTGATCACCCGTGCGGTGGCACTCGTGGTCGCCCCGGCGGGCAATTGCACGGTGGGGAACGCCGCGGAGGTGACCGTGCCGCCGCTGGTGCAGCCCGAGGCGGTGACCTGCAGCATCCCGCCCTGATGGACCTGCGAGGGGCTCACGCTCACATTCGAGGGCCCCGCACCCGCTGCCGGCGTGCCATCCGCCCACGCTGCCGACGGCGACCACAGCAGCCCCACAGCGACTCCGGCCAGGACGATCCGGGCCCGTGACAACCTGCGCATGACACTCCTCCCATGGAAGACACGCACCCGGCAAGCGCGGGTTTCGGGATCGCGCCTCCCGTACACCACCCTCAGCACAACCCCGGACAACGGCCCACCCACCCACCCCCTATCCGGGCCTCCGGAATAGGTGAAAGTACAGGTCACAGGCACCATGCTCCCGGGCAAGCACGGGTGACGGAATTGGTGCAAACAGCCCACAGCACAGCTGTCCGACGGGGATGCGACTACGGCCGTGACGCCGAACAGTGCTGCTCGTTGAGAGTTGTGGACGCGTGAAATGCACCCCTGTCACACGCAGAGACGCGGCCCCGTGCGGGGGCTCTGGAACCACGCCCCGGCCAGAGCCCCCGCCCCCGGCCCCCCATCCTCAGCCGCCGTCGCGGGACAGATTCCAGGCGCGGCCGCCACGCCACTGGACCCAGCGCGGGTCGTCCAGCATCTCATCCGGATCGCTCAGCCCCGCCGCCTGAAGAAACACGATCACATCGTGATCCGAGAACGCCATGCCCAGGCACTCTCCTCCACGCCCCGGCACATCACACTCACCCCCCGGCCGCCCGTCTCCGACGGCTTGTCCACCACGGTCAACGCCATACCCCCACCATCACGCCGTCCACATGGCGGCCAAGGCCCCGACTGTTGCAGCGCACGTTCTGTCGGACCACTACAACCGGACGCGGAGCGAGTACTACCGCCAGCTGGCAATGACGAGTCGGCACCCGTACGACATCTCTGCCTTCATCCGCTACGGGATGCAAGGCTTCGTCGACGGGTTGCGGGAACAGATCGAAGAGATCCGCAAGCAGCGCAGATGGTCGTCACCTGGGAGAACTTCGTCCACGCAGAGTTCGAAGGTGCGGAAACCCCCGCGTGCCTGCGGCAGCGTCGTCTCGTCCTGGACCTGCCATGGGGAGTTTTCACACCCACATCGAAGATCCCCATATTGCCCCCCGGCTCGCTCGGGACTACGCGGGCAAGGGGGCGCGTACCGTTCCGCGTGACGTCAACGCGCTGATTAAGTGGCAACTCCTCATCGAGACCAGGCGAGGCGTCATGCCGTACACCGACCAGCTGCGCGCCTTCCTACGTCTGCGCGTCGAAGACTGAGCCGGACCTCGGATAGACGAAGCCCCCTCTCACCTCGGGCGGGAGGGGGCTCTTTCTTGCGTTCGACTCTCGGTCCTACGATCAGCTCATGATTCGCGCTGTGGTGTTCGACGTCGGTGAGTGCCTCGTAGACGAAACCCGGGAGTACGGAACCTGGGCAGACTGGTTGCGGGTGCCACGGCACACGTTCGCAGCCATGTTCGGTGCCGTAATCGCCCAGGGCCGGGACTACCGCGAGACTTTCCAAGAGTTCCAGCCCGGCTTCGATCTGTACGAGCAGCGCGAGGCCCGCGCGGCCGCGGGTCAGCCGGAGCACTTCGACGAGGAAGACCTCTACGCCGACGTCCGACCCGCGCTCGCCCAGCTGCGCACGGACGGACTCTGGCTCGGCATTGCGGGCAACCAGACCGTCCGGGCCGGTGGCATCCTGCGGCAGCTCTTCACCGACGACGTGGACCTCATCGGCACCTCGGACGACTGGGGCGCGGCCAAGCCGGACCCCGAGTTCTTCCACAGGGTCGCTGAGGTGGTGCCCTTCGAGCCCGGCGCGATCCTGTACGTGGGCGACCGCGTCGACAATGACCTCCGACCGGGCGCAGCCGCCGGCATGCAAACGGCGTTGATCCGCCGGGGGCCCTGGGCCGCGATCCAGTGGGAGACCGAGGAAGCCAAGAAGCTTCCGACGTTCCGGGTAGAGAGCCTCTTGGAGCTGCCCTCTCGGATCCGGGACTTCAACCAGTCAGCGCACTAAGCGTCGTTCCCCACGCGTACAGCTGCTCATCGAGGTCTCGGACGCACCGCTCGTGCTGCCACGGCACGAGCATGCGCCGCACCTCCCGAACTCGCTCCATCCCGGTCGCGTACCAGGTTGTGGCCAGTTGCTCGAGGGCCTGGATCGCGTAGGCACACGCCCCCTCCGGCCGTCCTGCCGACGCTTCCACCGCGGCCAGGTCTCCGAGGATCACGGTGCGCTGCTTGCAATGGTCGGCGGGCAGCTCCTCGAGGACGGTCTGCAGCGTGGCGAAGGCCTGGGGCAGGTGGCCCGCCTTGAGCTGGGTGTTTCCCTTGAACGCTGCGAGCCGGACGGGGCTGAACCAGTCAAGCCACTCCGGGTTGGGCTGGTCGCTGCCGGCAGCCAGGACGTCCTCGGCGTGACCGATCAGGTGCAGGGCTGTGCGGGTGTTGCCGCACCGTGTCTCGCACTCTGCCTCGACAGCGTCGAGCCACGCCCAGAGCTCTGCCGAGGCCGCTCCTCGGCGCGCGTACGTACGGGCCGCGATCATGCGCTCGGCGGCATCGTCGCGCCGCCCGGCCCAGCCGGGGATGAACGCCGCGTGGGCGAGGATCGCGGCACCGAGCAACGTGTCGTCCGCCTCTCCGGCCGCTTGAAGAGCGCGGAGCAGCATGTCGCCAGCGGTGTCAGGCTGCCGGAGGTCGAAGAACTCTATCCGTCCGCACAGGAGGTAGGTCTCGGCCAGTGCGGCGGCCAGGGTCTGCCGGGTTGCGCCTGCGGCCTCGCTGAGGAGCGCGCATCCAAGTGCTGCATGGGCGCTCGCTGCCGGATGCAGCGTGGCTGGCGCCACGGTCCAGTAGAGGCGGCGGTGCGCTCTGGTGACGGCGGCGAAGTCGCGGGCAACGGTCGCTGGCTGCAAGTTCCTTGGCGCCTGGCTCGGCACAGTACCGAGGGTCACAGGGGATGTCGGGGGGAACATGATGCTGCGCCGTCCCGGGGGCTGGTGGGCGTCCCGGCCGCCCGGTGGGGTGAAGCCAAGCGCTTCGATGTCCTGGCCGAGTATCTGCGTGAGAGCCTGCTGGCAGTCGGGATGCGGCCACGGCGGGTTGGGCGACTCCCAGCGCCTAACCTGCCGGACACCGACGGCGAGCCCGCGCTCGCTCAGCGCCGTGGCGAGGGCCTGCTGAGAGTGGTAGCCGGCCGCCAAGCGGGCTGCCTTGAGACGGGTGTTGCCTGCCGGCCGTTCCACGTCAACCTCCTTGCTTGTTGGGGCTACTGACAGACTCACAGGAAGTCCCGCCCACGGCCAGTATTCACACTCCTGGCCGCCAAAAGGTCCGCTTTCACGCCTTGATAAGTCCTCTGCAAGTCCTCGCTATGCGTCTCTTGTGGGAACACTCTTGGTCCCTCCAGCCGATCTGACGGCCGACGAGGAGCCATAGCGATGCCTCAAAATCACCCAGCCGAGTTACGTACGACCTCCGCGCCCGTGGCGGCAGGCCGAGCTTGGGACGCCGTACGCGTCCCGAGGGGTGTCGGGCTCACGACGCTAAGCATCCTCGACCCTCGCTCGGGCGCCGTCGCTGAAGACCCCACGGGTCTCGCTTGTACTGGTTCGTCGCCCTGGGTACAGCGGAAAGCTGGGACGTCACCAACACCACGGCTTTGGGCCGCGGATCGTACGTCGTCATTCCCCCACCCCGCCGCATCCAGGGGCCTGGCCCGCACTGGCTCATCTGCCCCGGCGACGGCTCATGGAACACTTCCGCCGATGCCCTGCGGGCTGCCATCGAGGACGCTTTGAACCCAGCTACCGGAACAGTCAGGACGTCATGAGGCGCACGATCATCGTGGCTGCCGAATGGAACCTGGGACTGGATATCGAAGAAGGCGCACCGCAGCAGTTGTTGCACGAGGCCCACTGCACCACGTGCGGCGCCAGCTCGGGTGCGACTGAGGGCCAGCGCCTCCCGGCCGAGCTGTGGTCGCTGAAACACACAGGCGAGCAGCCTGGGCACCGCAGCTTCCGCGCCACCACCACCAGCTTCTGGCGCACCACCCCCTCCCCTGGCAACCCATACGCGCAGGAGGGGCAGTGATTTGCGCCCGCTGTCACCAGGCCATCCGCCCCGACGAGGCATACGAGGAACTCGACAAGTTCTCCGCCTCCGCCGCCGGCGCTTCCCTGCACATACACCAGGATCGCTGCCCGCCCAAAGCCCACTGACCCGCTCCGGCCGCACTCATGAAGGCCGGCCGCAGCGGTGCATGATCCCACCGGCGTGACCCAGCTCCCGCCCTGGTCTGAGACCCCGGCAGGACTGTGGCTAGGGCGGGTTCCCATCGGCGGACCGGAGCGGGCGCTACCCCGCCTAGACTGGCTCGGCCGCCACGGAAGGAATGATCACAAATGCGACTCGACACGTTCCACAGGTTCGCCCTCGACGCCCTAGCGCAGGCCCCGACGTGCAGGCCGCCGCACCCTGGGACCGCGGGGCCGAGCACCTGCGCGGGATCCACGTGACCTTCAGCACCGGGGCGCAGGTGTGGATCGGCCCCAGCAGGTAACGCCGGGCATCGCAGCTCACCACCTCTGCCGCCGCGACGAGACAGCAAAACCGGGCGCATGTTCTACTCGAAACCGGTGGGGCGGCGTGAAGCAGCGTCGGCTGCTTCTGCAGCTCGGCAAGAGACACTTACCAAGTACGAGATCGTCATCCCGAAGGTCAGGAATGAGGCATCGCGATGAGCCACGTCCCAGGCTTCCACAACCCGGAGATCTGGGAAGCGCTGCCGAACGCGCGTTTGTCCCCCCACGGCCCGCGACGTGTTCGACGTCCTCACGGCCCGCCAGGAGGCCGGCGGCCTCGTGCGCATCCGGCAGGGGGACCTCGCCAAGCGCCTCGACATCAGCCAGGCGGCGGTCTCCCGAGCGATCGGCCAGCTCAAGGACAAGGGCATCCTGGACGGCGGCGAAGACACCCCAGCCCCCGAGGCCCCGCCCACCCTCCGGCTAGCCGGCTGAACCATTGCCCCACCACCACGGCGCCTCCCGACCGGGACGGCGCCGTCGTCGTTTGTATCTCGGCGTCGACACCAAAGCGCCACGCCAGCGTGTACAAATCTGTCAACTGAGCTTGAACAACTGCGAAGGTCCGGCGCCCGCGTGGCAGCAGCGCTACGGACAGCGTCGTAGGTCAGCAGGCTCTGACCTACGACGCTTTATGCAGCAGCCGTGCACATAGTTCTCGCCGGAACATCACAGATCTGCCGATGTTATGCAACCGCCGGGCCGGGGCCGACCTGTGCACCCGCGACACCACCCTGCTGCAACCCGACGACCACCACCAGGACCACGAACACCGCTACGACGGCCACCACCTACCGGCACCCACCGAACGACATCTCTCTGCACATCACCAGCGAGTAGCACGGCCAGGAGCGACGGCCGCCCCGCAGCCGCACACCAGGCGCCCACCTGGCCGACGCACAGCCGGTGCCCACGCGCCGGGCCGGCAGAGCTCCGCTGCACAACACCGCAGACAAGCGCAAGCCCCCGAGGCGGGATGTGATGGCCACTACGGGGGCTTCCGCCCAGCAACCCAAAGAGGCGCTTGGAGTTAACGCAGCCACTGTCCCACTGCCCCTCGCACCGCCGACCGGCCGCCACGACACAAGTCACCCGGACGGACCGGTACACAGACACCACACGTACCCAAGTGGCCGCTTCGACCAGGGACGACCAGGACAGCCGAGCACAGGTCACGACCCTGTGCGGCGCGGACTGGGTCTTCCTGGGCAAACGTAGGGTGCAGGACCCAGAGAGCCCGAGCATGGCGGGCAAGCCATCGCGCTACTGGGTCGTGGCACGGGAGCGAGCCAGCATCGCTGGGTCCGCCTCCCGGGCATGGCGGACAAGCGGACAAGCTCGCAGGCGGCGTGTCTTCGGACGGCTGTACGGCAGACCGCTGCGTCACCGCGGCCGCCGCTGCCGACGCCAGACGTCGGTCCGCCACGTGCAACTGACCCACGGCGTGCACCGCTTTGAGCTGGAGTGCTGGTGGCACAGCGAGACGTGGTCGAAAGACGTCACGGTGCCTGAGACCGCGGCGCTCGTACAAGCCTTCGTCGACCAGGCGCTCGCCGCCGCGCAGCCGGACGCAGCGGTGCCCGCCCTGCGTGCGGGGCTGAACACGAAGTCGCCTGCATGAACAACCCCCCTGCGTATACGCCAGAGGCCCCCGGCCGCCGGCCAAAGGCCCCCTAGTAGGATTCGTTAGGTCTTTCTGGATCTTGATGTTCGGCATATTCCACTGGGCAGGGGTTGTTGGCAGGTGGTGCAGATGCCAGTCCAGCACCTCAGAACGTCTTGGAGGGCGTCGAGGGTCTGGTAGAGAGTGAGTCCGGTGTGGCTGCTTTTGGGGCCAGCCGTTGTTCGGTGAGAAATGCGTGGGCGGCGGTCACGAGGGTGACGTGGTGGTGCCAGCCGGGCCAGGAGCGGCCTTCGAAGTGGTCCAGGCCCAGGCCGTGTTTGAGTTCGCGGTAGTCGTGCTCGATGCGCCAGCGGACCTTGGCCAGGCGGACCAGGTGGGCGATCGGGGTGTCGGCCGGCAGGCTGGACAGCCAGTAGTCGGTGGGCGCCTCGGCGTCCTCGGGCCACTCGATCAGCAGCCAGCGGTCGGGCAGCACCCCGTCCCACCAGCCCTGTTCGGCCGAGGCGGCAGCCCGGATCGGCCGCTCGACGGCCTTGCCGGCCGGGCGGACGCGCACGGCAGCGAAACGGGAACGTAACTCTCCTCGCGAGCTCTGCCGCCAGGTGAGGGAGGCGAACGCCTCCTGCCCGAGCCCGGCCGCCAGGGCCGCAACCGAGGGCGCCCGGTGGCGGCAGCGGGGGCTGTGGCCAGCAGCCGACCGGGCCCTTGCGCTCCGGAGCCACCGGCTTCACGTCGAACGGATGGGCACTCACGTCGCCACGGATGGCCAGCACATAGTCAATCCCCCGCTCTTCGAGGCCGGCCCGCAGGTGGGCGCTCACCACCATCCGCCTCCCGGCATACGCACCCGACCTGAACCCCGTCGAGGCCGTCTGGTCGCTCGTGCGCGGAGCGATGGCCAACACCGCCTTCGACACACCCGACGACCTCGACCACACACTCCGCCGTGAGTTACGCAGAATCCAACTCCGGCCCCGTCTGATCGACGGCTGCCTCGCCGCCACAGGTCTGGCTATCAACCCACCGACCCCACCCTGAAAACCTCAGTAGGCGATGCACTCGCCAGCATGCCTGCTCCCACCGGATCACCTGTGGCACTGGACGCCCGCCTCACTGCAGCCCGCGGTTACTTCGACGCCGGAAAGAACGCCTCCCTTCTCCGAGCTCTACCCGGCCTCCTGGCCGATGGCCATGAGGCGGCCCGTGGGCGACAAGACATCGCGCTCGCCCGACTCTCGGCCACCTACAGCCTCGCCTCAAAGGTGCTGACGAAGATCGGCCGCTACGAGCAGTCGCGACTGACAGCTGACAGGGCGACGCTCTACGCCGAGTGGTCCGGCTCCCCGCTCGCCGCAGCAACGGCCGCACGCGAACTGAGCATCGTGCTGCGGCACCAGGACCAGCCCGTCGCAGCCCAACGCCACATCCTTGAAGCGGTCGCCAAGGTCGAGGGGACCGGACTGCAGACCGACGCCCAGGCATCGGCCTACGCACAGATGCTGTGCACCACTTCTTACACAGCTGCGAGGGCCGGCCATCGCGACGACGCCCTGGCCATGATTCGCGAAGCGACGCGCGCAGCCCGCGACCTGCCCCCCGAGGCACCCGAAGGACGCCTCTTCCCCATCACGCCTGCCGCAGTCGACCTGTACGCGGTGGGGGTCCACTGGGCGCTCGGCGACGCCGGCTCAGCGCTCGAGGCCGGCCGCAGGCTCCACGCGAGCCAGTTCAAGACGGCCGAGCGAAAGGGGCGAATGCACACCGACCTTGGCCGTGCCTGGTGGCAGTGGGGCAAACCCGAGCAAGCTGCGGCCGAGCTCCTGAGCGCCGCACGCGTATCCCCGAGCGAGGTCCGCGACCGCCCAGCGATCCGGAAGATCGTCGCCGACCTGCGCTCCAACCACGCCCGCGTCACGGGCGTCCGAGAACTCGTGGCCGTCGCGCGCATGGCCGTGTAGGAAGACGCCGAAGTTTCGGCGGAAGACAAACTGTCTCCGGCCGTAACTGATCGGCCGCCGCACGCCACAATGCTTTCTCGCGCCCAACCGGTGGCGCTCCGGAGCGGGGGCGACACAACTACCCAGCCCACTGCATGGACCTGCCCGGCAGCGCGGGTGCGGGGCGCAGGGGGGCCGCCCGTGCGATGGCCGCTGCGGCAGCCGTCCCGTTCCATGGAGATGAGGAGTGGTACGAGGCGGCAGGGATCATGGTTGAGGTGATGTGGCATGCGAGCGAGGCCGCCGGGTTGCCGCCGCTGGAACCGATCCGTGGGGCCGGCTGCTGTGGATCTCACCCGCACTGCCCGGCCGCGCGCACGACTTGACCGCGCCCCGCACCCACCGGATCATCCGGATCTGCGAACGCCAGGGCATCCCGGTCCTCGCCGACCGCGCCTACATGGGAGCCGGCCCGTGGGTGACGACGCCCCTCAAACGCCCGCCCGGCCGCGGCCTCACGCCCACCCAGCAAACCGTCAACCGCGCGCTGTCCGCAGCCCGGGCGCCGGTCGAGCGCGGCGTCGCACGACTGAAGTACTGGCGGATCTTCCGCAGGGCACGATGCAGCCCGAATCAAATGTCGTCAATCGCCGCAGCCGTCCTCACCCTGGAGCGGCTCCGCTGAAAACGCCCATTTAGACCGTGTCCTACATGGTGAGATTGCGGAAGCGTTTGTAGCAGCAGATGGCAGCGGCGAGCCCGAGAAAGGCCAGGTAGTTGCCCGGGTGTCGTTCGTAGCGGTGGTTGAGGCGGCGGTAGCCGGTCAGCCACGACATCGTCCGCTCGATGACCCATCTGTGGCGGCCGAGTCGTTCGCTGGACTCGATGCCCTTGCGGGCGATCCGGACGCCGATGCGCTTGCCCCACAGCCACTTCCGCAGGTGAGGAACGTCGTATGCCTTGTCCGCATGCAGGCGTTGAGGCTTGGAATCAGTGGCGTGGGATTCGTGTCCCATGTGGAAATGGGACACCATCGGCTTCAGCGCCTGACTGTCGTGGGTGTTGGCCGCGGAGAGTCCGACGCGTAGGGGCAGTCCGTCCGCGTCGGACAGGACATGCATCTTGGAACCGGGCTTACCCCGGTCCACCGGGCTCGGACCTGCAAGTTCGCCCCCTTTTTGGCGCGGACATGGGCCGAGTCGAGGACCGCGCGGGAAAGGTCGACCAGGCCCTGTTCGTCCAGAAGTTGGAGAACCCTCTGGTGCAGCCGGCCCCAGACCCCCGCACGGGACCAGATGACGAAGCGGCGGTGCACGGTCGACTTCGATGCCCCGAAGCACGGGGGCAACGCCCGCCAGGCGCAGCCGCTGACCAGCACGTAGATGATCGCGGCGAAGACCGCCTCATCATCGATGTTGGCGACCCCGCCGCCCTGCGGCCGCACGCGAGCCGGCGGCAACAACGGCCTGGCGATCTCCCACAGACCCTCCGGAACAATCCAACCCCACCGTCCACTCCCCATGCCCAGCACAACGGCCAACTGACCATGTAGGACACGGTCTTAGCTGGCGGCTGGGCCCGACAGGTTGAGTCAGCAGGCTCATTTCTCTGTGTCGTCCTGCGTCACCGCCGGGGTGCGTACATTTTTGTGCAGCAATGTCTGCGGTCCTGGTCATCAAGGCCAGAAGCCAGGGCCGGGTTGGCGTCCGCAGCGCAGGACGAGGGCCCAGAGCTGTGCGCTAGGCATGTAGACGAGCGGACAGGCTGGGCTAGATTTCAGCCCGTTGTAGGAGGCTCTCTCCTCAGGCACCTCTTGCCTCGCCCAGAGCGAGCACAAAACAAGGACCACAGATGACCGAGAAGAACACCCAGACACCCGCCAAGCGGAAGCGCATCCGCGCCGCCGTCGCTGTGGCCGGACTCGCACTGGCAGTTGGCGCCGGAGCCGCCGACTGGGGTTGGAACTCACCGGAGTACGCACTGTGGCACTGCGGATACTCGGAGGGCCCCATAGTCTGGTACTGGAGCGACCCCTACCCCTGCTCCAGCGAACCCTGGCTTTTCCCCACCCATAGCTAGTAGGGCTTGGTCAGGTTGGTATCGCCGTGGGTATGTCGCGGTGACAGGTGGGGCAGGCGCCGGTCCAGACCGCGAGGAGGAGCTGCATCTCGCGGACGACCTGGTAGAGGCTCAGGCTAGCGCCGTCTCTTTGGGATTCCGGGCCAGTCGCTGGAGCGTGCAGAAGGCGTGGGCGGCGGAGACGAGGGTGACATGGTGGTGCCACCCGTTCCAGGTGCGGCCCTCGAAGTGGGCCAGGCCCAGGGCCTGTTTCATCTCGCGGTAGTCGTGCTCGATCCGCCAGCGGAGCTTGGCCAGCCGCACCAGCGTGGTGAGCGGAGTGTCCTCGGGCAGGTTGGAGAGCCAGAACTGCACCGGCTCCGGCTCGGTGGCGGGCCACTCCGCCAGCAGCCAGCACGCGGGCAGCTCCACCCCCTCGACGGCCTTGCGGATCTCGCGTCCCGCAGGCCGGATCCGCAGCCCCACGAACCGCGAGTACATGCGTTTGAACCCGCTGCGGCCGCTGCCCGGGCGGGAACCCTCCCGCCATTGCACCGGCCGGGCCTCCCGCCTCCCCGCAGCGATGACCAACTCCTTCACGCTCCTCGGCGCCGCTGGATAAGCCGGCTGGGGCGGGCGCCCGCGGCCGCTGTGGGGCGGGGTGTGCGGTCTCGCGTCGTGCGGGTGGGCCGTCACGGTGATCGAACTGCCCACCACGTAGTGCAGCCCGCGTGTCTCCAGGCCGAGCCGGAAAGCTGCGGTGTCTCCGTAGCCGCCGTCGGCCACTGCCAGGGGGACATCGACGCCCCAGGACCGGGTCTCGTCGATCATGTCCAGAGCCAGTTGCCACTTCTCGACATGGCCCACATCCGGGCCGCGGTCGGGTCCGCCACCGTGGTGCGGTGCCTGCGGCGCAGGCGCAGACCCGCCAGGCTGGCCTGGCGCATCACGCGGGCGACCCGCTTGTGGTTGACCCGCTCGCCCTCATCGCGGAGCTCGGCGGTGATCCTCGGGACACCGTAGGTCCCGTCGGATTCCCGGTGTACCGCCTGTATCCGGACAGTGAGCCGGGCGTCGGCCGCCTGCCGTGCGGCCCGGTCCGCAGCGGTTCGGCGCCAGTAGTAGAAGCTCGAGCGGGCGATGCCGAGGATGGTGCACAGCCGCTTCACGCCGTGGCGGCGCTGGTGGTCGGCGACGAACTGGAAGCGGTTCACCAGCGCGTCTCCCCGGCGAAATACTTGGCCGTCTTCCGCAGGATCTCGCGTTCCTCCTCCAGTTCGCGGACCTTCTTGCGCAGAGCGGCGTTCTCCGCCTCCAGCGCTGTGGGCGGCTCGGCCGGCACCTCCGCCCGGCGTCCCCGTGGCCGGCTCGCCCCGGCCGCCCGGACCCAGTTCCGCAGCGTCTCCGGGGTGACCCCCAGATCAGCGGCGACCGACCTGATCGTCGCTCCAGGCCGCGACTCGTACAACGCGACCGCGTCCGCCTTGAACTCCGGCGGATAGTGCTTCATGACCACGGGACATCCGTTCTCCTGGACTCAAGATCCAAGTGTCTCGAGTGTCCAAGATCCGGGGTCAAGGCCCGTCCCTGCGGAATCACGTGCTGGCCGCCGGACGACGCCAGGGACGAACCCTGACCTGGCGCAAGGGCTCCAAAGCCGCGATGAGCTCGCACTTCGTCCTGCTACGGGTCCGTCTCGCGGGGCGGCGGCCCAACCCGCCAGCGACGGCACGATCCCGCTGACCTGGCTCATAGACCAGTGGCCCGAAGGCCAGGACGAGCCGGTCAAGTACTGGATATCCAACCTGCCCGCCAACATCCCCGCCCGAAACCTCGTCCGCATCGCGAAACGTCCTCACGCCGCATCTGTGTCGAGCACGGCATTGCCTACCTGAAGAATTGGAGAGCCCTCGCCCACCGCCACGGTTGACGTGAGCACGTGAGTGACACCATCCAGGCCGTCGCCGCACTGCTCTCTCACCAACAAGCGGGCGCCTTCGCTCCCGGTGCACGAGCGTGAACTCTGGCCAGTTCGCGGCCCTCGACGTGCCACCCAACCATGCACGAGCTCGCTAGGTGACCAAAAAACTGTCTTACACTCCCAAAGCTGACGGAACGCAACCGAGGGCATGGCCTTGCCCCGTGGTGGCAGTGGGCTGCGGCCAGTGCCCGGGGCTGAGAGGCAGTCGCGTGGGTTATGCGGCGTGTGCTTCTTGGGGGTGTGTGGGGAGGTGTGCCCAGATCGTCTTGCCGCCGGCGGTGTGGTGTTCGGTGTCGATGGTGCCGCCGTACTCCGCCAGGAGGATGTGGATGATGGAGATGCCGCGGCCGTCGGTGGCATCGGTTGCGGCTTCGTGGCGGGTCGGGGTGTCGGGGCTGTTGTCTTCGACGCCGAGGTTAAGGGTGCCGTCGGCGTCGGCCTGCAGGGTCACCGCGATCTGCGGTGTCACACGGCCGGCGTGTTGGACGGAGTTGGTGACCAGTTCGGTGACGATCAGCTCCACGACGTAGATGAGGTCGCCGTCCAGGGCCAGGCCCCATACCCGCAGGGTCTGGGTGATGTCGTGACGGGCGGTGGGGGCGGCGGCTTCGGTGGGTGTCACGGTGAGAGTGTGCTGACACACGGCGTGGCCACCGGCGCATCCGGCGCGGTCGGCCCTGGCTCGTGGCAGAAGCGTGAAGACTTCGGCTTCGGACGAGGATGAGGTCCAGGGGTTGTCGGTTGCGAGGAACATGGGGTGTCCAGTCGCGATCAGTAAGGGAGGCGCCGGCCTGAGGGGGTGCGCAGGTCTAGCGGCGGGGTGGAGGAAGTCGGGCGCCTGGGGGCGCCGACCTTGATCCTGGTCTGCTGCATGGCGCACTCCCGATATGGGGCCGGGAAGCCGATGGCACAGCCGGTGGGGGCGCTGTCGGGGACAGGGGGATCGCTGGACTGGGAACCGGTGAACACGGAGAGCATCGGATGCTCCCCTCCGGAGCGCTTGGCCGCGGAGCCTGCCGGGGACGTTGGTGCGGTCTCCAGCTCTGGCCAACCGCTCCTCGGTCGAGATCAAAACTAAGCAATTACTTGCTTTCGGGTTCCGGTTTACCACCCTCTCGACCGTGCGTCAAGGGTGCTGCGGGGGCCTTTCTCCACGCGCTCTCCTCGGACTGATACCTCACCTCAGGGGCGAGGTCCTCTCCCGTCGCATGGCAGACAGACGTGACGTCCTCATCGGTCGACCCGATGCGCCAGTACTACTGATCTTTTCGTTAGTTCGGTGGGGTTGGTGGGTGGAGGGTGAGGCCGGTGTGGGTGAGAAAGGACCAGGGCAGTTGCGGGTTGTGGTTGATGCGGTGGATGCCTTGTTCGGTGGCGTCGGCGACATCGGCGAGGTGATCGCCGGCGAGGTTGGCGAGTTCACGCTTCTTCAGCGAGGACCACAGCAGTTCTACCGGGTTCAGCTCGGGCGCGTAGGCGGGTAATCGTTCCAGGGTCAGCCAGTCCTGTTCGGCGACCCAAGCTCGCATGGCCCGGCTCCAGTGGGCGGACAGCCCGTCCCAGACCAGGATCACCCGCTCTCCGCGGTAGAACAGCTTCACCTGCTCCAGGACCTTGATGAGTGCGGCGGTGTCGTAGCTGCCGGGCTTGAGGTGGAAGCACAACCTTGGTCCACGCTCGGGGTCGGTGGCGTGGTAGCCGAGAGCCGCGGCCATCGAGGCACGTTTCCAGTTCAGACGGTGCCGCAGGAGCGGAGTGCGGCCGCGGGGCGAGTAGGTGCGGCGGATCTGAGGGAGCAGGGAGACGCCTGATTCGTCGAGGAAGACGATCCAGGCACGTGTGTTCACGGCCCCTTTTTGATGCGCGGCCACTCGTGCGCGATCCAACGGGCGATCTCCGACTCGTCCCGCTCAACCGCCCGCCGCTCGGGCCGCTGCAGACTCCATCCGAGCCGGCCGGTCAGCAACCGCCACACCGACGCCCGCGACAAGACCACTCCGGTCACCCGCTCTACCACCAGGCCGACTCGTTCCAGGGTCCACAGATCGGCCTCGAAGTCATGGGCTTGAGCGCCTTGCTCCAGAGCGGCCCGGACCATCTCGACCTGGGCGTCGTCGAGCTTGGGCGGACGACCGGTAGCCGGACGCCGGCGCAAAGCATCGGCGCCGCCCTCCTCCCACACCCGTTTCCACCGCCGCACACTCTCCTCGCTGACTCCCAGCATCCGCGCGATCTCGGAACCCGAACGTCCCTGACCGAACAACTCAGCCGCCCGCACACGCCGCGCCTCGGCCAACTGCGGCCGCGTCAAAGGAGGAACAACACACGAAGGCTTGAAAGACACCGCATCAGGATCCCACCAACAAGACCATCGCACCCACGGAACTAACGAAAAGATCAGTAACTGATCGTTTCAGAATGAAGTTCGTTGTGGGGCTTGGCGGTTGGGTGTTGTGTCGGCAGGATCTGTTGGGTGTCTGCTGATCTCGTGCCTGATGACCTGTGGGAACGTGTGGCCCCGCTGTTGCCTGCCCGTCCGCCTCGGCGGCACCGGTATCCCGGGCGGTTGCCGGCGGATGACCGGGCCGCGCTGCGGGGCATCGTTTACGTGCTGTGCAAGAGCGTGAGCTGGCGGGATGTTCCGGCTGAACAGGTTGGCTGCAGTGGTGTGACGGCCTGGAGACGTCTGCGGGACTGGACCGAGGCTGGTGTCTGGCCGCAGCTGCACGAGGTGCTGTTGGCCGAGCTGCGGGCCGCGGGCCTGCTGGACATGGACGACGCGGCCATCGACGGCTCTCATGTCCGGGCGCTCAAAGACATCTCAGGGAGCCAAGAAGTCAAGCTGGCTGCCTGGCGGAGTGCGCGAGTAGTGGGCTGAAGGCGTGTTGTTCGTCGTAGCGCTTCCGGGTCTGGAGGCAGTGGTGGAGCTGGCCGAGGAAGCGGTTGAGCAGGTTGCGTTGAGCGGCGTTGTGCCAGTCTCCGTGTTCACGCCGGCGCCGGTAGTGGGCGTCGGCCCCCGGTGAGGCCTGGAGGGCAGCGAAAGCCCAGAGGAAACCAGCGTTCATGAGCCGGTTGTTCTTGACGAAGCGGCGTCCGACGAAGCGCTTCTTGCCGGAAGCACGCGTGATCGGTGCGGAGCCGGCATAGGACTTGAGGGCTCTCGCGTCGGTGAAACGAGCCCGGTCATCGCCGATCTCGGCGAGCACCCTGGCACCAAGCAGGGAGCCGAGGCCAGGGAAGCTGAGCAGGATCTCGCTGTCCGCGTGCTGGTGGAAGCACTCTTCAGCGGCGGCGGCGAGGTCGTCCGCGGCCTGGCAGGCCGCGGCCAGTTGCATGAGGAGGGCCTGCAGCTGCTGGCCGAAGGCGTCTTCGACCGCTGGAATCTGGCGAGCGTACTCGGCGCGGAAAACGGCCTGCAGGCGCTCGGCTTCCGCGTCGAAGGAGCGCGTGCGACCGCTGCGTTTGAGGGCGGCCCGCAACTGGGCGAGGGTGAGCCGGGCGGCCTTGGCCGGGGTGGGTGCCAGGGCAAGAACGACCCGGGCATCGGCCCGGGTCAGGCCACCCTTCTTGCTCTGGAAGGCGAGAAGAGCAGCGGGATAGTACTCGCGCAGCAGCGAGCGGACCTGGTTGGCGATCTGCTGCCGGCTCCAGACCGCGTCTTGCTGCGCGCGGGCCAGCACGGTGATGGCCTGAGCGAGTTCGGAGTCGGCCGGCAGAGGGCGGTGCATGGCCATGTCGGTGCAGAGGATGTTCGCCAGGACCAGAGCGTCGCCGGGGTCGGACTTCTTGCGGCTGACACCGTGGCGGTCGCGGTAGCGGGAAGCCGCGAGTGGGTTGATCGCGAAGACCTTGCGGTTGCCAGAGCGCAAGGTTGCCACGAGCAGACCATGGCTGGTCTCGACGGCGACAGGTATAGGCGTGTCGGGGCCGTCGCCGTGTTCGGCCAGGAGTTCCAAGAGCTTGTTGTAGCCGGCCGCGTCGTCGGTGATGCGGGCCTTGGCGAGCAGGGAGCCAGTGTCGTCGACAAAGGCGACGTCGTGATGCCGCTCCGCCCAGTCGATCCCGCAGAAGATAGTCAAGCTGTCCTCCCAGATCAGTTCATTTATGCAGGTCACGAGCACATGCGGGTCACGCGGCGCCCTAATCCCAGGACTCGTGGTCCGCCATCTCAGAAGCCGTTCGCGACACCAGCGCACCCCAGGGGCTCGATCTTTCTGCAGAGCTCGAAGGCTCGCGGGTGTAACAAGAGGTCGACCCTGGGGCGGGCTCGCGCCGTGACGATCAACGCTCGGCTGCGGCTCGCAAGTTTCGCGGTGGTCACGGAGACCCCGGGCCGTGCCGCTCTTGACAGAGGCCTCAACGGCCAGGGAAAGGGAGGCGTCAGCCCGGGGTCCGCGTCACCCCGCGAAACTCGCCGCTGACGGTGCCGCTCTTTGAGGAGGCCTCGCGGGCCAGGGGGACTCAAGACATCCGTCACCGGCATGAAGCGACTCGAGCCTCTTGCACGAGCGAGTTCGAACCGCCTACATATCGGATTAGGGGGGCTCACACCGGACCTTCGCCGGTCGACCGGGCACGTCCGGGCAGCAAGCACCACCTGATCACCGACCGCCACGGCATACCGCTCGCCGTCTCGCTGACCAGCGGAAACCGTCATGACGTCACTCAGCTGATGCCATTGCTGGACGCGATACCGCGCATCCGTGGGGTCCGCGGGCGCCCGAGGCACCGGCCGGACCGGCTGTTCGCCGACCGCGGCGAGGACGGGAAAGCCGTCCGCATCGGGCGAAGGGGGCCAGGTGATTCGGACACTCAAACCCGGGAGGTATGCGTAATGCAGAGCGCCAAAACGGTGCTGGGTGTCCTGCGTGAACGCGGCAGACGCGGTCTGCCGTGTGATGAACTGTATCGGCAGCTGTTCAACCCGCAGTTGTATCTGCTGGCCTACGGTCGCATCTACGCCAACCATGGTGCGATGACGCCTGGGGTCACATCGGAAACCGTGGACGGCATGTCACAGCGGAAGATCGACCGGATCATCGAGGCGATGCGCCACGAGCGTTACCGCTTCCGTCCGGTCCGGCGTTTCCATATCCCGAAGAAGAACGGGAAGACGCGTCCACTGGGGCTGCCGGCCTGGTCGGACAAGCTCGTCGGTGAAGTGGTCCGCCTGTTATTGGAGGCGTATTACGAGCCGACGTTCTCCGACCGCTCTCATGGGTTCCGTCCCCGCCGGGGCTGCCATACCGCTTTGCGGGAGGTGGACCACACGTGGACCGGGACGTCCTGGTTCATCGAAGGGGACATCGCCGACTGCTTCGGCAGCCTGGACCACGAGGTCCTGCTGTCGATCCTCGGCGAGAAGATCCATGACCAGCGGTTTCTGCGGCTGGTGCGCAACATGCTGACAGCCGGATACCTGGAGGACTGGAAGTGGGGTGCCACGCTCTCCGGAGCGCCACAGGGCGGAGTGGCCTCCCCGGTCCTGTCCAACATCTACCTGCACAAACTGGACGAGTTCGTCGCGACAGTTCTGATTCCGGAGTACACCCGAGGGAAGCGCCGGGCCCGCAACCCGGCCTATCTGGAGTTGCA
This sequence comes from Streptomyces sp. WAC00040, assembly GCF_056835925.1. Lineage (NCBI taxonomy): Bacteria > Bacillati > Actinomycetota > Actinomycetes > Kitasatosporales > Streptomycetaceae > Streptomyces > Streptomyces sp. WAC00040. Next base: position 215,036 of record NZ_JAKQZE010000005.1, read on the forward strand.
GAATCTGCTGGCGAAAGCCCGCCGGCGCGGTGACCGGGTCCAGGCCCGTGCGCTGCGTCAGCGGATGGTCAGTCTGCCGAGCGCGGATCCGAACGATCCGGGATATCGCAGGCTGCGCTACATACGTTATGCGGATGATCACCTCCTCGGTTTCACCGGACCGAAGGCTGAGGCCGAGCAGATCAAGCAGCGCCTGGCGCAGTTCCTGCGTGACGAACTCAAGCTGGAACTGTCCCAAGACAAGACGCTGATCACTCATGCCCGCACCGGGGCAGCGAGGTTTCTCGGATATGAGATCACGACCCAGCACAACGACACGAAGAAGACCGGCCGTTACCGTCGGGTCAACGGTCAGATCGCTCTCCGTGTCCCGCGGGACGTGATCAAAGCCAAGTGCGCCCCCTATCTCGCCCGCGGAGAACCCGCGAAGAGGACGGCCCTGACCAATAGCAGCGATCATGCGATCGTGGCGACGTTCGGGACCGTTTATCGGGGCGTCGTCCAGTACTACCTGCTTGCCGGGGATGTCTTCCGGCTGCACCGGCTGCAATGGGTCATGGAAACTTCCTTGCTCAAGACTCTTGCGGCCAAGCACCGCTCGTCAGTTTCGAAGATGGCTGCCAAGCACAAGGCCAGAATCGACACGCCCAATGGGCCCCGGGTGTGCTTCGAGGCCCGTATCGAGCGGAAGAACAGGAAACCGCTGGTGGCACGGTTCGGTGGAATTCCCCTCCAACGGCAGCGGGCGGCGGAACTCGCCGACCATGAGCCGGTCCGGGTGGACTATCCGCAAAAGGAACTCATCGCGAGACTCCTGGCGGACACCTGCGAGATCTGCGGAAGCAAGGGCAACGTGCAAGTGCACCACGTCCGCGCTCTCGCCGACCTCGCGCATGCCGGATGGCAGCCTTCCGACTGGGCACGCGTCATGCTCCACCGACGACGCAAAACCGTCGTGGCCTGCGACACCTGCCACGACCGTATCCACTCAGAACGGCCAGCCAGACCACTCACGCAGTAATCACTGGAGAGCCGGATGACCGGGAAACCGTCATGTCCGGTTCGGCGGGAGGCCGCGCGGAACAGGACCTGCCACGGCAGGCACCTCGCCGCGCGGCCGACCCAACCGCCTGGCTCCACCAGTTCAAGCGCCTCCGATATCCGCTACGAGATACGCGCCGACCTCCACCTCGCACTGCTCCAACTCGCCTGCAGCATCATCTGCTTGAGACGACTCCGAACCTCATTCTGAAACGATCAGTAATGGCCCTGCGATGATCACGGGGGATGCCCAAGAGGGCCGTGGAGCCTGTTGGCGAAAGGCCGAACGACGAGCCAGCGTTGAGGACGGCACTTGCCCACCACCCCAGTTGAGGTGTGAGCTGAGCTGCACCTTGTAGGTACGGTGCAAGACTTGCTCGAGTACCTGCGGGCGGAGGCCGATGAGGCTGCCGAGGCTGCGTCCAGGCGGGCTCCGCCCGCTACCCCTCCTCGGAGGTGGGCAGGGAGGGAGCTTTCGCCCGGGATTACATCAAGTGGCTGTTTGACTTCCAGAGCGGGGCCCGCGAGCGGATGTCAGCTAGTGGCCGCAACGCTGTGGCTGGGTGGTCAACCCGGTGTCACGCACCCTTGCCAACTTTCGGGTGTTGGGTCTCCGTCGCTGCGATGGCCAGGCCGCTGGCGCCGTACTTGAGTATGCCGACCGAGTATGGTCGTCGCCGACAACCTTGCTTGCGAGTCCTCGATCAGGGTGCGGTGCTCTTCGTGCCGTATCAGTACCTGCCGAGCGTGATCTGTCGGTCACTGGAGTCGGAATGCTCGCCGTCGCGCCGCTCATTTCTCGGGGCGCCTCTCACGCGTCATGCCCCACCGCGGTGCTGGGCAGGTGGTTGGACGGGATGAGACTGCGAGGCTCGGCGAGCCGATAACGCGTCTGAATCGTGTACGTCTCGAGCCTGTCCTGGCGGCCCGACGTCATGCAGGTACGTCGGGCCGAGGCGCTCCAGGTGCCGAACGATCTTCTGACCGTCATGGCGAGCTTCGTCCAGAAGGGTAACGAGGACATGTGGTCGTGCCGGCGAACTCGTGAGCTGTGCCGTCGACGTGCAGGAGGGAAACGTGTTCCGGCCTCAACGCCAGGCACAAGAGCGTCAGCCCAGGAACCATTCAGCGACAGCGCGTACTGCCTGCAGCGTCGGAGGTGGTGCGATGACTGGAAGACCGGGGTGGCAGTGGCGCGTCGTTGTTTGATTGGACGGCACCAGTGCAATCGTGCGCTCCCTCAAACCGCCGTTGCCGACGCAGTGTCCGCTCTCTGACCGTTTCCTGACCCGCTCTCACCCTCAGAGACGTTCGGCTGGAGCGGCGTGACGTCCGGGCCGGTTACCAGTCATCAACACGGCGATCAGTTCGGCGAAACCGATGGCGAGCAAGACGTCACCGAAGCTGAACATCACTCGCCCGTTCAAGAAGGAAAAGATATCACCGAGCCAGGGCAGTACTGTATCGGGCGTCATGACCTCGTGCTTGGCATCCAGGACCCCACTGGCGCCGACAGGAGGGGCCCACTGTGACGGCAGAAGTACAGGCATCAGCCCATTGGCGGTGACCACGGCGGCGTTGCACACGGTCCCTGTAAATCCCAGGGCGAGCGGCATGCGGATCCGCCACGAGCCGGAGCCGATATTGCGTGCCGCCCACACCGCAATACTCACATACGAGACAACCAGCAGCGGGATGCCTCGCGACTGAGCCCAGTCGCTGGCATTTGGCACGTAGCCGTTCAGCGCGTTCACGGCTCCTGCTGCACCCAACAGCCAGAGGTGTCCGAAGTCAGCCTCGCCCAGATTGCCCAGCCGCCCACCTACCAGGTAACCCAGCAGTATCCCAACAAGCAAAGCCACAAGCACAGTCATCAGGCACCCCCTAGACCTGGGGGCGGTGCACCATCCGAGGTGCCAGGACCTGCCTTACCATGGCGCTTTCTCACCCGTATGCCGAAATATAGCAAGCTGTCCAGTCGCTAGGCAGGCCCAAATTTCATGGTGGGCCCTGGAACCCAAGATTAGGAATCCGACCCGTTCCAATATTCGCCCCATCAGCAATTGAGAGCGGGGTTGACTCGCTCGCCGGCGGCACGCAGTCGGAGGCTGCTCCAGGTGGCAGGACGTTGCGCCGCGCACCCCTACCGCACGGCAGGTTCTGTTGCCACCCTCCATCACTCCTCCGGTAGCTCCCGCTTGAGCGCCACGCGCATCGCCCATTTCGTCACCCGGTCGTCTCCGCATCGGCCAGCGGCCGGGTGGCCGCCGAAACCCTGACCGCCCTTGCCCCGTCCACGGTGATGCAAGGGGAAGCCGACGGTGGCCTCGATGTCGAGTAGGGGGCGAGCTGGCGACCCCTGCAGTCGGATCAAAGGCTCTGGGACGACGACTAGCAATGGTGCACCAGCCTGCGTCGCCGCCGTCTCCGACAGCGACATTGCCCTCGTGTCCGGGCTGGGCACCAACGGACAGCGTTGGAAGACACGGCTCGACGTGGTCAAGGCTGCGGCGCTCCTCGTTGAGGAACCCGAGGACCTTCACGACGTGGGCCTGTGCGGGGCTATCCCTGAGTCGAAGGGCTGTGCGGAACTCGATGCGCAAGTACCAGCCGACGCTGAAGGCGCTCCCATGTGCGTTTCAGTGGCTCGTGTCCAAGCAGCAGTGCAGCCCTCTGGATCGCGGAGGTGCTGCGGTGCCCCGGTACCCGTGCGGGGGCAGCTCGGGTACCGGGGCCTGCACCACCCTCGGGGGAGCGGGGGCGGTGCAGCGGGGCGGAGTGCTTGCCGCGGCCCACCGTCATCGCCACTGGGTGGTCAAACAGTGCGAATCGGTCTCACGCGGACTTGCTGATCCTTCTCCCGCCACGTCACGGTGGCACCCTGCAGCACCTGCAAACATCCGCCATGTGGCGGAGAGTCGGCAACCAGAGTGCCTCACTCCTAACGGCCGCAGCGGTGTTTCATGGTGCGCCGGGGTTTCCTCGCCCCCGTGACGTCATCAGCGCCCTGGGGCGCGACGTCCCCCTGACTCGCTGGGTTCGGGCGACAGGTAGCGCCGCAACTCGCTGATCTCCGGGCCGAACCGGCTGAACAGGCCGGCGGCAAAGCTCGGTGGGGAAGCCTCGTGGGCTTCGGCGCGTGGACTGGAACAGCGACGTTCTCCATGACCGACGCCGACCACCATGTGATGCGACCCGCTTCGAGAGGACCGCGAGAAGCGAGGGTGGGCCAGGAGCCATTGCTTGATCGCTGGTGTTTTGTGGGTGGCGTAGTTGTCCAGGATCAGATGCACCTCCAGCTCCGATGGAACCTCCTTGTCGACCTTGACCAGCAAACTTCTTGAACTCGGCAGCCCGGTGTCGCCGGTGCAGCGAGCCGTTGACCTGCCGGTGGCGGTGCGGCGAAGAGCGTGGTGGTGCCGGCGCGGATGTAGTCGTGGCTGCGGCGTCCGGGCACCCCGGGCATCATCGGCAGCACGGGTTGTGACCGGTCCAGGGCCTGGATCTGTGACTTCTCATCCACGCACAACACCAGAGCCTTCTCCGGCGGGTCGAGATACAACCCAATGACGTCACGGACCTTGTCGATGAAGAACGGGTCGGTCGACAGCTTGAACGTCTGCGAATGGTGCAGGGCCAGGGCGAATGCCCGCCAGATTCGCGAGATCGCCGACTGTGACATCCCGGTGGCCTGGACCATCGACATGGTCGACCAGTGCGTTGCGCGCCGGACGATCTTCCAGTGTCTTGACGATCACCCGCTCGACATCGGCATGGGTGATCTTCCGCGGGACACCCGGCCTCGGCTCGTCGCACAAACCGTCCAGACCGCGGTCGAGGAAGCGCCTTCGCCAGGTGCGGACGGTGTCCGGGGCGATCCGCAGCCGCCGTGACACCTCCATAGTCGAGTGCCCCTCGGCGCACTCCAACACCACCCGCGAACGCAATGCCAGAGCCTACGCGGTCGACCGGCTCCGACTCAGCACTACGCCATGGCCGCAAACACCGGCTGGGTCAGCGTCGGCACCGATCACGACACCGCTGCCTTCGCCGTGGAATCCATCCGCCGCTGGTGGCAGGCTCGGGGCCGGCACGACTACCCGGCCGCCACCCGTCTGCTGATCACCGCGGACGCCGGCGGCTCCAACTGCTACCGCACCCGCGCCTGGAAGAGGGGAGACGTGGACCTCCAGGCCATCGGCTACGAGCCGGATGCTGGTGTCGTCCAGCTCGCTGATCTCCTCCGCGGGTTCCTCGCCGAGCTGCTGATGGCCGAGTGCAACGACAGGGCTCGCCGCCGTTCGGAACGACGCATCAAGGCCGCCGCCTTCCCTCGCGAGAAGTCACTGCGGGCCTTCGATTTCGACGCGAACCCCAGCGTGGACCCGGCGGTCATCCATACGCTGGCGACCTGCGAGTGGGTCAAGCAGGGTCTGCCTGATCGGCGACTCGGGCACCGGCAAGTCGCACCCGCTGATCGCACTGGGCACCGAGGCCGCCATGGCCGGGTACCGGGTCCGCTACACGCTCGCCACCAAACTCGTCAACGAACTGGTCGAGGCCGCCGACGAGAAGGTGCTGACCAAGACCATCGCCCGCTACGGCCGAGTCGATCTTTTGTGCATCGATGAGCTGGGCTATATGGAGCTGGACCGGCGGGGCGCTGAGCTGCTGTTCCAGGTTTTGACGGAGCGTGAGGAGAAGAACAGTGTCGCCATCGCCTCGAACGAGAGTTTCAGCGGCTGGACCAAGACCTTCACCGATCCCCGGCTTTGCCCGGCCATCGTGGACCGGCTGACCTTCGGCAGCAATCTGATCCAGACCGGCACCGACTCCTACTGCCTGGCCCTCACCCAGGCCCGGGCAGCAGCACAGAACTCCGCCGGCTGATCTCGCCCCGCCTACGGGAGGCGATGCCGTTTTGCCCCGCAGGTGAGGGACGGCCTCCCGCTATTGCGGTGCGATGGCCTTGAGCCAGTCCTCGACGGCGACGACATCTGCCCACTGCAGGAACAGTTTTTCGGTGAGCATCCGGTGCACCTCGGGGTCGGTGTCGAGGCAGGCATCCGCCAGGACGGTGAGGCCGAAGTCCAGGTCAATGGCGTGCCACAGGGTGGACAGCACCACGGCGCTGGTGGCGATGCCGCTGAGAACAAGGCTGTCGATATCGCGAGCCCTGAGCACCAAGTCGAGGTCGCTGCCCGAGAACGCGCTCCCCCGCCTCTTGGTAACCACGACGTCGCCCTGCTGGGGCGCGACGTCGTGATGGATCTCGGTGCCAGGGGCCCCCTCGGTGAACGATCCGGCCCGCACGGCGTTTGTCACCACCCTGTTGCGGGGGCTGACTTCTGGATCGCCCGGCCGTAACCCGAGCACCACGTAGATCACGGTGATACCGGCAGCCCGGGCACCGTCTATCGCCCTGCGCAAGCGCGGCAGATATCCGGAACCGTCATCGGCGATGGCCACGACGTCCCGTTGGACGTCCATCACCAAAAATGCGCTGTTCGCCATGCCTGCCGTCCCTTCTCCGTTGGGAAACAGGAGCAAGTCTGGTGGATCAACCGAGCTGCGGCGAGGTTTCGGAGATCCTCCTCAGCGTCGCGCCGCAGTGCGCCCATGACCGGTGTCAGTTCTCATCGACAGTTTCTTGCCCTGTGATCACCAAGTGCTGTCCAAACTCGGTGATAAGCGGTGTCGCCCGTCAGTTACGAAGCCAGGGGCCGTGACGCCGTCGTCGCTGCGGCGGGCGTGGGACGGCGGGCTTCGGCGTCTGGGGCTTTGTCGCACTCCGGTACGGGCAGCGGGGCCTCGCTCATGGGGGCGTCGTGGCGTCGTCACCTGTCGATGCGATGCCGTCCAGGTCACACCCGATCGCGATCCCGCTGGTTGCCGGCCGCGGTGACCGGCCCGGTAAACCCGCTCTCGGGGTGCCGGCCGGCGGGCCGGCAGCCGGAGCCCGCAGCGCGGCGCCGTCCCCAGTGGACAGGGCTCCCCGCACCCCGCCACCGACGCCGATGGCCCGTTCACCCGACGCGCCGACGCCGGGCGCCGGTGCGGCCGGGAAGTCCCGGAGGAGCGCGACCAGGGCCACCGCGCATCCGACGAGGCCCGCCACTGCCCCCACGACGCTCGCCACCCGGTCACCGGTGTCGAGATCCAGGAGAACGGCGACCAGCACCAGCGCCACAGCGACAGAAATCCCGAGAGCAGCTCCGGCCCACGCCCACACACGCCTCGATCCGTTGACGCACCCATGATGACCCGACTTGCGCTGTTGCGTGCCGAGTTCGGGCCGAACCCCTCCTGGGCTCAGTCACCGTGGCCGGGGCAGCCACGAGAGCGGACTCGAAGAAGCAGCCGCGCTCAGTCCGGTCCCGTAGGACGAACGCTCCTCCAGAAGCCAAGAATGACGTCAGGAGCAGTGCCGTTCAGGCCGTAGCCCGCAGGCCTACCAAGCCCTCTGGGAGAACCTCCATGCCGCCCGCCGTCCCTCCCCCACCTCGCCGGCACGTTGCCCACCCGGCCGGGGCGCCGGCCAGGATCGCGCACCGCACTCCACCCTGCCCGGCCCCGCAGCCCCGCACCCGCGAACCACCACAACCGGACATGGTCGACACCCGCCCACGAGCCGACAGGGCCTGCTGGAGTGCCGTCGGGCCCGGCCGGCCACCGGAGCAGGGCGTAGGTGTCGGAACCAGCGCGTGCGTTTCAGTTGAAGGTGTCTTCGTCGTCAAGTTCCCACATGTAGAAGTGACTGTCGTCCTCGTGCTTCCACAGGCCAGAGGTTGCGCGTGGCTTCGACTCTGACACTGCGTGCGGGCCGTTGTTCGTCCCGGAGATAGGCGCCAAGGCAGTCAATGGCGTCGGCGCACAGCTCGATGACGGCGACCCGTCGCTCGCTTCCCGACCGCCGGTCATCAGGCGGCGGCAGAGGCATGAGAGGGTGTCCTCCCTGACCCTGGTGCGCAGCCCGATGTCCGGGATGCTGTGGAGCAGCACCTGGACCTTCGCGATGCGGTCGTGCAGCGCGCGAAGACGCAGCTGCCACTCGTCCGCATCCGCCGTCCGGGCCCTGCGGAAGTCGCGCCGGATCTCCAGCAACTCGGTCAGAGCCGCCTCCGCAGCTGCAGCAGCGCGCGCATGCTGCTGCACTGCGTGCGCGGTGCGTTCCTGGGCCCGCTGAGTCAGGCGCGCAGACCACATGGACAGCGCACCACCCGTCGCCGTTCCGGCGATCCCCGCGACGGCACCGATCCACACGGCGCCGCTCATGCGGCTACCAGCCCATTCGCGCGCACCAGGCTCCGACCATCACGGTCAGACGATGGACAGCACAGCCCGAACATCTCCACAGTCCCCTCCTCCAGACATGGCACGATGCCCACGCCTGCCAGCCCGGTACGGGGCCGGTGTTCACGCGCCGTCTCCACCCTGACCACCCGCACAGCCCAGCACCCCAAACAACCACAACCAGCCAGCCCTTCCGCAACCGGCGAGCGGCCGGAAGCCCAGGAGCAGCCGGAATGCGACCGAGGGACGACCACAGGGCGAACCCCGGGCGCGAACGTGCACGGCACGGAGGGCGGCGGAAGAGCTCCGCGATCACGACCCCGGACGGCGACGCCTGGCGGTATGCCTCGCGGGTGTCAGGCGGTGACATCGATGCGCGCGGCACACACGTCGCGGACGGCTCGAGGTCGATCAGTGCCCGTGCTCGTGCCTTCTGGGCGCCCGGCAGGGCGCGGACGATCGTGTCGAGGGCGTCGGCGAACGCGGCGGACAAGTTCTCGGGGCCAGCCGCACGCAGAACGCGAAGCCCGCGTCCGTCGGGTGCTCACACTCCCCTCCCCCACGTCCCCATGCTTTGAACGGCCGCCCTCGTCGGTGCGGGTATTGCTCAAGTGCCGGATCAAGGTCTGGGTGTCCTGGTGGATGAGCGTCCACAGCTTGCGGTAGCGAGACCACATCTTCTGCGTCGCAACCGCGACCGGAATTGCCCCGGCCGCGGTGAACAACTGCAGCCGGAACCTATCCGACAGCCCAAACGCACTACGGGGTTGACCAACTGCGGATCTGGCGGGCAATGCGAGCGACACCGACTTCGCCGACCACGGCGTCGCGGACCAGCACGACGGCTGCCTTGGGCGGGTAGTCAAGCCGCTGACCATTCAGGGCGAGGTACGCCTCGGTGGCGTGCCAGGCGAAGGCTTCATTCGAGTGCTCGAGGCAAGGGAGTTTCGCCAGCGTCTGCAGCAGCGCTGCGGCCTTGAGGTGGAGGGAGCCGTACACGTCGCGTTCCATGGCCCGTGCATTGACCCGGGCAACGGCAGAGTAGAGAGGACCCAGGTCGTCCACCTGCGGATCGCCCTCGAGCAGTTCCGCAGCATGGAGAAGAAAGGCGACCTCGATCGGATGCAGCGGTTCGGACTGCGTCACGCCGCGTGCCCCTGCCCCTGACGTGGCTCCAGATCCTCCAGCTCGGCCCGGGCCTGCTGCTCGGCCGCCCGGTGCCCCGCATCAATGCTGGACTCAGCGGCGAACGCGGCGCCGCTGCGAGCCACGGATGCCTTGAAGCCCTCCAGGAACCGCTGCTCGACGGCGGTGGCACGGGCGTAGGCAGCGGAAAGGATGTACTCCTGCATGCTGACCCCCTCCTGCTGTGCGGCGGCCGCGATCGCAGCGCGCTGCTCAGGGTCGGGGAAGCGCAGATTCATCGCTCTGGGTTCAGCCATGGTTTCCATGGTACCAGTGGTACCAGGTGAAGGGAAGGGGCGCTAGAGCACCAAGAACGACACCAAGAGGGGCAACACATGAACCCCTGGACTCAACTTTCCATTAAGAAGGCCCGTCCGGCTTGCCGACAAGGAGCTCGTGACCTAACTGTCAGGCACCAATCGGGGCAGAACCGCGGCGCGGGCCCTGCGCGGCGGGATGGGTCCCGGGACGCAGGCTGCTCAACGTGTAGGAAAAAGATAAAGGACGTTGCATTATGAAACTTTCCAAGTCCGCCGCCTTCACGACGATCACTGTGCTAGCGATCGCCCTCACCGCCACCGGCTGCAGGGGAGAGTCCGGCAATGCCTCCGGAGACGAGCCCACCAGCAACTCGAACGGAAACCACCCGCGGCTACCCACGTACCCGGTCGCCAAGGACGTCAAGATCGACTCCCCAACCCTGCGCAAGGCCCGTAAGGCAGGCAAGCTAGTCATCGGCGCCCATAACGACCAGCCGTTTCTCGGCTTCGAGGACAAGGACGGCAGGCGGTCCGGTTTCGACATCGAGATCGCCAAGATGGTCGCGGCGGATCTCGGGTTCTCGCCCGACAAGATCGAGTTCAGGACGGTCGACACGAAGAACCGTGAGGCCGCCATCTCCAGCGGCGAGGTCGACCTGTACGTCGGCACGTACACGATTAACAACGAGCGCAAGAAGAAGGTTGGCTTCACCGGCCCGTACTACATGGCCGGCGCCGACCTCTTGGTCCGCAACAACGACAGCACGATCGGGGGCCCGTACTCCCTGGAGGGCAAGAAGGTGTGCGCGGTCAAGGGATCGACCGCCCTCCGGGAGATCCAGAAGCCCGAGTACAACACCACGACGGTCGTGACGACCAAGGATGCGGAGTGCGTCCAGAGACTGCTCGACAAGAAGGTCGACGCCGTCACCACAGACGACGCCATCCTGATGAGTTACGCCGCTCAGCGCCCGGACAAGCTCAAGGTCGTCGGCAACCCGTTCACCGAAGAGCCCTACGGCATCGGCATGAACAAGAACGACAATGCCCTGCGTAAAGCGGTGGCGGACGCGCTCAAGGCGCACGACGAGAACGGCGACCACCAGAAGGCGTTCGCGGCGACGCTGGGCCTTTCCGGCTCAAAGTACGGCGGTGCCCCGGTGGTCGAGCGCTACTGACACGAGGCCCTCGTCCAGAGCCGGGAGCACACGGCGTGGGAAGGCGCCGACGCCGCGTTCACCACCAAGGTCCTCTAGCACTGGAAACACCGGCCTGACCGTCATCAAGACCACAGACACGCGGCACCACAAGCGCCGGTACCTGGGCTTCTCCAAGACCGTCGAGACCGCCTCACCCTCGCCTACCCCGCTATGTGAGGACCACCCCGTCATGCATCGCCGCCACGGGCAGTGGCGCTCCGCGATTTCCCGTCGACCACTCCCGCGCGGTCGACTTCCCTCGCATGCGCGGGTGGTAACTCCCTCGGTGGCGAGCTTGGCAAAGCGGTCGAACGCCGCTCCCGGTCAGCATGAGTAGTCAGGGATAGGTGGCGCGGCCGGAACTGCGACCAAGCTGACCCAGCCCGGGAGGTAGGCCAGCGTGGGGCTGCCGCCGTGCGCGATGCCGGTCAGGTAGGCCGACAGGTAGCCGAAGCCTGCGTGGGCGACCTGGTGCAGGCGGTCGACGTCGTCGGAGGCGGCCTGGAAACGGTCACGGTAGCGCTGGGCGATCTAGGATTCGGCGAGCGTGCGGGTCGTGGTGCCGTGCGGGTACCCCAGCCTGGAACGCGTCCTCGGCCCGCGCCTGGACCACCCCGCCGTGACCTGGCTGCTGGAACGCTACGGATCCCCAGCCGCCCTGCGGAAAGCCGGACACCGCAAGCTGGTTGAGGTGATCCGGCCCAAGGCTCCGCGCATGGCCCAGCGGCTGATCGACGAGGTGTTCGACCGCTCGACGAGCAGACCGTCGTGGTCCCGGGCACCGGCACCCTCGACCTCGTGATCCCGTCCCTGGCCCGTTCGCTCGCGGCCGTCCACGAACAGCGACGAGCCCTAGAAGCGCAGATCGGACAGCTGCTGGAGGCTCACCCTCTTTCCGCGGTCCTGACCTCGATCCCAGGGGTCGCGGTCAGGACCGCCGCCACGCTGCTGGTCACCGTTGGCGACGGCACCAGCTTCCCCACCGCTGCCCACCTGGCCTCCTACGCCGGCCTGGTCCCGGCGACCAAGTCGTCGGGGACCGAGATCCACGGCGAAACACGCACCTCGCGGCGGCAACCGGCAACTGAAAGCGGGCAGTCGGGCGTATGCCACACCGGCGAAGACGTGCTCGACGCGGGCGCGGACCTGCTTGTGGGATTTATTGTGGGCCAGTTTCCAGTCGGGCAGTTCCTCGTCTTTGCGTTGCCGGTGGGGCATCACGAGTCCGGTGTCCGGATAACCGCCGTCGGCGATGGTCATGGTTGTGCTGACGGCGGCTTTCGCTCCGGACTCTTCCCACGCCTTGCAGTCGTTGCCGTTGCCGGGCAGTGGCCGGCCGACCACGACGACCAGCCGCGTGTCGGCGTCGATGACGACTTGGTGGTTGGTGGTTGGTGGATTATCGATAGTTCTTCGACCGCTCGGCGATGGTGTGGTCGCGGGTGCGCACCCGGGTGCCGTCGACGATCAGGACGGCGTCCTTCGCGAAACGCTTGCGGGGCTGGAGCGCGAGCATCGGCCCGAGGTGGTCGATGATCCGGTCTGCCGCCGACTTGGACACCCCGAACAGTGGGGCGAGCTGCCGCATCGTGAGGTTCGTGCGCCAGTACGCCGCGACCAGCAGGGCCCAGTCCTTCAGCGGAAGGCTCCACGGCCGGCCCTTGCGGACCGCATCCGCGCCCTCGCGCCGCAGAACCGTCACCAGCTTCCCGAACTGCCGCGGGCTCAACCCGGTGAACGGGGCTATTCAGGATGGCTCCGACGCCGTGATCACACCAGCCACCAAGATCATCCCGCCCATGTCGGCGCTTCAGATGGCACGGTTGGTCAACTGCACCGCTCACCGCACAGTCCAGACTCTGGCGGGCGGAGCTGGGGGGTGGGGACACGGATACCAATCCAATCCCGGGCTGGATGCCGGGGACCTTCCTACCCACCCCCCCATGGCCGCGAGTCCCTCACGATCTCCGTCCGGCCTATCACTCCGCACCGTATCCCGAGCCACTGACAACGCTGGCGGTCGGTGAGCGAAGTTCACGAGGCCACCCGCATAGCCAGTTCACGTCCACCACCAGCAGTTACGGGACAGGTCTTGTACTGATCTTTTCGTAAGTTCGGTGGGTGTGGTGGCCGTGTGAGTGGGAGGCTGTCGGGGTGGCTTATCGACCTTCTGCCTCTGTGGCTGGTTCCTCGCTTCCTCCGTTGTCACGGCCTCAGTTGGCGGAGGCTCGGCGTGTTCGTGCGGTCGAGTTGTTCGAGGAGGGTGTCTCGAATGCGGAGATCGCGCGGGTGGTGGGTGTGTGTGCGGAGAGTGTGCGGCGTTGGTGTCCGCGTACTCATTGAAGTGCTCAGCCAGGTACGGATGAACGTGCTCAGCCCGACGTCCAGAAAAATGAGGGCCTGGAGAGTCTCGGGTCACCGCAGGGTGCGACAATCTGGCCGTGTCTGAGGAGTTGTCGCGCTGGTATCGGGGCCGCCTGGTCGCGGGGCCGTTCAGCCCGTTCGAGACCAGTGAGCTTGAATGTCTCGAACGGGAGGTCGGGCTGCCTCTGCCAGCCTCGTACCGCTCTTTCCTCGAGGCAGCGGGCGGGGCGAGCTTCCCGTACTCAGTCCGTCTGCTGGCTTGTGAACCGGAGCCGTTCCAGAGTTTTGACGACCTCTATCGGCTCGGCCCTGACGACAACGGCGAATACGACTGGGTCACCTTGCTCGGCGAGTACCGCCGAAACCGTGATGGGCAGCTTGCTGAAGAGGTCTCGCTGGCTGGCCTTCTCCCGATTGCCCGCAACGGCGGCAGCGACACTTTGTTCCTGGACCTGAACCCGGCCACCCATGGACAGCTCCACGCCTTCGTCCAGGGCATCCCTCACCCCGGATACTTGTCGACGGGGGTCTTCACCAAAGTCGCTGACGACTTCGACACCTACCTCGACATGCTCGTCGTCGACCCGGACCTGGCGGCCGACACCTGGGCCGACGTCAACGAGAGCGACTCCACCGACCCCTGGCGGCGGACCGTCGAGGAATGGCTGGACAAGGAACTGCCCGGCTGGCGTGCTGAGCCGTGGGCAGTGGCCTGACCTCCACGTCGGTGAGGTTGATCAAGCGGCGCTTGTGTCGCGTTCGATGGCGGCGAGCCGATTCTTCAGCCGGTAGCTCGGACCGTTGATCGAGACGACGTCGCAGTGGTGCAAGAGCCGGTCGAGGATGGCCGTGGCGAGGACCTCATCTCCGAACACCTGCCCCCATTCGCTGAAGGTCTTGTTCGAAGTCAGGATGATCGAGCCCTTCTCGTAGCGCTTCGAGATCACCTGGAACACCAGGTTCGCCTCGGCTCGTTCCAGCGGCTGGTAGCCGACCTCGTCAACTACGAGGACGCCGGGGCGGAGGTAGGTGCGGAGCTTGCTGTTGAGGCGTCCGGCTGCTTCGGCGACCTTGAGTTGGCGGACCATGTCGTCGAGGGTCGTGAAGTAGACGGAGAAGCCGGCCCGGCAGGCGGCGACCGAGAGAGCGACCGCGATGTGTGTCTTGCCGACCCCGGGCGGGCCCAGCAGAGCCGCGTTGGCCTTGGCCTCGACGAAGGCGAGGGTGGCGAGGTCCTTGATCTTGCGGGGGTCGAGTTCAGGCTGGAAGGCGAAATCGTATTCGTCGAGTGTCTTGTGGTGTGGCAGCTTGGACAGCCGCAGGCCCTGCCGGAAGCGCCGGTCGTCACGAATGGCGAGTTCCTCGGCCAGGACCAGGTCGAGGAAGTCGAGGTAGCCCATTTTGGCCTCGTCCGCCCGGCTGGCGTACTGGTTCAGGCTCTCGGCCAGGTGGGGCAGGCCGAGCTTGGCGGCTGTGGTGCGGATTCGGGTGCTGACCAGCTCGCTCAACTGGGCTCCTCCTGCGTGGGGTGGGTGGTGAAGGGACGGGTCCCGGTCAGTTCGTCATAGACCGACAGCGGTCTGCGGCCGACTTCGACGCGGACGGCCGCGGCCCGGTTCAGGAGACCCATCAACGCGCCGGCTGTCTCCTCGCCGAGGGCGTCTTGATGACGGGGCCGCTGCGGGACGTCGCCTGTGGTGGTCCGCCGGTTCCGGCCGTCGGGAAGTCCGTCCCAGTGCTTCTCGTCGACGATGCAGGCTCCGCGGCCGACAGCCCTGCGGTGGATGGCCAGCAGGGTGTCGCCGTTGGCGTCTGGGACGGTGGAATGCAGGGTGATCTGGGACTTTGTGGCCCTGACTTCCACCAGCTGACGCGGGCGGACCTTGCGGGCCGGCACCGAGTAGAGGTTCGCGTCGAAGGCGACCAGGCAGTCCTTGCCTACGTAGCGGAGGTGCCGCTGTGTGACGACGTAGGGTGTCGCCGGCAACGGCCGCAGGGCCATGTGGTCGCGGATCGCGCGATGCCCGATCACCTCGCCGTGGGTGCCGTGGGACTTCGCCCGGCGCAAGGGCACCCAGGCGTTGAAGGCGGAGTCCAGTTCCTCGATGGAGGAGAAGGAGCGTCCGGCAAGGACGTGGTCGCGGACGATGAGGACCTGACGTTCGACCCGGCCTTTCCCTGTGGGGCGGTAGGCGGCCAGCACGTCGATGTCGAAGTCGTAGTGCCCGGCGAACCCGACCGCCTCCGGATACAGTGGCACCGCCTCGCCTGGGGCGACGTGGCGCCGGACGACGGTCTTGGTTCGGTCGTAGACGATCGACATCGGCACCCCTCTGATATGCGGGTCTCGATGTCAAGCCAATGGTCGTGTTGAGCCCGGGGCCCGGGCCCGTCTCACGCGGTCCGCTCCGATGCGATCAGTGTTGAGCTGGCCCGCGGCGAGGCATCAGGGACGTTGCTTCGCAGCCTGACGAAGCGTTGTCAGTGGCCAGGGAGACACTGGCGCCATGGAGACTTCCTCATCCACCGCAGCCAGTTCATCCGAGCCTTCCTTCACCTGGGTCGAGTCGATGGGCGGCCCGCTGATCGCCATACCGGTTTCCGTATTGGACGGATGGCGTGGTTGCACGGAGTCGGGGCTGGTCATCGGCGACGGGGACGTCCCGGACGACTACGACCGCGCCTGCGAGGTGGACGGTCTGGCGGGAGCGATTGCTGTCGGTGACGACGGACCGCAAGGACTTGTCCTGGCGGACGAACCCGCCACCACCTGCTATCTGCCGGAACACCAGGTCTTCGTCCGTTGGCTCGGAGCCAACTCGGAGACCGATTTGATCGCCGCAGCCAAGGCTGTGCTCACCGACCCCACGACCGAGTGGGAGGAATGCGGTGTCTGGGAGACGGACGGTCCAGCGATGCTCATGGACTCTGTCACCGACGGGAACGAACTGGGCGTCGAGTACCCCAACGGCGGCGGACTGCCGGAGCAGGCGCCCGTCCCGATACCGCCCGGCCGCTGGACAGTCCGCGCCGTCCACACCTCGGCGAACGAGGAAACCTCGGTCGGTCTGGTTCAACTTCTGCCCTGGTCACAGAGCCGATGACCTGGCCCCATCGCCGGGAAGCCGACGTCAGGATGCTTCTCCGTCGAGGCGGCTGAGTAGTCCGTCGAAGATCTGCTCGCGAGCCACCTGGCCCTTGGCGGCCGCGTCGTCCCGCTGGCGTTCGAGCGTGGGCCGGAACTCGATCGTGGTGACGAAGAACGTGCAGGACTCGCAGATCGACTCGAAGTGGCAGTCCATCTCGACGGGGCGAGCGCAGTAGCCGTTGCCGAGCATCCGGCGGTGCATCTCCCGGCGGAGCTTGGCCATCTCCGAGCCCTCGGCGTCCGCCGGCAGCTGGCGCGGGGCGTCGTAGAGGGCCTTCGCCTTCTCCGAGACGGCAAAGTACTCGTCGGCGACGGTTCGGTCGGCTATCCGCGCGTAAACACGTGTCATGGACAACGACCGGTGGCCGAGGAGTGCGGCGATGGCCTCCAGGGACATGCCCCGGTTGATGGCCTGGGTGGCCAGAGTGTGTCTGAGCTGGTGCGGGGTGACCCTGCCCAGGCCGGCCTGCTCGGCGGCTTTGTGGACCGCGGCCTCGATGCGGGAGGCGTTGACCGGGCGGCCGTGGTCGGTGAACAGCAGGTTGGAGCGCAGTCCCTCGGGCCGGTGCAGCAGCCAGTCGTCCAGCAGCGTCTTCAGCTGCGGGTGCAGGGGAACGTAGCGGTCGGTGTGCATCTTGCCGACCGGGACGCGGAGCCAGTAGGCGGAGCCGATCTGCACGACCGCGTCGACGGTGAGGCCGAGCATCTCGCTGCGGCGCATGCCGGTGCGGGCGAGGATCTCGATGGCCAGGCGGGCGAACGGATCGGGATCCTTGCGGGCGGCGGCCAGCAGTTTGGCCGCCGCGGCGTCGTCGAGGAAGCGAGGCAGCGGCTCGTCCGCGATCGGGAAGTCGCTGTCGAACACCAGCTGGCGGGGCTGCCGGTCGGCGGCATCCCACTCATCCAGCCGGCGGAAGAAGCCACGGAGTTTACTGAGGCGGTCGCGGACGGTGTGCCGGTGCAGTGGTCCGCCGCGGGCGGCCGGCCGCTCGAGCAGCCATTGTCGGTAGCGTTCGACGTGCCGCCGCTTGAGCTGGGCGACGCAGGTCACGGCGGTGTCTTCGGTAGCGACCAGCAGAGCGAACTCCCGCAGCGTCAGCTCGGCGTTCTTCACGGTGCCCGGCCGCAGGGTGCCGGCAATCTGCCGCAAGTAGTGCTGCATCGTCTCCGCCATCCCCACCGGGACCCGGGCCCACTCCCGGGCCCGGACGTCGGCCCGGTCCGGGGAACGGCGACGGGGAAGCTGGTCCGTCAACTCACAGTGGAACAGCGTCGCTTCCAGGTTGAACAGCGCGGTGGACAGGGCCTTGACGCCGCGGTTGGGGATGCGGCGGGCCGCCTCCAGCAGCAGGCGGCGTCCCTCGTCCCAGTCGCTCTGCTGCAGCTGGTCCGGCCGTTTACCGAACAGCGCGACAAAGTGGCCCAGCAGGTTGAACTGGGTCATCGCCACCGCGTCGCGAAAGCCGAGCGTGCGGGCGGTCTCCATGAACCGCAGATGCAGTTCCGGCTCCGTTCGCGCCAGCACGATGCCCAGCCGCGGACGGCGAGCAACCAGGTAATCCGCACCCGGCTGCATACGACCGGTCACCGAGAGCCAGCTGATGAACCGGTGGGTCTCGTGGTTGAAGGCGAGCTGCCGCTCCAGCGGCAGGCGGCAGAAATCGCTGAGGTCGGGCACAGTGGCAAGCAGAGCCCGGGCGCCCCAGCGGACCTTGTGGTCGGTGTTCATGCCCTGCGCGGCCCGGTGGGCGAGGTAGGACTCGACGAGGTCCAGGCGCACGATCGGCAGCGCCGCAGCGCCGCAGCGCGGGCCCGGCGCATCAGCTGCCCGCCTGGTCAGCGTCGATGGCGGCACTCGCCTGCAGGTACTGCTCGACGAGCCAGCTGTTCGCCAGGTGGATGTAGATGCGGGTGGATTCGATGGAGCGGTGTCCGGCCTGGGCCTGTACCGCTTCCAGGGCCATGCCCGCTTCGCGCAGCCGGGTCAGGCAGGTGTGCCGGAGCTGATGGCAGGTCAACTTCGGCAGGCCGGTCCGCTTCCGGACACCGTCGAGGATCTCGTCCAGGCCGTCGGCCGAGAGCGGCCGACCGCGGGTCGGCCCACGCAGGACGACGAACAGCTGGCCGTGGTCGACCGGTGGACGCTCACGGTCCAGATACTCGCCGACCGCGGCGAAGAACTGGGCGGAGACCGGTATCAGGCGCTGGTGCCCGCCCTTGCCCTCGCTGATGAAGACCCGACGCTCGCCCGGTGAGAGGTCCCCCAGCTTCAGGCCGAGGACCTCGCAGCGACGCAGTCCGCCCAGCAGCATCGCAAGGACCATGGCCCGGTCCCGTGCGGTGTTCACCGCACCGAGCACCGCCTCGACCTCACCCGGGCAGAGGACCCACGGGAGAGTGCGGGGTGTGCGCAGGAGAGGGGTTCCGCGGTTGCCGCTGCGGCGGCGGTTGGCCAGCCCCGTCGGCACCGGGTTGCGGTCGATGGCGAGGTCGTCGCGAGTCATCAGGTAGCCGAACAGCCCGAGATACTGGCGAGCCGGCGCTTGATGGTGCGGGCCGAGAGCCCTGCTTCACCGTCTTCGAGCCGGACGACCTTCGATCCTCGCCGCGGCTTCTTCTGTGCGGTGATGAAAGCGAAGACGTCCGCGGTGACGACGTCGGCCGGCTCCTTGGGCACCACCGAGAAGAAGACCTTCAGGTCGTAGGCGGTGGCCAGCAAAGTGTTCGGCCGGCAGCGGGCCGCCACGAACTCCAGATAGTCGTCAACCAGGGCATGTCCGAGCGATGCCGCGGGGTTCCCCGCGGCATCGACGCGTCGTACCAACTGCGGCTGCCAGGCCATCCGAGCTCCTCGACGGGAGCGACCATCCTGACCGGCAACATGAGATCGCGGAAGAGTTGTCACCCACATAACCGCCGAAGTGGGCGAAAGCCTGTCGGTGGCAGTCGAAGAAGGTTGCCAGGTCCTGGCTGGTGGTGAAGCAGCAGAACGGGTCTCGTGAATAGGACAAGGTCATGTGGAACGAGTAGACCTTCGGGATCCCGACGTGGGCGAGGATCTGACCTTCGTCTCCCCAGTCGACCTGGGCCTGTGCTCCAGGCACGACTTCGAACCGGTGGTGCAGGCCGGTCAACTCGCCTGGGCTGATGCCAAGTTCCTCGGCGATGCGGGGCCGGGCCTCCTGCAAGTAGAGCTTCACCCGCTGGTAGGTGCCGGTGAAGCCGTACTCAGCCACCAGCCGCTCGTGCACCACGGCACCTTTGATCAGGATCTCGGACCGCAGCATCGCGTCGATCAGCGGCGCGACCTCATCGACTTTCCGCCGGCGGCCATGTCCGGGCGCGGCCCGACGGAGCGGGGCGATGGGGGCCTCAGAGGACAGGTACTTGCGGACCGTGCGGCGGTTGAGCCCCGTGTCCTTCGCGATCTCAGACAGGCTCATAGCCCCGGACTCGAACAGCCTGCGGAAACGTCGAAGCTCCATCCATCGTTGCGGGTCCAAGACCACGGTCAGCCGCCCTCCGCCACCCTTCACAGGCCGGCAGCAGGCTGCCCATCAACAATCCTCAGTACGGCAGGAAGTGGGCACGTTCATCCGTACGTGACTGGGCACGTTCACGGCCCTGGCAAGATTTCCGTGATCCTGGGGTGTGCCACCGTGCGCCGGTGACGCTCCGTCACTGGTAGCGGCACTGTCGGCGAGTGTGATGACCTCATATGGATCATGTGTCCGCACCTTGATGTGGTGCGGGTGGAACGAGTATGGGTGGCGGGAGGCGTAGTTCGCATCGCGGCCCGCACCCGCGAGTTGACGGTGGCGTGTCCGGACTGCGGTCGCGTTTCCGCGCGGGTGAACAGCCGCTACGGCCGCGCGCTGGCCGATGTCGCTGTGGGTGGCCGACCGGTGGTGATCGAGCTGTCGGTGCGACGGTTGTTCTGTGACGGCCTGAGCTGCGGTCGGCGGACGTTCGCCGAGCAGGTCGAGGGGCTGACGGTGCGCTACCAGCGCCGCAGCCCGCTGCTGCAGCACCTGGTGGAGATGGCCGGAGTGCTCCTCGCCGGCCGTGGCGGCGCCCGGCTTCTGCAGATCCTGCAGGTACCGCTGTCGCGGACCAGCGTGCTGTTCCACTTGATGCGCTTGCCCCTTCCGTCACCAGCGACCCCGCGGGTATTGGGCGTGGACGACTTCGCGCTGTACTCGGACGTCTACGGCACCCTGCTGGTGGATGCCGAGACCCGGCTGCCGATCGACCTGTGGGCCGGCCGCGACGCCGAGCAATTGGCCACCTGGCTGCGGACACACTCCGGTGTTGACGTGGTCTGCCGGGACGGCTCGCTGGTCCACCGCCAAGGGATCGCCGACGGCGCCCCGGACGCGGTGCAGGTCAGCGACCGCTTCCACCTGTGGCAGGGACTGTCGAAGCGGGTCGGCGATGTTGCCGCGGCCCACCGAGGATGCTTGTCCGCTGCGATCCCCGAGCCCGAAACGGCATCGCCGCAGGCGAGCCCAGCGGCACCGTCCGACGAGGCCGACACCCCCGCCCGCCGCCACGCGAAGCGGCTGTTCGAGGCGGTGCACGCGGTGACCGACACTGGCCGCTCGCTCAACTCGGCAGCCCGCGAGTTGGGCCTGAACCGCCGCACCGTGAGCAAGTACGCCCGGGCAGCCACCTGGCAGGAATGCGTACGCCGGATCCCACCTCGTCGGCCTACCAGTCTTGATCCGTACTTGGAGTACCTGAGGCAGCGCTGGGAGGAGGGCGAGCACACCGCGACGGTGCTGCACCAGGAGATCTCCGCCAAGGGCTACCGCGGCCACTACCAACGGGTCAAGATGGCCATCGCATCATTACGCCGCGGCCTTCCGATCGACACCCCACGCGAGCGACCGCCCTCACCCCGCCAGGTCACCCGCTGGATCACCACCGCACCATCCCGACGCGATCTCCACACCACCGAGGCCCTCCTACGACTGCTCGACCACTGCCCGGAACTGGCACGAACCCACGACCTGGTGCGTCAGTTCGCCGCCATGCTCGACACCCGCGACGCCCGCCCGCTGGCGCACTGGCTCGAGCAACTATCCGGCGCCCACCTCCCGGCCCTGGCCAGCCTCGCCAACGCCATCCGCGAGGACCAGCCCGCAGTCGTGCAGGGCATCACCACCCCGTTCAACTCCGGCGTCAACGAGGGCCGCATCACCGATTTGAAACTCCAGAAACGCATCATGGCCGGCCGCGCAGGTGTCCCGCTGCTCCGCCACCGTGTCATCCTCATGGCCCTGCTCCGACGCCGCTACCAGTGACGGAGCGTCACCGGCGCACGGTGGCACACCCCAGGATCACGGAAATCTTGCCAGGGCCACGTTCACATGTACGCCGACAGTTGGCGTCGGGTGTGGGAGGAAGGGGGTGCTTCGGCCCTGCGGCGGCGTGCGGCCACCGGTCGCCCGCCCAAGCTCGACGACGCCCAGGTCGAGATGGTCCGGGCCGCTCTGGAGCAAGGCGCTCAAGCCCATGGCTTCGAAGCCGATCCGTGGACCCTGGAGCGAGTCGGCGAGGTCGTTGCCAGGGTGACAGGGGTGGTGTTGTCGAGGGCGTCTGTGTGGCGGCTGCTGACCGGTAGGCTCGGATGGAGTCTGCAGCGGCCCGAGCGGCGGGCGGTTGAGCGGGACGAGTCGGAGATCGCCCGTTGGATCGCGCACGAGTGGCCGCGCATCAAAGAGGGGCCGTGAACACACGTGCCTGGATCGTCTTCCTCGACGAATCAGGCGTCTCCCTGCTCCCTCAGATCCGCCGCACCTACTCGCCCCGCGGCCGCACTCCGCTCCTGCGGCACCGTCTGAACTGGAAACGTGCCTCGATGGCCGCGGCTCTCGGCTACCACGCCACCGACCCCGAGCGTGGACCAAGGTTGTGCTTCCACCTCAAGCCCGGCAGCTACGACACCGCCGCACTCATCAAGGTCCTGGAGCAGGTGAAGCTGTTCTACCGCGGAGAGCGGGTGATCCTGGTCTGGGACGGGCTGTCCGCCCACTGGAGCCGGGCCATGCGAGCTTGGGTCGCCGAACAGGACTGGCTGACCCTGGAACGATTACCCGCCTACGCGCCCGAGCTGAACCCGGTAGAACTGCTGTGGTCCTCGCTGAAGAAGCGTGAACTCGCCAACCTCGCCGGCGATCACCTCGCCGATGTCGCCGACGCCACCGAACAAGGCATCCACCGCATCAACCACAACCTGCAACTGCCCTGGTCCTTTCTCACCCACACCGGCCTCACCCTCCACCCACCAACCCCACCGAACTCACGAAAAGATCAGTAGACCGTGTCCTACATGGTGAGATTGCGGAAGCGTTCGTAGCAGCAGATGGCAGCGGCGAGCCCGAGAAAGGCCAGGTAGTTGCCCGGGTGTCGTTCGTAGCGGTGGTTGAGGCGGCGGTAGCCGGTCAGCCACGACATCGTCCGCTCGATGACCCACCTGCGGCGACCGAGCCGTTCGCTGGACTCGATGCCCTTGCGGGCGATCCGGACGCCGATGCGCTTGCCCCACAGCCATTTCCGCAGGTGAGGGACGTATGCCTTGTCCGCATGCAGGCGTTGAGGCTTGGAATCAGTGGCGTGGGATTCGTGTCCCATGTGGAAATGGGACACCATCGGCTTCAGCGCCTGACTGTCGTGGGTGTTGGCTGCGGAGAGTCCGACGCGTAGGGGCAGTCCGTCCGCGTCGGACAGGACACACATCTTGGAACCGGGCTTACCCCGGTCCACGGGGCTCGGACCTGCAAGTTCGCCCCCTTTTTAGCGCGGACATGGGCCCAGTCGAGGACCGCGCGGGAAAGGTCGACCAGGCCCTGTTCGTCCAGAAGTTGGAGAACCCTCTGATGCAGCCCGGCCCCAGACCCCCGCACGGGACCAGATGACGAAGCGGCGGTGCACGGTCGACTTCGATGCCCCGAAGCACGGGGGCAACGCCCGCCAGGCGCAGCCGCTGACCAGCACGTAGATGATCGCGGCGAAGACCGCCTCATCATCGATGTTGGCGACCCCGCCGCCCTGCGGCCGCACGCGAGCCGGCGGCAACAACGGCCTGGCGATCTCCCACAGACCCTCCGGAACAATCCAACCCCACCGTCCACTCCCCATGCCCAGCACAACGGCCAACTGACCATGTAGGACACGGTCTTAGCAGGGCTCTGTTAGGTGGTGTCGTAGGGCTGCCATGGGGTGGGGTGTCGGCAGGTAGGTCAGGTACCAGTTAAGGCGGCCAGCAGGTGTTGGAGGAGACCCTAGGCCTGGTAGAGGGTCACGCCCTGGCGGGCCGGGCGCGGACCTGTAGGCTCCGCGCCCGTGGACGACGTACGACAGACAACCATCGCCTCCGGCCCAGGGGTTCCTCGCCGGCCTCCAGCTCGTCCGCGCCCTTGCGGACCGTCGTCTCGCTGACGTGGGCGTGCCACCCGCGCGACCGCCCGGATACCGCCGCGACCCGTGATCCGGGCTTCGGCCCCCATCATAAGCCGCCGCTGCCGTTCGTCGAGGTGTGGGAACAACACCTGAAACCGCACAGCGAGTTGACCGCGAACCTCGTCGGAGACGCTCATATCACAACAACGAGCCGCATCGCGGGAAGCAACACATTGATTCTCTGCGAGCCCTAACTCGTCGACGACGACGCCCCGATGTGCAAGTGTCTCCCGCGGTGGGAAACCCGACCTGCCCAGCCATCCAGATCTGGAAGGCCTCAATTTGCGTCAATCGAACTGTGGCATGCGCCATCAGTTCGATGGCGGGAAGCGCAGCATCGCCGTCTCCGACAGGCTGGGGACGGCGATGGGCGTGAGCCTGCAGTCAGGATCGGTCCTCATTGAACAGAGCGAGGCTCGTGGGTGAGCCAACACCGCTAGGGCCGTCCCACCCAGGTCCTGCGTTGCAGAGGATGGCGGGGGTGCAGGTGCCGTTGCTGCCGGTAGTGAGGTCGTTGACCGCCCATGGCCGCTCATAGAGGCGCTTGGCGGCTCCCGCAGGGTCCGGGGCGCCTCCCATTGCAAACATTGAGGCGACAACAGGTGCACCGAGGCTGGTGCCTCCAACTACATACCACCCAGGAGTACTCAGCAGGGGTGAGGTGGAGTAGACGGCCAGACCGCCATGGTTGGGGTCGCCAACCACCGCGATGTCCGCTGTCACACGCTTGCCGTTGCAGCCGGCAGCCAGGGACTGGGTTTGCTGCCAGGCCGGGGCCGCCAAGAAGCGGGAGCAGCCGCTGCCTCCGTTCCACGCAGCTGTCTCGGTCCAGCCGCGTTTGTTGTCCGCCGGGAAAAGGCTGGTCGAGCCTACGGCGACGACCTCGGCCGAGGCGGCAGGGTAGAGCGGTCCGGGAGCCCCGCAGTTGGGGTGGTTCGCGTACCCCCAGTCGCCGGTGCCTGCGGTCACCACACCTCCAGGGTTGTGAAACGCCGGGTCGGCGTTCCACTCTCCGTCGACCTCACACATACCCCAGCTGTTGCTGACGTACTTAGCGCCATGTTGGATCGCGTGGTAATTGGCGTCGAAGAGCGACCCTACATCCGAGACCTCAATGTCTGCCTCGACGAGCACGATCTTGCATTGTGCGCAGGCCGCGGAGACGGCCTGAGTATCGAGGGCCACTTCGATGGCTGTTCCGATGCTAGCGGTCGGCGCGGGCAGCGCGCTGCTGTCGTAGAACTTGTTGACCCTCTTGAAGCAGCCGTTGGCCGTGGTGCAGGGCGGGAGCCCGAATTGCTTGCGGTAGACCGCGAGATCGGACTCAGCATCTGGCACGTGGCCCCACGTGATGATGTGGACCGTCTGGCCGCTTCCGGCGTTGTACGGGAGCCTATAGGCGCTACGGAGTTGGAGCGGCGTAAGCCCGCTCCCCTCGAAGGACGGTGTCGCCAGTAGCCTCCCGCTGGCGTCTGTGCGTCCCCGGACGTCACACGTCGGCATGTTCTTTGATGGGGCGCGGCAGATCTGTTTCTGGTGTGCCTTTTCAGGTTGGGGAGCCGGGGCGATCTTGGGCTCGGCAGGCCTGGACGCCTGCGAAGGTGGGCTGGGCTCGGGAGTCGCCTGGGCAAGCGGCATCAGGAGAAGGGTTCCGATGGTGAGAAGGACGACTGTGATCCTTCTTCGGATGGTGAGGATGTGCATGTGCTTCTCCCGAAGGAGGCGGAGGGATTGGTCTGTTCGCCATCCTTTGATGACGGTGCCAGGAAGTCCCGAGAGAGGTGTCAATGCGTGCAGGAACCGGAAGACTCGTCGAAGCGGAGGCTTGCCGTAGAGGCTTGTTCCGGAGAGCATTTACCGATGTGCTGGCACTTTCACCCGTGACGGGCGAGTAGGTACTCGAAGTAAAGCGCCAGGTCATTTGGCACGCATGAGCACGGGGACCCATTAGTCGGATAATAAATTCGGCTCGTTCCCCTCCAGGAGCCTTTTAAGGCCCGTGTCAGCGCCAGGTGGCATAGCGGGGAGCGTCAATAGTGTCGAGTAGCACGTGCTTGACGGAGACGCCGTGTAAGCGGTTCGCTACTTGCATGCCTCGCGATATTGCCCCGGCACGTCTTGCGAGGCTGCGGATCATCTAGTGACCTGGGCCGGAGATTCGTCGTTGGTTCGGTATGAGTCGTCCGGGTCCGAAGATTCCGCCGTTGTCGGTCACTGATGCCCAGCGTGCTGTGCTGGAGGGTTGGGTGCGTCGCCGCACGACGGCCCAGGCTCTGGCCCTGCGCTCCAGGATCGTGCTTGAGTTCGTGGAGGGGCACTCGATCATGGAGGTGTCTCGTCGGCTGGGTGTCACTGCGGACACGGTCCGCACTTGGCGGCGGCGTTTCCTCGAACGGGGCCTGGACGGCTTGTCCGATGAGCCGCGGCCCGGTGTCCCGCGGAAGATCACCGACGCGGACGTCGAGCGCGTCATCGTGAAGACGCTCGAGGAGAAGCCGAAGAACGCCTCCCACTGGTCGACCCGGTCGATGGCCGCGGCCACCGGCATGTCGCAGTCGGCGATCTCCAGGATCTGGCGGGCGTTCGCCCTGGCCCCGCACCGGTCGCAGAGCGCCAAACAGCAGAAAGCAGCAAGGCCGACATCCGTACGGCGTCCGACCATCCGGCCCGCATCGGTTCGGGCACCAGCATCCGAGCCAGCAGCAGCGCGGCAGCCACGGCCTTCGTTCCGGCCGGCCGCAGGATCGCTGTGCAGATGATGCGGGAGGCGACATCCACCGCAATGGTCAGCTCGACGCGTCCCATGACGCCGTCGTCCATGCCGGCCAGCACGTCCAGCGGAGTGGTGTCGATCTGCACCACCTCGCCGGCCCAGGCGGCCAGCGTCGCGGTAAACGGTGCCTCCGGCCGCCCGGCCAGAGAGCGCCGGGTCGTAGCCGCACCGAAGCTGTGGCGCCCTTCGGAAAGCGACTTGAGCAGCCGGAAGTACGTTGCCCGCGACGGCAGCGTGACCGCGCCTTTCCCATGCCATTCGGCGACGAGTTTCTCGGCTTGCTGGATCACGCGGGTGCGGGTCCCCCGTCGATGAATCTTCCTGGGTGATCAAGACCTACAGGACCGCCTCGACCAGCGCTCGCCCACCCGGCCGGTGCCCGGTGCCCTGGT
The DNA here is from genome assembly GCF_056835925.1 of Streptomyces sp. WAC00040. NCBI lineage: Bacteria > Bacillati > Actinomycetota > Actinomycetes > Kitasatosporales > Streptomycetaceae > Streptomyces > Streptomyces sp. WAC00040. The sequence goes on from NZ_JAKQZE010000005.1 coordinate 242,155, forward strand.
AGGCCTTGTCGGCTGCGAGGCCGGGTTTGTGCGCGGCCTGCCTGGACCGCGCCGCGGGACGCGGATCTTGGCCACTACCGCCTGGAACGGGGTGCAGTCCGCCCGCTGCCCGCCGGTGATGACGAGGGACAGTGGGCGGCAGCGGCCGTCAGCACTCAGGTGGAGCTTGCTGGTGAACCCGCCCCGCGAGCGGCCCAGGCCCTCACTTCCAGCACCACCTCCATCAGGCGGGTGAGCAGGATCTGCCATGGCATTTCGCCCTGGTGTTCTGCTGGTTCGCCCCCTTTGAGGCCCTGGCCGGCGGTGGGTCGGTCCCGGCACCTGCTGCATGCTGATGCGCCCGCACGATGGTGGAGTCCACCGAGATGTCCCAGTTGATCTCGCCCGTGGCGTCGGCAGCGGCCTGGACCTGCTGCAGCAGACGCTCCCATGTGCCGTCGGCCGACCACAGGCGGTGGCGTTCATAGACCGTCTTTCACGGCCCGAACCGCTCCGGCGATCCCGCCACTGCACACCGGTCCGCACCCGGTGCAAGATCCCGTCGACCTTCATCAGCTGCGGAATCACCGTCGAGCGCGTGCTGACCGACAACGGCTCCTGCTACAAGTCCCACCTCCGAACCTACGGCGCCCTCCTGCATTACCTCACCGCCGCCCGTCCCAGCCGGCACACCCAGCGGCACGGATGTCTACCGCTGATCCTGTCGTGAACGGCCGTGCGGCTGGGGGAGTCAGCTGCTTGGGGACGTGCTCGGCCTCGCTGCGTACTTGCGCCGGAATGTCGCCGAGCTTCGCAGCGAGCCGGTCTTGGATCGGCGCTAGTGCCACAGGGTCAATCAATCCTTCCCGAGACACCCGCAAATGTGCTGCGGGACGACCATCACCGCCTAGGCGCCGCGAGGACGTCCGCAGCAGACACACCAGTCGTGGACCTGGACGCCCGCGAGCGAAGGCTTGAGGTCGCCGTACCAGAGGTGACGGCGTTGGCAGACGGTCTGCCTGTCAATCTCATCGGTTCGGAGAGGTGTGGTCCGCTCCGCCGTCTCGGCCGAGTTGGCATTGTGTTGGAGGCTGTGCAGGAGGCCCGCCGTGTGTCGGATGTCGGTCATGGTGTCACCTACCTTGGAAGGGCCGACCGGGTTGGGACGGCGAGCCCTTGGGAAGGGTCCGCCCACTTCCCAACCTGCGCTTCTTCGCGAGTGAGGACATCCGCCATCTGGCGCGTTCCCAGCGCGGTAGACGGTGTGGTGCTGGACCCCCTCCCGGGCAGGGCGGACGAGCTCTGTCATTTGCCCCGAACGGATCGCCGTACAGCCGAGCCCAGAGGTGGCATGACGCGACCGGCGTAATGAGTCCTCCGGCTGGTGGGCTGCGGCCCCTTGTCCCGTTGATCGTTGCCAGGCTTGCACCGTGGCCCGGTAAGCCGGCGGGAGCGAAGGGGAGCCATGGCAGAGGGCGCCGTTGACCGGTCGGAAAGCTTTGGTGAACGGCTGCTGGGCTTGCACTGGACCGGCTCAGCAGATGCCGCCGCAGCTCTTCGCTCCGCTGATCGCGGAGGAGGTGACCTGGATCGGCGGCCGCGATGTCTTCATCATGCTGCAGGTCTATGCGCAGGACCTGCTGGTGCCGCTTCCGGGCAGAAACTCATCGTCGACGACCCCGAACTCGTCGGTGAATACCTACAGGATGTGCCTTTCTGACGGCGGCGCCCGTTGAAACGCCAATTGCCGACGGCACGCGGATGTACCTGCCACTGCTGGACGGCCGTGACCAGGTGGGCGAAAGGCGCTGACTCTGGACATGTCGATGACAACGACCGGTGCCGCCTGCGCAAGCTGTCCAGCCTGGTCGCCGACATGGTGGTTGCCAAGCATGCCTACACCGACCAGTTCATCCAGGCCCGGCGCCGTGAACCGATGAGCGTGGCCGCGGAGATGCAGTGGTCCGTCCTGCCACCGCTGACGATGACCGTGCCGCAGGTACAGATCGCTGGGCTGCAGCCCGCTTACAGCGTGTCCCGGGACAGCTTCGACTACGCCCAGAACGGCAACTTCCTGCGCGTGGCCGTGATCGATGCGATGAGCCACGACCCTTGACGCCGCGAAGACGGCCACCGTCGCCGTCGGCGCCTACCGCCACGCCGTCGCGGCGAGGTGGCTCTGTCGGAGAAGTCCACGTTCATGGACCGGGCCGTCGCCCGGAGTTTAGGCCGGACCACTTCGTCACGCACAGCTCATGCACCTCAACATCGCCACCGGCCCCCTGGCGTGGGTCAACGTCGGCCACCCCGAACCCCTGCTGATCCGTGATGCCCGGGTCGAGCAGCCACTGCACAGCCCGTCCACCCTGCCGGTCGGCTTCGGCGGTGAACGCCCCCGGGCCAACGAACACATGCTCCAGCCCGGCGACCGGATGCTGTATTGAACCGGAGCGCGACGAGCACGGGCGAGTGTTCGGCGAGGACTGTCTTGTCGAGTGAGTCATTCGTGTGCGGCTGATGCGCGAAGGGGCGCGGGCAGCTGTGCGCCCGACTCTCCGACACGTTGAAGGAGGAACGCGGCGGGCGCACGAGCGACGACGCGACCCTCCTCCTGATCGAATGGCGCGGGGATGCGACCACCTCGCCGTCCTCGACTGAGGGTCCTGCGCCCCGTGTTTGCCATGGAAGACCAACCGCGCGGGTGGGTAGGTGTGTACCGCTGCCCTCGTCGTCCCTGGTGGAACCGCCCTCTGTGTACGCGTGTACCTGTGTACCGGTCCGTCCAGGTGACTTGTGCCGTGGCGGCCGGCCGACGGCGCGAGGGGAATGGGACAGTGGCTGGGTTAACTCCGAGCGCCTCGTTGGAGTTGCTGAGTGAGAGCCCCGAGGTGACGTTGGGCCTCGGGGGCTCTCGCTTGTCTGTGGTTTGTCGCACCGGAGCTCTGCCGGTCCGGATCAAGGGCACTGCTCGTTCTCCGGCCGGATGGTGGCGCTCCTGTTCTCCCGTCCTGCGGAATGGACCCGCATAGCTGACCTTCGGCGGGCTGATGCAGCACCGCCGCCTGGGGCGGGACTACGAAGCCCTACCTCAGAGATCCCGGAGGATGATCGACTGCGATGGCTAACAGATGTCCCGCGAGCTGACCGGAGAATTCGATGCTCCATGCTTAGCGGTCTGAATATGGATCAGGTGCTCTCTTAACCTTCTCCGTCAGTTGGCGGGGGCTTGGTAGAGGCCGCGGCCGGCGCGGTGGGCGCGGGAGGTGGCGACGAGGCGGTCGAGTGTGCTGCGTACGGTGTTGATGCTGCCCGTGGTGTTGTCACGACCGAGGGCTTGCGCGACGTCGCGGGCACGCAGCGGGGTGTCGGGTCGGCCGGCCAGCACGGCGATGACCTGATCGGTGAGCCCGCCGGCGTCCTGGGCCACGGCTCCGGCGGCAGCCGTCCGCTGAGCCGTCGCGGCCTGGGGCGCCTCGCCGCTGGCGGCCCTGTTCGTCCGGCGGCGCTTGGACGCCGGCTCGTCGGCCACCTTGGGCGCGGCCTTCCTGTGCGGAGTTGTGGCAGCCTTGCGCGGGGAGCGGCGCGGGCTCGCTGCCTTCTTCTGTGCAGGCACAGCAGTGTTGTTCGGCTGCAGAGCTTCGGCGGCCAGTGCTGGCACCTGGTCAGGTGTCGGGTCGTCGGCCGGTTCGGTGGGTGCTTCTTCCACATCTGCTTCTGTGGGCGCCGGGACTTCGGTTCGCGGCTGGGGGAGCATGGTGCCGGCCAAGGCATTGAGCGCGGTCAGGGCACCGCGCACTGACTCCAGCCGCTCGGTCACCTGCTCCAGTTCCTTCTGCAGCGCCTGTTGGTGCTCTTCCAGTTGAGGGAGTTCGGCCTGGAGCATGGCTGTGGTGGCGGCGATGCTGTGGTTGCTGGTCATGGTTCGCTCCCTGTGGGGTGGGGCTGTTGCTGAATGGTGTGGTTGTTGTTATGCAGGGTACGTCCGATGCAGTGGTTCGTGGGCACCGGGCTGTCGGACGGCCACAGTCGAGTGCGGCCTCGAGGGCCGGACCCGCTTGGCTGCTGGGGGGCGCTGCCACAGCCAGCCGTGCATGCGGCGGATTGGGGCGTCGGCCGGTGCCCTGGAAAGGCAGCCCGTTCGTCGGAAGCAGGAATGCAAGGTCCGTCGAGCGGCCGATCCGGGCCGCCGCCTCAGCCGAGCAGGGCTGGTGGGACGGCATCCTGCCCGACTGCTGGCTGCTGGCTGCTGGCTGCTGGCTGCTGGCTGCTGGCCGAGTGGCCAGAAGAGGCCCAGGCTCCCACCGACTACTGGCTTTCCAACCTGCCGGCCGACACCCCGGTCGTCGACCTGGTCCGTCTGGCCAAGATCCGGCCCAGGCCGCCGCCACCAAGCAGGAGGCCTTGTGGGACGGTGTCCTGCCCGAAGTGACGCTGCTGGCCGAATGGCCCGAAGGCGCCGAAGCACCCACCGACTACTGGCTGTCGAACCTGCTCGCCGGCACCCCGGTGGCCGAACTGGTCCGTCTGGCCAAGATCCGCTGGCGCATCGAGCACGACTACCGCGAACTCAAGCACGGCCTCGGCCTGGACCACTTCGAAGGACGTTCCTGGACGGGATGGCACCACCACGTCACCCTGGTCACCGCCGCCCACGCGTTCCTCACCGAACAGCGCCTGGCCCCAAAAGCCGATACAGCGGACTCACCCTCTACCAGATCCTCGACACCATCCAGGACCTGCTGAACTGCTGGACCGGAACCTGCACCACCTGCCACCGCCCCCTGCCCAGAACATCCCCCACCAGCCCGAACCCAAGAGCCAGAGCAACCTAACGGAGTCCTACTAGCTAACGAGCTCGTGCACGGTAGGCGGTGAGACGTCGCGAACTTCGGCGTGGCCTGGGTTCACGTCTGCCGTGTCGGCTTCAGGTCCACGGTCTGCTGGTGGGACAGCAGGCTGGCGATTGCTTGGATGGTGTCGCTCATATGCTCGCGGCGGCCGAGGTGGCGGGCCAGGGCCCGCCAGTTCTTCAGATGGGCGATGCCGTGCTCGACACGGATACGGCGTGAGGAGTGTGCCTTGCGCTGGTGTTCGTGCATCTCCTCGTACCAGTCCGGGGCGTTCTTCTTGAACTTGCGGTGCGGTGGTGTCACCACCCGTCCGCCGGTCTGAGCGCCCAGCCCCTGGTATCCGGCGTCGGCGAGGATCTCCACCGCCGGCCCGTCGGCCAGGAGCCTGACCAGCCCTAACTGGCGGGCTTGGGTGATGTCTGCGCAGCTCGCGGGCCGTGCTGGGCTGCACCACAGCACGCGGCCTTCGCCGTCCGTGACCACCATGGACTTGACGGCGTTCTGCTTGTTCTTGCCGGAGATGAACTTGTCGCGGTCCTTGTGTCCGGCGGCCGGGCGGCGAACCCGGATCTCGGTGCCGTCGACGATGCCGGTCGTCCCGCTCGAGCCGAGATGGTCGACGACCTCGGCCAGGGTCCGCAGCCGCACGTCGGGGCTGACGGTGCACCCTCGCTCGGCGAGCAGGGGCCGCACCTCACCGACGGCACGGGTGATGGTGGATCGGTCCACGCCGAACCAGCAGGCCAGCACGTCATGGGTGACCCCGTGGCGGAGATGGACGAGGGTGGCCAAGAGACGGTCGATGAACACCAGCCGGTGCTTCGCGCCCGCGCCCACGGCCCGCTTCCGCGGGCGAGCGGCAAGCCTCGCTTGGTGACGCTCCTGCCACAACGGGCCGATTTCCTCGACGAGTTCAGCAATCACTTTGGCAGTCAGACCCGTGATCCGCCGATTGCTGATGATCACCGCACGCGTCGCGTTCCCCACCACCTGACCATGATCAACCATCCAGGCTCGACGTCTCACCGCCAACCATGCACGAGCTCGTTAGTCAATCTGTCTGATAATTGATCTTGTGGTGGGTCGTGGTGAGCTGATTGATGCGCATGGAAGCGGATAGCGCCTCTGCTGCCGGGTGCTGATGGGCGGGGTCGGCCGTGGCGGGATCACCGGGAGGTCATCAACGAGGTGCGTGGCGGTTGCGGACCGGTGCTCCGTGGCGTGGCCTGCCGGAACGCTACGGGCCGTGGCAGACGGTCTATGAGCGGTTCGCTCGCTGGGAGGCGGCCGGGACCTGGGTCCGCCTGCTGGAGCAGATCCAGGTTCGGGACGACTCCGTTGGGGCGGTGGAGTGGACGGTGTCGGTCGACTCCACGATCAACCGCGCCCACCAGCACGCCGTCGGCGCCCGCAAAAGGGGCGGCGACGGGGGACGAACTGGAAGGTCCGGTACGCACGACGGCTGGCCAGGCGCTCGAGTCGTCCCGGGGCGGGCTGACCAGCAGGTCCATCTCGCCTGCGACGGCCGGGGCCTGCCCCTGGTTGTCGTCGTCACGCCCGGCAACGTCAACGACTCCACCGTCTTCGAAGCGGTCATGGGCGTCTCCCGGCAACGCCAGTTTCGCTCCGAGAAACCGAGTCGGTGACCTGCCTTCTCAAGAATTGCGGACAGATGCCCCAAGCAACGGACTCCGCCTCGCCGCGGTCAGAGATCAAGACCTGCATTACGGCTGTGGGCAGCGCTCGCTACCATGCGCCATGAGTGCCTGTGGCAAGTATCTGGCGCCGGCGCTCACAGGGCGCCGATGGATACTCCCAACAGCGCGCCCAGCAACATGAAGGGGCCGAAGGCCAAGGTGGTGCGGCGCTCAACCCTGCCCAGGGCAACCAGAGCCAAGCCCGCCACCGCCCCCAGTAGAAACCCTGCGAACGCACCAAGAAACAGCACGTCCCATCCGTACCAGCCCAGAGCAAGCCCGAGCGTTGCCGCGAGCTTCACGTCACCGAAGCCCATCCCGGTCGGATTGAGTAGAAACATCATGAAGTAGAACGCACCCAGGCCGCCCGCGCCGAGAAGCGCACCGGCCCACGAACCTCCGCTGTTAGGCAACAGGCCGGCCAGGCCGAGGAGCACCGCCGCCCCGACCAGCGTCGGAAGGGTCACCACATCCGGCAGCCGCCGCACCGCCAAATCCGTTGCTGCCATCAGCACTCCGCATGGAACGAGCAAGAGCCACACCGCCAGTTCGGGCCGCGGGCCTACTGCGAAGACGAGGAGGGCGCTGGAGACGACGGTCGCCGTTCGGACGACGCGAGGTCCTGGTCCGTACGGTGTCCTGCAGACGCGGCAGCGACCGGGCCCGAGCCAGCCCAACACTCCTCGTCGCAGCGGGTGCCCGCGAGGACATGCACTGCGCCATGGATGTTCTGGCTCCACGGAGAGCCGATACGCGGCCCGGGGCAGCACATCAGCGATCAGGCCCGCGCAGGGCAATACGGCCGCGAGGAGCAGGTACACGCTCACGTCGCCTCGGGCCGAAGGCGCGCAGGGGGCGGAAAGCCGACGGGCAATGCGGTCAGCGCCCGGTGGAAAGGGCCTGGCCGCCACTCGAGTTCGTCGCCCGGTACAGCCAGCCGCGCATTCGGCAGGCGGTCAAGAAGGCGTTCGATAGCAGCCTCCGCGATCATCCGCGCCAGCGACCGAGCGGGGCATGCGTGAGGGCCGGCTCCCCAGGCCAGGTGCGCCCGGTTGCCTCCGCGCTGGCCGAATGACGCCAGGGCCGGATCGGTGTTGGCGGCGGCGAAAGAGATGAGTACCGGCTCTCCTTCCCTCAGCAGTGTCCCTTCGAGGTCGACGTCGTGGACGGGATACACGGGAGCGTAGTTGGCGAGGGGCGTGTCCTCGGTCCACAGAACCTCGTCCAAGGCATCGTGGACGGGCAGGCTGCCGCCCCCAAGATCGCCGGCAAATCGGTCGTCGATCAGCAGGAGTCGCAGGGCGTTGGCAATGAGATTCGTCTGCGGCTCGGTACCCGCTCCCATGACGACGACGAGCTCGTGCAACAGCTCCTCATCAGTCAGACCCGCTGGGTGGGCCATGAGCCAGGACGGGACGTCCTGACCGGGTTGGCTGCGCCGCAAGCTGATCAGCTCGCTCATGCACTGGACGACTTCCCCGTAGGCCTCGTCGACTTCCCTGCCGTCGAACAGCGCCGACATTCCGACGACCAGTCGGCCACCCACCTCTGCGGGGCAACCGAAGAGGTGATTCAGGACGAGCAGGGGCAGCGGGCGGGCGTAATCAGCGATCAGATCGGAATATCCGGAGTCGGCGAAACCATCGATGAGTATGTCGGCGGATCGCTGGGTGTAGGCACGCAACTCATAGGAATCCACACGGCCCAGGCTGTCGCCCACCGCACCGCGGAGCCGCCTGTGCTCCGCGCCGTCGGAGGAGAGGCTGTTGGGCTTCCATCGCAGCATTGGCACCACAGGGCTGTCCGAAGGTACTTCTCCGTTGGCCAGTGCCCTCCAGCGCCGCGCGTCCTTGGCGAACAGTTGCGGGTTGCGCAGCACATTCAGAGCGGCGTTGTAACTGGTGATCAGGGTGGCGTGAACGGACGGAGCAAGCTCGACAGGTGCCCCGTGACCGAAGCGGCGGAGCTGGGTGTAGATCCTGCCGGGATTGGCGGCGAAGTCCGGTCCGTGCAGCGGAACGCCGGCGGGACGTACTGGGCAGCCCGGTGGAGGCACACGGCCGGGAGGAAGGGCGGTCACGCAGGCTCCTCTTGGGGGATTTGGAGGTGTTCGACAAGGGCTATCAGGGCTTCGAGAGAGGACTGCTTGTCCCGTGCGTCGCAGCGGACCATGGGGGTTCCTGGGAGAAGGTCTAATGCCTTGCGTAGCGCCGCATCGTCGACGACGGTCGAGTCGGGGAAGCAGTTGACTGCGACAGCGTAGGGAACCGCGGCTTCCTCCAGACGCCCCATCACGTCGAAGGACTGCTCCAGACGACGGGTGTCGGCCAGAACTATCGCGCCGAGGGCGCCGTAAGTGAGGTCACGCCACAGGTTCTGGAAGCGTTCCTGCCCCGGCGCCCCGAACAGGTACATCGCCAGGTGCTCGCTCAGCGTGAGACGGCCAAAGTCCATGGCAACGGTTGTGGTGGTTTTGTCCCCCATGCCGGCGAGGTCGTCGACCGCGACGCCTGCCTGGGTCATGACCGCCTCGGTGCGCAGTGGCTTGATCTCGGAAAGAGTGCCCACCATGGTGGTCTTGCCGACTCCGAACGGGCCTGCAACAACAATCTTGACAACCTGCTGCACACTGTCGGGCAGATAGACGGCCTCACCGTCGAAGCGCGCGGAGCCCACTGAGCACCTCCTGCAGAATGTTGATGTCGGGAGCCTCGGCCTTGGGGATCGGGGCACGGGTCGTCAGATGACCTGTATCGACCAGATCGGCGATCACTACCTTGGCAACACTGACCGGCAACCCCACGTACACAGCGATGTCTGCGACCGTCAGCGCACCACCACGGCAGAGAACCACCACGTCACGCTGTTCTGGAGCGAGCATGCCCAACGACTGCTCCACGGTGGCACGCACCAGCGTGACAAGGTCCAGGGTGTTGCGGCTGGGAAAGGCGCGCCCCCCGGTCACTACATACGGGCGCACCAGGCCATCCCGTGCGCGCCCAGTCATGTCCGGCTGCCCAGATCACGTCTTACCGGACTGGTCATCGTGCGCCCGAGGCGGTCGACCAACTTGTGCATGCGTCCAGCAAGCAGTTCCAGGTCCGTCGTATCAGTGGCCGAGACCGCCAGGTAGGAGCCCTCGGCAGCAGTGATGACGAGAACGTATGCGTCATCGAACTCGATCAGTGTTTGCCGCCACGGCAGGGCCGGATCGCCCTCGTCGCGGCCGTAGAACCCGGCCGTGCTCCGGCTGATCGCCACCACTGCGGACAATGCGGCTGCCTGTCGTTCTGCCTGATCCCTGCCGATTCCCGCGGAGCGGGCCCGGAGAAACCCATCCCGGCTGAGCAGGACGGCGTGAAGAGCCCCTGGCATCTGCAGCGCCTCGTCCAACATCCAGTCGAGCGAGCCGTCGTAGTACATCGTCAAGGTCATGGCTGGGACTTCCCTTCGGGGTGGGGCGGAGCGGAGTCCCGACCTGTCCGGCTCCCACGCTGGAACGCACCCAGGTCGGCGGCCGCGTCGTGCTCAGACCTGCGCGGTGCGGACGACGGGGCATCTGGGGTGGAAGGAAGGTCGGCAGTCGGCTGCCGGCGTTGGCGCTGAGGCAGCGTCGTCGAGGCCGGCGGCTGTGCCGGCTGGTGCGGAGACTGCGGCGGAAGGAATTGGCGTACAGCCATATCCTGCTCCCCGGCAGGAGCGACGGGGATGCCGGCCTGATCGTCCGGTCGGCCGAGCAGAGCGGCTGGAAGATGCACCACTGCCCTCACACCTCCATACGGTGAGTGTTGGCCCACATCCACGCGGAATCCGTATCGCGCGGCCAACACTCCGACCGCCGCGAAACCGAACTGCGGAGGGTCGCCCAGGCACGTAACGTCCAGACGCCGTCGCCCCATGAGTAGTTGGGTCGCCGAACGGATCTCTTCTTCGTGCATGCCGATCCCGGCATCATCGATGACAATCGAAACGCCCTGGTGGGCGGGGCGGATTTCCACTTCCACCTCGGTGCCTGGTTGTGAGTGGCGCGCCGCGTTGTCCATGAGTTCGGCGACCGCCAAAACCACCGGCTCGACGGCCTCGCTAGCCACGGCGACATCGGTCCGGCAATTGACCCGGATGCGCCCGTAGTCGCGGATCCGGGACGTCGCTCCGCGCACCACCTGCAGGACGGGAGAGGCGTCCCGCTGCCGTCCCGGCCACGACCCGCACAAGACGGCAATCACTTGCGCTCGACGACCGAACTGCGCGTTTGTATGGTCGATCCGCAGCAGCCCGGCAAGCACTTCGGGGGCGTGATGCTGGTCCTGCATCGCTGAGATCGCCAACTGCTGCTCACTGGCCAGCCCTTGGAGGCTCTTCACGGTGGCCATCAACGAAGCTCGTGCTGCCTGTTCGGCACGGGCCCGCGCCGTGTCCAGGGAATTTGCAAACTCTGACATCACCATGACATGGCACTTGGCTAGGTCCGACGCCGACAGCCGATCGTCGACGAATCCCGGCACCTGAACCGCCGGGTCGTAGACGGACCGTGCCTGCGCGGGGAGTCGCACAGCAGCCAGGTGCCACAGAGCCTCGGAGTGCGTGGCGAGTTCTCGCTGAAGCGCTGACCTCCGTGCAAACTCGGAGTTGGCTCTGCGCCGGAATCGAACCGCCAGAACGGCTGTGGCCAATGTGCAAAGGACCAGGCACCAGGAGACCAACGAAGGAAGATATTGCGCCATCAGGTCCTCGAAGTAGGAATGGGTAAGAGTCCTCAGGGCATGACATGCGCCACGCATGCGGCGGAGCACGCGCCCGGGCCTCCGGCCGGCAGAGGCCCTTCACTGGTTATGACGAACGGTGCCTGTCCCAGGGTTCAAACTGTTGCGGAGCTCCGGGCTTCGTCGGCCCGGCTCTGCGGTGACCGGCCAAAGCGTGCGCTTCGTGAGCGCTGCAGGTAGGTGCGCCCAGACGGCCTTCGTGCCATCTGCTCGGCGTTCGGTCGTTGTCCGCCCGCCTACTTCGAGCAGCAGGCTCCGGACGATGGCCATCCCGCGGCCATGCGTGGCGTCGGGCGGCGCGCTCGGGGCATGGGGGCAGTCTGGGTCGTTGTCTCGAATTCCGACTTTCAGCAGGCCACTGGGGTCGCTCTGAACCATAACGCCGATGCTGTGGGTCGATTGACTGGCGTGGTGAACGGCGTTGGTGATGAGTCCTGAGGCCACCACCGGGACCGTGAATGCAAGGTCCCTGGCGGGCGAGAGCCCCATGTGCACAGGACCTCAAGCACGGCGCGACGAGCGGAGGGGACGGCTTTAGCCGCGGAGGGCATGGTGAAACGGTGCTCCCTCGTCTCCTTGGCCCCGGCTCCCTGGACGGCTACTGCGGACTGCGCCGCTGTTGACGGGGCGGATATCGATCGGGTACCGGTGACCGGCGCGGCGTCGGATTGCGCAGTGGTGGCGATGGGCATGATCAGGCCCTGCAAGAAGGGGAGCTGCCGGCTTAGGGGCCGCAGATCCGAGGAGTGGGTGGGCGTTACTTGCGCCAGAAGGGGTCAAAGGTCCAGGACGAAGGCGGCGGCGCGGGTGGCCGCGCAGGGCCAAGGCTCGCCGCAGCGGATGCAGTCGGTTTCGGCCGACTTATGGGCGGCGAGCGTTTCCGCGGCCGCACGGTGATAGCGCTCGATCATCTGATCAAGTGCGACTGGGAGCGGCTCAGCGTCGGTCCCACGAGCGGCAATTGATGGTGACGACATGGAGATCACACCGCTTTCCGGCGAGGTTGCGTGTGTTGGTGGCCTCATGCGGGCTATTAGCAGCCCGGCCAGCTGCGATGTACTCCGGTCACGCTTCCCGAGGCCATATGTAAGTAATTACTTGACTCTTCGTGTTTAGCACTCACCCTCACGGGTGTCAACCGTCTATCGAACGTATGCACGACAGCACTGCGGCAGCGTTGTGAGGACGTCGTCCGGATGTTGTACGCCGTAGGGCCGGGCCGCCTCTATGTCAGGTATGCGGCATCGGGCTTGGACCGGATGCCCCTGCCCCCGGCTCACCATCCTCGCTGAGCGCCTTGGTGGCGATCTCCACACGAGAGCGCACACCGAGTTTGCGCAGGATGTGGGAAACGTGCGTCTGGACTGTCCGCCGGGAGAGAAACAGATCCAGGGCAATGTCCGGGTTCGACTTCCCCGCGGCGACCATCCGTGCGACCTGCAACTCCGTCGGGGACAACGCTTCCCAGCCGAAAGTTGGCCGCTTGCGCGAGCCACGTACGCCCCGGCGGATGCCGTACGGGCGCAGCCTGGTGTCGGCGCGGCGAAGGTCCCAGCCGCAGCCGAGCACCGTGTAGAGCTCTGCGGCCGCATTGAGGGCGACACGTGCTTCATGTGTCCTTCTCTGGAACGCGAGGAGACAGGCGGCGTCCTCAAGACTTTGCGCACGCTCGAAGGGCCTGCCCACGGCCTGGTAGTGGTCAGCGGCCTCCAGAAGTGGATCTGGATCCCATGCGATCATGCCGCGGCAGCGATTTGCCGCTGCCGCGGCACCTGGAACGGCCTCGTGGGCGGCCTCGGTCTCGCAGGCCCGCACGGCGGCTTGCGCAGTCGTGTCGTCCCCTAGCCCGACGGCGAGACGGACCAGGTCGGGCATCCACTGGTGGATGAGCGTCTGCCGACCATGGCTGTCAACCAGGAGAGGTACGAGCAGGTCGAAGGCTCGTCGCGTGTCGCCATCACGCTCGGCTTCCAGAGCCAGGGCTGCGGTGAGGAAGTCACGATTGTCCCGGTCAGCCAGTGTGACCGCGGCTCTTGCCAGGCCCGCCTCGAGGTGGCCGCGTGCCACATCTCGGTCGTCACGGTGTCCGGCGATCAACGCGGCGACACCACGACCGAGCAGGAGCGAGCCGTACTCCCGAAGGCCGTGTCGGGCCAACTCCGGCCCGTCGACGAGTGCGTCGAATGCGGCGAGGGCGTCGTCCCAACGGCCGACCCAGAAGAAGTGGACCGCCGTGGATACATACAGCATCGGCGGCGAAGGTTGCGCACCGTGTTCGGGCTCGGTGGCGGCGTCATGCAGGGTGGCTTCGGCGTCGGCGAGTCTGTCGAGGTTGTGCAGGATGAAGATTCGGCGGTCCAAGGCCCATGCCCGTAGGTCCCTGTGGTCAGCATCGCCACCCATGATCTCCAAAGCCAGGTCCACACGCTCCAGTGCTTTGGTGTGAGCGCGCCGCACCGAATCCATGACAGACAGCACACACAGCGCATAGCCGGTGCCGAACCGGTCCCTCCCCGATTCGGCGAGTGCGAGGGCTGTGTCCGCCAGCGCCACTGCGGCCTCGACGTTGCCCGTGTCGGCCCACATGAACATGGCCAGCAGTGACTGCAGTCTCGCCCGCCACACGGTCGGCGGCTCCGCCCGAAGTGCCTGCTCGGTGATTGCCAGCGCCTGCGCCCTGCTGCCAGCGCCGAAAAGTGCGCGGGCAAGGATCCAGCGCACCTCTGCCGCCAGCCCCGGGCTCCTGGCGTGGGCAAGCATCCGCCGTGCCTCGCCTTCGGCCTCTACGTCACGACCGAGTCCGAACAGAGCTTTCACCAGCGCTGCAGCGATGACATCCAACTGATCGGGGCTAGCACCCGCTTGGTGTTCAAGAATGCGCCGCAGCAACTGCACGGCAGTCTCCGGGGCCCGGCGCGTCAGCGCCACCGCATGTTGGGTGACCCACTCGAGAACCCATCGGTCGACCGTGGCGGATGCAGCGAGCAACTGCTCGGCGACACGCTCGGTGGGAGCACCGTTGGAGGCAAGCGCCTCTGCAGCCTGCCGGTGCAGCGCCGCCCGCAACGAGGACGGCATGCCGTCACTCAGCGCCTGCTGGATGAGGGGGTGCCGGAACCGCAGGAGCGACCCGACGTCGGTCAGCACGCCAGCGGCCCTGGCATATCGCAGGCCAGCAAGCAGGGAAGACGGAGGCCCCCCGAGCACGACGGACAGGTCGGCGACGGTGAACTCGTGGCCTAGAAGCGTCGCCCGCTGCAGCATCTCCAGTACGTCCGGAGGCAGGAACTCGAGGCGACGGGTGATGACTGCGGCGAGGGAGGCTGGCGCTCGGTCGGGGAACGGTGCCGGCCACTTGGTACGGACGGCGCCAGCCTCCCGCTCGTGCATGACGACGTCGACCATCTCGCGTACATACAACGGGTTCCCTGCCGCTTGGCTAGCGAGATCTCGCACCCGTGCCACCGGCCAGTCTCCCACGAGGCTGCTGACTAGCTCGGACACCTCCGCATCGGCCAACGGTCCCAGGGACACCAGAAGGGCGTCCCCGGTGAGGACGCTGCGCCTGAGCTGGTCCACCTGCTCTCGCTGCGGCACCGGACGGCATAGGGCAATCAACAACAGGGGCAGCTGCTCTACCGTCCGGGCCAGCCGATGCCAGACGAGAAGGCTCGCTTCGTCGGCCCACTGCATGTCGTCGACGACCATGATCAAAGGTGCACCGGCGCACAGTTCGTCCACCAGCGCCAGAAGCTCTTCCATGGCAGGCCATAGTGGGTCGGTGACGCCCATCATCGCCGCCTCCGAGCCGCTGCGCAGCAGCCTGGCGATGCGGCCCTTGCGGCCCTCGGACGAAGCGCGGGGGTGGATCCGAAGACAGTCGAGCACGACATTTAGGGGCGAGCGCTGGCTCAGTTCGTCCGCCGCCGCCCACGCTGTCTCGCAGCCGAGCGAGGCGGCATCGGCAAGTCCAGCGGCTACCAATGAGGTCTTGCCGATCCCTGGCTCGCCTTCCACCCAGACCGCCCGCCCCCGGCCCGTAGCCACGTTCCGCACCAGCTCGCGCAACCGGTGGACCTCCGCGGCGCGGCCTACGAAGGCGTCGGGCAGACCGTACTGTCCCATGCCTGAAGCCTAATGAGCGGCGGACCGAACCACTGCCCCGAGGGCCGTGAGGCTGCGGCACAGAGCTGCCGCCTGCCCAGCTGGCTCCGCCAGCGCTCAGCCGAGGGCTGCGGGGACCTGGATCCAAACCGTCTTGGCGCCATTGGGATGGCGCTGGGTGGTGATGCAGCCTCGCATTTCCAGCAGCAGGGTACGGACCAGAGCGAGGCCTCGACCGTGAGAAGCCCAGAGCGGCGCCTGCCTAATGCGGGGGCGGTCACCATGCTGGTCGGTGACGCCGATCCTAAGGACATGTCTGTCCGCCCGTACTCTCACAGCGATGTAGGGAGTGACGAGGCTGGCGTGGGCCACAGCGTTTGTGACCAGTTCGGACACGACCTGATAAAGAGCTTCAGCCACCTGAGTACCGGGCGGCAGGCCCCAAACGGTGAGTATGTCGGCAATGGTGTGGCGCGCGACAGGAACCGCGGCAGCCGTTGCGGGGACGGTGAGCAAGTAGTCCTTGCTGCCCAGAGGCGCAGGCGTGGCGTATGCAGAGTCGGCGGGCTGAGGCATGGCGATCACTTCCGGCAGGAGGTGCAGTTCTGAAGGGGGCACCACACTGCAGCGCCCATGGCGGCGAGACATCCGCCATACCGCTGCCACGTGGCTGCGGCAGAACCAGGCCCATTCCGAGCACAACGACACCGTCCCTCGCGCAGGTCACCCCTCCCCGTCCGCAAGCGCGCCTCCCCCACGAGGGGCCTATGGTTTCCTGGGTCCTCGGATTCATTTTCTGCCGGGGATACGAGGCGCGGCCCCATTCCGCCTTGACACTCCGAAGGGTCCGATATTCCATCCATCCGGCGGGCCTCCCCAAACGCGGTCACGCGTATCGCAAAGGTGACCGCCAGCCCCATCGGACCGCGGCGGATCAGGCAATTCTTCAGTGGACGACGATTCCTACATGAGCGAGCTCTACGCTTGCCATACCGCACCGCTCCTGCATTACGTGATGAGGATATCGGGCCTGGACCGGGGCTGCGCCGAGGACATCGTCCAGGAGACCTTCCTGCGCGCCTGGCGACACGCCCGGAACCTGAACTCTCCGGTCAGGAGTATGCGTCCCTGGCTGTTCACTGTCGCCCGGAACATCACTATCGACACGATGCGCGCGCGCAACTCGAGGCCACTGGAGAGCGAGCAGTCCGTTCCCGAGGTACTGACGGGCTCGGATCCTTTGGAGGACATTCTCGCGACCCACGACCTCACCAGCACGTTGGCCCGCCTTTCGCCGGCGCACCGCGAGGTGGTGGTGCGCCTGCACTGCCTCGACCACAGCATCGGGGACACGGCTCAAGCCATAGGTGTACCCGTCGGCACGGTGAAGTCCCGCAATCACTACGCCCTGAGGCAATTGCGCAGGGCGATCGAGGGGCCGCAGCCAGCTCACTGATCGTTCGAGTCGCGGACCGGGGCCGGAGGAGTCGACCCCAGAGGCATCCGCTGCCCTTCGTGGCTGCTGCGAACGCGAAGCGCGGCCCGTGGCGCGCCGGGGGGACTGAGCCGCCACGGGCCGACATGGATCACTGTATGCCCTGATCAGCAGGGGAGAGGGCCCCCAACTAGCAATTGGGCGGGCCCAATTGCGCTGTATCGAGCCCGCCCAGGCCAGCTCTTGGCTCCCTGCTCCCCGGTGGAGGGTTGACCCTGCGGGGGCAGGTGCTAGAGTGGAAACCAAGTAAATACTTACGTATTGGAACGGGCTGCTTCCGCCCCCTCCCTCCGGGACACGGCCTCAGCGGCAACGGGGATGCAATCCCCCCTCTCACCCCCTCTTGCGAATCCCGTCGAACCGGCAGCCGCCGCATTGATTGGACTGGACGCATCATGTACATGAACCCCGTTGCCACCTCCGCCGCCACAGGGGTCGCCGACCTCACGTACGTGCCCCCCAGACTCTCCGCGGCACTGACACCGGGCCGGCCGCCGACCCGTACAGGCGCAAGGGATTTTCACTTCACCGTCCCTACCGAACCATCGTCGGTTTCCATGGCCCGACGCACCGTCCTCAACACTCTCGTGTCCTGGGGGATGCCCACCGACAGCGATCTCGCCGACGGCATTCGGCTGGCCGTCTCGGAGCTCGTCACCAATGCCATTCAGCACACGGCCGACATGACTCCAGAGATTGCCATCGCCGTCCGCACGGACAGGGGTGGACACCTGGCCATCGGCGTCACGGACCACCACCCGGACCGTCCACACTTCGAACAGGCGTCCCCGGATGCCACCCACGGCAGAGGTCTCGCCCTGGTCCGAAGCATCCTGCTGGAACTGCGCGGCTGCCTCACCAGCCAGCGCCTCCCGGACGGCGGTAAGACCATCTGGATCCGCATTCCGCCACCGCCTCGTTGAACCGACAGAAGGTGACGCCACCTAAAGTCCAATTGCCCCCGAAAGGCATGCCCAAGATTCGAATGCAGAAAAACACAAAAGGACCCATAGGAATGGGCCCTTATTTCTTCGCTGCTCCTTTCACTTGATCCGACACCCCTATATCATTCCCTTTATCCTCCCGCCGTTATCCGGAGAAACCTCTGATGATTTCAGAAAGGCCACCATGACACTCTCACGCCGCTCGTTGCTGGCCGCGGGTGCAGTCGGCTCGACCGCAGCACTCGGCTTCGACGGCAGTAGCTCCGCCCGGGCCAATGTTCGTGCCGTCACCACAACACTGCCGGGCGGCCCTCTCGCCGGCGTCCGCCGCCCGGACCTCTGGGCCGACCTCCACAAGCTTGTAGAACTCGGTCCCCGTATGACCGGTACGCCAGCCCACCACGCGTACATCGACTGGCTCGCATCGGATCTGCAGTCCCTCGGGCTGCAGGTCGAACGCACCACACAATCGTTCACCCGCTGGCAGCCGACCGGGACGTCCCTGAACATCGACTCCGGCGCCATGGCTGGGCCGGTCAAAGTTGGGGCCTTCTACCCCTACTCCGGGCAGACATCTAGGGGGGGCGTCGCAGGAAAGCTCGTCCACGTGGGCAGTGGCAGTCCGCAGGAGATCGCCGCCGTGGAACTCCGCGGCAACATCGCGGTGTTCGATGTAGGGCCGCTCTCCGTATACCCTCTCGCGGCCTTCCTGCCACAGGTGGTCAGTACGTACGACCCCGGTGGAACTCTGCAGCCGACCGAGCCGATCAGCTTCGCATGGGCAACGCCCTTCCCCATGCTGGACGGCGTCAAGGAGGCAGGAGCAGTCGGCGCGGTCATGCTCGTGGACTCTGGGCCCGACTTCGTAGCAAACCAGTGGATCCCGGACAGCCGCAAGCGGCAGAACACCCCGACACTCATCCTCGACCGCCTCGCTGGAGCACCGGTGCGGGCCGCCGCTCTCGCGGGGAACACACTTGCCACCCTTACCCTCACCGCCCAACTCATGCAGGAGACGACGGACATGCTCGTGTCCGTAGTGCCGGGGCCGAGCGATGAGGTCGTCATCCTCAACACACACACGGACGGGCCCAACGCACTCCAGGAGTCGGGTGGAGTCATCATGCGGGAAATCGCCCGCGCCCTGACCAAGGTCCCGATCGCCCAGCGCGGTCGCACATTCGCGCTGGTCTTCACGACCGGACACTTCATGCTCGGCGAGGCCGGCCTGGAGAGTACAGCGCTCTTCGTACGGACAAGGCCGGACCTCGTCTCGCGCGCTGTGGCCGCTTTCGCCGTCGAGAACATCGGCCCCCGCCAATGGGTGGAGCAAGGGAACTCCTACGTCAGCACTGGCCTGACGGATCCGCATTTCCACATCGCGACACCCACGCCCGCACTCCAGGAACTGTGCTCGAGCGCGTCTCGCAGCGCCGACTTCCGACGGACCATGGTCATGCTCCCCGGGGAAGAGGGAGAGCTGTACGGGGAAGGCACCTTGCTGCACAGGGCCGGCGTGCCGACTATTCAGACGATCTCCTCGCCACATCGACTGGTCCAGTTCGACCGAGGTGATGTTGTCGAAACCGAAGTCGACCGGGCGCAGTGGAACCGCGGCGTCGATTTCTCATTCACAGTGGCGAGCGCGCTCGCGGCCATCCCGCTCAACCAGTTGAAGCCCAGCTGACATCCAGCACGGTCAACCTGCACACAGAGTGGCCCCGCCTTCTTCGGAACATGCACGAGGGCGGGGCCCAAACCTGCTTTGAACCATAGGACCCTTCCGGAAGGGGAGGGTCGGCGGCTTAATGAGCTGAGAACAGTGCGCCGCGCGCTTTGAGTCGGCCGGTGTCCGGGTGGCTCGCCACATAGTCCCCAGAAGGAAGGCTTCAGTTGAGAAGGCTCAGACATTGGCCAGCCCTGCTGTCGGTAATCGGTCTCGCCCTTCTCTGTGCATCGGTCGACGCCAGCCAAGCGTCGGCGGGCGAACCGAACGCAAGCCAGCAGTGGGTGAACGACTCGGGACGCTTTCTGGGCGGAACGAGCGGCGGAGACGGCGCCCGCCTCCGCATCCATGTGGTCACTGCAGGGGCCGGTAAGTGCCTAGGGATGGGCCTGCCCGCCAAGCAGGGGACGCCTGCGATCCTCTGGGACTGTGACGGCCACTCCGTACAAACCTTCACCCAGCAAGGCAACGGGGATCTCACCTGGACGTACTCCGTGGTGGAGACCGGCTCGGGCAATCGCTACTGTCTGGATTCCAAGACGGGTCAGCATTACAACGGCACAATTGTCGGATTCTTCGACTGCACTGGCGGCAGAGCCCAGAAGTGGATCATCGGTCAAGAAGGCCAGCTCCAGAGCGTGGACAGCCCAGGCAAGTGCCTGGACGACACTAACTCCAGCACGGAGAACGGTACCCGCATCCAGCTGTGGGACTGCGACGGCAATGCCGGCACAGTTCCGGCATCTTTGCGCACGCCCGTCGTAGCGGCTCCTTCGCCGGAGCAGCGCAAGACGCCGGTGCCGGTGCCGGCACGCGAGCCGGTACGCCGCCCGGCGCCGGCCGCAACGCCGGGCACGCCCCAAGAGGCGTCGCCTTCCCGAGCACCGTCACCGCAGCTCTCCGCTCCCCCGTCCCAGGCTGTCGCAGCCCCAGCAGCCAAAGCATCACCTACTGCAACAGCTCCCCCAACAACTCTGGGAACGCGGCCGGCGGCGCAGTACCTGCCTCTGACTTCAGTGCTGCTCGCTGTTGCGTTCTTCATCATCCTTTGGCGGTTGACGTCGCTGTTTCCGAAGTTCGGCGCCTCGCTACGACTACGCGTGGCTGCAGTTTCCGGCCCGCCACAGGACACTCCGCGCTCCACCGCCAGCGCGCCAAGGAGCGCTGCGGTGCTCAGAGGTACTGGTCGGCGTCGTCGGCAGCGACCCAGGGTAGAAGCGGCACCCCCCGTGGAACCGCCTGTGTCCGGGAGAGTCCCGGCGACTGGCCCACCGGCCCGGGGCGACCTCGAGTCGGCAAGTGACCTCGGAAACCCGGCCAGCACTGAAGGGACCGCGCCGCCAAGTACCGATGAGTCCGGTCGGTGGGCTCAGCGATACCCCAGGCTCTTCGCGCGGCTCGGAAATCTGGATCTGGATCTGGGCCGACTCTGGGGCAGCGGCGCGGCCGAGTGCGCTGCGCTGCCCACGCGTGCACCCGCTGCGCATGACGACAGCCGTACCATCGAAGGCGGGGTTGTCTTCGATTCGCCACACAGCCCGCTCGAGCCCGCAGAATTTGCGCCCTGGTGGAAGCCGGATGCGCAACTGTTCACCGTCTTCGCCCGGCATGACGCGGCAAGCGCGGGCTTCCGGTCGGGTCCCTGCGCGTTCGACGCACTCCAGCTCAGCGAATCCATCCGCCTTCACCCTGCGTGGCAGGGGCGGCCCGTGCTGCTGGTCACGGCCGGCAACGCCAGCGGATGGATCGTTCAGCTGATAGCCGACTATCTCCAGGTAACCGTAGCGATCCGGGGTGCTGAGGGCAGATGGCTGGCGCTCCCGCCCAGGCGGGCCGACCGCGGTCCGGCTCCGGTCATGGACATCGGCTCTTCGTACCCATTCAGCCGCGCGAAAAAGGAACAGCTTCGTCAAGCCCCGCAGCCCTCTGCCACGCGGCCGTCCACTGGTTCCTTCACGCCGGTCGACCTCGACGAGCACGGATTCGCGCTGATCGAACGCGACCAGCCCCAAGCCGACAGCCTTCTCAGCGCCTTCACCGCATGGCGGTCGACTCCCCGACGACCGGGATTGTTCGGCGCGGCCGTGCAGCCCGATACCCGGCAGCCCGGCGCACCGTACCGGGTGGGCAACACTTCGTGTACTGCCTGGGACCTGGCCCAGGTGTTCTGGACCGAGCGGTCGCGCTGGCAGGACAAGGACAAGACGCTGGTCGTTCTCGCGAATCCTCCTGCTGCTGACCACGAGTTGCAGCTCAAATTGTTGGGCAGTTACCTGCAGACCGCTGTCCTCGGCGTGGACCTGGCCGAGGTACCGGGCAGCGAAGCAGGGCCCGCTTCTGCACTGGGCACGACCCAGGTCGCTGCACGGCGAACAACGTCTCCCACCGGCGACACCGAATCTTCGCCGCGCTCGAGCGCCGCGAATAGCGCAGATAAGAACACAGCAGTGGCTCCTGGAGCATCCCCTGCTGGGGCTCTGCCGCTAGCCCACGGCGGTGTGAGCGAAGCCGAGGGAAGCGTCTCCGGGCAGCCGAATTCGCCGTCCGGCTCGAAGTCGCAGAGCGCCGCCACCAAGGCACGGGCGACTGCTGGAGGCGAGGCTCCGTCGTCTGCACAGGGTGACTCCACGAGCACTACAGGAGAAAAGCAGGAGACCATGAATTCGGCGGCGTACCGCGGAAGTACTCATGGAAAAAACAACCGGCGCAAGCTGACCGCGACAGCATCGTTGCTGCCTGGGCATAGGAGCACCCCGAAGGAGCGCGCCAGGCTCCGTGCAGCCTTCCAACGCCGTTACGACGCCCACGCACGGGCGGTCGTGCGGACTCTGGCCTCTCATCCAGGCCTGCGTTCAACCACCCGTGACGGCGCCGAGGAAGACACCGTATGCGACCTAGTCGCCGTGCGGGCCTTTGTCTGCGATGACTGGCCCGAGCCTCGTCCGGACGGGTCGGGTCCAGCCACGGACGTGGCAGAAGCATGGGCTGCCTGCCTTGCCTCTGGTCTGCGTCGTCTGCCCTCGTACCGCGGAGCCGTGCTGCTGGCGTGCGCCGCTACGAAGGCACATGCCAAGGCGTACCTCCCCGGCCAGATCATCCAGGAGCCGACCGTCCTCAAGACTGCAGTAGCTTCCGCCGCGTCTCCCGCGGGAGACGTCCTTTTCGTCATTTGGTCCGTGACTGGGCGGCGTACCGGCACGCTGACCGCGGGCGGCCCGACTGAAGCGGTCGTCTTCCCCGGCAATACGAGATTCAAGGTGCTGTCGGTGGACCAGCCGGAGGGCATAGGCCAAATCCGGATCATGCTCAGCGAAGTGACGGAGCGCCAACAGGCCTCCGGCGCTACAGCGGACGGGGCATTGGACGAGCAGGACCTCGCCATCCGACAGCGGTTGATCGAGTCAACGGCGGCGGGCGCCATCTGACGGATCATGCGAAAGTGGTCGGTCCTGTCGCACACCTGCGGGTGTGCGACAGGACCGACCATGCGTCATGCACAAGGCGCCGGGGCGCCTACGGTGGGCCGGCGCCCGATCCAGGCTCGTGACCTGAGTCGGAGATTCGTCGGCAGTAGCTGGCGAGTTTGTCGAGGACTTTGTCGGCGGTCTTTGTCCAGGCGAGGGGGTCTCGGGTGCTCGTTCCAGTCGGTGAGCCAGCCACGGATGTCGCCTCGAGGGCCTGGACGGAGCGGTGGAGGCCACGCTTGCGTTTTTCTGCGTTCGGCGATCCACCGCTCCACCAGGTTCAGCCAGGACGAACTCGTGGGTGTGAAGTGCAGGGGGAAGCGTGGGTGGGCCAGCAGCCACTTCTTCATGGCGGGCGTCTTGTTGGGGACGTAGCTGTCGAGCATGAGGTGCACGTCGAGGCCGGGGGCACCTCCTTGTTCAGTGAGGCACTTTTTGAACTCGACACCGGTGCGCCGGTGGAGGGAGCCGATGACCTTTCCCGTGGCAACCTCCAGGGCGGCGAACAGGGTGGTGGTGGTGCCGGCCCGGACGTAGTCGTGGCTGCGGCGCTCGGGCGCCCCGGCATCTTCGGCAGCACCGGCTGGGACCGGTCCTCTGCCTGGATCTGCGACTTCTCGTCCACGCAGAGGACCAGGGCCTTCTCCGGCGGGTCCAGTAGAGCCCCACCCTCTCGCGGCCTTGTCGATGAACAGCGGATCCGCGGACAACTTGAAGGTCTGTGACCGGTGGGGGCCAGCGCGAACGCCCGCCATATCCTGGAGATGGCGGGCTGCGACATGCCTGTGGCTGCCGCCGTCGACCTGGTCGACCACTGGGTGGCGTTCTTCGGCTGCTCCTCGAGCGTCTTGACGATGACAAGCTCAGGTCCGCGTCGGTGATCTTTCGCGGGCCGCCCGACTGCCGCTCGTCGGAGGGGCCGTCCAGGCCCCGTTCGAGGAATCGCCGCCGCCAGGTGCGGACCGTGTCCGCAGTGACACCGAGCCGGTGTGACACCTCATGATTGAGTGTCCCCCGCGCACTTCAGAGGGCATTCTGAACCGGTATGACCGATTCCCGTAGTTGGCTTGTGCCAGGCGCTGTCCTGGCGGTCACGTGGTCCTTCGGCGGCTTCTACAGTGTCCCGAGGTAAAGGGGGCGGGCGGGGACGATAGATCAGAAGGGCTGACTCAAGAACGTGGTGCGGATCGAGCGATTGGCGGACCTGAAGCCCGTTCACCAGCGTCAGGCGGCCGTCCTGGCCCTGTGGCGGTGGCGCGCGCCGATACTTGCGTTCGAATTGGATGCAGAGTGGGGCGTCGACCAGTCCGTGCTGGAGTCGCTGTTCCGACTGGCAGCATCACCCCCTGGTGAACAGTCGGATCGCGCATACCGGCGAGCAATCGCCGAGCTGTGCACGGCCCCGCTCTTCACGTCTGAAGTCGACCCGGACACGGTCCAGCTCTTCCAGTTGGAGACCATCAGCAACCTGCTGACCTTCGGCGAACTGCTGGACAAGCCTGGCGTGGACGAAGTCGAGCGAGTGGTCGAAGCCTCGGCCGGTCTGGCGAACTACCTCGACGGTCTCGTCGAGGGCTCCTTCTACTCCCACCCCTCGGAGGAAGCCCACCACCAGTACCTCGCCGACCTGGCGGACCGGGCGAGCGAGGGCTATTTCGCGTCGCGCCACTTCGCTGTCGAGACCGCCTGCCACGGTGCTCTCGGGGTTCTCCCCGATTCCGCAGGGCTGCCCGACTCGTCCACGGGTCGCGAGTTGCTCGCGCTCTGCGAGGACTTCGGCGAAGAGCTCGTCACAACGATGCAGTGGCTCCGCATGACGGGTCACTAGCGATCGCGTCGTGAGCCGGATGGCGAGTGCGGCAGCCGTGACGGACGGGTGGCATGAAACGGAGAGCTGCTACGGGCGGCGCTGGATGAACAGGCCCGGTTCGGTCTCGGCGAGGACGCCCAGGCTGACCAGGCGCTTGAGCTTGTGCCGGGTACTCTCGATGTTCTTCGGCTTTAGCGGGAGGTCCAGGGCCTGGCACAGGTCGCGGGCACGCATCGGTCCAGCAGCGTCGGCGAAGACGTCGAGGATCTGCTGGTAGGCCGGGTGGGCCGGCAGGACAGGTGGCTCCTCGGCTGGCTCCGGAGTCGCTGGCGGGAGGGCGAGGAGCGTCTTACGGGTCACCGCCAGGCTCTCGATCTCCTCATCGAGTTCACGCAGGCGCGCGGTGAGCTCGTCCATCTGCGCACGGATCTGCGCTGCATCGCCGACGAGCTCGCGTTCGCGTGCGTCGATCCGCTCCAGAAGCGGCGTGACCTGGTCATCCATGCGGTCACCCGCGCCAGGTGGGCGTGGTCTGGCCGGTGAGCCGGCGTGTTATCACGTCGATCATGGCCCAGCGCACCCTGGACTCCGAGGACTTCGGCCTGCTCTCGTAGTCCCGCACGAGCCGCCGGAACAGCATGAGGATGCCGAGCGTCTGCTCCACGATCCACCTCTTGGCCTGCGGGACGAAGCCAGCGCCCTTGTCCGCAGGGTTGCGTTCGACGATCTCGACGTCGATGCCGGCCCTTGCGCCGTGCTCGACGACCGTCTTCTTGAAACCCTGGTCGACCAGAGCCTTCTTGATGGTGCCGATGGGGGCGACCTGGCCGAGCAGCGCGATGCCGAACGCGTTGTCGTGGGCGCTTGCGGCCAGCACGGTGACGGCGATGACCAGGCCGAGGACGTCGACCGCCAGCCCGCGCTTGCGTCCGGGCACCTTCTTGGCCACGTCCTTCCCGGTCGTGGCCGCAGGGACGTTCACCGCGGCGTGGACGCTCTGCGTGTCGATCACGACCAGGCTCGGATCCTCCGGCCGCCCGGCCTTCTCCCGGACCTGCCAGCGCAGCAGGTCGTTGACCTTCACGTCCGTGCCGTCGTCGCGCCAGGCCGCGAAGTAGTAGTAGACGGCCGACTTCGGCGGCAGGTCATGGGGTAGGTAGTCCCACTGGCAGCCCGTCCTGCCCTGGTACAGGATCGCGTTGACGATCTCCCGCATCTCGTATCGGCCCTGATGTCTCGTCGGGGACGGATGGTCGGCCTTCCATGCCGAGATCACCGGCTCGATCAGCGCCCACCGCTCATCGGATAAGTCGCTCTTGTAAGGCTTGCGGTCGCTCACCCAGACAGCCCAACAGGACCAAGCAGGCCGACCGGCCCGAACCGCCCAAACCCACACGATCAGGCGACCACGAGACCGTCATACCAGCTCAAAATTCCCTCTCAGAACGATCCTTGAACGCTGAGCCAGAGACTGGGCCGTCGAGCGACGACGCACCCAGCCCTCCAGCACGGCCAGCTGGGCATCAGTGACCGACAACGGGGGAATCTTCCGACCCGGACGACTCATACCCACTCAACGACGAATCTCCGACTCAGGTCACTCGGCCAGCGGCCCCGACGCCGATGTAGGCCATCCCGCCTCGAACGAGGCGGCGGCAACGATCAGCATGTCGGCCATGGTGTGCAGGTACGCCTTGAGCCTCTCGAGTTCTTCCAGTTGCGGGTCGTACCGGGAGACTTGGCCCCGGTACGTGCGAGCTGCCTCCTCGGAGGCAACTGCAGCCCGCACGCGGCCCTCGACGAGGATCATCTTGGCGTGTGCGTGAGCGCCTTCCAAGTCGCTCAATGCCTCATAGATGGCGTCCGTGATCGTCCGATCAGCCACCTCCTGCGTACGCGAGCAGTTCACGATGGCGTCTACTCCGGGAACGCCCGTCGGGACCATGTCAGCCATCGCGATGTTGCGCGCGCGCAACCAGTCCTTGTGGCGCTGGACCTCCGCCTGAAGCCCGGCGTTTTCGACGGTGAGGCGGGATATCTCGTCGGCGGCCTCCTGGAGCGCCTGGCGCACCTCTACTTCATCGAAACCACGCCGTGTGAGAGGCGCCCGGGCGAAGCTCATGGAGCGCAGTTTCTCCGGAGTGACCGGAATGTGCTCACCTCTGCTCTCACCCTCATGGTGAATTGGGGTTCCGTTCACTGGCTACCCATCGCAATGCACTCCTTGTGGGCTGGGGGACTGGAACGCCGCGGGGCATGCCGCGGCAGCTGGTGTGACGGTCTTGGGCGGGCGGTCCGGAAAAGCAGTGGGCCCCTAGACCCATGCCCGTTCGGGCGCTATCAGCGTTCCGGCCATCGCGCATCGATTGTCGGCCACGAGGCGGCGAATCTCTAATTTCTTGCGAGAAAATGAGACCGTAAGCCCAATTCCGATCAACGATAGAGAAGTACGTCACTCCTATTCGACCGGTCCGCCAAGAATGCTCTTCACTTTTACTAGGGAAGCCCTTGCTCAGTCCGCGCCGACTCGCGCCCCCAGCCACAGGGACACGGCCTCGGCGCGACTGCGGACCTTCAGCTTGGCGTAGATGCGGTTAACATGATTTTTGACCGTCTTCTCGCTGAGGAAGAGTAGTCGCGCAATGTCCGGATTACTCCGCCCGCGGGCGATGTGGTCCATGATCTCGAGCTCACGCTTCGACAGTTGCCCGCCCCTACCAGCCGCGGCGTGACCTACGTGCACCGACCGCCTCGACCGCAGATTCTCGGCCAGCGCCGTGATCGCACCGGGCGAGAGATGGGCACGCCCTTGGGCGGTGGAGGTGACTGCGGCGACCAGTTCCCTGGCGTTGAACTGGCGGTGCACCAAATAGCCTGTGGCACCCACGCGCAGCGCCTGTTCGACCAGGCCGGCCTCGTCGATGCTGGTCAGCATGAGGACCTTGCAGATCCTGGAGAGCATCGGCAGGGCGGACAAGCTGTCGCAGAGCGGCATGTCCAGATCGAGCAGCACCACATCGGGGCGAAGCCGCTGAGCGAGCTCCAGAGCATGCGAACCGTCCCGAGCCTCCCCCGCAACGATGACTCGGCCACTGGACTGCAGAAGGGTGACTAGGCCGAGTCGGACCACCAGATCGTCGTCGACGACCAAGGCCCGGACGGGGGGATCCGAACCATCCGCCTTCATATCAAGAGCTCTCAAGTCTCCCAACGGAACTTTCTTTCCTCTGGCATGCGAGCAACGGGTGAGGGCCTCCGATCAGGCCGGCACACCGATTTCACTCGGAGGACTCGACCGGACATCAGCCGGAACAGAGAAAGGCCGGGCGCAGGCAAATCGGCTGCCGCTCCTTCGATTCCCAGTTCCGCCGGCGCTACCGGCACCGAACTCTCGTGTCAGCTGAGTTCCATTGTCAAGCGACCTATCAGGGCATATACGACAGAGTGAAGAACGGTTGAAGCCAGGGGCCCAAAGACGTGGGCCCCGTTTAGGCCTTCATCGCCGTGACCGCCGGTCCTAAGTTGGCAACTGGCCTGCGTGCAGATCCCTGAAAAATACTGGCGAGTATCAGGACGTCCAGCTTGCCTACAGAGGGTGATGCACCACAATGCAAATATCGGAGATGACGTAGTGGATGTCACGAGAGTGGATTCCGCCCTCATTGACCACCTGGCGCGCGAGTATGCCGGCGCAAGCCGTGAGCTGGAGCGCCACATTGAGCGCTACGCGCAGCGCTGCGGGCTCGTCCAAGACGAATACGGTTCGCTGCCCGAGGGCCAGGAAGCGGCCGCGCAGCAAGTGGCGATCACAAGGGACATGGTCTCTCAGCTCGAACAGCTGAGAGCGAAGCTCGATACCTGTGCGGCGGGCCTGCTGTCTGCGGCCGGGAACTACCGTCGCGCCGAGGATGCCAACATCCAGCAGACTGCTCGTCTCCAGAGCAGTTGACCGGAGCGACTCTCAGGCGAGGCAGGCCCCCGTGAACGCTGTACGGGGGCCTGCCGGCTCACCCAGCGTGTCCCGGCCGCCAGCGGCGCAAGCGCCCTCTGGCGAGGACCGTCGCCATGAAGGCGGCCGTGCCTGCGAGCGCCAACAGTCCTCCGGCGAAGGCAAGTGCGACCTGCCAGGGCCGCCCGCTCTCTGCGGGGGCATGCACCGGCCCGTCGAGCTTGCTCCCGGGCAACGAGGAGACGCTTGCGAGCGTGACGGTGGCCACAGCCGCATACGGGTTGACCACTCCCCATCCATGTTTCGGATCGGGCAGTGCAGCGGCCGGGTGATCGGCTGTCAGCTCCATGCGCCGCTTGACCTGGGAGGATGTCAACTCCGGGCGGTACGAGCGGACGAGTGCGGCCGTGCCAGCCACAAAGGGCACGGCAGCCCGCGGGCCGCGACCGACGACGTGACCGTGGCCGCCCGCGCCGAGACTGATGACACCCTCCCCAGGGGCCAGCAGGTCGACGACGCCGCCACGCTCCGAGCCGTCACTAACGCGCCCATCAGGGCCGACGGCAGCAACCGCGATGACCCCGGGGTATGCCGCCGGATAGCCGAGGGCACCGTCGTCGAGGAAGGTGACTGCTGCAGCGACGACAAGTACGTCCCGCTGCACCGCATAGGCAACAGCCTGGCGCAGCGTAGCGCTGCCACCTTGAACGGCGGTGGGTACGGCGATGACCTGGGCGCCGCCGGCCACTGCAGACCTGATGCCACGAGCGAGGCCTGCGGCCGTCGGCTCCGAACCAGGCATGGCAACGCGTACGGGCAGCACACGGGCCGCTGGCGCCATGCCTGCGAAGCCCACGTCCTTGGCCCTACTGGCGGCTATCACACCGGCGACAAACGTGCCCTGACCTGTGCAGTCCGTGTCTGCTCGGCCACCGCCCACGGCGCTCACACCCGGCAGGACACGCCCGGCGAGTTGCGGCACCGATCCGTCCACACCTGAATCGAGGACGGCTACGGTCACCCCCTCGCCGAGCGTGAGCTCCCATGCCCGGTACGGCGAGAGCCGCTCCTGCGCCCATGACACCTCTCGCGCAACCGATGTTGGAGGGTCGACACACTCACTGTCCGCGGCTGCAGCCGGGGAAGCGCCTCCCATAGCCGTGAGGCACAGGACAGCGCTCAAGGGGCCGGCTGACAGCCTGATCCTTTGGCGCCTCACAATGCCACGCCTTCCGGGTCCGGGGCGGAAGTCGTGGAACCGCTTCCGGGCGGGGCGAGGACATCCTCCGCGAGAAGGGTTCGCAGGTCGTCAGGCGTGGGCCGGAGGATACTGCTGAGTCTCCCCGCCTGACGGGTCACCATGGCATCGAGCATCTGCCGCGCATAGCGCCCGTTTCCGAAAGCGCGGCCGCGCTGTACGGCCTCGAAGTGCCGGAGCAGGGCTGCCCGTACCGGTGCCGAGCACAGGTATCCGGCCTCAGCAGCATGGTGCTCGGTAATGGTCACCAACTCGGCCGGACTGTAATTCTCGAACTCCACGCGAAGTGAGAAACGTGAGGCAAGCCCCGGATTGGACGCGATGAAGTCTTCCATCTCCGCCGAGTAGCCCGCCGCGATGACGACGACGTCGTCACGGTGGTCCTCCATCAGTTTCACCAGAGTGTCGATGGCCTCGCGGCCGAAGTCGGCACCCGAACTCCCCTTCGGGGCAAGGGTGTACGCCTCGTCGATAAAGAGCACTCCACCACGCGCCCGCTCGAACGCCTCGCGGGTGCGCTGAGCGGTGTGCCCGACCCACTCTCCCACCAGGTCGGCTCTCGAGACCTCCACAACCTGCCCCTGGACGAGCATGCCAAGTGCGTTCAACACCTTGCCGTAAAGCCGCGCGACCGTTGTCTTACCCGTCCCCGGGGCGCCGGAGAAGACAAGATGGCGGCTGAGGGAGGGCTCAGGCAGTCCCGCTTCGCGACGCCTCTGTACCGAGGTCAGTAGATTGACCATGTTGGTCACTTCGTGTTTGACCTGGGCGAGGCCGACCATGCCATGCAACTGGTCAAGAAGCGCGGAGAGGTCGGCCTCATCGCCGCCCCGGCCCATGCCCGGCAGATTCAATGTGGCACCAACGTCCTCAGGCAGCAGTTGAGTGAGCTCTCTCGGCGTTGCCGCTGGCATCGCGGCCAACCGCTGCGCCTGCCTGTCGACCATGACCTCGAAAACCTTGCGCGCGGTCCGCCCGTTGCCGAACGTGTCGTCCCGAGGGACTCTCTCGAAGTACTCCGTGAGCGTGTGCCGCGCGTCGTATTCCAGTACGTACCGGTGCGCCGAGCACATCTGCTCAACGATTGTCACCAACTCGCCTGTGTCGTAATCGTCGAACTCGACGGTTCGTGTGAAACGCGACGAAAGGCCGGGGTTCGAAACGAGGAGCTTCCGCATCTCATGGGGGTAGCCCGCGGCCACGACCACCACATCGTCACGGTGGTCCTCCATGAGTTTGACGAGCGTGTCAATGGCTTCGCGACCGAAGTCGGGTCCGCTACCTCCATCGCCTGACACCAACGTGTACGCCTCGTCGATGAACAGGACACCGCCCTCGGCCTCTTTGAACTTCTCCGCGGTCTTGATTGCCGTTCCGCCGACGATCTGGGCGACGAGGTCGAGGCGTGACACCTCCACAAGGTGGCCCTTGCGAAGCGTGCCGAGGGCGGCGAGTATCCGCGCGTACAGGCGGGCTACGGTGGTCTTCCCGGTGCCTGGAGGGCCCGCGAAGACAAGGTGACGGCTCATGGGCGGAGCAGGCAGCCCCGCCTGCTGCCTGCGCTGGGCCAGTTGGTTGAGGCTGACCAGCGTGCTGACCTCACGTTTGACAGCGGCGAGGCCGACCAAGGCGTCCAGTTCTTCAAGGGCGGCGGACAGTCGGTCGGCGACTGCGGCCGGGGCGTCGGCGGCCTCTTTCGCCGGCACTACTGCCCCTGTCTCCGCAACGTGGCTCGCGGTGAGTGTCCCGTATGCGTCAGGCAAACGGTTGCCTCGGCTCAGCAGGCCGGAGACAGTCACGTGGGCTTCGGGCCCGATCTGGCGCAGGCCCGCGCCCTCGTTGTCCCGGACCTCGCAGTCCCTGACCGTGATCGGCTCATCAGCAGCAACCAGCAGGCCGTCTCCGCCGTTGTCGAACATTTCGCACGACGTGACCGACCCGCCTGCCGATTCGGCGAACCGGATACCTCCCTGCTGGCAATCGTGTACGCGGGAGCGAACCAGGGACACATGGCCGTCAGCCTCGGCGATGACGCCTTGGGCCGCAGCCCCCGATATCTCGCAGTCGCGTAGAACAGCGCGGCCCCCGGCGCCGACAAGCACCCCGGCGTCAGCACTGCCGCGGAACTGCGTTCCGGTCACGTGGGGATTTCCGCCGCCAGAGGCGGCGAGGCCCGCAAGGCGGGTGCCGACGATCTCCGAGTCCTCGATACGCCCGCGCCCGTTCTCGGCGACGAGTACACCATGTCCCTCGCAGTCGATGAGTGTGGCCTTACGGAAGAGCGGGTTGGCGCCTGTGCTGATTCCCACCCCGTGAGACCTGGCGCCGCGTATGTGCAGAGCTGTGAAGGTGCCCGCCGACTCTTTCCTGACCACGACGGCCACGTCACCGCTGTCCTGGACCCGGCATGAGGAGAAGACCGGGTCACTCTCACCGGTTACCCAGGCCGCAGTGTGGGGGGCATCGACGACCTCGCACTCTTCGAACGTGCCGCGCGAACGGTCCGCAACGTGGATGCCATGGCCCCCTGGCCGCATGACACGGCAGCGGCGCACGGTCGGATCGGCGCCTCCCATGACTGAGATGCCGTGGCCAGCAGAGTTCACGATCTCGCAGTCTTCCAGGGTCGGGCGAGCGTTGTCGGTGATGTGAACTGCCACATCGGCGGTGTCGTGGATGCGGGTGCGCGAGACGACGGTGGCGCACTCCTTCTCCAGGCCGAGCGCCGGTCCGCGGATCTGCGATATGTCACAATTCTCTATCCTGCCCCGGGCTCGACCGGTCCCGCAGACGGCGTTACCCGTCACGTCGCGGATGGTGCACTCGCGCACGACCAGGTCACCGCCCGCAGCGATAACGATCCCGGAGTAGCCGATCTGCTCGATGACGCAGCGCTCCACGAGGCCTTCGGCGTCCTCCATGCCCACCACTCCGGACCCGCCGGGGTTGCGGACGAGGCAGTCACGCATGCGCAGCGAGGCACGGCCCCGTGCGACGACTCCCGCCGAGGAGTCGGCGGAGACGGTGCAGTCCTCCAGGATGAGTCTGCCCATCGCGGCGTCGACGGCGGGCAGTTCGGAGTGCCGGTTGCGGAGCACCAATCCCCGCAACGTCACAGCCTCAGTAGCGAGCACGATGGCGCTGCCCTCGGCCGCATCGATCGTGACGCTGCCTCGGCCGTCCTCAGCCGTGATGCTGACAGGGATACTGACGACGACGCTCTCGCAGTACTCGCCCGGAAGGACATTGATGATCGCTCCGGAGCCGGCATCGGCCAGCGCGGCTGTGATCGTCGAGTAGCAACCGGGCTCGTCCCGGGAGACGTTGAGAACACGGCGGTTCATCAGCCGGCCTCCCTCGCGCTCGCTGGACGGACTACGGTTTCTGCGGATGTCTTCACTGGTGCTCCAACTTGGGTGCTCCGGCCGTCTTGCCGGTGCGGGGCGTGCGCTGGGGTTTGGGGTGGGACGTGGCTCAGAGAACCGGCATTGGCTCACCCTGCGGCCCGTCCTGCCGATCGGGTAGAGGATCCATCAGCACCGCCATGGCTCGGTGCAGAGCAACGCCGTCCAAGGCAGGGTCCTGGTACCTGGCAGCGCGGATATGGGCGATCAGACCCTCGGAAGGCTCCAGGCGGTGCTCTTCCAGGTAGTAGGTGACTGCGTCGGACCAGATCCACTCCCCGTCGGTACGAATGTCTACGGGGACCACTCCTGTGCGTGCAGGGTCCAGAATGTCGTCGGCACGCTCGGGCGTTGCGAGCAGCAGCGCGCCTGAACGCAAATACGTGGCGATGAGCAGCAGCTCCTGCTCGTCCAGCACCCGGGGGTGGTCCCTTCGGAAGCCGACACAACCGGTAATGGGATCCACGTCGTCGAAAGTGCCAGCGAGCTCGATCCGCCGCTCCTCGGCCGCAGCCCACAGCAGTGTGCCGTAGGAGCGCGCCAACCACTGATACGTGGGCAGCCGCGCGCCGGTCGAGTACGCCTCCACTTGCGGCTCCGGCTCACCCGCATTCTGGAGGCTCCGCTGAAGCAGGCCGGTGAGAGCTGGCAGGTCACAGCCGGGCTCCGCCTCGGCCACGTAAACCCTGCGGAGTCCCGGCGAGCGCCAGGCGCGCCACAGACCGACCGCGCCTGGTACTTCGGCGACGGCACTGACAGCCGCCTCGTCCTTGCCCCAGCCGTTGTCCTGTCCGGTACTGGCACCGGCACCGGCAGACGAAGTGCTGCGAGCGGGTGTGTGGGGAGGCTCGGGTGTAAACGTGTACAACGGCAGCCTCCCGGGCTCGCCCGGCGTCGCGATCGGTACGTCGTCGAGCGGGGACGAATCGTGTCCCGCTGTCTCCAACAGCTCCGCCAACAAGTCGGCGTCGGGCTCGGCCAATGACGTTCCGGCCTGGAGCAGGGCATGCGTCACCTCTCGCGCGACCGTACTCCCCTTACCGTCCGCCAGCGCTGCCCTGGCCCGCGTGACCGCGTCGTCGGGTGCGGCCCCGGCGATCCGTAGCAGCAGATCGTGGCATTCAGCTGCCCATGTGGGACGCCCGTGGTCGGGAGCGGGCGGCGTATGCGTCGAGTGTTCGGGCTGTGTTTGGTCAGCCATGGTTCTCCGTAAGTTGTCAGGCGGCCCGGGAGCGCTGGGTGTGGCTTATGGTTCTCTGCCTTCAGTGCTTGCGAGGAGTGGCCGCCCGGCTCTCCGGGGCGCCCTGGCTGCTGATTGAGATGTGCGTTTCAGTCGCTTTGCACGGAGATGACAGCGGGGTGCTCCTCGGGCCGACGGCATGCTGTTCGGGGCGAGGAGGGGCGAGTGAACGAGCGAGCCTGGCTGGCCAATCGCGGTGTTCGTTGTGCCGACAGCGTCGCCGCGGCGGCGCCGGAGGCCGCCCAGGCCCAGCAGACAGCGCTGCCCGGTGAGGATATCGCTGCCCAGATCGTGGCTGACCTGGCCGTGCAGATCCTGGCCTTGGACGACCTGCTGAAGCGGATCGACAAGCAGATCCGCGAGACGTTCCGCAGCCATCCGCAGGCCGAGATCATCGAGTCCCTGCCCGGCATGGGCCCGATACTCGGTGCCGAGTTCGTCGTTGCCGCCGGCGACCTCACGGCCTCCGCCGACGCCGGTCACCTGGCCTCGGCGGCCGGCCTGGTGCCCATCCCGCGCGATTCCGGCAGCCGTACCGCCAACCTGAACCGGCCCAAGCGTTATAGCCGCTGCCTGCGCAGGGTGTTCTACATGTCGGCCCAGACCAGCATGATGCGTGAGGGGCCGAACCGGGACTTCTACCTCAAGACGCGAGGTGACGGCTGCAAACACGTTCAAGCTGTCATCGCTCTGGCACGGCGTCGGGCCAGCGCCCTGTGGGCTCTCCTGCGCGACAATCCGGTTTTTACCCCCGAGCTGCCGGTCGCGCGAGCGGCTTGACTGCGTCATTGAGACTCCTCGAACCGGCCGTCGTCACGCAGAGCGAGTACGACATACGAGACGCCGGGCTCAGGGAAGTCGCTGAGCACGCTTGCCACCTGGAAACTGCTGAGCCAGGGCACGCCCAGCGCCCCGTTCGCCGAACCGCTCTCCAGCAGTCCGAGGTCGTACCCGGCGCCGGGCGGGAACATCACGACAATCTGCCCCGGCACGAGAGAGTCGGGCGGCACAGCGTGCCCGAAGACCAGCGACTGAGAGGCCATCCAGTCATCGACCGCCTTACCGGTCCCGGCCGCGGCAAGTCCGGCGGAGGCAGGCAGTGAAAGCACGGCGTATACGTGATCGTTGACCAGTGCGGCAGCCACCAGCTCGTTGTCCAACGCTCCTGCGGCCAAGGCCTGCGCCGTGAGGAACCAGGAAGGCGGCACAATCGGCGCTCTGACGTGGCCGGGCACCGAGGCCGTAACTTGCGCTGGAGGAGACTCCGATTCGGGTTCTGCGGCCGGTTCGACTGCCCGGACCGTGACCCTCTCGACCCCTATGGGTAGGTCCTCCACTCGGAGACGTTCTTCGAGTAGCTGGGATACGGTCTTGGCCGGGAGCTGGTCTCCCTGGACCGCAGCAGGGATCACTCCTTCCGCACGCAGTGCCGCCACGGCCCGTCTGCCTAGTTCCGAATGACTGAGGTCCCCGACCCCCGAGGCCAGGGACCTCAGCTTGTGCCTGACCATGCCGCGGACATCCTTGGGCAGGCTTCCCATGCGGAGCACGGGTGCCTCGCGCCATATCAGCATCGTCCGTCTGTTGAGGACTGTGCCCGAGACCGTCGGTGGAATGTGTCCCTCCGACCGAAGTTCAGCCACGGCCTGTCGGCCGACGGCCGCCAAGTCGGCCATCCTCCCAGCGGCGTGGAGGGAGGTCACCCGTTGCCGCAGCATGGCCACCACTCCTGTCGGCAGCTCCTCCAAGCGGACTGGGACGCCGGTCCACCGCTGCATCAGCGTGTGGTGAACAATGGCGCCGGCCATGTCAGGGGGAATGAGTCCCTCTTCGCGGAGCTCCATCACCGCCAAGCGGCCGATGGTTGCCGAGGGCGCCTCACTCCCGAGGCTGACGGAAAGCTCCATGACACGACTGTGCAGAGCCCGTCGTACATCGGGGGGAAGGGCCCTGGTCTGCAGATATCTCGCAGTCTGCGTCCGGTTGGCACGGCGCTGTCTCCGCACCACGCCACCCCCCGTGGGTGTCTCCTCGCGTGGCGGTGGCGAACTCGGAGCGAGGGCGCCGCGCTGTGACAGCTCTCGCGCGTCAGCGTGGGATCTCAGGGACGGTTCGTCATCACGCTGGTCATGGTGCGTGTCCAACCCGAGCAAAGCTGCCAGAGCGTCCCCTGCCCTCCCTACTGCGGCATCGACAGCCCCGTCACCTTCATGATGGAGGGGCGACAGAGGCTCCCCGGGCCTCGAAGCACCGTCGGCAGCCGACACACCTGCAAGACCATCCAGCCAGGCAGGGAACTCGTGGTCCCCATCGGCAAGGAGGTCGGGCGCGGCCCGCTCGGTGGTCCGGTGGTCGAGATCGGCGATACCCAGACTCGCCGCCAGGCCGCCCACATCGACCGGCGCACCATCCGAAGCGCGGTCCGGCCCCGCACCAACCTCAGCGTCATTACTTTCATGTGCCACCGGCTGCCCTTGGGGCGCCTGAGCCTCGCGCTCCGGCGTGGTGACCTCCCCGTCCCTCAGGGGCAGCGCTGCCCCATCGCTCACTGACGGGGTTTCCGCAGCGTGGACGTGCTGTTGACCGACGTGCGCCTGGCGGAGATCGTTGACCGTGAGTGGTCTGCCGTCGGCTTTTGTCTGAGGCACCAGGCGCAGCAGGTCCGCACGTGACTCGTGCCCCACCTCGGCGCCCTCCGGCAGACCAAACGTATCCCTGACCAGCGGGTCCAGGCCGGGACTGTGCAGCTCACCGAGGTGGCCGTACTCCCGTGCCAGAAGACTGGCCAACTTGCGGACGCCGCGGACCGCGGCGACGGCCGGCATCTCGTCGACTCCCAGCTCGCCGACCAGGCGGAGGAGCTCACGCGTGCGCGCCAACTCGCCCGGGGTGACCGGCCAGGTACCGAGGTGGAGCTTCTCGAGCCCGGTCCGTCGGTGCACCCCGGCGTCACGGGCAAGCTGTGTCAGAGGGTCGACGTGCGGGTCGCGGGCGTCGGCCTCGCCGCCGAAGGTAAGAAAATCGCTGCGCCGCCCTCCGCGCTCCTTGGCTAGGACAAGCGAGGGAAGGCTCGAAGCGTCCCACATCTTCCCCGGAGCGCTTCCGACGACAGCCGCTTTCACGTTGGGGGCATGTATCACGAAGGGCATTTCCTTCACTGCACCCATCGCCACCAGATCGGAGTAACAGGCAAGAAGCACTACCGAGGGCGGTTGGCGTCCCTCAGCCTCGGCTGCCTGTTGGAGGGCGATGAGGCTCCTTCTGCGCTTGAGCAGGCGGCCCACCTGCGTACCGTCGACGTGCACGGGCGCTGCAAGGCCCTTGATCTGGAGACGCATGACGCCGCCCCCGGAGTGCGCGGAGAAGAAGTACGCGTTCTCCGGGTCCCATGGCACCGGATGGGGCCGGGACGTGGGAATGTCCAAGCGCTCGCGGCGCTCGAAGGTGGTGATGTCCACGAGCCAGCTTTCCAGCCTTTCGCGTCGCTCCCAGTCGGCGAAAGAGCCGCGGCCACGGAACGTCCCCTGCCTGTCCACGATCGGCTGCAGATCCAGCAAGTCATCGGGTATGAAGTGGCCCTCCGTGGTCCAGACGCCGTGGCGCTCCCACGCCGGGCGCTGATCTTGGGTCACCTGGGCAGCGAAGCGGTGCGAGTCCGCGGCGCCCCGCAGTCCGTGGATCGTGATGATCCGGCCCTGGGGATCGGCGCCCCGAACGAGGTCCAGAAGGTGGCGGCGCATACCGTCCACGATCGGAGTGCCGCTCTTGAGGCGGAGCACCTCTCGAACCACCGGATCCAGGTGCTCGGGCCGCAGCTCACCGCTGTGACCGACGGCCCATTGCAGCAGCTGGGCGAGTCGGCGAGCGTCGGTGAGGCGGGAGACCGAGGGCACGGCATCGGTTGCGTCGAGGCGGGGCACGAGGCCCGCGATGTCGCGCAACCAGCTGACGGTTTCGACTATGGCGTGCGAGCGCCCTCGGGAACCGAGCCAACTGAGCCTGCCACGGCTTTGGTCCGCCGTCTGCACGGCGGAATTTTGAGATCGCTCCTGTCCAAGGTCAATACTCAGCGTGATGTCGTTCCACGCCATATCGCCTTCGGCGACCGCCCCGAAGTTGCTGGCCGCGCTGGGCGTAACCGCATGGTCGGCGACCACCGCGGCGTCATGGGCCCCGCCCGCGACACCCGACCGCCGTACCAGGCGCAAATGCCGGGCCAGGTGCTCGGCGAATGGGGCCCCCCAAGCCCGCACAGCATCCGCGACACGATCCAGCAGTTCGGCATGGAGGACACGGGAGCGTTCACCATTCAGCGGGGGCAGGTAGGCGATTGCGCGCGCCTGCCTCCTGTACTCTTCCGCCTCGGTTTCCGGCAGTTGCCGCAACCGTTCCCGCACCTCGCTGATCGCCGGCTCCCCCGCGGTGCTAACGAGAGCCTCCCGGTATCGGGGATCCTGCTCCGCCATCGCGTCGAGCAGCCTCGCCACCTCACCGTGGCGACCAGCGGGCAGACCGGGCACTGCGGCAGCGAAACCGCGCAGTGCCTGCGCGCCCGTCCCCGCCCGGATCCGCGCGATGCGCGACAGCAGGTGGTAGTCCCCCAGCCGCTCCGCCGTCACGGACTCAAGTCCCGGGTGGGCCGCACGCAACCCCCGGTAAAGGTCCACCAGGCGGCCGGGCTTATAGCTGCCGACAACGCCATTGGCCAGACGGCTCAGCCGCGCCATATCCCTTGAGTCCGGCCCCGTACCCCCGTCCGCGTCCCGCGCCAGTCGCACCAGGGCATGGACCGCGAGTACCGACGCCGGATCCGGCTTCCCGCCGGCCAGGCTGCGGGAGTAGATATCGCGGGTCAGGGCCGCCGCGCGCTCGAGCTCCCTCAGCCCTTCCACAACGGACGGTGACGCGTCCAGCGGCACTTTCACCTCACGGGCAAGCGGCAGCATCTCGAGCAGGGCACGGACATCCTCGGGACCGCCGTTCGCAGCGCGGCCGGAGACCTCGAACCGCTCTCCGGTCCTCACCCGCTTCCCCAATGCGACCAGATCTGCCAATGCGACCGGAGCATGGCCGTCGCTGCCGTAGCCTCGCGCCACATCTGCGAGGTCGGCCAGGTCACGTAGGACGACGCGGTGGGCGGGTGCGATGACCCGGTCGAGTCCGCGGGCGGGCCTGTCCGGTGGCGAGTGCTGCCGCCATGCCTGGGCCCCGTACACCTCGCGGTGGAGATCCCGCGCCTCGACCAGCTCTCGCAATCGTCCCGGCCCGGCAGGCCGGCCAAGCACCTCGGCGGCGAAGGCACGGGCCCGGGCGACGGTTACCGAGCGGCCCGCGTAACGGGCCATGACTTCGTCGGTGAGCGTCGGGTACCGGGTACCGAAAACCATGTCCAAGAGTGCCGTGGAGCTCTCGGTGGCCGGCAGCATCTTCACCACGTCCAGCAGCACTGTCAGCGCAGGCCGATCACGCGTTTCCTCTTGTGTCAGCATCCCGGCGGCCAGCGACTCCACTGAGGCTCCCGGAAACTCCGCGGCCAGCTCTGGGAGCACTCGGAAGGCCATGAGCCGCCGGCCGTCGGGCACGCTGTCCGGTTCCAGCGCGCGCAGGGCCTGGTAAGTCGGCCACAACTCCCGCATCTCGAGCGACGTCCCGTCCGGAAGACGCAAGGGGTGGTCCGCGGTAAGTGGTTCGTCCTGCGCCAGCCGCGTCACGACATGCGGGGCAGCAAGGCCGGAGAACCGGGCGATCTCCCGCAGTTGTTCTACGTCCCGGACAACAAAGCCCAGTTGGTCGGCCAGATGACGCGCTGACGCGAGGCCGACGAGCCCGTCTGTCACAGCGCTGTCCGCCCCGCCAACGTCTCCTGCGGTCTCCACACTTCCGAATCCTGCCAGCGAGAATGCCTCTACCACATTCTCGGTACCGGCGGCCACCATCAGGTTCAGCAGCTGAGCCAGCGCCCGGCTGTGGTTCGGTTCACCGAGCAGTGAAGCCGCGTGCGCCCGCACCTGGGCAGGCGTCGGCGGCTGCGTAGCCATCGGATCGGAGGCAGCAACCTCGACCTCCGCAAAGGCGGCCAGCCGCTCCATGGACCAGCCGGACTCCGGGTCCGGGTCGGTAGTAAGCGCCCGTGCGTAGAGTCTGGGCAGATCCCGCAACATGTCAGGGGCGAGACCGAGCACCGAAGCCAGCCGCAGGGAGTCGACCACGTCCGCCACGACAAGCTGCTCCAGAACATGCTCGGGCCCGTCATGCGCCGCCAAAGCTTCCGTTCGCGGGCCGTGCGCTGTGGGAATCACCTCGGCAAGACGGACAAGCCGGTCAATCGTCTGCTCATCAAGCACGCCACGTGCCATCCACTGCTGCTCGGTCCTCGGTGCATCGACCAGGTGGAGAGCGAGAGCAAGGGCCTGCAACCGGGTCACACCGATATCGCGGCCCTGTGCTGAGGAGGCGATGACATCCGCCACCGGGGTGCCGTACGTCCACTGGTACAGCCCGTGGAGAGCCGTCACACGGCGCACCTGGTTGAGGCCGGCGCGCTCCTGTAGCAGGTGCGCGCTGACCTCCCGCACCTGCCGCTCGGTGATCGCATCTGTCCCGCCGTAGTACGCGCGAGTGGAGTCGATGACGTCACCGATCCAGTTCACACTCGGAATCGGGTGGCCTGGGGGTAGGTCGAGCAGCTTGGACATACGGTCGCGCAGCAACTCGGGTGTCAGCCGGTCACCGGGAGCTTGCATCTCCAGCAGGCTCAGCAGCAGGCTCCTTTGGTCTCTGCGCCGCGTCAGCAGAAGGCCCCGCGTGAGTCGGTCCACCGTCCGGTCCACCACAGCGTGAAGATCCCGGGCATCACCGTCGAAGCGTCCATCCGGCTGCCCGGTCGCCTTTTCGACAAGGATGCCGAGGCTCCGCCACAGCGAGTCGGTGATCCTGTCGTGCACGCGCAGGTGCCTCGCCACACCGGCGCGGCGCACATCCGCCTCCGCGGTGAGGCTTTCGATGTCGACCACGCGCGGCCGCGCGTTCTCGCCGGACAGCGCATGAGCCATGACGGGATATGCCCAGTCGAGGAAACCCATGATCCCGGGCAGGGACGGCGCGCGACGCTCGTGCGGGATAAGCCTGCTGCGCGCGAATTCGTGCAGTTCCGCATCGGTCACGGCCAGATGGGCGGGCCGGGCAAGCCGCTCACGGGCCGCGGCTTCCAAATGGACGAAAGCGTCAAGCCTCTTGGCTGTCAACCGGCCCGGGTCCAGCGATCGCACCCGGGTGTAGGTACGCGCCAGCTCCGCAGGGCCGCTCATGCCGAGGAGGTCCGACACGACCTCGAGCCGCCCAAGATCTGCTCGCACGCCCTTGGCCAGGGCAGCGAGTGGACCCAACGCCTTGTCGGCCGCCCCCGTCAGCCCGTCCAGATCCGCCCGGCTGAGCGCGAGAAGCCGGTCGGTGACACGGATATCGGTGAGAGTCGGGGAACGGAAAATGTGTTGGGCGACGGCGACCGTGTCAACCACCTCGGCGATGTCCTGCGACGCCTTCATCACCCGCTCGCCGCTGATACCGAAATCATTGAAGGCCGGTACGGCACGCGCAAGCCGCAAGAGATTGTCGGCCACGGCTGCCGCGTCCCGGGACGTGCCTGCCAGCTCAGCGGCGTGGACGAGTGCACGTAGGCGTTCGGTGTGCGCCGGGCCAGCCGCACCGAAGACCACGTCGTACAGCACATGCCAGCCCGCGGCGGACCCAACCGGTGCTCCGATGGGCCGCTCGTCCCCGAAAGGCCGGTTGAAGAGCGAGGCACTGTAGGAGCGGACCTGCTCGACGGTGAGCGGGCCCGGGCCGCGACCCGTGTGGGCGCGGGCCGCTTCCAGCACTCGCGCCAGCCCGTCCGGGACTGCGGTGAGGTCGTCGGGGAAGTCCAGAAGCCGGGCAACCGTGTCACGAATCGATTCGGCCGAGACGGGGTGCTCCGAGCCGTGCAGCTCCAGCAGAGATGGCAGCAGCCGTGTCCAGGCCGCCGGGTCCAGGTCCTTCGGCAGCTCGACACCCAGCTTCGTGATGGTGCGGCCGGCAGCGGTGTCGAAGGACTCGGTGCCCGGTGTGTAGTGCCCGAACGGCCCGGTCACCTCATCGACCAGCAAGCCGAGGCTGCGCCACTCCCCATCGCTGAGGGGACTGGTCAAGCGGAGCGCGCGGGCCACCGCCAGCCGCTGGACATCATGCCCGCTGGTGACCTGCTGCAGATCGAGACCGAGCACAGAGACGTCGGCGAGGACTTGCGCAAGTGTGTCCTGGTCGCGGTCCTTTCCGAGGATGTGAAGTGCTGCGGCGGACACCCGATCGGGCGTGACGAGGGCGCCGAACGGCAGCGTGGGACCTGGTCCCTCGCCGCGGCTCACCTTGGCCATCCGGTCCACCAGGCGGATGTTCTCGGGGAGGGGATCTATATGTAGACCATCGGTGAGCCGCACCGTGGCAATCACCTGGGCCACATCGCTCGGCAGCCCCGTCTTCGTCCTGCCGGTCGCCCCGAAGTCCGGCCCCGGGAGCAGCGCTCCGGCAGCCCGCGTAAACGAATCCAGCGTGAACGGATGCATGGCGCCGCCTGCCTGCGTACGCGCCGTGTCAACGACGAACAGCAGGTCTTCCAGGTCCGCCTGCTCTGGCTGGTGCCGACCGACCAGGTCGGCGACGACGGCACCGATGGACTGCGGAGTGACCGAAATCCCCAGCCCGACCGGGTGAAGCTCAAGCACCGTCAGTAGTGTCTCAAGCTCCGGGCCGCTGAGGTCGTCTACGCCTGGCGGTCGCAGCTCAGAGGTCAGCCGCTCCACGGTGCGTCCGAGTGAGAGGGCAAGGTCGAAGGCAAACAGGTCGTCGGGGGCATGCCCGTTCGGGCCGACGGTCTCGGCGACCAGGCGACCGACACCTTCCCAGATGGGGTGGCTGACTGTGACTTGGAGGTCCAGCAGGCTTGCCACGGCGGCCCTGCGGATGCTGTCGACAGTGGTGATGCGGTCCGGCTCGAGACCCAACTCGTCAGCCCGCAGGAAGACGTGTGCCAGCTCATCCGCTCTGCGCCCCAGCGCGCGCAGGGAGATGAGTTCGACCCGCTCCGCCGTGACCACCTCACCGGGCGCCAAGGCGGGCCCGGCA
This sequence comes from Streptomyces sp. WAC00040, assembly GCF_056835925.1. Classification (NCBI taxonomy): domain Bacteria; kingdom Bacillati; phylum Actinomycetota; class Actinomycetes; order Kitasatosporales; family Streptomycetaceae; genus Streptomyces; species Streptomyces sp. WAC00040. The sequence continues at coordinate 285,997 of NZ_JAKQZE010000005.1, forward strand.
TCCTCTCCGCGGCTGGCCCGGGCCATCCAGTTGACGAGGATCAGGTCCATGGGGTCGGGGCGTCGGTGCCCAAGCGCTCGGGCCAGGGCGACCGTGCCCACCAGAGTGACCGCGTCCTCGGTGCTCTCGGAAAAAGGCTTGCCGGTGAGGCCGAACCCACTCTCGCCCGCCATGCCTCCCGCGAACTCGACCATGGCGTACACGGCCATCGCGGCGTCGGGTACAGGACTGTCCGGTGCCAGCTCGTGCCAGGCGAGCGTGGCGGCATGTTCGAGGGCGAGGAGCTCGTCCCGGGACATGCTGGAGACCGTGTCGATCGGGCGCTGGAACACCGCGGCGGCAAGGTGGGCGAGGCTCAGGGCCTGGCCATCGTCTTGGTTCGGCCGGGGGCCGGCCGCGCTGGCACCTGAGGGGTCGAGGACTTCCCGGAGCTCGCGGAGGATGGAGTCGGAACCGGCATCGGAGAGGGACCTGCTGCTCCCGGAGCCGCTGGTGGACCCCTCCCCAGGCCAGGAGTGCGGATCGGCACGCATCATGAAGACCGTGATGTCGTGAGGTCCGGCGGACGCGGGATCCAGGGTGGCCCGGTTCCCAGGCCCTTGGCTTTGGCCCTGCTCCTGGTTCTCGACCGCGACAGGGGCCGGATCGGCCGGGTAGCGCTGAGCGAACGCCACCGCTGCGGCCCGGTCGCCCTCCGCTTCCAGCACATCGGCGATCCGGAGCTGCAGGTCCCAGTAGACATCGCTCGCGTACCGGTAGGCGCCATCTCCGAGTACCACTGGGGGCCGCAGGATGCCGCGTTCGGCAAGGATGGCACTCGCGTCGAGGGTCAGCGACAGGAACCGCTCGTCGGGGAGGGCCAGGAGCCGCGATTCGATCTGGCGCAGAGGCCCTTCACCCGGTCCGGGAACCGGGGCAGGCGAGGGGACAGGGGACGCGGCTGGCTCGGCATCCGGTGTCATGTTCGGCGTGATGACTGGTGTTACTGCCCGCTCCGTGTCCGGTACAACGGCCTCCGGGCCGGGCACGACGGTTGTCGGAGCTGGCACGACCTTCTCTTGAACCGACGCGGTTTCCTCCGCTGCCGCGAGGTTGCGGGCGAGCGCTCGGGCGTCGTCCATGTCACCGGTACGGTGTAGCGTCCGCGCGATCTCGGCCATCTGGCCGTGCCAGCTGCCGCTGCCCGGCGTCAGTCCCACGGTCTGCGCGATCGCGCTGGCCTCCAGGGTCCTCGACCGCCGATACTCCTGCTCGGTCATGCCGAGCCGGGCGGCCGTCTCCCCCCACCCGTCCGGATCCTGGAAGCCGAGGGCCTCTACGTGGTCCGGGTGGATTGCGAACTCGATCGCGTCGTCGAGTCTGAACGCCACCTCGACGGGCGCGGCGTCGCCCACCTCCTTCAGGTGCGCGTCGCGCCCGCGGATGCTCGCAGACTCCAGAGTAACGACGAGCGCGACACCCGCGCGTACGTGCAACTGTTCTCCCGCACCGCGAGAGACGAAGGTCCCGCCCGCCAGCTTCCGGTACATCGAGACACCGCTGTCCTCCGCTGCGCGGGTCACGCTCAGCGACGGCACCACGGGCATCTGGCGGCTGTCTGGGGAACCTGCTGCCGCACTCGGGTCGCCTGTCTGGGTGACCAGGCCGGGGGTGACCGTCACTGTGGTGGACGTGGTGACAGTGGTGACCGACTTACGCTGCTCGCGCCGGTTCGTCTCCAGGTCGTGCCCAGCGACATCGATCCAGTCGAGCACCTTGGGGTTGAACAGCTTGACTCGCATGTTGAGCCAGCCGTGGGTATCGGTGAGCGGGCCCCCGGCGCGCACAAGCGGCGGCGCCTGGTATCCGGATCGGTCCAGCGCCTCGTCCAGGTACCCGGCAAGGAACGCCCGGGAGCCGAGCTTGCGTACGACGTCCTCGGCGATCGTGCCGACCTCGGCCAGGAGCTCGGGACCGCTGTAGCGCAGCCGCGGCCGGTTGGCCGGCTCCATCAGCTTTTCGAGGAACATCGCGTGGAGATCACGCGCCGCCTTGGGCGAGAAGCCCACCACTACCGCGCGGCGCTCGCGCAAGTCGTCCCCGGTGAGCGGGAATCGGGTGATGGTCTCGACTCCTGGTGGGATCCGGGCCGGTGCCCCATCGGGCTGCTCGAAGAGCCCTGGCATCTGCGTGTGCGGGGAGTCGAGAAAGGTGACGTTGGTGTCCAGGGCCTCGAGGGGCGTGCGGGACTTGAGAACCGTCGATGGGATACCCAGCCGCTCCGTCACTGTGACGGCGTAGCGTGCGGCGTCGTGATGAAGGTCATCGGCGCGGTAATAGCCTGCCATGGCCCGATCGGGCAGGCCTCCGAGCAGGCGGTTGACGACCAGCGGGTTGGGCGCGGCAACTCGTTTGACCACCATGACGAGTTCGACGGGTCCTTCGTATTCGTGCCCGCCCTTGAAGGTAACCAGGTCAAATCCGCTCCTACCGCCCTGGTGGGCAGCAGTGCTGCTGCGGCCAGCGCCCAAGGCGCCGCCGGCGCTCTCCTGTCCGCTGGCCACTCTCCCGCCCGACGGATGCTGGGAGGCCGTGAAGTCGAGGCCTCCGCCTGCCGAGCCCGAGCGGGTCTCGCTATGCCCGCTCCAAGTGAAAGAGTTGAGGTAGGAGGCCATCGTCGTCGTCGACCGCGGCTTCACATACCCGTACTCACCCAGGCGGTTGGCCTGGATGTTCACGTAGTACCCGCCGCGTGGGCCTACCGGACGCAGCGTGACTCCGGTGTCGAGCAGTTGCGGGAGCCGGGCCTGGATCATCTTCGGGCTAAGCAGCGCATCGACCGGCATGGCCATAGCGCCGTCGACGGCCATCTGGAGCCCGGCGCCCTCCGCCTTGTCCGAGCGCCCAATGAGATCGGGTACCTCCGAGCTGAGCAGGCTCATGAACGTGTCTACGAGGTGGTTGCGGCCCGGCTCGCCATCAGGACCGCCCGGCCGCGGGAAGACGAGGTCGAACGTGACGCTGGTCAGGGGCAACTTGCCGGCGGCGATCGTCGCCGGGACGCCCACCGGCTGAGGCTGCGGCGGCGCGGCAACTTGGCGTAGAAATTCAAAGCCGTCGTGTACACGGACATGGGCGACTTGGCGGACCTTGTTGCTCCGCCCCAGTTTACCTTCGGACCACGTCACCACCACCGGCTCGTAGATGACATGGGCGTACCTGTGGTCATAGTCGGTGGAGTCGTCGCTGCGCATTGCGCCCGTGGTCGATTTGTGCATCGTCGCGGTGCCCGTGGTGTGCGAGTGCGAGGCGTTCACGTCGAAGCCCGGCAGAAAGCGGTTGGAGGTCCCGCCTGGGGTGGGCGAGTCAACTTGCCTTCCCAGGCCGGCACTGACGTGGCCACGGTGCGAGGAGCCGTGGGAAGCACCGCTTTCCACCTTGGGTGTGACCTCCGCCAGGTCCGTCCGCGCCACTTGGACCGCATCGGGGTGAAGTGTTGTGGATTCCACGAGATGTGCGGTCAGCCGCACGGAGACGACCTGGTCGATCAGGGCACCGACGTGGCGTCGAACGACGGGCATCGAGATGCCCGTCTCCATACCGTGCAGGAACAGCCCGATGAGCTGCCGTGGATTCGTCAGCTCATCGACGATCGAGGCGACGTCACGGTCCGGGAGCCACGCTGCCTTGCTCAGCATCCTCGTCAGCGCGTCGGCCAGTTTCGGCGGGCTCACGGCACCCACCGGCACATCGGCAGTCGTCAGCGGCAGCGGGGTGTCGCCTGGCAAGGGCTCCCAGCGTTCGCCGTAGGTCGTCATCGTCTGGCCCACGGCGTCCGCGCTCGCCCGCGCGGCCTCATCCATCGAGGCGGGTGCGAGCATCTGCTCCAGGAACCAGTACCGCACATGGCCGCTCTCGACCGTCGCGTTCTTGACCGTGGCGTTTCGCGACAGGGGGGGCTGGCCTGAGGTGGGCTCCGGTAGGGGGCCGGCAGAACCGGGGGTCACTTGGGCCCCTGTCCGGCTGATGACGGAGCGGTCGCCTTCGCTGTCCGGACTTTCCTGGCTGCGTGGCGCGGGCCTCGGCACGTCGGGGCCGACCGGCGTTTCCGGCCTGCCGATCATCGGGGGGATGTCAGGAGGCCGGGATGTCCCACGACGGAAGGCGTCCTTCGCTGCGGTCGCCGCGATGATGAGCGCGCTCTTGTGGCGCGGCTGCCGCGAGAGCTCCACCGAAACGGCGTAGTCGACGCCGTAGCCGAACCCGCGCGCAGAACCGCTCAAGGTGATGAACGAGGGCACGGAGAAGACGAAGTCCTCAGTGAGCAGACTGTGCCCGAAATTCCGCGAGTAGCCGTATCCCAAGCTCAGCCCGAGCTTTCCGACCAGGCCGCCGGTCAGCTTGCTCAGTCCGACGGCGGCCGCGCCGCCTACGCCCAAGGAAAACGAACGGCCGAGTGTGTCCTTGTGTGCGAGCTCATGCATGGTTGCACGCACCAACTTCATCTGGCGGTTGTCGCTGCGCCCGGTCCACACCGGGTCCGTTGATCGGTTCACCGGCCTGACCGTCACCGTCGCTGTGGTCCCGTCGGGCAGCGGTATGTCCTGCCGCAGACCTCGGCCGCCGAAGAGCAGGTCGGCGCTGGCGGGGAGCCCGTCAGGTCCCAGGTGCGGGACGAGCCTGCGGCGGACTTCCGCCGTGTCGGCGGCAGAGAGAGCAGGCAGCTGGTGATCCAGGCGTGCCTCGTTGATCAGCTCAAGTGCCTTCCCCTGTATGCGCGCTGCAGAGTCACCCGGCATCTGCACGAACGCGGAGCCCGTCCCTAGCCCCTTTCTGACTACGGGCGGAACGAGGGCCTTCTCCTCGTCCGTGACAGCGCGGGGCTCCGCCGTGGGGTGGGAGCCGATCGCCTGCCGGACGTCCTCTTCGAACTGGCCCGCACTTTCCAGCGGCACCCGGACATACGCATAGCCGTCGACTACTACTTCCCCGCTCACTCCGTGCAGGTCGGAGAGGACTTCGGTGACGTGCCGCATCTTGAGCCGGTAGGTGAAAGCCGGGCCGTCATACGCGAACGTCTGCCACCGGCTGAGACCCCCGGTCGCGTCCATGCTCCGCCCGGCCGAGGCGCCGACCTGGACCTTGGGCGTGATGCCGAGACCGTGGTTGCCGCCGTAAGAGGCGTTCACATCTCCGAGCACCATTCCGAGGGAAAGGCTGAAGCCAAGTGCGCCGGAGTCGGACGAGCCGGCAGTGACGCCCCGCATCCAGAACGTGCGCTGCTGGTCGGAAAATGTGGCGGGTCTGCTGGGTTCCACGTTCTCGATCGACAGCAGGTGGCTGTGCGCGAGGAGCGAGAGCGCCCCCTCACCCAATTGGAACGACTCCGATATGTGGCCTCCGCCGATCAGGTGGGAGAACATCCAGAGCTGGGTCTGCTCGCTGAGGAAGACCTTGATCGAGTCACGCACCTCCGAGCCAGGCGGGACGAGATCGGGTGGCAGGTCGGCCAGCACACGGCGCTGGATCACCTGCATGCCGTCGAGGGAAACCGGATGGATCTCATGGGACAACAAGGCGTTGTCCAGCTTCGCAAGCACGTCGCGGTTCACATGAGCGACCACGAGTGGGTCCCCCGGCCGGTCACTAGCCAGGATATTGGTGAGACCGATTTCCGGGCCGTGCTCCGTCACGACCACGCGATCGTCCGGGCCAACGGCGGTCAGCGGCGCCGCGCTGCTGGGGAATGCGAGCACAACGTCCATGTGTGCAGCCAGCGCCTTGGGGGCCGGCTCACCGAGCGGGTGCACGGTCACGCGCAGCCTGCTGGCGCGGGAGTTGAAGTAGACGTGCTCTCCGTTGGGCCCGGACCTGACGTTCTGCGACATGACCACTGCGGACTCGCCCGTGGTACGAGTGCGCCCGCCACCAATGGTGGGGCCGAGGGACAGATCAAGGAGCCCTATGCCTGTTCCCAACGAGAACTTGAGCGGCACCGAGACCGACACACCTCGTTCCTTGGCCTTGGCATCGACGGAATAGGCGTTGACCTTCGGATCCCAGGACTGCCCTGGCGTCTCGCTGATTGTCGGCTGAGCAGCGGTGGGCACCGGCGGCAGGTGGTGCACACCGCGGCCCTTCCTGAGATCCAGGTTGGCGGATACCAGGAAGGCTTGGCCGTTCGGAAGGGTCACGGTGAAGTCGACGCCGTCGCGCACCAGTGCGCGACCCCACTCCTGGCGCCCGCCCAGCGCGGCCTGGTGGCGCGCCACGGAATCGCGCAGCGCGTCCGTGATCTCGGGCGGCAGGTGCCACCTGTCCACCGAGCGGTGTACGACTTCGTGCAGGCGCTCCACGACCTGGTCGAGGTTGTGAATCCCGGCGTCGAGCCCGAATTGCGTACGCTGCGTGAACCAGACCGGCAGCTCGCGCCGTGCGGGAACCTTCCCGCCATCCGGATCGAAGGCGACGTGGAGGCGCCGTGCGGGCGACGATGAGCCGCTGACGTTATCGCCGACAGGCCGATTCGGAGTCACACCGACCGCTGCTGCCTCCCCGCTGTCGCCCTCACGGCTTGCCCGCACGACTGCTGCGTCGTCGGCGAGTCGCGTCGCGGCGACCGCATCCGTGTCTGATGGCAGCTTCGCTCGCACAGAACCCTGGGCAGCGCCGTCCGCGGCGCTGTTGCCGTCCTCGACCTCGTCCACCCACCGCACACGTCGTTCCAGAACCGGCGACGCGTCCGCAATGTCACCCACACGCGGACCTACCGGGCCCGCCCGGCCGGCGTCGGCGTCTTTGAGGTCATCGGGCATCGCGACTACGACATCGGGGACGGCCATCATGCTCTCAGGCGTCGGCATCGTGTGGGGTACGCGTGCCAGCTCCGGTGCCGACTCCGCCACCACGTTCGGCGGTGTCTCCGTTCCCACCGGTGGGGCATCCTCTGCCGTTCTCCGACGCGTCGATGCCTTCGGCTCACCCAGGCCGAGTTCCACAGCTCGCTCGGGCACCATGAGCAGTTCCACGGTGTCATCAGCCGCAAAGTGGAACGTCCTCGACCTGCTGCTGCCTGTCACCTTTCCATCCGGTGCGGAGTAGTCAGAGTCGGACGACTTCGCCAGCTCCAGGCTGATCGTGTACTCGATCCCCATGCCCGTGTATACGTATGTGGGGTGGGGCCGCGAAATGAAACTTCCGCCTGAGCCTCGAAGCATCTGCGAGACGGCGAAGCCCGCCTCGTCCCGGCCCCAGCTCCAGCCCAGCGACGGGGCCACGGCCGTCTGGCTCCCGGCGGGGTCCCCCGGTCTGGTCCGCAGGTCGCCGGTCTGAGCAACGGCTCCGCCACCCATGCCTACGCGGTTGGACGTCCCGGCTGTCGTGATGGTCCGTTGTTGGGTGCGGGTGTTGCGCTCCTTGTTGTGCTCCTCCAGCTGGACCGACCACCTCTTCACCTCAGGGTCGACCAGCCGCGCCTTGATGGTGAGCCAGCCGCGCACCTCGTCGGTCACACCGTTGCGGAACAGCAAGGGGGATCTGTATTCGCCGGCCATCAGCGCCCGGTCGAGGAAGCCCTTGAGCTGCGAGTACGAGACGATGCTGCGTATCGCGTCCTCGGATACGGTGCCAAGTTCCGCCAAGAGCTCCGGGCCGCTGAGGCGCAGCCAGCGCCGAGTGTCCTCTTGAGCGAGCGCGGTGATGAATTGATGGTGCAGGTCCCTGGCAGCGTCGTGGTCGAAGTCCATGACCATGACATCACCGTCGAGCACATCGCGTCGAGTGACTGCTACCGTCGGCTTGTCGCTCGGCCGGTCGAGGAGTGTGACGCTGACCCGGCGCCCCTCATAGTCGCCCGCGGATCTGATGAGAGCGTCTGGGACGGCGGCGTGCTCGGTCAGGGTGATGATGTCCTGGGAGGCGCTACGCGGGTCGTCTGCTCGGTAGTAGCTGGCAAGTGCACGCTCGGGGAGCCCGGCGAGCAGACTGTTGACCGCCGGATGGAAGGGGCCTGGCATCCGGTAGAAGGAGACCTTGAGTTGAAGGTCCCCGACATAGATGTGGCCCCCCTTGAACTTGAACGCGTCATGCTCGCTCCGCCTCTTCGTGCGGATGACGATGTCATTGTGGCTGACGGTCCTGCCGCCTCCCGCGCTCTCCTCGCCATTGGCAACGCGGCCTCCAGAGGGACTCTGCTGGTAAGGCCCATCGGCACCGATGCCACGTGCACGGGGATTGGAGTCCACGATCGACAACCAGTTGTCGCGGTTCGCATATTTGCCGACGAGTAGTCCGGCATCGAGCTTCTCGTGCGTGAACGTCCCGACCCGTTGCGCCTCGATCAGCAGGTAGAGCCCCGTACCGGGCCGCAGCAGTCGCAGCATTAGGCCGGAGCTGCGCAGTTGGTCATACGCGCCCCGCAGTGACTCCTCGCTGAGGATGACCTCAAGGGGCTGGGACACATGGCCGTCACGCGCCCAGGTCAGCCCCTTCTCTCCGGTCTTCTCCAGCACCTCCCCGAGTTCGGGAAGGTGCTGGGGCAACCTGGCCATGACGAGGTCGATGAGCGGATTCCGTCCCGGGGTGGGCTCCGGCCAGGCGGAAGGCTGGAAGGCCAGCCGCTGTGGAGGGCTGAACATCGGCATATCACGCGCGTCGAAGGAGTCCGGCACCCGCAGGGGCCCGTATTCAGGCAGATTCTCGATACGTCGCAGGAATTCAGCGCCGTCGTGCACGAGGAAATGGATCGGCTCCCTGACCACCTTGCCGGGGTTGCGGGGCCCTTCGGCCCAGCTCTCTACCTCGATCGTGATGGCGGCGTGCGCGAAACGGCGCTGATGGGGCCTGGGGTCGTCCACCAGGAGCCCACCGGTGGTGACCCGGTCCAGGTGTTCCGCTCCCCTGTTCCCCTTCCCCCACTGCCTATTGCCGCTGACGCCGGGAGTGATCCGGTGAAGGAGGCTGCTGTTGTCCGCCGCGTTCAATTGCTTTCCGAAGCCGACAGAGCCCCCGACCTTGTGAGACGACCCGGTCGACACTCCACTGATCACCTTGTCCGTGATCTCCGCGAGGCTCAGCCGTCCGGCCCGCGCGGTGTCAGGGGTGACGCTGGCGGACTTCAGTAGTTCCGCGGTGATGCGGACGGTCATGAGCTGGTCGACGAGCGCCCCGTTCTTGCGCCTCGGCATGGGCAGGGAGATGCCGGTGTCACTCCCGTGCAGGAAGAGTGAGAGGAGTTTTCGCGAGTTGGCCGCTTTGGCGACCATGAGCCTGATGTCCTCCTCGGTGAGCCAGCTGATCTTGCGCAGCGCTTCCCTGAGCCTGGGTGCCAGCTCCCGGGGGGTGATCAGACTGATGAGCATGTCGTTGGGGCCCACCGGTTCCCGAACGGCGTCCTCGCCCCGCCAATGCCGCCACTCCGGTGACCAGCGCTCGCCGGTGAACACCGAGGTCTCGCCGATTCGATCGGCACTCGCCCTTGCTGCTTCGTCCTCGAAGTGGGGCTGTGTCAGTTCTTCGGGCACCCAGTACTTCCATCGGCCGCCGCCGACAACACTTTCCCGGACAACAGAGCGGGGACTCGTCCTGGTCTCCTCCAATACCGGAGCGACGACGGTTTCCTGCCGGGTCAGGGATCCAAAGTCGGACGAGGTGTCCCCGGTGGAACCTCCGCCATCAGGCAAGGCGGTTCGGTCGGAGATGCCGGCGCCCACGCGCGTGGGATCATGGTCGATCGTCGGCAGTTCGCGCGGCGAGGCATGTTGGGAGGCGCTCTCCACTCCGGCCATCGGCGGCAGGGCTTGGGAGGGCAGGGGGATGGTGGTGCTGTCCTTGACCGGCCGAAAGCTGGTCAACTTGTTGATCACCGTATGGTAGGCCTCCGCGACCGGTCCCAAGATTCTGGGCGGTGAATCAACCTCCACACGCACCCGGTACTCGACGCGGTACTCGTACCAGCGCATTCTCTTGGGAAGCAGCACACCGTTGTTGGTCGTGAAAACGAACTCACCGTCGACCAGAGTCAGTTCCGCCCTGTTGGTGTACTCGTACCTTCCGGACAGACCGAGGCTGAACGACTTCCCTATCCCGACGCTGGCGGAGCCTTCAACGCCCGCGGTGAAAGCCCACCCAGACATGTCCTTGTGCTCCAGCCCGTGCATTTGGGCGTACACAAGGTTCGCCTGCCTGTTGTCGTCGGAACCCGCCCGTGAAGGGTCAGCGGCGCGTTCCGGCAGCACAGTGATGTGGGCTGTTGATCCGTTCGGCAGGTTTACCTTCTTGTGAAGGCCTTGGCCGTCGAGAAAGAGGTCGGCGTGCGAGCCGAGGCCCTTTGGGGAGAAATCGGGAACGAGCCTGCGGCGGACCTCCGCTTCGTCGGTCTTGGAGAAGCCGCCGACCGCGTCGTCAAGAAGTCTGAGGATGCGCTCGCCGACCTCCGGCGTGGCGTCGCCGGTCAATTGGAGGAGGCCCGCGCCCACGCCGAGGTTCTTCCGGATCACTGCTGGGATGTGTGCCTTCTCCTCGTCGGTCACCGGCGAGGGCGCTGGCATGTCTTGGCCAGTCACAGTCTTCAGGAGGTGTTCGAAGCGGTCCGCGCTGTCCGTGGGCACCCACACGTATACCGTGCCGTCTGTGGAGACCATGGTGCGGTCCAGCTTCAGGTCTGTCAGCAGCTCGGCCGAGTGCTCGCCTTTCACCACGAAGAGATCGGTATCGCCCTCGTAGGTCAGGTTCTGCCAGCGGGTTAGGCCTTGAGCGACCTCGCTGCTCTGCCCGTCCGTGTGGCTCACGCCGAGCGTTCCCTTGGCACCGATGTGGAGGTTGACGCTGTGCGCTCCGTTGGGCTTGCCGACTGCGGGTGGCGAGAAGCCGAGCCCGGCACCGAGGCCTACTGCGTTGCCGCTTTCGTTCTTGTTGCCTTCGAAGAGGTAGTTACGGAGCTCGAACCAGAGTTTGGTGAGGTCTGCAGGGCCGAGTCTCTGGAAGGAATGTGCGGCGAAACGGGCGACGAGGGACACCTGCCCCTCGCCCGCCCGGAATTGATCCGAGGTGTGGCCGCCGCCCACGAGCTGGAAGAACTCCCGCATATGGGTGCGTTCTGTGAGGAAGAGTCTGATCCCGCGGCGTTCACCGGGGGTGAGGCCTGCGGATGCTTGGGACAGCACGTCGAGAACCGGCCCCTGGAGATCCTCGAGGCCTCCGATGGACATCGGGTCGGTATTGCCGGACCACCAAGCATCACGGAGCAGGGGCAGAAGCCTGCTCCGCTCCTCTGCCGTCTCCGTCCCGATCAGGCCCAGCCGGTCTGCGACCTCACGTGGCAGCACGGTGTCGTCCGGGCCGAGCCTTTCGACGAGCACTGCGTCGGCCGGGAAGCTGAATTCGACGGCGGTGCGCTCGTGAAGGAGAACCGGCATGGGCCGCCCCACCTCGTGCACGGTCACACTGATGAGCCCGTGGGGAAAGAGGAAATGGACCTGATCACCGCTCGCGACCGAGCGCAGGACCTGGGTTACAGAGACCCCCGCCTCCGTCTCGGTATGCCTGCGTGAACCACTGAACGTCGAGCCCAGCGACACCCCGGCCGCTGTCTCGAGCCCCATGCCTGCCGAGGTCTGGAGCGTGATCGCTCCGTCCCAGCCGGCAGAACGACTCGTGACCCAGCCGGCTTCAGAATTGGAGGCCGGGTCAAACGGCTGTGTGTTCGTCTCCTGCATCCCACGGTGGCCTGGCTTGGCGGGAATGTGGTGCGCCTCGCCGCTGTCCTGGAGCTCCAGAGCGACGCCCACGGCAAACTCGCGGCCGTCCGGAACCGGCACCGTGAACTCGACGCCGCCGTGCACCAGCCAGCGGCCCCACTCCTGCTCACCGAGCGATGCCTGATCGAGGATCATCGCCTTCTCGAAGGCGGCCGCAACCTCTGGCGTGAAGTCTTCGGGGAGGAACTCCTTACGGATCTTCGCGTAAATCGTCTCTTTGATGTCATGCAAGTTCTCGATCCGGCCGCCAGGCCCAAACTGGAAGCCGTCCGTGAATGACATCGGCGGCCGGAGCCGGACGAGGTTGCTCAAAGGGCCTGAGATGGCCAAGGAGGAGTCCGAGGAGCTGGAGGCATCCACTGGACCAAGGTCGCGGAACACCGGCTGAAGTGGCTGCCCCTGAATCCCTTCACTTCGTATGGACTGTGCGTCCTCCCCCAGATCGGGGAAGCTGCTACGCCAAGGAAGGGGTTGGAGCTCCCCACTGCTGGCGGACGGTACTGCATTGTGGAGCGGGTGGTCAGCAGCCAGGGCCGGCGGTGCGACATCGGCTTCATGGATCACCACAGTGGGGATCGGTGGAGCCACCGGCAGTCCCTCGCGGGCGGGGTCAGCCGTCTCGAAAGAGCGCGAGGTGTCGGGATTCTCCAGGATTGGGCGGTGCGGTACGTACTCCGTGTACGTGAGGTCGGTGAGCGAGCCCGTGTGGGTGGCCGGCTCGCTGGGCCGGAAGCTGCCGTCCCGGTTCGGCGTCCAGGCGCCGTCCGCTATCCGGAGGCGTATGTCATGGGTGTTGGCGAGACGCTGGAAGCGGTCGGCCGCGGGGTTGGGACGGGAGTCGGACGCAGGCCGGGTGAGTTCGTTGGCCGCCGGGTGCGCCATCACGACATCGACGGTGGCGACTTTGCCAGACAGGTGCCCGAGCCAGGCGTCAATGGCCTGATGAGTGGCCATCCCTGTGGGATCGGCGGTGAGCAGTGCGAGTGGGGCCTTATCGCTGAGTGGTGCGGCGTCGGCCGACTGCCCGTCAGGCAGCCATGGCAGGGCGGCGCTCAAGGCCTGATCGACGCGAGAGCCGATCTTCACTCCGGAAGAAGTGGGGCTGAAGGCCACCATGCTGTCGGGGTCGTCTGCGACCCGGGCTGCCGAGTCCACATCCGCCCGCCACGACGGGGGCGGGTACACCGCGCCGAGGTCCAGTGGTTCGGCGTCGGGTGAGACTCGCAGGTTGGTGCCACCCTCGACCCTTGTAGTCCCGTCCGGCAGCACAATGAGATCACCGGTGGGAACGTCCAAGGTGACGCGATTGCTGTTGGCGAGCTGCTGTACGTGGTCGAGCCGCTCGGCACTCGCAGCCTGGTTCCAAGCCAGCCGCATGACATCCATGCCGGGTGCCGGGGAGATCCTGCGTATCGCATCCTCGACCCGCGCCCGTGCCTCGGGGCTGCCGACTGCACCGTACTCGACCACCGTGACGCGGTCCCCGGGCAACAGGTCCTCGGCGACGAACGGCCGGTCGACACCGTCTGGGGTGAGCAGAACGCCGGGCGCCACGCGCTCCATGTCCGGCAGCGCCCCCTTGGTGAAGGCCTCGGTCAGCACCTGGTCCCATTGCCGGGGAGGGAAGACCGTGCCCATCGGAGCGATCTCCACCGAGGGGGCGCCGGCGGCCGTGTCCTCGAACTCACGGCTGAGGCTCAAATACTCTCCGGCGCGATGGACGCTGTCCCGCTGCGGACGCGCATGTGCCGAACCGGACTCGGAGATCACCACCGGGCTCGTCGTCGCCACCACCTCGCGCAGCCCGGGCACGCGTGCGACATCGGCGTCATGGAGCAGAACCGACCGGGCCTGCGAGCCCGGTGGCCCACTCACTGTCTCCGTGCCGGTCTTCAGAGCGAGCATCTGCATGGCGAGGCCCGTCGTCGCCTCGGGTGCGATGACACGCACGCTCGTACGGGCCGCCTCCGGAACGAGCTGGACCACGGTCCGCAGTGTCTGGCTCGCGCCTCCGTCGGTCACCACGAGCGTGATGCGCGACGGGTCGGGAGCCATCAGCCGCATCGACGACATCGCCGCCTCCGGAAGGGGAGCGGAACTGAGCACGTAGCCAGCCGGAATGCGCTGCACCTGGACCTGGCCGACACGGTCCGGGAGGGGAGGAGCCGCGCTCAACACCTGTTCCCATGCCGGCGCGTTGATGGAGGCCCCGAGGGGTCGGATCTCCACGTCCTCCGGGCTTATGGACTTGGTGCGCGGGGTGTCGTCGAAGCTAGGGGCTGTGTAAAACGACTCCGGGCGAGAAGACTCCGGGGCCGTGTGGAAGGAGTCGGGTCGAGAAGTCTCGGGGGCCGCCATGTGGAGCAACTCGGCGTGCCCCGCGGTTCCGGAGACGTCAGGCATGTGCATGGGAGCGGCGGCAGATGCGACTGTGGAGGGCCCTTCGTGGGCGGGGACGCCGCCCGAACCGCGTGGCCCGTCGGTGGAGTGTACTTCCCCGAAGGAGTGTCCGGCGGCGCTCGCCGTCGTATCCGCCGTGCCGGTGCTCGCGTGCCGCGGCGTGTCCGACGAGGCCGCGGAGAACGGCGAGAAGGAACTGTGCCTCTCACCTGTGTCGGGCGGCGAGAATCGCATCATCTGAGCGAAGTTGCCGGCAGCCATGCCATCGCCGTCGCCCGTCACGAACAACGAATTGGCTGGGCCGACTTCCAGTCTGCCGGGATGCGCCCACACTTCTACGCCCGTGTCTGCCACGAACTTGCGTAGCATCGGGATGTCGGCAGAACCCAAGCCTGACGCAAGAATGATCCGCGTCACCACCTCCCCCGACAGATCCTCACGGACAGAGCTGTAGCCCTCCCAGAGCGAGGTCATCTGAGCGACTCCCGAGCCGGGGGCATCGTCCGGCGTGCCCACCACCACCGTGATCCCGCTGCTGCCTTCGCTCGCCTGGCCCAGATCCCGCACTGCGGAGGCGAATGCAGAGTCTCCAGCATCGTGGGGACGCACCCACCATGTACCGTTCTCCATCATCTCGACCCGGCCACCGCCGGCCGGGAGATCGAACCCACCACCCGAATCCGGCATCGGCACAGGCTCCGCGAACCGCACCGACTCCGGCCCGTGGACCATGTCTGGGAGGAGGTCGCGAAGTGTCGGCATGTCCGGCACCTTCGGCGCCCGGGGCCCGACCAGCCCGCCAAAGCCGTTCGAGATGAGGTTCGCCAGGTCGAAGACCGGCCTCCCGCTCGCCACACTGGCGATGTAGGCCGCTGCCGTACCCGTTGCCGCCTGGATCGGGACCTGGCCGAGCGGACTCAGCGTCCATGTGGGAAGGATCGGCGGCTTCGCCTTGACAGCGGCTGCTGCGGCGGCACTCGTGCCGCGTAGGACAACAGCTTGCGTCGCCCCGCCCTCGCCCGCACCGAGAATCCCTCGCAGTTTCACCTCGGCAGCTGCAGCACGACCAACTACAACATACCCGAGGAAACCCGCCAATGCTCCGACACCGGCTCCCTGAAAGGTCGATTGGAGGTTGACGTCGTAGCCGTCGCCCTCCTTCTCCTTGACGACAAGCTGTGCAGCCAGGTCCGTACCGCCGACGAACGCTGCGCCCATCAGCGACGCCTTGAGTGCCCCCAGCAGCCAGTCCCGCACCCGCTCCAGTGCCTTTCTCGCCGCCGCCTGCACCAAGGGGATGCCCGCCGTGGACGTTCCTGCGGTGAACGGTGCCAGGAAGATCAGCTTCGCGATCACGTACAGCATCCAGGCCGTGATCATGATGACCTGGTATTTGGCCTTCTCTACCTCGCCTGCTGTCCGGCGACAGTTCTCGGCGATCTGCAGGGCCGACTCGGCGAGCTGCGCCAGTCCCTGATCACCTCGAAGCCTGTGCAGCGCATCGCGATGCGCTTCGGACGCGGAACCCTGCCAGCCCGGAACATGAACGGACTGCTGCTCCACCACACCGTCCAGCCCCCGCGCATCAGCCGCCAGCCGCTCGTACGTCTCGGCAAGACCCCGCAGCCCGTCCTCGTCGGCGGACGGCCAGACCCCGACCGTGTAGTTCGCCACGGACCGCAGCCAGTCGGGCAGTTGAAGCGACACGCACTACCCCATTGCCCTTGATTCGGAGGCCTCATAGTTGGCCGCCGAGTGCTTCACAGCGTTGCTCGCCCCTCGCAACTGGCCGGCCATGGACTGCAGTTTCTGGAAGATGTCTCCGCTCATGGGGCCATACCACTCCTCGAATCCCTCGGCATACAGATCGCCATTGCCCCAGGGGCTGCCCTGCGCAGCCAGCTCGCTCTGCAGCTTCCGATAGAGAGACTCCGCCAGTTCGGCGTTCTGGCCCAGATGCCGCGCGTGGTTCTTCATCTGGCCGCTCTCGACCTCGAGGTACTCAGATCCCACGGGCGCGCCTTTCACGAAGGGTACGATCGCCAGACGCCATTAAATGGCCTTCACGCGGGCAGCCAATAGAGCCCTTGGGCCCAATTCCGCCCCGGCACATGACATTGGTCACGCGCGGGAGCGGATCGCCTGCGGGGCAAGGGGTGATTCCGATTCAGCCCTCGTCATCCTCCTCGGCGTCCCGGCTCTTCGCGGTTCCGAAAAGGAAGTCGCCCGAGACAAGCTCGGCCACGTCGAAGTTACCCCCCATGAGGTCGTCCAGAGGAATACCCTCGGGCACCATGGGAGTAAGGAGCTCCTGCATCTGTCGGACACTGTCCTCGCGCGCACGCTGGATCGTGTCCAGTACGGCGAATGCCAGCTCGGACGGCGCCATGTCGCGGTACTCGTCCGAATTGAACTTCACCTGCCTCACCTCGCCCTGCGCGCCGACCGTGACGGTCAGCATCCGCTTGGCCGACATGGCGGTGGCGGACACCGCACGCATGCGCTCATGGAGGGAGGCGAACTCCTCCATCTGCTTCTGATGCTGCGCCCGGATCTCGTCCAGGTCGACGTGTGGAAAGCGCTCCACGTCCTTGTCTCCTCTGCTTGTCGCGGTCAGCGGCGCGAGTCGCGGCCGATGACACCACCCTGCACGTCCTGATCGGCTCCCCAGACGTCCTCGTCCTCCATGAGCCAGGTGGTGCGCTCGCGTTCACCGCCACCGGGGCGTTGACCGGTTCCGGCGCCAGCACCCATAGGGGGCATATAGGGCATGCCTCCGTAAGGCATTCCCCCCGGACCTGTGCCCCCGGGCCCCATGCCCGCCGCGCCTGGCCGGCCACCCGAGCCTGCACCCGTACCGATTGCCGCACCGGATCCCCCTCCGGCGCCGTGGCTGCCGGGCATACCCGGCTCCAGCCCCGCGCCACGGAACGACGGAGTGCCCATGGCGCCTGCCGATCCACGCACGGCACCTGGCAAACCCGGCCTATTACCTCCTTCAACGGCTGAAGCGTGCGGTCCCACGCCCGCGACACCCGAGCGCCCCAGGTTGGTGAACTCGGGCGCCAGCCGGTCGACACCGGTGGTCCCCGGACGACGCACCGAGGACGCGAGAGGACTTGTCCCAGCCACGGAGCGGAACTCCGGGCCGAGGGGCTGCAGCCGCACGGCACCCGCGTCGACCCCCCGGCCCGTTCCGGTCCCGGCCCTGGGAAGGTTCGCGGTGGAGAAGGAGGGACCGGAAAGGTTGGCGCCGGCCATCGTCCGCGTGGCGTTTCCGCCCGGCCCGGTGCCGAACATCGGAAGCGGCGGGATCATGCCGTGACTCCCGCCCTCCGGGGTACCGCCGTCGTACCTGCCCAGAGAACCTGAGCCACCGACCCCTGAGCCACCGGCCGTCGTCGAGGCGAACGGGTCTGTGAACGCTGGGCTGCCGAGGCCACCATGGGAATCGAAGCCGGGCATTCCGAAGTTCACTGCCGCCGAGCGGGCCGCCGCAGCATCGCCGCCAGCACCGACAGCCTCGTCAGCCCCTTCAAACCCTCCGAAGTCGACGGAGGGGCCGCCGGCCCCCCCGGAACCGGATCCGGCAGGACCGCCGCCGAACGCTCCGAACTCGCCACCACCAGCCCCATCGGTGCCGCCGAACTCGCTGAAGTCGGGAGTATCGTAGTCCGTGGTTCCGCCGGACCCGCCCGGACCGGATGTGCCGCCGGGACCGCCTAGGTCTCCGAGGTCGCCCAATGAAGGCGGGGGCGGAAGGCTGTAGTTCGACTCACCACGTGAACCACTTGGGCCCGAGATGTCCTTGTCGCCGTCCGGCTTCCAGTCACCGAACTCCATCGGATTGCCCGTGCCCCTCTCACCCTCGCCAAGGCGCTTCAAAGCCTCGTTCCCGCCCTTGCCGAAGAGATCCTTCAGCTCATTTGTGAGGTCACTGTCAAGGTTGCCGCCGGGTGGTTTGAGTGATCCCCCCGTTGCGGACTGACTTGGAGCAAATTTCACAGGCTCGGGTGCCGGCATATTGGCCTGGTGCACGCGGTATGTCGAGGCTAGATTTTGCAGCTGCTGCCGCATCAGGTTCTCCATCGGCCCCTGAAGGTCAGGAAAGGAACCGACGCGATACGCCTTTACACCGCCCCCCATTTCCTGCACCGCCGGAGCACCGTCGTGCGACGACGTCCAGATATTCCGCTCCACGGGGTGGAGCTGGTTCCACCAGATTTCAAGCTGGCGGCACGCGTGGTCCCAGATACGCAGGATGTTGTCCCGCGTTACATCCAAGGCCAACGCACTGCTTTGCAAGGACAACCGGTGTGAGTTGAGCAGCTCCGCCCGGTCGCCCAACGTGGAATTGGCGCTACGCAGCATCGTGGAGAAGGCGTCGGCTGCCCTTCCCGACCACCATTCCCCCACCATCACCTCATGGACAAGCTTGTCCATGGCGTAGCGGGTCTGGGCAAGCGCTTGCCCAGCGTCGCCGATTGCGGCCGCGGTCCGGAACAGCGATGTCGAGTCCACCGCAGTGAGGTCGGTCCCCCCGTACGCCTCCGACTGCCCCGTGAACACATTCAAGATGGCTCGAAAGTCCCACGTGGAGTAGTCGGTGTTGCTCGGGACGGTGTACTCGTTGTCCTGGTCGCCCACGGTGTTTCCTGCCTGTCGTTCGGGCTTGGCCTACGCACCGCCGCCTGCGGGGGGCTGGAGATTCAACGCAGCCCCCGCCTGCGCGAAGAGGCTCTGAAGGCGTCCGGCTATGTGCTTGTTGAGTTCTTCCACGCTGCTGTATTCCTTGGCGAGGTCATCGATCCTGTCGGCAACCTTGAGGATTTCCTTCCGGATCGTCACAGTGTGCTCGAGTACGTCCCTGACTCGTCCCTCTCTGCCCGAGCCCACGAGCTTCTTGAGATCTTCCCCGTCCGGAAAGCGACCGGCCCTGATCTGAGGAACGGACGCGAGTTCGCCCTGGACGTTTTCCAGGGGCTGCACCGCCATGCGCATGCGTTCGGCGAGCTTCCGCAGGTCGGCAGGGGATACCTTGACGGCGTCCTCACCCTTCTTGCTCCCTACCGCCGGCGCGAACCAGCCTCCCGGCAACGGCCCATCGGTCTGGTCCGTTTCAGGCTTGTCGCGATCAGATTTGCCGGACTCTTCCTTATCGGACTCAGAGTCCTTGTTCTCGTGCTGGAAGGACTGCTCGGATTCCGCCATGGGCTCTCCCCCAAATCGTCATCGAAAAAAGGTCGCTGTCTCTGTTGGTCCGCAACTGCCTCGTCCCCTGCGTCAGCAATGACACAGGGGACGAGAAGCCGACCGCCCGGGGAGGGCTACTTCCCCCACATGGCGGCGTTGTGCCGCTCCACGAACATGTAGTCACCTACGATGTTCTCCAGCGTGGCTTCCGACCTGGTCAGCAGTGCACGCATTGCCTCGCATGCTCCATTCCACTCGGCGCGCTTGATGCCGTACTGCTCCTGCGCCGATCCCTCCCACTGGCCTTTCAGCTGCTGCATCTGCCCATTCATGGTGTCCAGGTGTCCCTGGATCTCCACGGTTGCCTGCCGCAGCCCCTGGATGACCACTGCGACCTCGCTGAACCTCACGCTGTATTGCGTCGACATGACTGCCCTTCTTATCGGTTTTGCCTGCGAGACGGACCTACCGCTGGGGGTTCAGCGCGGACGAAAGCATCTCGGAGGACAGCGACTTGACCTGGTCGCGGACGACGTCCGAGTTGGCCTCGTACTGGAGGATGTTGCCGCCGAGGGTTTCCGCCATACCGTCCAGCGCGCGGACGATGCGAAGGAACTGTCCGTTCCACTCCTGGAGCACGTTCTGAAATTGAGCCGCAGCGTCTCCCGTCCAGCTCGCGGAGAGCGCACCGGCATGGCCGTCGACGCGGTTCCTGACGAGGCTCAGATCAGACGCTGTCTGCACAAGAGCTGCCTCGCCCTTGCGCATTGCAGCGGAATGGACGACGTTGTTGTTCTGCGACACAGATACCGCCTCGGGTCATGGGGCCGCGCAGCGCGAGTCACCCGTTTGTCTCAGTGCCGAAGCTATGGCCGGAGCGAGACCCACAACCAGGGCCCACAGGCTCAATTCGAAGGGATCGACACATCGGCTTCTCCGTCAATCGGCCAAAGAGTCATGGACGGTGTGCGCTTGAAGCCACGGGCTGACGGAACAGTGCAGCCTCAACGGCGAGTACTGGGCCCGTCGGCAACAGCGTCAGAACCCTCGCTGGGACAGCAATGGGAGGGGCCCCGCCATAGCCCAGGGCCGCGGCCACGTCTTCGGAAGCCAGCGGGAACCTGACTCCCAGATCGGTCACCAGGTACCACGTACCACCGGAAACACCGGGGGCCGGCTGGGCACGGGCCACAAGGCCGCTTCCAGGAGCCACAGTCACCTCTTCAGCTTGTGCGCCCTTGGCGACCGCTGGCTCGGAGGACCTGCTGGTGCCGTTCCGTCGCGCGTCTAGGGCGAGTTGCACCGTGGACTCACCGTCGGAGTGAAGGCCGATTCGGACGCACGGGGCGTCGGTGCGACCGATAGGGGCCTCAACCAGTAGGGGCGGGGAAGAAGGATGGCCGGCCGAATACATCTTCGTCTTCGACACCTGAGCGGACGCCGCATCCGCCGCCGCCGCCGGGATGGCTCTGACGTCTCCGCCAGGGTAGGCGCTCGCGCTCGCCGGGTCGCCAAGCAGCAGCGCAGCGTGCGTGCGCGAGAGCGGCGTGAGGCCGTCTCTGAGCATCAAGAAGTAGTTCGTTCCCTGGCCGGCCGCAGCCGAGGCGTCCACGGTCGAACCAACCGTATGCACCGAGAAGACTTGCCCGACCCTGGACCGTGTACTACCGACCCGCGGCCCCGGATCGCCACGGCCCGGCACCTTGGGGGCGCCGAGGTCCTTGCCGGCGGTAAGGGTGTCTAGCCACTGTGCCGACACAGGCCAAGGCTGAACGCTGCCGTATCCGAGGGCGACCAGTACATTCGCATCTTGCAACCGCAGGCGACGGTTCTGCCAGGCCAGGTAGAGAGTGCGGTCGGGGGCGCGGACCAGCATAGCCTGGTCGCTCGGCACAAGCGTGGGGTTGCGGGCGGGGTCCACCTCCAAAGTTGTGCGCGCCGGACCGTTCGCCCCGGCTGCGTCCGCCGGCATCGGGGAGCAGACGAGCCAGACACGGCCCCCCGCACTTTTCGGGTCAGGCAGCGAGTCCGGCGCGCCTGGTATGCCGATGGGGGCGCCGTGCGGCACACCAGCCAGCGACTTGGCCGATACCGACGTGACCTTGCCGGTCTCGCCGGTGACCAGGCGGGCAGAGGCATAGTTGAGGACTGGGTGCAATGTCCCGTCGATGTACAGGTACCTGCTGCCGGTCTCCTTCTCGACGATCACGGTTCCAGGGGCGCGCCAAGCCGTAGAGCCGCCGGGGAACATCAACCCGAACACCCAGAAGCCCGCCAGGGCGAGTCCGGCGACGAGCACCCCCCAAAAGCTGCCCACTGTGAAGCGGCGCATAGGGGTCTCTGGCGCGTCGGGCTCCGCACGGGTCAGGGCCGACACAAGCCGTCCGATGACGAACAGATGAGCTTGGAGCTGATCCTGCTTGGTCTGCATCAATGCCTCCGTCAGCCGCCGAGTGCGCGCATATATCCGTAAAGCCCGAGCACTTGGAACAACAGCGGAATCACGCTCAGCGCGAGCAGAGTCTCACCGATATCGGCGGCCCGGCCCCAGTAGGGAAGGAGCCGACGGCCGGGCAGCCTGCGCGCACCGGCGAGCAGCAGACCTGCGATGACGACAATGCCGCCCAGCTCCACGGCGAGTCGCACGCCGACGGGCAACGCCCCAGCGAGACTCGCCGCGAGCAGACCAAGTCCCCAGGTGGCCGGGACCACCGCCGCCAGCCGCTGCCATCCGCCGATCAATACCCGGCTACGCAGCAGCAACAGGGCACACACCACGACGACAAGAGAGAGCGTTGCCCAGCTGTCGGCCGTCGCCATCAGAGTGAGACATCCGGCCGCAACGCCACCGAGCGCGGCGAAAAGCGCGGTCATATACCGGTCGGTAACAACCACTTGGTCCAGCAGCGGCGCCGCCGGCACGGGATCGATGTCCTCCTGAAGGTCGTCCGCCCCCGTCGGGAGACTTGTTGTGCGCATGCGTGCGAGCCGGAACGACCATATGGGCACAGCGGCACCGAGGACGAGAGCAAGTACCACCAGAACCGCCGCTGTCTGAGTCCCGTCGAACCCGGACGCTCTGCCGACCGTGGCCCCGACCACAAGCGCGGCCCCGGCGAGTGCACCGGCCGTGAACAGCTGCTGGTTCGCGGCAATCAGCGGTACGCACACGGCGGACGCCGTGACGACGGCGCCTCCCGCGGCAAGCAGATGGGCTTCAGTCAGCGGGAGGAGCGACGATTCACCCGCGATGACAAGAAGCCCGCACAAGGCCGCGTACGGCAGGGCCGCAGCACCGAGCAGCGTGCCCGCAACGGCGTCACCGAGTGCACGGGAGGCCGCGCCGCCACCAAGCAGCAGTACTACCGCGACGATGCCCGTGGCCAGGGCCCGCGGATTCTCGGCGCCTGCCGGCAGCAGCACAGCAAGGCCGGTCGCGAGCGCGACGGCCATAAGACCGAGCAGGAGCTGCCTGGTCATCGTGTCGCGCCAGCGGTCCGGCCGGCCACGGATACCGCTGGAGATGCCGTCCACGAGATCATCGAAGTCCATCTCGGGCAGCACATCGTCCCGCGGTCGCAGCGTAACGGTGTCGCCGTCGCGGAGCCCGAGCGCCAGCGGGGTGCGGTCCTCATCGAGCGGTGCCCCGCCAAGCCTCTGGAGCACCCAGCCGCCATGCTCGAGTCCCGCATCGGCCAGCTCGCTGCCCGCGTGTCTGAGCAGCGTGGGCAACAGATCAGAGACGGTGACCCCGGCCGGTATTGCCACCTCCGCCTGTCCTGACGGTGCGACGACCACCAGCCTGCACATCTCTTCCGCAGCGTTCCCGCTCATGCTCGCTCGACTCGCTTCCGAACCTTTGGCGCCTTCTGGCACGTACCAAGAACAGGTGACCGGTCCACACGGGGGCGACGCGCCCCCTGTTTCCTGGTACGTCCGGCACCACAGGAAAGGTTCAAGGAGGCACACGCGGTGACCACAGTGGTGTTCCGCCGTCCACTGCGCAGGACGGGCCCGGAGCTGCCGGAGGCCGAGATAGCCCTTCAAGAGCCACCGACGCTGCCTGAGAAGCAGGGCGGCGGCATGTCGATGGCGCTGATGTACCTACCCATGGCGGCCTCTTCCGGCGCGATGGTCTTGATGTTCGTGCAGCCGGGCGCCCGCGTAATCAGCTACCTGGCCTCGGGCCTCATGGTGGTGTCGATGGTCGTCATGCTGCTCGGTCAGCTGACGAATGCCTCCTCAGAGCGCAAACGCAGACTCAAGGACGCCCGCCGCGACTACCTGCGCTACCTGACGCAGTCCCGCCGGCAGGCGCGAAAGGCGGCCAGGCAGCAGCACGCCTCGTTGTCATGGCTGCATCCCAACCCGCAGAGCCTGTGGTCAGTCGCGATGAGTTCCCGGCTGTGGGAACGGCGCATCACTCACGACGACTTCGGCGAGGTGCGCATCGGCTCGGGCGAGCAGCAGCTGGCAACTCGGCTCCAGGCGCCGCAGACCAAGCCGATCGAGGACCTGGAGCCGCTGTGCGCATCGGCGCTGCGCCGCTTCATCCGTGCTTACGCCCTCGTGCACAACCTTCCAAGGGCTATCTACCTGCGGGCGTTCGCCAGGGTTCTGGTGCGCGGCGATGAGGAAGTGAGGCGCGGGATGGTGCGGGCAGTTCTCGCCCAACTCGCGGCGTTCCACTCACCTGACAATCTGCGGATCGCGGTCCTGACCGACGACGAGCATAGGTCCGACTGGGAGTGGGTGAAGTGGCTGCCGCACGCACTGCACTCCGTCGAACACGACGCGGCTGGGCAGGCACGGCTCATCGCCGACAGCTACGGGGAGCTGGAACGCCTGCTGGGCGGGGAATTCACCGAGCGGCCAAAGTTCGATCCGACCGCCTCGCCGCAGAAGAACGAACCATATGTGGTGATCGTTCTCGACGGGGCAGCGGTGCCGCAGGGCGCGCGGCTCGATGAGTCCGGCTTCCGGAATGTGACCGTACTGGACGTGTCGGACACGCTGCGCTGGCGAGGTGACCGCGTGACGTTGCGGCTGCGCGTCACGACGGACGCCATCGAGACGGTGGCGACCGACCGTACCGGCAAGGAGACAACCACTCCGGCCGGACGTCCCGACACGCTGAGCGTACAGCGGTGCAGCACACTTGCCCGTATCGTCGCCCCATTCCGCATGGGCACCTCCAGCGAATCCTCGGACCCGCTCACCTCTGATCTGGAGCTCACCACCCTGCTGGGCATCACGGATGCGCGGTCGCTCGACGCCGAGTCGTTCTGGGGCTCGCGTTCGCCGCGTGAGCGGCTGTCCGTACCGATCGGAGTCGCAGAGGACGGAACGCCTGTCGAACTGGACATCAAGGAGTCGGCGCAGGGTGGAATGGGCCCGCACGGCATGCTCATAGGTGCCACGGGATCCGGCAAGAGCGAGCTGCTGCGCACCTTGGTGCTGGCTCTGGCTGCGACTCACTCGTCCGGAGAGCTGAACTTCGTCCTGGTGGACTTCAAGGGAGGGGCGACGTTCGCAGGGCTCGAGCAACTGCCGCACACCTCAGCAGTGATCACCAACCTCGCCGATGAACTGCCGCTGGTCGACCGAATGCAGGACGCGCTGCATGGTGAACTGATGCGGCGCCAGGAGTACCTGCGCAAGGCGGGGTACAGCTCCCTGTACGACCATGAGAAGGCCAGGTCGCAGGGGGCGGTGCTGGATGCTTTGCCGACTCTGCTGGTGGTGGTGGACGAGTTCAGCGAACTGCTGAGCACCAAGCGCGAGTTCATGGACCTTTTTGTCATGATCGGCAGGCTCGGCCGCAGCTTGGGCGTGCACCTACTGCTGGCGTCGCAACGGCTCGACGAGGGCCGCGTGCACCAGTTGGAGTCACATCTGTCGTACCGGATCGCCCTACGGACGTTCTCCGCATCGGAGAGCCGCAGTGTGCTGGGGGTGGCGGACGCCCACGAGCTGCCCTCCGCGCCGGGTAACGGCTACATCAAATCGGACATGAATCTGATCCGCTTCAAAGCGGCCTACGTCTCTGCCTCCTACCAGGGCAGCGAGCGCAGGCGGCCGCAGGCAGTAGTGGAGCGGCAGGTCGTAGGGTTCTCCTCCGGCTACCTCGCCCCGCTGGCACCGCTGAACGCTCCGGACGAGCAAGGTCCGGGCCCGAATGAGGACCAGAACGGGGAGACTCTTTTCGACGTACTGCTGGAGCGACTGCGTCGGCCAGGGCCGCCTGCCCGGCAGGTGTGGCTACCGCCGCTCGCCGCGCCGCCGAGCCTCGATCAGGTGGTCCCCCCGCTGTCACCCGACCCGGAGCTGGGGCTCACCCCCGCCGACTGGGCGGCACGCGGAGAACTGAGCGTGCCGGTGGGCTTCGTGGACCGGCCGTTCGACGGCGTACGCGAACTGCTTGTCGCGGATCTCGCTCATGGCGCTGGCCACGTCGGCATTGTGGGAGGACCGCAGTCCGGAAAAAGCACACTCTTGCGCACGCTGATCGCGGCACTCGCGCTGGCGCACACCCCTCTGGAAGTGCAGTTTTACTGCTTGGACTTCGGCGGCGGGGGGCTCGCGGCCATAGCCGGGCTCCCACATGTCGGTGGTGTGGCCTCGCGGTTGAACCCCGACCGCGCGGGTCGGATCATGGCGGAGGCGAGCGAGCTGCTGATTCAGCGGGAGCGAATTTTCAGCGAACGAGGTATCGAGTCCATGGCTGCATACCGGCGGATGCGCCGGGAGGGGCAATTCGAGGACGATCCGTTCGGTGATGTGTTCATCGTCATCGACGGCTGGTTCACGTTGCGGCAGGAGTTCGAGACGCTGGAGCCCGCCGTCACCGAGCTCGCCAATCGGGGGCTGACCTACGGCATCCATGTCGTAATCACGGCGTCACGCTGGTCCGAGATCCGGCCCTGGATGCGTGACCTGTTGGGCACGCGATTCGAGCTACACCTCGGTGACGCCATTGAATCAGAGGTCGGCAGCAAGATCGCCGCACTGGTCCCTGCGGTGCCGGGCCGAGGCCTCACCGCCGACGGGCATCACTTCCTGTCGGCCGTGCCCCGTATCGACGGCCGCGCCACAGGTGATCATCTGGCTGAGGCGACCCGCTCCCTGGTGGATGAGGTTTCCAAGGCCTGGAAGGGACAGCCCGCGCCATCCGTACGGATGCTCCCCGCTCAGGCATCGGTGCAGGATCTGCCCGAGGCCGGCGGCGACCTGCTGGTACCGCTTGGCTGGGACGAGCGGTATCTGCAGCCCGTGAGCCACGATTTTGAGCAGCATCCCCATCTCCTGGTGTTCGGCGACTCGGAGACCGGCAAGACGAACTTGCTTCGGCTGATCGCGCACGCAGTCGTACGGCGCCACGACCCCGCCGAGGCACGCATCATGATCGCCGACTATCGGCGTGACCTGTTCGAATGGATTCCGGAAGCAACCCGGCTCGGCTACGCCGTCTCGGGCTCCGCGCTCGCCGAGCTGATGGCGAGCACGGCAGAGACGATGCGTAATCGGCTGCCGGGCCCGGAAATCACCCCCGAGCGTCTGAAGCTGCGCGATTGGTGGACAGGTCCGCGGCTGTTCATCTTGATCGACGACTACGAATTGGTGGGCGGCGGGATGCAGGGACCGCTCGCGCCGCTGCTCGACCTGCTCCCGCAAGGCGCCGAGATCGGCCTGCATCTGATCATTGCCCGGTCCAGTTCCGGAGCGGCAAGGGCGATGATGGACCCGGTCGTCAGGCGACTGTGGGACCTCGGAAGTCCAGGAGTGCTGCTCTCCTGTGCCAAGGAGGAGGGCGTGTTCCTCGGGGATGCCCGACCGCGGCAGCTGCCACCAGGCCGGGCACAGCTCGTCACACGACGTGGGATATCGCTTGTTCAGACCGCCTACGTCGAGGAGCCGGCGCCTTCTCGAGAGCCTGCGGAGTGACCGACCCGGCCGTACGAGAATTGGGCTTGTGGGCCCAACCGCCTGCCTGGATGTGCCGCTAGCATCCCCGAAAGCCCCCGGCCGGAGGCGAATTCCAGGGGTCGCAGCAACACAGTGATCAACTGGCTGTGGCCAGGAGCTTAGCGAGACGCTCGGCTGGGGTTTCCCCGCCGAGCGTTTTGCGTGGTCGGCTGTTCAGCTCGGCGGCCAGGGCGTCCAGCTCGTCGCGGTTGTAGCAGGCCAGGTCGGTGCCCTTCGGGAAGTACTGCCGCAGCAGGCCGTTGGTGTTCTCGTTCGAGCCCCGCTGCCATGGGCTGCCGGGGTCGCAGAAGAAGACCGGCATGTCGGTGGCAGTGCTGAACTGCTTGTGCAGCGCCATCTCGGAGCCCTGGTCCCAGGTGAGGGAGCGTCTGAGCTGGGCAGGCAGGGCGGAGACGGTCTGGACGAGGGCATCACGGACCTGGGCGGGCTGGCGGCTGGCGGGCAGATGGACCAGGGCGACGAAGCGGCTGGTGCGTTCGACGAGCGTGCCGATCGCGGACTTGTGGGCCTTGCCGATGATGAGGTCGCCTTCCCCAGTGGCCGGGGATCGCGCGGTCGGCGACCTCGGCGGGCCGCTCGCTGATCATCACCATGTCCTTCGCCATGCGGGGCTGGCGCTTGTAGGACTGGCGGTGGGGCCGGCGCATCGTGCGGCCGGTCCGTAGGGCCTTGGTCAGTTCGCGGCGGAGTTCTCCGCGGCCCTGGACGTAGAGGACCTGGTAGATCGTCTCGTGGGCCACGCGCATCTCCGGCCGGTCGGGGAAGCGGGCCCGTAGAGCCTGACAGATCTGTTCGGGGCTCCAGCGGCGTTCGAGACGGTCCTGGATGAAGTCCCGCAGCTCAGAGTTCTGCCCGATCTTCCCCAGCTTCGGGCGCGGGCGGCGTTGCTCGGCACGCAGTTGGGCGGCATGAGGCCGGTAGGTCCAGTCCCTGCCCCGCCACAACGCTCCGTTGCGCCGTATCTCGCGGCTGATGGTGGAAGGGCTGCGGCCCAGCTCGGCGGCTATCTGCCGGATGGACGCCTCTTCCCGCAGACGGTCGGCGATGTGGACGCGGTCGGCCTCGCGCAGGTACCGCGACGGCTCTGTCGGCGGAGCTTCCACAGTGATAGGTCGCTTCGGCTTCCCCGTCGGCGGAGAGTGCCAGCCGTTGCGCCACCGCTTGCCGGTCCGCGGGTTGATGCCAACGATCCGGCAGGCGTCTCGATTGCTGTAGCCCTGCTGCGTGAGCTGGAGATATCTCCAGCTCACGCAGCAGGCGACTACCGCCCTCCGGTCCTCGGTTCTTCCGGATCTCGAAGTCCATCGCACCCCCTGAGCTGGGGTGTTGCGACGACCACTAGAACGGAAGGGACACCGGGGGCTTTCGGGGAATGCAGAGGGAGCACCACGATGACCAGGTCCGAAGGCATACCGCCGACCGCCTTCGTGGAGCATGATGTCGCTTCGGCCAGCCCGGAGACGTTGCGAGTCATGGTCAGGACGCTGTCGCGTGCACTGGCACGGGCGCAGGCCTCCGGCACCGCGGTATGCGGAGCCAAGTGCTGCCAGTTGAGCGCGCCTGACCGCGGCGACCTCCCCTTGTGGTTGCTCGAACGGCGCGGCAAAGCCGAGCAAGCACTGCTGTCGGTGATCGCGACCTCCTATCTGCAGGGTTCTGGGACTCACCGCACCGACTCCGTCGCGGGCGGCGCGCTTGTCGCGCACCCAGCTCCAGGCCGCCCTCAGACGGGCCGGCCGCAAGCGCTCCATCGAGGTGGAGGCCGACCGGCTGCGCGACGTCCTCCGCGCCGCTGGGCCCACCAGGCTCCGCTCATCGAAGACGCACTCGGCAAGCAGACGCTGGCCCTGCTGATCCATCTGGAAGCTGCCTGCATCGCCGCCGACCAGCTGGCCGAGGCGGTGGAAGAGGCGTTCCCTCAGCACCCGGACGCTGAGATCCTGCTGAGCTTCCCCGGGCTCGGCATCCAACTCGGCGCCCGGATCCTGGCTGAGATCGGGGACGACCACACCCGCTTCGCCGACGCCCGCGGCCTCAAGGCATACGCCGGCTCCTCGCCCATCACCAGGGCCTCCGGCAAGAGATCGTCCATCACCCGGCGCTAGGTCAAGAACGACCGGCTCAACCATGCCGGATACCTGTGGGCCTTCGCCTCACTCAGAGCATCCGGCGGAGCCAACGACCACTACCGGCGACGACGCGAGCAGGGCGACTGGCACGCCGCCGCACAGCGCAACCTCTTAAACCGCCAATGCCACGAAGTTACGCCGCGGCCACGGTGTCAAGGGTGGGTCCCAAATTGCTGGTTCGGTCTCTGACGGGGCGGATCGCCTGGTAGGAGGAAGCCGACCAAGACGTTCCTGACCAGGGGATCCGTTGTCGAGCCAGCTTCCCACCTGCACCATGACGCGCACTACCACCGTCGCCGCGGGCGCCTTCGCGCCGGGCCACCTCGGCGGGCTGACGCAGCACATACCGTTCAAGCTCGTCGATGATGTCCTCGAAGAGACCAGGATCGTTCAGGACCGCGTGCGTACGCTCCCGTCCCGGGTCGGCATCTACTTCGTCCTGGCCCTGGGCCTGTTTCCGAACCTGGGCTACCGACGTGTGTGGGACAAGCTTGTGGCCGGCTTGTCGGGCATCGAGTTGTGCACTCCCTCGGAAGCCGCCCTGCGGCAGTTGCGCCGACGTCTGGGGCCGGAGCCGCTGAGAGTTCTGTTCGACGTTTTGGCGGTGCCGCTGGCGCGGCCCTCGACGCCTGGCGTTTGCTACCGGCGCTGGCGGACCGTGGCGTTCGACGGCTGTAGTTCCCTCAAAGCTCCTGACCTGCCACGCATCCGGGCCCTGCTGGGCAAAGTCCGGCACCACTGGGGCATGTCCGGCTATCCGTCCTTGAGGCTGACCGTGCTATGCGAGACCGGGTCCCGGGGCCTGCTCGGCGCGGTCTTCGGCCCGTCCGAGAACGGCGAGACCGTCCAGGCGGCCGGGCTGCTGCCGCGGTTGACACCGCAGATGCTCCTGCTGGCAGACCGGGCCTTCGACGGCGACGTTTTCCTTCGCGCCGTCGCCGGCACCGGCTCTCAGTTCCTGGTGCGGCTGTGTGCCCACCGGCGCCCCGCGGTGCTGGCAGTACTCCCGGACGGCTCCTACTCACGCGCTTCCATGGTCTGCGCGTCCGTGTCATCGAAGCCGACATCACCCTCACCACCAGCAGCGGACAGCGCATCACGGGCCGCTACCGGCTCGCGACCACTCTCACGGATCATCGCTGCGACCCCGCCGAGGTCCTGGTCCGCCTCTACCACGAACGCTGGGAGATCGAGTCCGCCTTCTACTCACTGCGACACACCTTGCTGACCGGACGGGTCCTGCGTTCCCAAGACCCGCGCGGACTCGAGCAGGAGGTGTGGGCTCTGCTCACTCTCTACCAGGCGCTGCGCATGGCAATGGCCGAGGCCATCGAGTCCGTCACCGGAGCCGACCCGGACCAGGCAAGCTTCACCGTCGCCCTTCAAGCCGCCCGCGACCAGGTAATTCGCGCAGACCATATCCTGCCGCTCCCGTCGAACTGCACCGCCAACGGCATTTCCACTGCGGTCCTGTCCGCTCTATTGCCGCCCAGGCGCTCACGCACCAGCGCTCGCAAGGTCAAGTGCCCGACATCGCGCTATCCGGCGAACCCGACCAGCGAGCATCCCCTGACCAGCCAGAGTGTCACCAGCCTCGCCATCGAGATCCACGCCCAGACCCCATCATCCGCAGCACACGGCCGCAGCGGTCAACGCAACCAAGTCCTCCAGCACATGCGAACCTCACCTCATCGGTCCTGGCACGCGCGCGAGCTGGCCACAGCCCTCAACTTGAACCATTACGACAGCTTCTGCGTCCAACTGGGCCGCTGGACACGCGAGGGTCTCCTCAAAAAGATCGCGAACGCGACCTACCAGCTCGCCCCCGAATGCCTACCGCCTCAGGCTTCGCCC
Organism: Streptomyces sp. WAC00040; assembly: GCF_056835925.1. Lineage (NCBI taxonomy): Bacteria > Bacillati > Actinomycetota > Actinomycetes > Kitasatosporales > Streptomycetaceae > Streptomyces > Streptomyces sp. WAC00040. The sequence continues at coordinate 317,294 of NZ_JAKQZE010000005.1, forward strand.
ACCGACGGCAGCCCTTGACGTGGCGACTGCGGCGCTAACTTCGTGGCATTGCTTTAACCGCATGATCGGCCAGCTCTACCACTGCCTACAGCATCGCAAGCTGTTCGACGAGCAAACCGCCTTCCCCACCCCACTTGCCGTTGCCGCGTGATGGCTTGACACCGTGAGGCGTCTACTACGACAGATGCCGAGCCCGCGGCAAAACCCACACCCAAGCCCTCCTCCGCGAATATCAAGGACCTCGGTTGCTGTTCGTAGGATGCAGCCGCCTACCGGAACAGCATGATCTACCTTGGCCAGGGAGATGCTTGAAGTGGGCGCCTTGTGCGAGGAGCAGCTGACGACGATCCTCGACCTGCTCGACGATCCGTTCTCTTCATGTCCACGCCCGTGCTCGTCACCTGCTGGGGGCGGGTTCCTGTGGAGGAACGGTCTGTTGGATGACCGCCCAGTGAATCTGCAGGCCAACGCCCCTGGATCCGAGCCGGAAGAGTATGTCCTCGATGCTCCGGTCGGGGAAGAAGCGGTTGACGTTGAAGCCCCTGAGCAGGTCGCGGGCGGCGCCGCCCGCACCCGCCATGGGGACGCTGGCCCAAACCAATGGGTTGGTCTCGCCGGGCCGGTAGACCACGGCTGTTGCAAGCGTGCTGCCTGTGACACTCTTGAGGAACCCCTTGGGCGCATCGTAGAGGATCACCTCGCGCCAGTTCTTGGCGTCGCTGATGGCCTTCATCGGCTGCGACGGCAGCCCGGCGCCACCAGACTCCAACCATGCCTTGGGCTTGAGGGATGTCTCGAGTGAGCTGCCCACTCCGTGGACAACGTGCTCGTAGCGGGTCACATACCCCTCCTTCCAGGGATTGTGATGCCAAGCGTCTGCGAGCTGCCTTCCGACCGAGACCTCGTTGCGGACGGACTCGCCAACGCTAGCGAGGTTGTCCCATGCCGAGAGCTTGCCGAGCGCGGCATCGAGCTGTTGATCGGCGGCCTTCATTGCCGACGTGGAGCTGTCCGCAACCTGCTGGGCCTTGCGCAGGTCTCGGGCTATCGTCTCTCGGGCGGACGAGGCCTGCTCCCATGCCTGATGTGCTAGGGCGTGCTGGTCCCGCCGCTGGCGCAGTTCCTTGGCCGTCTCCGCGATCCACTGTCGGTCTCCGGACGTACGGGCCAGCTCGTGCCGTGTCTCGGACTGCCATATGCGTGCCCCGGACGCTTGCAGGCGCTCGGCGTGTGCGTGGATTTCGCGTTCGGCGCGCTGCAGCGCCTCACGCGCGGAGCTGGCCGCATTTCGAGACTCGGACTGCACGGCTCGTGCGCCGTCGTGCACGAGCCTGGCTTCCGCAGCCGCGCCCGCAAGCGACGCATGCTCGGAAGGCAGGCCGCTCACTCCGTGGTCGCGCGCCTCCGCCCGGGCTGCCCGCCAAGCGACAAGCGGGTCGGAGCTGGTAGGGCCGAGTACCGCAGCCACTGGCGAGTCCGCCAGGGAAGCCGAGGCTGGGGTCCGAGCGGCTGATGCGTCAGCGCCGAGCGCCAGGGCGATCTCGTCCCGGGTGGGGACGGTGGGAGAGCTGTCCAGGAAATCCTGCGGCCGGACACCGCTCGGCGGCGCTGACGCAGCAGCGGTCGTTACGGCTGGCGGCGACACGGTCTGCGATGGCGCCTTGGACTTGCCGACGGATGTCACCCACGCCTTGGTCTGGTCCGCGAACGCAACGAATTGCGGCAGCCCGTCTGCCGTGCGTTTGATCTCACCGCTACTTGTCCGCAACTTCTTCAGACCGCTCGTCTCGATTCCTCCGAAGATGCCTGCAGATAGTCCGCTTCCGAGTGCGCTCCAGAGCATCGAAATGTCGTTCGCCTTCCCGGCGATCGCACGCGAGCTCAGATTTGCTAGCACGTCGATCGTCATGTCGCGAACGGCATCGAAGATCATCCGCCCGTAACCGAAGCTGAACGCCTCGGTACGCCAGGCGAGTTTGGAGAACTGGGCAATCCACGTCCTGGCTTGTACGAAGAATCGCACCAAGGACGCCAGCAGCCTGGCCAGCCACTGGATGAACCGGCCGGCCTGCATGACCAGCATTGCGACATACGCCTCGGCAGCGGCGAGGAAGGGCGGGAACAGCGCCGCCGCAGCGGCGAAGGCGAGCGATGCCGCGATCTGGATCCCCAGCTCCCTGAGAATTTCCAGGGCGATCGAATGCTGCTCGGCGTGCTGCTCCTGTTCCCTGGCGATCGCCGAACTGACGGCCGCCGTGTCGAGCAGACCGCGCGCCACCGCTGCGCTATCAATGCGAAAGGTGTCGGAGGCCGGGCCATGCCAAGCCCGCTGCGATCGCGCCATCAGGTCATCGAGCAGCAGCGCCTGCTCCTTCAGGTGGACAGCAAGCTGATAGTGCGCCTCCGCATGTGCCCGCAGGGTTTCCGGGTCACCTCCGGGATCCGGAAGACCCACGGATTGCAGTGTCCCGTCGGCCGGGGCCGAAGCGGTCACCGGCGGCAGCCCAAAGCAGCGACGGAAACGGGGCGGGATGCCCTCAAGGAGGTTCTGGCGGCACTCATGGTCAGCAGCATGCGCTACGAAGTGCACCGGTCAGCAGCATTTCAGGGTAGGCCGCATCGATGTTCAAGGAGTGTTTACGAATTCGCCGTTCGCCATTCGCCGACCACCGCCCTGTCGACCGGATGGCTTCCAGCCAGGAGTATCCGTCACCGAGAGATGGGACCCAGGGCTCTGATGCGCACAGGCCCGGCAAATCTACCGTCCATACATGAGGAGTCGGGCGCGGCAAGATCGCGGTGTGATGAGCCTGGATTACCTGGGCGTCGCCGTACTGGTGATCGTCCTGGTGCTGAGCCTGCTGACCGCCAACGGCCCGGGCTTTGGGATAGCGGGGGGACTTGAACAGTCTCTCTGCAAGCTCACCCAGGCCGCCTCCCGGGTGGTTGGCCTTGACGGGCCGGATACCTGCGATGAGTCCAACTCGGGACAGGTCAGTGCACCGTCGTCGCAGGACCCGGCATCCGTCTGGGACTCCTCCTGGGCCGACGAACAAACACCCTTCTCTCCTCCGGACATTCCGGGTACACCACAGAACCCGCTGCCGCCCCCGCAGACGTCTCCGAACGCGCCGCAGGGCCCCTTGCCGCCGCAGCATCCGCCCAACGGTTCCTCATCGACCGGGAAGCCTGGATGGACGCCCCCCGCCCCTCTGCGTTTCCGGCCGCCCTCTCCTCCCCCGAGGTTCGAACCGCCGACCCCGCAGGAGAACCGGTTGGACATAATTCAGGCCTGCGTCGACCGTGCCGTTTACGAGTCTGCCGGCGGCGGGTTCACCTTCTTCGGGATCCATGCCGGAGGGGGCGTCGAGAAGAAGCTGTTGCTCCGGGGGGACGGCAGCGCGTGGGTGCATAAGAAGGGCGGGGGCGAATTCGGACTAGACATCGTCTTCGGTGGTCGCGGGGCCGCCGGTTCCGTCGGCTTCGGCGCCGGTTTCCAGGCCACGCTTTCGGGCTCATACACGGAGAACCGCAGGTTCGACGAATGGTCCCAGGCCGAGGCGTTCTTCCACGACGGCGACCACGCGCATCCTCCCGACTCACGCACCTTCAACGTGGGGATCCAGGCGGGAGCGGGACTCTCGTACGGGGCGGGGTCGGCGGAGGTCAAGGTCGGGGCCGGTGGCAAGTACACAGTCTTCGACAACCGCGAGCTGTACAGATCGCTCGGATCCGCCTATTCCGGCTACCTCTCCGCGACGGCGAAGGCCTCACTCGGCTTGAGCCTCCTGGGTGCGAAGAGTGATGTCCTCGGCCTGCACGGTCAGGTCACAGGCGACATCGCGTACACCGTCTTCTACAACACCAAAGGCGAACCCGTACGCCTCACCATCGAGGGGGAGGCCGAGGCCAAGGGCGGAGCCGGACTCAGCTTTTCCGGCGCACACAAGGGAGTTTCAGGCGGCGCCAAGATTAACTCCTCCAAGGGCACGAAGTGGAACCGCCAGTGGACTCTCGATCTGCGTGATCCGAGGAACCGTGACGTCTTCGACAGGGCGTTCTCGAGAGCCGACTGGTTCGCCTTGCCAGGCAACGACATTGGCGCAATGGGCGAGCTGAGGGAGCGCATCGAGGAGAGTGCCATCGAGACCGTGTCAAAATACACCAGTCACGGTGACGGCGCCGAGGTGGGTGCCAAGCCGGACGACCCCGGAAAATGGGGCGGGACCATCGGCGCCGGAATATTCAGTTTCGGCATCCAGAGCCAGCGTGCGGAGGGCACCTCGCAGCTCGAAGGCAGCGAGACCATGTATCTCGACCACCAGGACGGCGCGAAGGCCATTTGGAAACCTCTGAGCAGCGCCGGCAAGTGCGGCAAGCAGAAGTACCCCGAGTACTGCGAGCGACAGCACGGCAAATGCCCCGATGAAACCGGGCGGAAAGAGGACGAGGGGCCGACCGAAGAAGAGTGGAACCAGATTTGGTGATGCACGACCGCTCGAATGCCTGAGAGAAGGGCGAACATGGACCAGCGGATACCGCGGATTGCGGTGACGTTTCTAGCGGTCGCGGCAGCAGTCGCCGGCTGCAGCCTGCCTGACGGCAGGCACCCGACGCGCTCCGCAAGGCCCATCCCTGCGGTGAGCCCCAGCTATGCAGCCCACGTCCCTGAGGGCTGGTCCCGCGGCCATGTGGAAGGCCTCACCTTCGCGCACCCTGGTGAACTGACGCCCAGGTCGGCGGAAGACCGGGCACAGCCGGGCGCCGAGATGGAGTTGGGAGGTCCCGTGAACGAGAGGATCCCAGTCTCGCCCGGTCTCTTCGTGTTCGAGCAGAGGGACTCCTACGGGGACGCGCGCGTCCAGGCCATGACGCTCGTCCAGAACTACAAGGCGCAGCTGGGAGTTGAACCGGTGAGGCCGGCCGAGTGGCTGGACGTGCCGGGGGCCGAGGCCGCATTGCTCCTGGAGTTCGCGTTCCTGCACAAGGACGGACAGCATCCACGGGGCGTGCCCAGCAGGCAGTTCGAGATCTACGTGCAGACACCGAAGGGCGGCCCGCTCTACGGCATCCGGTTCGGCGGTCCTGCCTCGTATCTCCGGCGCGAGACAGCCGACCGCCTCGTCCGCACGCTGCGCATCACGGCACCCGCCACTGCCAAGCCGTCCCCCGAGCCGACCTCCAGGAGGTCACCGTGAAGCTGTCCATAACGATGCGGAAACCCCTCCGGCGTGCGGTGCTCCGCGCCGCCCTCGTGTCGGCGCCCACGAGTCTGCTGCTCTCCTGGATCCTGCGGGCACGAGCGACCACACTGGTCGACATGGTGGGGCTGAAGCCCTTCACCGTCATCGTGGTCCTGCTGGGCGTTCTCATCGCCATGACCGCCGGGTACGTGGCCGCCGTTCCGCTGTTGCAGGACGGCGAGCGAAGGCGCGTCATCATGGGAACGGCCTCGCTGGGAGCCGCAGTGGGCTGGCTGCTGTTCCCTGGGCTGCCACTGGCTGCCGACGCCGAGGGTGTCACTCACACCATTAGAGCGCTCTACACCGATCTCCCGCTGTGGGTCGGCTCCGCCTCCGCCGGTGGCTGGGTGGCACTCCTGACCGGGAACCGGCAGTCGTTGGACCGCTGATTCCGCCGCTACCTGGTCTAATCGCAGTGCACCGGGCTTTAGCCCGGTGGTGAAGCGATTCTGAGAAGTGCTCTGACCCGCGCTGTGCGCACGGGTCCGCACTGTCGACCTCAGCTCAGACGGGCCGGTTCTGCTGCTCGATGTACTGCTTCACGATCGACAGGAGCCCAGACGACTGACCCGGCGAAGTACGAGCCGGACCACAGCCGCCGTGCCCGCCAGTAGTGCCGGACCAGTTCCGGATACTCCCGGCGGAGCCTGCGGGAACTGACGCCCTTAACGCTGTTGACCAGCTTGGACAGGGCAACTTTCGGCGGGAAGTTTACGAGCAGGTGGACGTGGTTGTTCTCGCCGTTGCAAGGCCGCGAAGTTCGGTCGCAGCTTCCACCGCATCGGACGGTTCGAGCCGACCTCCCAGGTCTGCTCGGCCTGCGGCGTCAAGGACGGTCCCAAGCCCCTGCACATCCGCGTGTAGGAATGCGGGGCTTGCGGGGCCGTCCTCGACCGGGACATCAACGCGGCGGTCAACGTCGCCAATGCCGCCGGACTGGCGGTGCCAGCCTGTCGAGCGCAGGTAAGACCGGTACGCGTACCGGCCCAGCGCGGTGACGCAGGAACCCACCGAGACGGTCAGCCGACCGTGATAGGAATCCCCGGACTTTAGCCCCGGGAGCGGAAGTCAAGCCGGGAGGAGACGGATGACCGAGCCAGGGACCAGTCTCCACGCCTCCCAGGTGCCGGCCCGGGCCTCGAGCACGCACCGCGCACCCGATCGCGGCAGCGCAACGCTGCCGGGCCGCATCGTGGAAGTTTCGAGGACGCAGAGGTCTCGATTGAGGTAAGCAACGTCGATGGCGTACCTCATGCCCACAGCGTGCACCGAGGACGCCGGGGCCAGCAGCAGCGCCCCGGTCACCGTTTGCGTGCCGAGCAACCCTCGAAGCCGGGAGCGCAGGGAAGTGGCCACACGGACCACTCCTACGCGCCGACCGTCCACACACAGAAAGGCGATGGTGCCGTCGGTCATTATCGGGCGCATGGTTGCCTTTTCATTGTCAGACGTTTTCCGGCTCACTGGCGTCAACTCACCAGGCGCACGTTGAACAGGTCCACGGCACGCAGGTGCGGCAGAGCTCCCTTAGTGAGGCGAATGGCGGCTGCCCCGGGACAGCGCAGTTCAACAGGCCTACTCGGAGCTGGTGGTTCCCAGCCGGGGACCGGGGCGCGTACGGCAGCACAGCGCGGAGTGACACGGGCGCTTGCCGTGGCCTCGCCCCTGACCTCGCCCCGTTTGACCATGCTTCCGTCGAAGGTGGCCCTGGTGCGTACACCCGCCCGCACCTCGCTCGCCCCGGCGGAGAAGGAGACCAGGAGGGCGTCATTACGTCCGGCGTAGGCAGTTGCAGCCGCTAGCGCACTGCTCTCCGGTACGACGCCGGCGGCACTCACGAGCTGTATGACACGTGCCCAATCGTCGGCTTCCGCCGCGTCGTGCACCTGCCGCGACCATGCCCGGTCGACAGCCGAGGCTCCAGCGAGTGCGGCGGCGTCTGCGGCTGTCCTGGCCCGGCTGTGCAGCTCGCTTGCGAAGCCGACCTGGAAGAAGGCGAGGCCCAACGCCAGAAGGGCGATACACGCAGCGAGGAGGAGCAGGGATACCTGCCCCTCCTCACCGCGGAACTGGGATGGTGTCTTCATGGGCGCAGATTTCCTCGGTCCTGGTCGCGAGGTTTTGATTCGGGGTCCTGCTTCTCGGCGGTGCCATTCGCGATTGCTCGAAGCTGCAGCCGACGATTCAGCCTGCCTTGCCCTTCAGCTTGTCGACGAACTCACCGAGCGCGGATCCGATCGAGTCGCCGAGCTTCGTATTGAGCAGCGCAACAATCACTGCCACAACGAAGACGGCGATGCCAAGGTATTCGAGCGATGTCTGGCCCCGATCCTTCGACCGGGCCGCCTCCACCAGTCTTTCCTGGGCCTGGAACAGGAACACTTGCAGTGCGGCGACAATCCTGTCAATCATAGTTATACCTTCCTGCGCTCTCGTACCTCCGTCGATAGCAGAGAGAATAGAAAGGATTGAATTATCGGCGACAGGGCTTGAGGGCCTATTTCCGTACTCGCTCGTGGGTCCGTTCGGCGGTGCCTTCGACGGTCATCGCGCAGTTAGATTGACTCACACCAGAACCATCCCCGGAGAAATTGTCGTTCTGCGACGTGCCGAGCCAGCGGGCCATGGCCTCCGCACGGTTGCGGACATCGAGCTTGCTGAAGATGTGGTTGACATGATTCTTCACGGTCTTCTCGCTCAGGAAGAGCTCCTCCGCTATTCCCCCATTGGTGAGTCCGCGGGCGACGAGATCCATGATTTCGCTCTCCCGCCGCGACAGGAGGCCTGCGACCCTGGCGGTACGGGGCCGAGAGGCACCCCTACCTTCATCACGCACCTGACGCATCATCAGTGCAGTGGCAATTGGAGACAGATGTGCGGACTGCTGGCCATCCCGCTGTACAGCGCGCAGCAGTTCGTCCGGGGTGAAGTCTCCGTAGACGAGATAACCCGAGGCACCGAGCCGAATCGCGGTAGCGATAGCTGCCACGTCCTGGGCGTAGGTCAGTATGAGCACTCGGGCCCTACCTGCGAGCGCGGGCAAGACGCTGAGGCCGTTCGCGTGCGGCATGCGGATGTCGAGCAGAACGACATCGGGGCACCGGCTCTTCGCGAGTTCGACGGCGGACAGGCCATTGTCGGCCTCGCCGATGACCTCGAGGCGCGGGTCCGTCGCCAGCAGCGCCCGGAGTCCTGCACGGATCACGGCGTTGTCATCCACGACAAGCACGCGGAGAGGTTTCGCTATGCGGGTGTCATTCATATGTCACTCCTATTCGTGGGCACACCGCTGCAGGCTGACACTCGGCCGGATAGGGCTACTTGCGTGCGCCGGTCCGGTGGCGAAGTCGTTGACCGGGTACGGGGACAGGTACGTGGGGCTGTCCCCGAGGCCCCGGGATCCCAGTGGAAGCGGCGCCGTCGTTGGGACCTCTGCGCGGGACCTGCGCGTGTACTTCGGTGCCCCCATGTAGCCCGCCACGTACGCTCAGTGAACCGCCGACCTGCACTGCGCGCTCATGCATGCCGAGCAACCCGTAGTGGCCCCGACGGCGGCCTGCCACAAGGTCGGTAGCCGAGGCACCGAGACCGCGTCCGTCGTCACAGACACGCAGGCGGAGCAGGCCGCCGTCAGTGCTTACTGTCACGGAGACATAGGTGGCACCGGCATGTCTGGCCACGTTGGCCAAGGCCTCGTCAAGAATCGCGAGCAACTGGTAGCGAACTTCGATATCGAGATCACTGCCGGCGTCGTCAGCGACCTGCACCGTCCAGGCGACAGCCGCACGTTCGGCCCATGCACCGACAATCCCCTGAATGGATTCCCGCAGCGGTTCGTCCGGCGAGTCCCGGCGGAGTGCATGGATCAACTCACGGGCTTCGCGTGCGGCCTGACGTCCGGCCCCCGATACGTTCGATGCGCCCGCAGCAAGTCCGGGATGATCACGTCCAGCCCCCCGTCGAAGCGCCTCGGCGGCAAGGACGATGCCCTCGATCGTCTTGCCGAGGGAGTCGTGCATGTCGCGGGCGAGTCGGGCACGTTCCCGCGCCGCACCGAGGCGCCGGCCTTCCTCGGTCACCTGCCAGCCCACCAAGGTCAACTGGTCCAGGATGTGGCGCAGGGAGACACCAACGGCAGCAGCGATGACGTGCAGTGCTGGCACCGTGGCAACGGTGCCAAAGCTCACGGGCTCCGCCTGGATCCGGACGAGCAGCAGCACCACGCAGATATACGTGCCCAGGTCAAGGATGGTGAACAGGACTGCGCCACGGCTCCTGTACAGGATCCCGGCAAGGGTGACTGTGCTCATCCCGAAATACGCGAAGGGGCTACCGAGCCCGGCAGCCGCGAGCAGGAACGTGGCGACGATCACGTCGGTCACGAGGAGAGCGGGGTACCGGGTCAACGTGGGGCCCAGCCTGGGCCAGTACCTCATGAGCAGGCAGGACGCCACCATGGACAGGGCAAGTGCCGCGACAAGCAGTAGCGACAGACCAGCGACTCCCGCGTATGCGATGGTCAACACAGTGACTGCGAACCGGAAGGCAAAGATCATCCGGCACAGATCGGAACCACTCCGCGCGGTGCGCTCCGCGGTCATCCCGGTCCTCCTATGAATTGGGAAAGGTCGATTCCGGAGCCGATGAACAGCGCCCCGCCGAGCAAAAGGACGGTCGCGGGCAGCAGCACGAGCGTCACGATGGCGCTCACCTTGGGCACGGCTCGGGCTGCCCGGCGGCGCGCGTTCTGGGCGGCTTCCCTGCGGATGTCGCCAGCGATCATGATCAGTGCCTCGCTGAGTGGAGAGCCCAGCTCTTCGGCCTGGAGCAAAGCGGTCACGAACTTCCCCAGTTCCCCTCCGGGGTTACGCTCGCGCAACTGCTCGAAGGCTGAGCGGCGGCTCATGCCGAGGTCCATCTGGCGTAGCGATGTGGTGATCTCCTCGCCGAACGATCCCGCCTGGTGAGTGGCGACGCGCTCGAGCGCCTGCCGGAACCCGAGGCCCGCGCTTACGGTGACCGTGAGCACGTCGAGGAAGTCGGGCAGAGCACTCTCAATCTCCTCCTGGCGCCGACGGATTGCCGAATTGAGCGAGATGTCGGGCCAGAACCAGCTCAACGCGAGAATGAGCCCTGCCACCAGGAGCATCCCGTCGGCAAAGAGCACCGTGGCAAACAGGGATCCGGCGATCACCATGCCCGCGCGCCTTGCGGCGAACCGCTCGACGGTCAGGCCATTGGGGTTCCCCGCCCTGTCCAGACGTGCCCGAAGACGCGTCACACGCTTCGGTCCGAGGGCCCCGAGCAGCTGCTGGGCGAACCTTCGGCCGATCATCTCCAGCACCCGGTGCGTCGAGGGAGGCCTGCGGCGCGACAGTCCGGAGGCCGCGGCCAGGTCGCCGGGCAGCCGTACTTCGGCGCGGAACAGGCCGTAGCCCCAGCACAGGACGACGAAACAGGCGGCTGCCGCCGTGCCCAACCACATGTGCTCCATCCCTCCTCCTCAGCTCTCGATCCGGGTGAGTCGGCGGATCAAGACCGTCCCGACAACGTAGAGCGCGGCGGAGACGACGAGCACGGCCTGCCCCACGGGGGAACTGGTCATCAGCCGAAGCGACCCGGGCTGAATGGCGTTGATGAGGAGCAGGCTGCCCACGCCCATCGCCGGAACCATGTACGTCGTGGCGATGACCTGGGCGAGCTGCGTGCGGACCTCACGGCGCAGTTCCTTGCGCGCCTCCAGCGTCCCCGAGATGTTCTGCAGGGCGGTCACGAGCGAACCGCCCGCTCGCGCCGACAGAACAAGCGTTGTGACGAGGACGTTCAACTCACGGGAGGGAAGGCGGGCATGGAGCAGCTCGAGGGCATCTGTCACCGGTTGCCCGAGCCGCATGCCCTCGCACACCTGCCGTAGTTCCTCCCCAGCCGGGTCGTCCATTTCGTCAGCCGCCATGGTCATGGCGGTGCGAAGGGCGAGACCTGCCGACGCCGCGTTGGACAGGACCCGGGCGATCTCCGGCAACTGATTGACGAACCGCTCGCCGCGCTGTTTCCTGCGCCGCTCGAGGACCACATAGGCGGTATAGAGGACAGTGCCGGCAGCAGGCGGGCCGAAGAACGGAGCGAGCAGGCTGGCCACGGCCACGCTGGCGAGGGCGGCTCCGCCAAGCGCCAGCAGACAGAACGTGGCCACAGGGATGTGCAGACCGGCACCCGCGATACGTCGGCCGAGCAGGCGACCGAAACGGGTACGCCGCAGCCAGGCGTCCAACTGTCGTAGGAGTGGCAGGCGCGCGCCGTCTTCGCGTGGCCGCACACGGTCCAGGAGCCTGCTTCTGCGACGGTGTCCCCCCCAATTGACGAGGGCACCGCAGCATGCCAGCAGGTACACGGCAGATGCGGACATGGCGATCCCTACAGTGTTCACGGCAGAAACACCTCCTGCCCTCCAACCCCAGTGACCGGCGGGCCGGACGCAGGGGCCACAGCGAAGCCCTTGGGGACCCGTTCGCCAGCGAGCATGAGCCGGTTGCCGATCACATGCGGCAGTGTCAGGTGGCGGAAGCGGCCACGCACGAACCGCTCGGGACCCACCGGTTCCTGATGAAAGTCGGCGATGGTGTCGAGCCGGAACTCCTCCCGGCGTTCGGAGGCGATCGCGGCGATCTCCGTGACCCGGCGCAGGCCGTCGGCGCCCCGCGCCAGGAAAAGGATCACGTCGACGGCGCTGTTGATCTGATCGCGCAGCGCCTCGAACGGGATGGACAGTTCGCTCATGCTCGCCAAGGTCTCGAGACGCATCACCGCGTCCACGGCCGAGTTGGCGTGCACAGTGGCGAGCGAGCCCTCGTGGCCCGTACTCATCGCCTGGAGCATGTCCAGGGTCTCGCCGCCGCGCACCTCGCCGACGATGATGCGGTCGGGGCGCATCCGCAGGCTGTTGCGCATCAGGTCGCGAATGGTGACCTGACCGCGGCCCTCGATGTTGGGTGGCCGGCTCTCCAGGCGGATCACGTGCTCCTGCTGAAGCGACAGCTCGGCCGCGTCCTCGATCGTGACAATGCGTTCGCGTTCAGGGATGAACGCGGACAGTGCGTTGAGCATGGTCGTCTTCCCGCTCCCGGTGCCGCCGGAGACGATGATGTTGAGCCTGGCCCTGACGAGTGCGGCCAGCAGTTCCGCGGTCTCCCCGTCGAGGCTGCCCATGGCCACCAACTCGCCGACGGTGTAAGGGGTCGGGAAGCGGCGTATCGTCAGCGCCGGTCCGTTCAGTGAGAGGGGCGGAACGATGACATTGACCCGCTCGCCGGTCGGCAGCCGGGCATCGACCATCGGACTCGATTCGTCCACCCGGCGGTTTACTGCCGACACGATGCGGTCGATGGTCTGATAGAGCTGGTCGGCACTGGGGAAACGGGTGTCGACGCGCTCCAGGCGACCGGCGCGCTCGACGAAGATCGCATCCGGCCCGTTGACCATGATCTCGGTGATTGACGGGTCTTCGAGCAGCGGTTCCAGGACTCCGAGGCCCAGCGCCTCGTCGACAACGCGCCTGATCAGCTGGGAGCGCTCGTACGTGCTGAGCACCGGGCCCTCACGCGACAGCATCCGGCCCAGAACGCGCTCCAGCCGGGCCCTGCGCTGGGCCTCGCCGAACGTGGACAGCTCGGCGAGGTCGACCTCCTCCAGCAGCCTGCGCCCGTAGACGCCGACAAGGGCGGAGGTTCCTCCTGGCTCCTCGTTCTCCGCCTCGGGGGCCATACGTTCACGCAGTCCCATGGCGGGTCACCTCTCTGTCGGCATGTCGGCGGTGCGCGTGATGTGCACGGGGCGGAAAAGGCTGACAACGCCTGGGACGGGGACCGATACGGAGGCATGGCCGTCGGCTACATTGACGGTCGCGCTTGCCCGCAGCCACGAGTCGAGCGCGTCCACACCGACGGCGGAGCCGTTGCCGCCGAGGACGTCGGCACGCGCGGCGGCACGTGCGGCGCCTTCCGCCTGCTGGGCCACGTAGACCGCGACACCGAGCTGGAGCACGACAGAGACGACGAGCAGCAGGAGCGGGAGCAGGCCGAGCAGTTCAAGAGACACCTGTCCACGCTGTCCCTCCCGCAGTGCCAGGAGTGCGCGGGAGACGGTCCGGCCGTTCACGAGCCCGCCTCAGCGACGACTTCTGCGCGCCCCGAGATGTGCAGTGGCACCCGCCAGATGCCGGGGAAGATCAACGGCACCGACAGGTCCACGCTCACCGCGTGCGGCACGGAGTCCACGTGGCCCCCGAGCGGGCGGCGTTCGACCTCCACGTGGGCTTCTCCATGCCAGCCACCTGGCAGATCCCTCAGGACGGCCGCGTTTATGTCCTGGCCAAGTGCGGCGGCGCGCGCGCCCTCAGCCGCAGCATGTCCGGCGAACATCAGGGTCAGAGCGAGCAAGACGCCCTCCCAGGCCGCGACGATGACGGCGAACAGCACCGGAAAGAGGCCGAGGAACTCGATGGTGGTCTGGCCCGTGTCGCGCGAGCGCGCCGCGCCATGCACTTCGTCCTCTTGGGCTCCCCCGACGTTCTTCCCGTGCCGTGCGGAACGACTGCGCCGCTCCGAGCGCCGCTTGACGGCCCCTCGACCTTCGGTAGAAGCACCTCGTCCAGGGCCGGTAAGGCCCAGCTCAGCAGCGAGCGAGGCGATGCCCTGGATATACGGGCCCGACGTCAGTTCGTGCGGGCGACCGGTGTTCAGGGACATTTCGATGTCCTGGAAACGGGCGGGCAGCGAGGTCGCGGCGAGCGGCGCACCGACCGCGCGGCCGACCAACGACGGCTGGATCTCCCTGCGGCGGCTTGCCCGGTTGACGACCAACAGGATCTCGTCCTCCTTGCGCACCTGCAGGCGTTGCCAGAACTGGATCAACCGTTTGGCCGCCCGCAAAGCGAGCACATCGGGCGTGGTCACGAGGAGGACGCGGTCGGCAACCTCGATCGCCGCGGTATTGGCCTGGTCCATGGATGCCCCGACATCAGCGATGACGACATCGAAGTGAGTGCGCAACGCACTGACAAGCTGGCGTGCGGCCCGAGGAGATACCCCCTCGCCCAGCTCTCCCTCGGTCGGCGCGAGCAGCAGGCGCAGCGACGACTCATGGGTGTACACGGCCTCGTGCAGCACGCGGCCCGTGATGTCGTCCGCGACCTCGGCCAGGTCGACGACCGAGCGGCGGAATTGCACGTCGAAATAGGCGCCGATGTCGCCGGTCTGCAAGTCCAAGTCCACGAGGCACACCGCCTGCTGTGACCGGCTCGCGGCGAGCGCCAGGTGCACGGCGAGCAGCGTCGTGCCGACGCCGCCTTTGGCGCCCGCTACGGCGATGACCTGGCCACGGCCGCCGTCGAGTTCCGTGCCGGCTGCGGAGCTCTGGCCCCGTACCGCCCGGGACCAACCGGCGGTGGCGTGCAGCCTCGTGTCCAGCGCCTCTAGCGACAGCGGGAGCGTCAGTACCCCGCGGGCGCCGGCCTCCATGGCCGCGCCCAGGATCTCGGGAGTGCCCTCTCGCGCCAGGAGAACCACCCCGGTACCGGGGTGACGCAGGATGATCTCCCGTACGAGTTGGAGGGCCGGCGTCGGTCCGAGGTCCTCGTGGAGCAGAACCACATCCACAGTCGTGTGCAGAGTGGCCATCGCATCGAGCAGGTCCTCGGAAGAACTCAGGCTTTCGTCGACGGAGCAGTCGCCGATCTCAGAAAGTAGGGTGCGGACCAGCCGCAGCAGTGCAACGTCCTTGATACCGAGCAGGATGTGTGTCATCGATTGCCTCCCTGGGCGGACCCCGTGCTGTCAGGCTCCAGTTCATAGGTCCGGTGGTCCGGATTGATGACGGTGTTGGAGCCGGGGGCGACAATGGCGAGGCGCACCTTCGTCGCGAAGCTCTCCGCGTAGGCGACGCGCTGGGCATCCAACGGCGTCAGGGCAAAAGTGATGGGGACGACCTGGCTGGACGCCGCGTCGTGAGCGACGTCGTCTATCGTCGTCATCCTCCCGACGTCGATCACGCGTGCGGCGGGCACGATGATCCGTGACTTGGCGGGCTCCCGCTCCGTGCCGGGAAAGGTCGCGAAGATGTCCACGGTCGAACCCGAGTTGATCTTGCCGGCAACGCCGGTCTCCGCGTTGATGAGGATCGCGATCTCACGTTCGCCCGGCTGCAGTTCGGGCGGGTCAGTGACCATGTCGCCCTGGAGATACGAGCCGGCGGACAGGTCGGAGACCGCAACCTTGCCCTCGAGTTCCGAGGTGTCGCTGAGCGTCGTCGGGGAGACCCAGCGCTCCGGCAGGAGGACAGTCTCTACAAGAGAGGGACCAAGCGGCCCTTGAGCAGCAACATTTTTCTTCAGCGCGAGTACGGGTACGAGGGGGCCGACCTGGCTCTTGACCTCTCCGATGAACCGGGAAGTGGCGACGAACACAGCGAGGGCACCGACGGTCGCGAGCAGGACGAGGAGTAGACCGAAACGCTGGCGGGGGTTCACTCAGCACCTCCCTCGAAGAAGCCGGGCATGGGTTGCGGGGTCTCGCGGGACGGTTCACGGTGAGTTGTCACGCGTCCTGCGGCTGTCGCGGAGGAGGCCGCGCAAGTCCGTCCCGGATGCGACGTGGCGCCACACAACTGGCATGCGACGGCAGGAGCGCCAAGCGCCGTGCCGGCGGGGTACTCGAGGCGAGCGGGGGCGGCGACGAACTCCACCGCTCGGGACGTCCCCCACCACGCGGCGGCCTGCGACGCTTGAGGCAATTCCAGGACTGTTGCGGCGTCCAGCCGCGTGGCCACGAATGTCCCTGCCCGTCCGGCGTTACCGCCGCGGGAGGACAGCACGACCTTGCATGAGGGCGCCGCCGGATCCTGTGGAGGGTGCCAGTTGCGGGCCGGGATGACCGCTGCACTCCCGTCCAGGAGCACAACGAACGCAGTCCCGGGCATGTACGACTTCAAGTGGGCGCCCAGCCGTACGGGCGCGTGCTCGAACCGGGCCACGCTCGGCGTCCACGCACCGATCGTCAGCTGTCGCGCCAGCAGAGTCACGGTGGACACCACTTGGGACGACTCATGAACTGTCCGGGCGATTGAAGCCAGCTGATGGGCCACCACGGCCAAAGCGAGCGGTGGGAGGCCGGTGTCCATGAGAGTAATCGCCGCCGGATCTAGCATGCGGCGTACCGAACGCAGTCGTGCCCGCGCTGCCCAACCCAGCCACAAGGGCACCAGGAGCAGGGTGTGCTGCGCTTCGGTGCATAGATCATCGAGTCGCTCGAACAACTGCTCCACACCAGGGGCCGTGGCCTCCGTCAGAAGGAGCGGCGTGGGTGCGGCAGGCTCGTAGAGCTGGACGGGTGGAAGGTCCACTGGTAGCACGATCTGAAGCATGCGCGGGGTTACCTTTCTCGGCGCTGCCTGGGCAGGGGCGCCTGCAGGCACATACGCCCGGTGTGCGCGGGCACTGTAGGCCTTGGGCCCGCCATTGGGCCCCTGACCCCGAGGTCAGGGGCCCAATGGTGCGGGCCCAACACTGTCAGCGCACCCTCGCCGAGACATCCGCCATCTCGCCCGTCCGCTTGGCCCCCACTCCCGTTGTGACGGCATGTCACCGGCAGCATTAAGGGCGGGGATCGGGGGTACACCCCCTCGCTACCCCGCCCCAGCCCGGCCGTAAGTCCGGGGCAGAATCGCTCCGGAGGTGGTGCCCTCAGGCGGGCGGCTAGCCAGCTCAGGGCCGAGGCCGTGTTGAAGCGCTACCACGGCCACCTCGACGCGTGAGGAGAGACGCAACTTGGCGAAGATGCTGGACAGATGGGCCTGAACCGTGCGCGGCGAGAGGAAGATAAGCGCCCCGATGTCCGGGTTTGAGCGACCCTCTGCAACCAGTGCCACGATCTTGAGCTCAGTGCTGGTCAGAGCGTCCCATCCAGTCTTCGGCTCGCTACGAGCTCGGCCTCCGCGTCGCACGCCCGCAGCAGCGAGAAGACGCGCCGCGCGTTGCGCGTCCCCCCTCGCGCCGAGGTCCTCGTAAAGCTTCAGCGCCGTATGAAGCTCCGGACGGGCCTCGTCCATGCGGCCCTCTCGTGCGAGGACTACCGACGCGCCCTCCCTGGCATAGGCCTCGAACAGCGGCTGACGTGCACGGCGGTACGCATGTGCCGCTTCGTGAAGCGCCGCAGCGTCGCCGGCGGCGAGGCCCCTGCCGTACGCGGCTGCCGCTCGAAAAGTCTCCGTAGGCTCACGCGTCGCCAGCGCTTCCAGCGCGTCGGCGAACCATCGCAACTGGGCCATGTCGTCCAGCTGGAAACACAGGCGCGCTATGTCGTGGACGAGGCGGTACGCGCCGATGTTCGCCATCTCGTCGTCGACTCCCTGTTGCCAAGGGTCGAGCAACAGGCTGAGCGCCTGCTCCGGCTCACCGGCGGCCTCCCGACCGAGCGCACCGGCTTCTCGCCGCACGAATGCGAAGAGACCTGTTTGGTCCTCGGTCTCGGGATCTGCAATGAGGTCAGGGACCTCCTGCCGCTCTCCCCGATGAATGCGAATGACGGTCCGCTGACTGCGCAGCGTCTGGCCGAGACCAAGACAGTCGGGAATCTGCAGACCGGCTGCGATCTCCGCAAGGGCGTCGTCCCAGCGTCCCGAGTCGATGCCTAGGCGGGCCATGCCGAGGTGATACCAGACCGCAAAGATGGCGCCGTCGTGTTCGCAATCTCGCAGCCCCTCAGTGAACTCCTCGTGCGCCTCGGAACGGCGGTCCAGGTCCAGAAGGATGAAGGCGCGTACGAAGTGGGGGACCATCGGAACGTCGGGCCGCACATCAAGGGATCCGAGAATGGCTATCGACTCGTCGATCAGCTCGAGAGCGTGGCTGCTGCGCGATGCGTTCATCTTGGTCATCGCAAGCACATAAAGGCCTAGTGCGATCGCGCGGGCATCTGTGCAGGCGCGACCGCCGGCCACGGCGCGCTCTGCGCAGTCCACGGCTCTGTCGTGCCGTCCCGACAAGGCGTGGCACTGGGCGGCGAACCCCTGAAGCAGCGCGGCCTCGGCAGGTCCCGTGTCCGGGGACTCCAGGGCTGCTGCGGTCTCCTCAATGGCTCGTTCTAGTTTTCCCTGTTGGAAGAGCGCTAGCGACACCAGCCGGCGATACCCGGCTTCCGTGCCAGGCTCGGGGAAAGCGGCCATGGCATGGGCGGCCACTCGTTCCGCCGCCGCGGGTTTGCCAGCGCCAAGCAGCGCCCGCGCCAATTGATGACGAAGCGTCCCGCTGCGCCTGTCGTCTTGGCCGACGACGGCGAGAGCCCGCTCGAGCATGACTGCAGCCGTCGCGGGAGCACGCATCACGAGGACGTCGATCGTACCCATGAGCCAGTCCACTGTGCGCACGTCCAGGTGCACGCCCGCGAGCAGGAGGTACTCTGCGACGCGCTCCACAGGGGCACCCCCCTGCGCGAGTGCCTGCCCGGCCTGCAGCTGCAGAGCGGATCGAACGGCGGCAGGCATGCCTTCGGCCAGTGCCTTTCGAATAATTTCGTGCCGGAAGACAAGATGTTCTCTGGCGTCAACGATCAGTCCCGACGCGAGCGCCTCGCTGATCGCACCCCAGAGTTGGATGACGGAAATTCCCAGCACGGTCGACAGTTCTCCGGGGTCGACCTTGGGGCCGAGTACCGCAGCCACCTCCAAGACGTCCTGCGTATGTTGCGGAAGGAAGTCGAGCCGCCTGACGACCATTTGCGCCAGTGATCCAGGAAGTGGCGTGGCGTCCACGCCGGTGGCGGCTTCGGCGTATCCACCGCCGATCCGGATGCTGCCGTGCCTCTCGTGAGCCGCCACCAGCTCGGACACATACAAGGGATTCCCGGCTGCTGGAGCCACCAGATCGAGCAGTGTCCCGTGCGGGCGCGCGCCTACCAGGCGCTCGACCAGCTCGGCAACCTCCGGACTACCCATGGGGCCAATCCGCAGCCACTCGGCCCCTCTTCCTTCCAAAACCCGCAACAACCCTGGCAGGTCCCCCGAGCGCGGTAGCGGCCGCACGGCCACAGCCACGAGGAGCGGGGTGTGTGCGAGCGCCTGCTGAAGACGAGCTAGAACCTGCAGGCTGGCTGCGTCGGCCCAGTGCAGATCGTCGAGCAGCAGCGCCCCGGGTCCCAGAGCGCACCATTCGTTGACCACGTCGAGAATGGCCTCGGTAACCCTGAACTCCCGGTCGCTGGCCGAAGGCACGCACTCACCCCGCAACAGGGCGAGGACTCGGTCCAATCCGGTCGGCGGCGGGCCTTCACGGGTGCGCAGGCAGGAGTGAATCGCCGCGAACGGCGCCTTGCTTTCCAGCTCAGAGCCCGTTCCGCGCAGTACGCGGAGCCCCGCGCGCGCGCATTCGGCGGCAAGGGCGTTGAGTAGCGCAGTCTTACCGATGCCGTGCTCGCCCTCGATGACGACCGTCGTACCGTGGCCGGACACGGCACGCGCAACCAGATCGCTCAGTGTTGCCAGTTCCCGGGCCCGTCCTACCGGAGGCTTGGCGGTTTCGACTGGCCCCAAACCGTCAGGGATCACGTCGGCCCCTCCAAGCCGCTGCCCGGGTGTGCCAGCTCCGCGAGCGACCTCCGATCGATCTTCCCATTGGCCAGCAACGGGAGTTCGGAGACGATCTCAAAGCGCTTGGGCCGCTTGTAGTTCGCCAACCAGCGCCGGCACAGGTCCCGGAGATCGGCCGTGGATACTGCGCTGTCCGCCTTTGTGCAGACGTACGCGACCCCAGCCTCCTGGTAGACCGGATCAGGTATCGCCACCACGGCCGCATGTGACACTTCAGGATGGAGTTCGAGCACCATCTCTACTTCACGGGGGTATACGTTGTAGCCACCCGACTTGAACATGTCGGAGATTCGCCCGACTAGCTTGACCCGGCCGTCGATGCGCTCCACCCCCAGGTCCCCCGTGCGCAGGAAGCCGTCCTCCGTGAACGCCGCGGCGGTGGCCTCCGGCTGACCGTGGTACCCCTGCATCATGCAAGTGTTCCGGACCTGGATCTCGCCCGGCTCTCCTGGCGCCACGGGGTGGCCATCCTCGTCGACGATGCGGAAGCTGAGCCGTGGATCAGGGTGGCCCACGGTCAGCGCGAGCACTTCGTCACTCTCCTCGTCGCCGCCAGTGCAGGAGACAGCGACGCAGGACTCGGTGAGCCCGTAGATGGAGCCCAGCCTGGCGCCCGTCCGCCGTAGTGCTCTGATCAGTGAGATCGGCATGGCGGCCCCGCCCCAGGTGATGTACCTCAGTGCGCTGAAATCGGCCCTGTCGAAGCCGGGCCGCTCCACGGTGAGGTAAAACATCGTGGGGACCCCACCCCAGTGCGTGATTCGCTCGCTTTGCAGCAGCCTGAGTGCCTCATCGGGGTCGAACCGCTCCTGGTAGACGAGGCAGCCGCCCATCGACACAGGCAGTACACCGAGGTCCATCACCCCGCCGACGTGGTTCACAGGGAGGTAGGACAGCGTGCGCATGGACGGATATCCCTGATAAGCGCTCTGCAGCCAACAGGCGTGGCTCAGCGCCGCTGCCGAGATCATCGCGCCCTTGGGCCGGCCCGTGGTTCCCGAGGTGTACACGATCAGGGCGGTGTCATCCCCGCCGCACGCGGCTGCCGCGTCGGTGATCACCTCGTCGGGCAGTGCGTCGCCTTCGGCGAGGAACGCCTCGAACGACACGGCCTCGTGACTGCGCCAGGCACCACCGATGGTGATGATCCGTCGCACACTACTCACTCGGTCGGCGAGTTCGTCCATGTCCGCCCGATAGTCGTGTCCCTCGAATCCACTCAGGGCGAAAAGCAGGACGGGCCCGCTGTCCGCAACCACGTGCTCAAGCTCACGGAGGGTATGCCGAGGGTTGAGTCCCACCCACACGGCGCCGATCTCGGACAGGGCAAGGAACAGCGTCAGGAACTCGGGGCGCGGCGTCGTCAGGGCGGCGACGCGGTCTCCCCGCCGCACGCCGGCACGCAGCAACGCTGCGGCGCATCGTCGCACATCGCGCTCTCCGTCGGCGTACGTCCTGCGACGACCGTCGAGTACGTCCAATTCCGCCTTCGGGCGAAGGCTCGCCCAGTGATGCAGGAAATCTACGGCACGGGTCACCTCGGGGACGTACACCTGGCCAGCGTCCGCCTGTCCGAAGACGGTGCTGCTTCCGCCGTCACTCGTCACGAACAGCGATACCCAGTCAGCGACCATCGCGGGACCGCTCTCCCCCTCCACCTCCAGCGTGTTGCGGGTCAGGCAGCGCACCCGACCAGGTCCCTTCTCCACGAGCTCCAGGAGCTCGGCGCGCAGGCGTACCCGCTGGCCGACGAGCACCGGCCGGAGAAAACGGACCCGGTCGACTCCGTAGTTGAGGCCGTACCCGTTGCCGAGGTCCAGGCCGAGATACTTCTTGTGGAAGGCCACGACCATCGAGAGCAGAAGAAACCCGGAGACTAGATCGTCGCCCCAGGGGTCGCCGTTGTCCGGCACAAAGCCCAAGTAGTCCTCGTGCAGTAGGGCCGAGCGCTGGAAGGCTCGCTCGGACTGGCGGGTAACGGGCACCCAGTCGCTGACGAACAGTTCCTGGCCGACCGAATCGCGCAGCGCGGGGAGCGTGAGCGCAGGTGCCATGATGGGGGCGATCCTCTCGGGATAATTGATTGGACGAGCACGCCCGTCATGGGGCCCGCTGTTTGCTGGGCGGCTGGGCCAGTGGCGATGGGCTCGCTGACAGCTAGTCCCGGGAGCCGGGCACGCCGTGGTCGCTGTCTAGGAGTTCGTAGGCATCAGGACGGTGCGAGCGCAGCCAAACGGCGCGCCAAGACACGAGCAGCGCCACAGCGACGACCAGCCACGGCAGGCTGTTGATGAGGAGTGAATCCGAACCGGCGAGCGTGTCGAAGTTCTGCATCAGCAGCATGGTTGTGGCGATCAGACCGGTGAAACCGATCAAGGGAGCGATCACCGTTCGCCACCAGTGCCGGCCTTCGTGACTGCGGAAGTAGACGACCACCGCGATCGCGACAACGGCCTGGAGCAGCACGATGGCCAGCGTGGAGAGGCCGCTCATCGTGGTCGTCAGGTTGCGGTAGGGGTGAAGCCCGGCTGCGGCATACGCCAACACGACCGCGACGATCAGGCCGGACTGCGTGAGGCTGGCCAGGTGCGGAGAGCCATGGCGGGGATGCGCGCGGCCAAGGAACCTGGGCAGGAGGCCCGCCCTGCCCATGGTGTACAGGTACCGGGACGCGACGTTATGACCCGCCATCAGGCAGGCAAACGCCGAGGTGATGACCAGCAGTTCGAAGACGTAGAGCATGACCTGTCCCAGGAACTGATGGGTCAGCCCCAGGAAGAGGGCTCCTGCCTCCTCCCCCGCAGCTTCGCGGACGTTGCCGGGCCCAAGGGCTCCCACGACAAGCCAGGAGGTGAGGCAGTAGAAGACGCCGATGATTGAGACGGCGATGTACGTGGCCCGAGGGATGCTCCGTGCCGGATGCTTGGCCTCGCGGGCGTAGATCGCGGCGGCCTCGAAGCCTACGAACGAGCCGAATGCGAACATGAACGCCACGCCTGGCGCGCCGGAGAAGACGGTGCCGGGCTCGAACGAAACCGTGGGGAACGCGGCAGCGCCGTTCTGGACAATGATGGCTATGTCGAGAACAACCAGCATGAGGACTTCGAGGGCCAATAGGACAGCCAGCACCCGGGCGGAGATGTCGATCCGCCGGTAGCCGAGGACGGCCATTACCCCGATGAACACCAGGCTGTAGATCCACCAGGGGACAGAGGCGCCGAGCAACGCCTTCGCAACAATGTCGGTGAAGTACCCGACGCCGCCGGCGAGTGCGATGGCCAGCGCGTTGTAGGCGACCAGCGCGAATACACCGACCGCCGCGCCGGAAGGGCGGCCCAGCGATCGGACGACGTAGGTGTAGAAGCCTCCGCCCGAGGTAATACGGCGGCTGATCGCGGCATATCCGACGGCGAAGCAGAGCAACGTCAGCGTGGCGACGAGATAGGCACCCGGCACTCCTGCGCCGTTTCCGATGCCCAACGAGAGGGGGACGGTGCCAGCCATCGCGACAAGCGGCGCCGCGGCGGCTGAAACAAGGACAACGAGCCTGCCGGTGGAGAGGTTGCCTCGCAGCCCTGCGTCCGGGACGGTACCGGAGGCGGGTATGGAGAGCGTGGACCGGCCGGGATCCTGAGCAGTCAAGAGGGCACTTCCTTGCAGGAAGGATCAGCGGGAACGACCGGACGGGTGCGTCTCCGGCCCAGGAGCAGGGGCAATACGAGGAGGCAAGTCGCCGCGACACCGGCAAGGCAAGCACCCGGGTACGTGATCCCTCGCGTAAACCAAGTTATTACTTATGTTTGGAGGCTACTCCGGTCCAGACCGGCCGGTCAACCGGAATCACTACCCTCACTCTGTCTATATTGATCTTGATATGCCCGAAATGCAATGGTTTCGAGTGCGGCAAAGGGTAGCTCTGACAGAAAAGTGGGTGCCGAATACACCGATTTGCGTGATCCGACTGCAGAGCCCTCAGCCGCCGAAGCAGCTCCAGGATCAGGCAGACCCGCTGTGGGCCCCGGTGAAATACGGCTCCAAGTAACGCTTGGTAATCGCACGTGCTTCATCGATTACGTTCTCGTCATACGGCCGGCCGTTTCGGAAGGCCAGGTCGAGCAGCCGCGTCACGGTTTCGCTAATCACCAGGGCCACCACGAAGGCATGGTCAGCGCTCAACCCGGGGTTGCGCGCGCAAAGTGCTTCGCCGAGGTACGAGGCGGAGCGCTGGGTGGACTCGTCGTCCAGACGGCGCAGCTCCGGAATCGCCTGCATCGCGGTGCGCAGGGCCACGCCACCCGGCGCTTCGCTCCGCATGCGCACGAATCCGTTGATGATCCCGTCGATGTACCCCTGCCAGTCCTCGACGGTGGCCAGCTCCCCGATCTGAGCGGCGAAGAAGTCGCCACGCTCCTCTTCAAGGTGCGCGAACAACTCCTGGACGATGGCGATCTTGTCGGGGAAGTAGGAGTAGACCGTGGCAACGTTCACGCCCGCGCGGGAAGCTACGGCGTTGGTGTTGAGCGCGGGTAGGCCGGACTCCACAAGAATCTCGGATGCGGCCAGCAAGATCTTCTTGATGGTGCGCTGCGCCCTGGCCTGGACAGGCTTTCGCCGCCGCACCAGCGGCACGGTGTCAGAAATCTGTTCGGCCATGGTCACCATGCTGCCATGTAGCGCGGAATCGCCCATCAGCGGCACGCTGCCATCCTCCGTGCCTGCGAGGCAACCCATGTGTAGCGACATAACGCGATGAGAGGCTCCGTCGTCCCCTCCGCTTAGCCCGGAGCCTGCGAAGGTGGTTCGACTCGTATAAGGAGAGACAGCGGCTCTGGGCCCGCGTGGCATCGGTGCCCGTGGCCGCTCCGCGTGCACGCGCCTGCGTGCACACCGAGCTGGTACAGGGTGCCGGAGGAAGCGTGGCCGATCCTTCGCCGGCAGCGACGAGGTTGCCCCGGGCGCCCCAGGCCCGGCCACCTGGCGGATGTCTGCACTGCTCTCGTAGGCCATCGTGGGGCGTGGGACGGGCTCGGCAAGCCCTGCTGAGGCCGATTCGCGGCTGTTCCATAGGACTGTTGCGATGACGGTGTGCCGTTGAGCACCCAGTCCCGGCTGCCGCCCCCTGCCCCCCAGCCGGGCGGCAGCGACGCCCCGGTACCCGTCTGTCCACACGGGTACCGGGGCCTCGTACTTCAGCACTGCCGACGAACCACACACACGACGGTCTATCCGTTGATCTCAGCCGAGATCCGTTGTTGCGCCCCGCGGAGGCGACGTGACCACAGCCTCACCCGCAACTTCCTCCGGGCGGAGCAGCTCGGCGAGCCTCCCGGCGGGGAGCAGGTTTCTCTCGAGCACGAGGTCGGCCACCCCCCGCCCCGTCGCCAGGGCCTCCTTGGCGATGCTGGTGGCCGCCGTGTAGCCGATGTGCGGGTTGAGAGCAGTCACGAGACCTATGGAGTTCTGCACCATTGCCCGCATGTCCTCTTCGTTGGCTGTGATGCCCGATATGCAGCGTTCGGCAAGAACAATGCAGGCGGATCTCAGGTGCGTGATGCTCTTCGACAGGGAGTGATAAATGATCGGCTCGAAGGCGTTGAGCTGGAGCTGACCTGCTTCGGCGGCCATGGTGACGGTCATGTCGTTGCCGATGACCTCAAAGGCCACCTGGTTGACGACTTCAGGGATGACCGGGTTGATCTTGCCGGGCATGATGCTGGACCCTGCCTGCACCGGCGGCAAGTTGATCTCTCCGAGGCCGGCTCGGGGGCCCGAGGACAGCAGACGAAGATCATTGCAGATCTTGGACAGCTTGACGGCGATGCGTTTGAGCACGCCGGACAGGTGCACGAAGGCCCCGCAGTCCTGAGTGGCCTCGACCAGATTGGTGGCAGTCACCAGCGGCAAGCCGGTGATGGAGACGAGATGCTGTCGCGCCGCCTCCGCGTAGCCCGCCGGGGCATTGAGCCCGGTGCCGATCGCGGTCGCCCCGAGATTGATCTCGTGGACGAGCAGGACGGCTTCACCAAGGCGGCTCTGGTCCTCCTCCAGCATCACCGCGTACGTAGCGAACTCCTGGCCCAAGGTCATGGGGACCGCATCCTGGAGTTGAGTGCGCCCCATCTTGAGCAGTCCGCGGAACTCGACCGCTTTCGCTGCGAACGCCTCTCGCAACACCGACATCGCGTCGAGCAGTTCGCCGACCGCGATGATCGTGGCTACGTTGACGGCTGTCGGGTAGACGTCATTCGTGGACTGGCTGAGGTTGACATCCTCGTTCGGATGCAGGTGATCATGGTCCCCCTTGGCATGACCGAGGATCTCCAGCGCACGGTTCGCGATGACCTCGTTGGCGTTCATGTTCGTCGACGTGCCGGCACCGCCTTGGATGACGTCGACCACGAACTGGTCGTGGAAGTGACCGTTACGAATCTCCCGGCAGGCAAGGGCTATCGCGTCGGCTTTCTCAGCAGTGATCAACCCGAGGCCCTGGTTTGTACAGGCAGCCGCCTCCTTGACCGCCGCGAAAGCCTTGATGAGGTGGGGGTATGTCTGAATCGGAGTACCGGTGATGGGGAAGTTCTCCACCGCGCGGAGCGTGTGGATCCCCCAGTACGCGTCGGCGGGGACCTGTCGGTCGCCAAGCAAGTCGTGCTCGAGGCGGTGTGTCTCAGTCATCGGTGTGCTACTTCCATGAGTCCTGCTGAAGAGTGGGTTCTCGCTGCGCCGAATCGGCGTGACTCATCACGAAGCCGCCTGGGCAGCCGCACGGCCCGCGAGTTCGCCGATGACCTGCAAGCTTCCGATCTTCGTGCCACCGACCCGTACGGGGGCGTCGGCGAACTCCGCGAGGAGCGCGGGATCCACTCCGGCTACTGCGAGCGCCGCTGCCGTCACAGGCATCCGGGCACGGTTCGAGCCGTCAGCGATCTTCACGCCTACGGCTCTACCGTCGGGAAGAGCCGCCACTTGCACCGCTTCGAATCCGTCCTTGGCGACGAGCCCGGGTACGAGGCCCATGAGCCGGGTGACGTCACGCCGAGAGCCGGCAACCATTTCCGGATGCTCGCGCATCGCCGCCGCTACCCGGCCTCCTGGGCTGTTCCGCGCGGCCAATCCGATCAGGGACAGCGCCCGGGTCAGCCCGTGCAGTGACACGGAGGCCAGCGGTGCACCGCACCCGTCGAGCGTCAATCGGGCGATGGGCTGGCCGGTCAGGTCCTCCACCGTTTCCATGATCAACTGCTGGAGGGGGTGCAGAGGATCAAGGTAGTCGGCCGCCCGCCAGTTTCGTATGCGGGTGGTCAGCAGCATCGCCGCATGCTTACCGGAGCAGTTTTGGGCGATCCGGGAGGCGCTGCGTCCTGAACGGAGCCACTCCTCCCGGACCAGTTGGTCATAGGGCAGGTCCGGCGAGTTGCACAAGTCGACTTCGCCTAGCCCTCCCGCGGCGAGGATCCGCAGCGCTCCGGCCAAGTGCCGTTCCTCACCGGAGTGACTGGCCGCACCGAGGGCGAGAAGCTCACCCTCCAGGTCGAGACCGGCCCGGAGCATTCCTACAGCCTGGAGCGGTTTGAGCGCGGATCGAGGGTAGAAGGCCGCCTCGATGTCCCCAGCCTGGAATTCCACACTGCCGTCAGCGGCCAGTACCACGACAGAGCCGTAATGGACACCTTCGATGACGCCTCCGCGCGTTATATGAGCCAACGCGACGTGGCCGGGCTCGCGGACGACAGGTGGATTCCTCATGATGTCGCTCCCGGTGTTGGGGGTCAGTTCCCGGTCGGCTCGGACGCGGGTCGGTTCTCGGCGGCCAACTGGGAGTCGCTCACTTCAGCGGCATCCCGGACGGCGTTCACTCGGCCTCGCACGGCGAACCAGCCGGCAACCAGTGCCATCACGATCAGAGGCAGCGACATGACAGTGATGCGGCCAGGCCCTTCGTCGACCCACATGAGGATCAGAACGAAAGCAAGGAACCCCAGGGTGACGATCTCGGTGTACGGCGATCCGGGCAGCCGGTAACTGGGGCGGTCGATCAGGCCCGCTCGCGCCTTCCGCCAGAAGAGCAGGTGGCAGATCATGATCATCGCCCAGGTGCTGAGAATGCCGATGGCTGCGAAGTTGAGGACTATCTCGAACGCCTGGCTCGGGACCAGGTAGTTGAGCCCCACTCCGAGTACGCAGATGGAGGATGTGAGGAGGATCCCGCCGTACGGGACGTGGGTCCTACTCATGACTCCGGTGAACTTCGGCGCAGAGCCGGACATCGCCATCGAGCGCAGGATGCGGCCTGTGGAGTAGAGCCCCGAGTTCAGACTGGACATCGCAGCGGTCAGCACGACGAGGTTCATGACGCCGGCTGCCGCGGGTACGCCGATCTTGGACAGCACCGTGACAAACGGGCTCTCCGCCGCCGAGTACGCGTTCCAGGGCAGCAGCATCGCGAGCAGAACCACAGACCCCACATAGAAGAGCGCCACGCGCCACATGATGGAGTTGATCGCCTTGGGGACGATCTTTTCGGGGTTGCTGGTCTCGCCTGCGGTGACGCCGACCAGTTCGATTCCTGCGTAGGCGAAGACGACACCCTGGATGACCAGCAGCATCGGGAACATCCCAGCGGGGAAGATGCCGCCGTTGTCCATCATCAGATCCGGACCGGGGACATGACCGGCGACCGGGTGTCGGGTCACCAGCAGAAAGATGCCGATGCCCATGAAGACTACGAGCGAGCCGACCTTGATGATCGCGAACCAGAACTCTAGTTCACCGAAAATCTTCACCGAGATCAGGTTCACTGCCACTACGACCGCGAGAGCGACGAGGGCAATCACCCACTGAGGGGTGTCGCTGAACATGCTCCAGTAGTGGGTGTAGGTCGCAACGGCTGTGATGTCCGCAATCCCTGTGGTTGCCCAGTTCATGAAGTACATCCAGCCCGCGACGAACGCGCCCTTCTCCCCCATGAACTCGCGGGCATAGGAGACGAACGCCCCGGACGAGGGACGGTGCAGGACGAGTTCTCCCAGCGCCCTGACCACGAGGAAGGCGAAGACGCCGCACAACGCGTACGCCACGGCGAGCGAGGGACCAGCGCCGGCGAGCCTTCCTCCAGCCCCGAGGAAGAGTCCGGTGCCGATGGCGCCGCCGATGGCGATCATGTTGACGTGTCGGGACTTGAGCGACTTGCTGTATCCGACATCGCCAGCGTCGACGTGCGCAGCTTTGGGATCTGGCCCGGCTTGGTTGAGTGTCTGCTGGCTCACTCGTTTCAACCGCCTTCGGATTGTTGTGTCATGCGGGAGCGCCGCACGATCGTGGTCAGAGTTGTCTCGACGTGCTCGAGATGACGTGCCATCGCCTGGTTCGCCAGGCTCTTGGAGCCGTTGGCGATTGCCTGGACGATCGCCGTGTGTTCGCGATTCGACTGAGCGCGACGATCGCCGAATCCGGTGAGAAAGGCGGACTGCTTGGCCAGGGCGTCGCGGATCTCCTCGATGATTCGGCGGAACACTGGGTTGGCTGACGTCTGAGCGACGCTGATGTGGAAGAGGGTGTCCATCTGCACCCATGCGGTTGTGTCGGTTTCCTCTTCCATCTGGTCAAGCAGACGCACGAGGTGATCGAGGTCCTCGGGGGTGCGGCGCAGGGCCGCGTACCCCGCGACTGGGATCTCGACGTGTCGTCGCACCTCAAGGAGGTCCTGCGCCGAGTAGTCACCGAACATGAGGTTGTCCACCGGCCGGTTGGAAGTGACGAAGGTTCCTTTGCCCGTACGGGTTGCCGTAAGTTCCAGAGCCTGCAACGCACGCAGCGCCTCTCGGATGACCGAGCGGCTGAACTGGAAATCGCGGGTGAGTTCCAACTCGGAGGGCAGCTTGTCCCCGACCGCGAGTTCACCTCGCTCGATTTCGCCGCGTAGGTGGCTGAGCACGACTTCCATCGCACTGACGCGTCGGGGGACGTCACCACCTGTCCGGCTGTCTGACAGGTTCACGCGACGGATGCTCAGCCCCCCGATGGCAGTGGGGCAATGACCGACTGGAAACTTGGGTCCAGTGGCCCTGCTATCTGATCCGGATGACTCATCTGGGGACGGTGGTCGGAGCGGCCATCCAGTCCCAGGCGTTGAAGCGACACGCACACAACAGCGACGTCCCGCACCTGCAGGGGATCGACGCGGTGAGGGAGTCACGGTCCGGAGACAAGTCCCATGGTGTCCTTGGCGGGATCGCCGACGAAGCAGTACCTCGCACCGGCCTGAAAGGGAACGGCTTGACAGGCGGGCGTCGCATCAGTCGGCTGACCTCCGACTATGCCAGGTGGGCGAACGAGTTGAGCGTCTCGGCCGCTTGCGCCACATCATTGGCAGCGGCTGGTTTGTGTGCTGTCCGTCCAAGACCTGTCAGCGAGTTCGAACGCCTGGCCCGGCGGGAGGGCCGGGTCAGGACATATGGCTCGCTTGGCGCAGCGCCCGTACGGCGGCGACGAGTTCGCAGCCGACGACGAGTCCTGACGCTCG
Organism: Streptomyces sp. WAC00040; assembly: GCF_056835925.1. Taxonomy (NCBI): domain Bacteria; kingdom Bacillati; phylum Actinomycetota; class Actinomycetes; order Kitasatosporales; family Streptomycetaceae; genus Streptomyces; species Streptomyces sp. WAC00040. The sequence goes on from NZ_JAKQZE010000005.1 coordinate 347,693, forward strand.
AGCCGCGCGCAGGATCTGGCGTCCGGCCAGCGAAGCGAAGCATGCCTGGTCCTCGACGCCGCGGGAGAAGACGGCGTGTCCGAGGGATGCGGATGCTGAGAAGGCGCGAAGGTCGCGGAGGGCTGGTTCGGCGGCGTACTGGGAGATCATCACGCCGGGCTCGCCGCATGTTTGTCCTCGAGGAACGGGTTGAGCGGGGTATAATCTGGTTCGTTTAAGGCGGCGAGCCGAGATGTGGAGACGCGGGCGGTCTGGGCGTTCGCGAGCCGCGAATAGTCGAGACCAGAACGAGTTGAGCCATGTAGAAGCCGCCGTGGTACGCGGCCTTCTCGTCAGGTCGGATTAGACGTCGTTTCTGCCTTCCTTGACCAGGCCGGCGAACAGGTCGTCGAAGTACTGCGTCGAAACGGCCAACTGTCCGCGCGACCGCAGGGACGGACATGATCGACGCCATCAGGGCCGCCAAGGACGCACTGGCCAGCGACCACGAGATCCAGCCGAGGCTTCGAGGAGAGCGCAAGGCCCGCGCGTCCTCCTCGTCACCCGGCCCGGCGCTGTCGTCGCCTCGACCGCCGCGATCAACCAGTTCAAGGTCCTGATCGTTTCTGGCCCGACGCTCTGCGGGCCAATCTGCGGAAACTTCAAGCAAATCACTCGCTGTGCTCAGCTGAGAGACCGCCCGCCGCAGGACCTGGGAGCATCCCATGACCCTCCGGGCCCTTGGGCCACTGCTCAACGCCTCTAGACACTCCAGACCGAGGCAAAGGACCTTGAGAGTGAGATCCTCGCCCTCGTGCGGCAGATGGCTCCGGAGCTGTTGGAATTGCAATAAGTCGGGCCCATCACAGCCGCCCAGGTCCTCGTCAGATGGTCATACCCCGGCCGCTTCCGGTCCAAGGCCGCCTTTGCTTCCTCGCCGGCGTTTCGCCCATCCCGGCCTCTTCCGGGCTCAGGAACCGCCGCCGGATCAACCGCAGCGGTGACCGGCAGATGAACCGAACCCTGCACAAGATCACGCTCATCCCGTACGTCGCCCACAACCGAGCCAAGAGGATCTCCTCCGAACCGCCTGACGTGATATAGCAGCCTCGGGGGCAACCTTGCAGGTCCGAGCCCCGTGGACGATGGTGTCCCGTCGAGTGGTGTAACAGCGATCTCCGCATACCCCCTGGTCATGAGGCGGCCATCGCGCAACTCTCCGAGTAGCGAAGCTCGTTGAGAGAGGTGACACGATGGCCTTGTCCCAGCATGACTTACTCCGGCTGATGGAGTCACTGCGTTCGGCGGACGGAATCGAGTTGGTCCGGGTTCTGGCCCAGCGGATCCTGCAGGAACTCATCGAGGCCGAGGCCACCGCTCACATCGGTGCCGCGCCGGGTGAGCACACCGAGACCCGCACCACGATGCGCAACGGGCACCGAGAGAAGGTGCTAACCACACAGGCCGGCGACCTGGACCTGGCGATCCCCAAGGTTCGCACCGGATCGTTCTTCCCCTCGCTGCTGGAGCGCCGGCGCCGGATCGACCAGGCTCTCTACGCCGTGATCATGGAGGCGTACGTACACGGCGTGTCCACCCGCAGCGTGGACGACCTGGTCAAGGCCCTGGGCGGCGACAGCGGCATCTCCAAGTCCGAGGTCTCCAGGATCTGCGGCGCCCTGGACGCCGAACTGTCCGCCTTCCGCACCCGGCCCCTGGACCACACCCGCTTCCCCTACGTCTACCTCGACGCCACCTACTGCAAGGCCCGGGTCGAGCACCAGATCGTCTCCCAGGCCGTGGTCATCGCGACCGGCATCACCGAGGACGGCGGCCGCGAGGTCCTCGGCCTCATGGTCGGCGACAGCGAGAGCGAAGTGTTCTGGAGCGAGTTCCTGCGCTCCCTCAGGTCCCGCGGCCTGAACGGGGTCCGCCTGGTCATCGGCGACCACCACCTGGGCCTGGTCGCGGCCGTCCGCAAGGTCATGCTCGGTGCCGCCTACCAAAGGTGCCGCGTTCACTTCCTGCGGAACGTCTTCTCCGTGATCAGCAAGGACTCCGGGGAGATGGTCGCCGCGACGATCCGCACGATCTTCGCCCAGCCCACCGCCGGCCTGGTCCGATCCCAGCTCGACACCGTCGCCGACATGCTCGGACGGCAGTTCCCCAAAGTCAGGGACATGCTCCTGGAGGCCAAGACCGACCTGACCGCGTTCGCGGACTTCCCTGAACGACATTGGAAGAAGATCCAGTCGACCAACCCCCTGGAACGGGTCAACCGTGAGATCAAGCGCCGCGTCGACGTCGTCCAGATCTTCCCCAACCCGCCCGCCCTCGAACGCCTCACCACCGCCGTCCTCGTCGAAATGCACGACGAATGGATCGCCTTCCCCCGCAGCTACCTCCCCAAAGGCGGCATGGACTCGCTCTACCCCCAGACAGAGGATCAATCCGACGCGGTTACACCACTACAGGGGACATGACCCCGTGGACCCGGGCAGGCGGTTCCAAGATGAATGTCATGTCGGACGCGAACGGACTGCCTCTGGTCCTCGGACTCGCGTCCGCACTCTGCTGCTGCAAACGGCTCCTTGCTGACCATGCAGGACACGGTCTTGTGCCGGCACTCAGGCACCGACTCCGGCCCTGCTCCAGCCGATTCACTCACCCTCACGCGGACGGAGCCAGCAAACGTGAACTAATCGGTAGGCAGCGCGTTCTACCGGCGACGCGTCCACCGTCCGTCCCCTGAGGGAAGGCGCGCCAGAGCCCTGGCCGTCGTCAAGATCGGCCACAACCTATTGGGTGGGTGCCCCAGTGCGCGCCAGGTCCAGTTGCGGCGGTTCCCGGCCGGCCAGAGCACGGGGCGAAGCCGGTTCGCGCAACGTCACATCCCGAGTTCCGGCCGTGCGGCCATCTACAAGATCATGAACCCCCCGATCCGGGGGATCCGGGGCAGTAGGCCCCACTGAGCAGCGACGATAGCGAACTCAACCGATTGCTGGGAGGCTCTCAGGTGAGCTATGCAGCGTCTGCTTCCTGTGCCTGTGTCGGAAGATGTGCCCAGATCGTCTTGCCGCCGGCGGTGTGGTGTTCGGTGTCGATGGTGCCGCCGTACTCCGCCAGGAGGATGTGGATGATGGAGATGCCGCGGCCGTCGGTGGCATCGGTTGCGGCTTCGTGGCGGGTCGGGGTGTCGGGGCTGTTGTCTTCGACGCCGAGGTTAAGGGTGCCGTCGGCGTCGGCCTGCAGGGTCACCGCGATCTGCGGTGTCACACGGCCGGCGTGTTGGACGGAGTTGGTGACCAGTTCGGTGACGATCAGCTCCACGACGTAGATGAGGTCGCCGTCCAGGGCCAGGCCCCATACCCGCAGGGTCTGGGTGATGTCGTGACGGGCGGTGGGGGCGGCGGCTTCGGTGGGTGTCACGGTGAGAGTGTGCTGACACACGGCGTGGCCACCGGCGCATCCGGCGCGGTCGGCCCTGGCTCGTGGCAGAAGCGTGAAGACTTCGGCTTCGGACGAGGATGAGGTCCAGGGGTTGTCGGTTGCGAGGAACATGGGGTGTCCAGTCGCGATCAGTAAGGGAGGCGCCGGCCTGAGGGGGTGCGCAGGTCTAGCGGCGGGGTGGAGGAAGTCGGGCGCCTGGGGGCGCCGACCTTGATCCTGGTCTGCTGCATGGCGCACTCCCGATATGGGGCCGGGAAGCCGATGGGACAGCCGCTGGTCGCACTGCCGGGAACAGGGTGATTGGCGACTGGATCCGACGAACGTGGGGAGCCTCGGGTGCCCGCCACTTCGGAGTCTGTTGTCGCGTGGCCTGCCGGGGACGTTCGGTGCGGTCTCCGGCTCTGGCCAACCGCTCCTCGGTCGAAAATCAAATCCAAGCAATTACTTACTTCTGCTTCCTGTGTACGCGCCTCGCGGACCTATGTCAAGGGGAGGCGCAACGAAAGGCGGAGGCTCACCCGAAGCGCATGGAGGTGGACCGGTAGTGAGCGACAGCACCGGACCCCGAGAACGGAGGAAACACAGCTCTCGGAAGCAGTACCCCGCCACCAACCACGTCAGGCGCATCGGAAACTACTGCGGCACACGGACTGACCGTTCTCTTTCTGGTCGTGCGCTCGGTCTGGCACGAACGGGGTCGTGGATCGGGTGACTTGTCGGCTGGTGGGGCATAGAGGAAGGGCCTCTTGGTAGCTCGCGGTTGTCGAGTCCAGCGAGAACAAGAGGCTCTGTTGTCGCAGTGTCGCGTGGTCGTTGTTGGCGGGTCCAGTTCGTCCACTCCTGGGTGTGACTGTCTCGCCCACAGATTCGGGAACGCGGCCGACCGGCCAGAGCGCCGGCCTCGGTACGGCTCGGACATGAGCGATGTCGAGTGGGCTTTTCGTCCGGTGCTGCCGGTTCCGGGCTGGCTGCCTTGGCCGGGGCGGCCGTCCGGAGGGTTACTGCCACCGGCGATCGACGCGATGCGCTACCTCGTCGACAACGGCATCAAATGGCGGGCGATGCCCTGTGACTTCCCGCCCTGGCCGCGTATGTATGCCTTCTTCGCCCGCTGGCGGGATTCGGGGCTGGTGACCGAGCTGCACGACAGACTGCGCGAGGCTGTCCGCCGCTCGGAGGGCCGCAAAAGGGAGCCGACCGCAGGCATGGCGGACTCGCAGTCGGTGAAGGCGGACGCCACTGTTGCTCACCACTCGCGGGGGTTCGACGCAGGGAAGAGGACCAACGGGCGCAATCGGCATATGCTGACCGACAACCCTCGGGTTCCTGCTGGCCGTGCTGGTCACGCTGACCTCCACGACCGACCGGGACGCCGCCCGCATCCTGCTACCCGCAGCAATGAATCACTTCCGGCGGCTGGCGCGCGTCTGAGCCGACGGCGGTTACACCGGTCACCTCACCGATTGGACCGACCAGCACCTCGGGGTCGTCCTCGACATCGTCGGCCGCACCGACGACGTTCAAGGTTTTCAGCTCCTGCCCCGCCGCCTGGTCGTGGAAAGATCCTTCGCCGTGACTCCGCCCAGCCGGCCTGGTTCGTGACTACGAGCGACGCAGCGAGACCAGCGAAGCCGTCGTCCTGTGGTCGATGACCATACTCATGGGCCGCCGTCTGGCCATGCAGCACCAGGAACCTGTTCCGAAGTCGGCGGCATGAACCTGCCCGGTTTCTCCTCCCCCAGCCAGCCACGTTCCACCAGTCGCTTCAGCCGGGCCCTCGCTCCCTCGACGCGGGAGGCGGAGGCGCTGTCCCAATTCAGCACCACCGCTGCCCGGCGGGCACCCAGCCCGTCTCCTCCCGCTTCCACCACCTTGGCCATCAACGCCTGATAGTCCGGCGACAATTCGTCGGCCCCGGTGGCGTTCTGCCGGTGCGGCACCGCCCGGCGGGGTCCCACCGGCTTCCGCTGTGACACCCTGTCGATCACTTCGGCGGGCTCATCCACCTCGGCCAGTGCCTCCAGATGCTGCTCCAGGCCAATCCCCCGGCGCCTGAGCACCTCTTCCGCCTCAGCCAGAGCCGGCCTGCACCCGCTCCAGCTCGACCTCGAGCGACCTTCTGCCGCGCTTCCAAACCGCCCGCATCGATGGCATCCGCCACCCTCACGACATCTCAGCCAGTCACGAGCCGAGACTCCCGCGACAGCGGCCATCTCATGCCTGACCAGCGAGAACCACACACGAGGTTCGGAAAGAGAACGACCTCCTTGACGTTTAACCTCGCTGCTTCACTCGACCCGCTGATCTCGTGTTCTTCGCGGGACAGCAGGACGGCCGTTCTTCACGCTTCGAGGTGTCGAGCAACGTCGCGTGAAGGAACGGCCGCTGGTGAAGAGTCTCCATCCCGCAGGTCCCGCCGACGCCGCACTGGGCGTCCTGTCCCACTTTCGTGTCGAGTTCTACGACTGCCTCTACTCCCGCGCGGACGCGCTCTTCGAGCTCGCCGATGCGGTGCTGTGCGCGGACGGGCCGGTGAAAACCCTGGTCGAGCTCTCCTTGGCGGTCGAGCACCGGCGCGGGCACGGTGCGCTGTACGCGGCCCTGGACCGTGGCTGGCTGGAGCCGACACGGTTGCGCCGCGCGCTGGCGAACCTGCCGCTGCCGAAGGCGGCCGACGGGCGAATCGTGCTCGCCGTGGACGTGTCGCACTGGCTGCGACCCGACGCTCCCACCAGCGGCGACCGGCTCTTCTGCCATGTCTACGGACGCGGCGACCGCAACTCGGACCAACTGGTGCCCGGCTGGCCCTACTCCTTCGTCGCGGCCCTGGAGTCCGGCCGCACCTCCTGGGTCGCTCTCCTGGACGCGGTCCGCCTGGGCCGGGCTGACGACGCGACCTCCGTCACTGCCGCCCAACTCGGCAATGTCGTCCAGCGGTTAACGAGCGCAGGCCACTGGGAGCCGGGCGATCCGGACATCCTGATCGTGATGGATTCCGGCTACGACGTCGCCTACCTGACCCACGCTCTCGCCGGCCTGCCCGTCGTGCTGGTCGGGCGACTGCGCTCGGACCGGGTCATGCTCCGCGACCCCGGCCCCGCACGCTCCGGGCCGAAGGGCGGGCGTCCCCGCCGGCATGGCGGCGTCCTCACGTTCAAGAAGCGCGACAGCTGGCACGAGCCCGACGTCACGACCGCCACGGACACCACCCCCTACGGCACGGCCACCGCGACGGCCTGGGACCGGATGCACCCCCGGCTCACCCACCGCGGACCCTGGCTGGAGCACGCCAAGGAAGAACTCCCCATCCTGCACGGCACGTTGATCCGCCTGAAGGTCAAGCGCCTGCCCGGCGACCGCTACCCGAAACCGGTTTGGCTGTGGTGCTCGGCCACCGCCGCCGCACCGGCGGACGTGGACCGCTGGTGGCAGTCCTTCCTCCGCCGCTCCGACCTGGAGCACACCTTCCGGCTGATGAAACAGACCCTGAGCTGGACCGCCCCGAAGATCAGGCATCCCGACACGGCCGACCTGTGGACCTGGCTGATCATCGCTGCCCACACCCAGCTCCGTCTCGCCCGGCCCCTCGCCGAGGACCTCCGCCGCCCCTGGGAACAGCCCGCGGAACCCCGCCGTCTCACCCCCGCCCGGGTCCGCCGGGGGTTTCGCAACGTCCGCGCGACAGCAGCCCGCCCGGCGAGTGCGCCGAAACCGTCCCGCCCCGGCCCGGGGCGGCCTCCCGGCTCGAAGAACAAGCAACGGGCCAGGCACCACGACGTCGGCAAGACCGTCAAACGCGCCGAATCGATCAAGGAACACCAAGCCCAGCGGGATTGAACGCCAAGCTCAGGCGCCGGGGAGACCGAAAGCAGATGGCCTCTGATGAGACACAGCCCGACGAGAGGCACTGCGCAAGGTAGAGCGACAGCCCGAGGCTGCCGTGCAAAGACGATGAGCCTCGCCGCTCTACGGTGGACGGAGTTGATGGTCACCAGTCTTCACTCTCGGCCAGCACATCCTCGAACCACATGTCCTTCCAGGCTACGCCTGCCCGGTTCAGGGCCTCTATGGTCGTAACGACGGTACGTGGGGAGCCGCAGACGTAGTAGGCCCGAGCGGCGGACACACCTTGACCCAAAGCCGATTTGGCCAATGTGAATTGCTCCGCCACACACGGAGTGTCCTCAGCGACAGCCGGGCGGACGGTCAGCCAATCGTGGGCGTCCTGCAGGGCTAGAAGCGCTGGAAGGTCGTACAGTTGCTCCTTGTCGCGAGCCGCAACATGGAAATCGACCCGTCTGGGCCGCTGCGACGCGGCGACCTGTTCTACTACTGCGCGGAGGGGAGCCAAGCCCGTCCCCCCAGCCAGTAGCATCAACTCCCGTTCGTCCTCCGGATCGAGTAAGAGCAGGTCGCCGCGGGGGGCACCAAGTCTCACTACGTCGCCCGCCTGAAGGGCATGTACAAGCGCGGTGCTGACCGTGCCACCGGCCACAGCCCTGACATGCAGCTCCAGCGTTCCGTCAGGACGGGGCGCGTTCGCCGGTGAGTACCTCCGCCACCGACGAGGGACCAACTGTGTCTCCAGACTGAAGGACTGGCCGGGAGTGAAGGAGATCGGCTCGTCAGGCATGAGCTTGATGACTGCGATGTCATGGGCTCGCATGTCGTGCTCGAGGACAATTGCCTGCCACCGGCGTGGGCGCACGACGGCGTCGTCATGTGCGGCTTCGATCACGATCTGTGACACACGTGCGAACGCATCCTTCCAAGCCTGCGCAAGTCTTGGTGTCCACTCCTCTTCGAGAAAGTGAGCGAGCGTGGCGAACAGGCTCGTTCCCATGGGCTCGAAGTGCTCAATCAGGCACTTGCGCTTGCTGTGACGCCGGCCTAGGTCGCAGAGGTGCGTGAGAAGCCTGTCCGATTCGTTGTGACGCACCACAAGCCGACCGAGTGCTACCAAAATCCTGCTGCCCTGCGTTGCGATGCTCGGCGCAAGGAGCCCATGTATCTCGGGGACGGTGAGGAAGAGGTGAGAGTAGAAGAACCGGCTCGCCTCGTCACCGAATCGCAACACACGCACGAACGAATGCCTCAGCGGATCTGTCGCGGTCATGGCTGTGGGCTCCCACGAGTAGCTGATCGGGAAGGGTGACTGAAGAGGGGCACGCAGATGACTAGCGCCACCTCGGTAGCTAGGTGCTCGCGAAGTGATACCGGGCGATCCCGCTTGTAACCCGGTTGAGCAGCGGGGGCCAGCCGGTAGGGCTCACCCTCTCTCGAACTGGACTCTTGAGTGCGCAGGACAGCCCGCTCACGAAGGGCAGCCCCTACAAAGTTGGTTCGCCACGGGCCCGCACCGAATGGAATGCGAGGAATCCGCACACCACGTCGTCGACGGCGGCCAGCCAAGGGTCCGCATCGGCGGTCCAATCTCCAGCATTCAGGAGGAATCCGGTGCCCGTGATGCCGCCGAACGCGCACGTTCTGTGGCTTCAGGGATCTGTGGTGAGTCGTCCCCAACGCTGATTCGTGCGCCGCTGCTGCATGGGCCAGGGGCAGCGGCATGTTGTGGCCCATGGAGGTCCCTCGCCATCCTCCTGGATGTTACTCGTGGCCGCTGCATGATCTGGTTAGTGAGGCTTCAACTCACGTGGTGCCTCATCGCATGCGAGGCCACAAGGTCGTCACCCCCTGCGACGGCGTCGGCGAATGCCTTGCGGTCATTCCGAAAAATGGCCGACAGGATGGCTTTCACGAAGGCGCGGTTGTCACCGCACCGTTGGCAGGAGCGTACGCTCCACGACGGCAGCCCGTCACCGTGCGCCCTCGGGGTGAGGGGGGCGGCAAAGCTCCCGTAAGACCGGGGCGGCTGGCTTCGAAACGCCGGGCTGCTCATAGTCGGATAATGGATGGTCTCCGACGCTCAGCTCGCAGCGCTCGGCGGCATGCCGTGGATGCTTGAGGACTGCTTCATCCGCCGTTAAGCCACCCCTCCCGCTGCCTGACTTCCTGTCACTTTCACTCTGGGGAGAGTGAGGCATGAGGGCCTGCCCCCGCCTCCAGGTTACTCACACTTGGGCCTCTGGGCCCGTCAGATAGGGACCACCAGATCATTTCTGGTTCAGAGGTGTCGAGTTCCGTGGCTGCACCAGCGAGGCTCTAACCGACAGCCCTTGGTCCGTGGCGACCCATAAGTAATCTTCACCCCCTGGCTCCCTGTGCTCCGATGGCCGGGTCGTATCGACCGTCCAGTCGCCGCGGATGGTAGGAGAGTGGCACTCTCGCCTGGCCCGAAGCGGCTCGAGGGAATTCCATGAAGGATCGTCTCGTGCCAAAGTGAGGCTCAGGCCTCGCCGCTACTGAATTGAACCGCAGGAGAAGCGCCACCCATGATTGAGGACGATGGGCACGTTGGCTGAGCAAGCGTGGACCCACAGGGATGCAAAGGGCCTACGGAAAGATTGGAAGGCCGACTGCCACGACTTGCTCCTGAGGTTGGCTGCAGCACTTCCTGACGAAGACACAGCGCGGGCACGACGAGCCTTGGGCGACTCTCGGCGCTCCGAGGCGGCGTACATCATCACCAAGGCCGTCCTGAGCACGGGAGCCACGCTCCCAGAGGCCGATAACACTTTGTTGGCTGAGGCCCTGGAAGCCGACGGGTACGACTCAGCACAGCTGAACAGCGTTCCTGCAGCACCGGCCTGGGGCAAGTACCCTGGCTTCGACGCGCAGCCAGCACTTGCGTACCTCTACACGCCCGAGCCGACCAAGGTGACGCGTGAAGCTGATCGGGCGCTGCTGTCCGCATTGGAGGACGGGAGGGAAGCGGTCGGAATGTGGCGCACGTGGCGCTTGCCAGCCTTCGCCGACAAGATCGCTGACTCCCGGTGCGTCTACGTTGTCGAGGTTCGGCACGGCACGGATCTGCCAGCGTACACTGCGGCAGCCCAGCGTGTACTGCGCGCTGCAGGAGAGGACGTGCCGAGGGTGGAGGTGTACCGCACAGGCGCGAGACTCCCTGCCTATCAGTGGCTGGCTCGTGAGCACGGTGCGCTTCTTTGGGCGAACCGACCGGCCTCGCCCGTTCGAATCGCTCACGTTCCGGGTCAACTGCGCTCTCAAAGCGGTGATCCCAGCCCAGTCAGTCGCCTGGCGAAGGGGCTGCCTGCGCTGCGGGACAAGGATGAACTGCTCCTCGTTGCCAACTACCTCCGCACGGCCGCAACGCTACTTGCCACCCCACAACCAGGAGGCGAGGTGTTGGCAAAGGCCCATGGATCCGTCACACCGCTGGGTATCCGCACAGATGGAGCCTGGGTCTGGACCGACACTCTTGTCCAGTTCTTGGAGGAAAACCGGCTCATGCCGGCGCGCGGGCTCCTGGAGCACATACGTGATGCTAACTATCGAGCGCCGGTCGTCGACGGCGTCGCCCGTCACCGGGCGATGGCCATACTAATCCGGGTGGATGGAGCCAGCTAAACCATTCAGCGTTCATGGGCCACAGGGACCACCACCCGAAGTTCGGGGATTGAGCGCACACCGACACTCGGTAGGGGCCAGCCTTCCTAACCTCCATCTTTCGTGACGGTCCGCCGACGGAGTCGGTGGGCCGTTTTCGTGCCGTGGGCTGGGGCTGTGCAGGCCGAAGAGCTGAGTGTCGCCTCGGGATGGTGCCGGATTCCACTGCTCCGGATGGTGAGGTGCTGTCGAAGGGACGGGGAATCCGCTGATCAGCCAGGGTCGGGCAGTTGGGTGAGCCGGTCGCGGGCTGCGGTGATGTGACCGGTCCAGGGGCCAGTGCCGGGCCAGGCGGAGCCGACGGCCGGTGGTCACGAGCTGTCCGGCCGCGGTGAACAGGCGGAGCCGTAGTCGGCGGGGCTCCCAGAGCCTGGCCTTGCCGGTCAGGGCGAGCATCGGCATCCAGGCCAGCAGGGTCGAGAGCGCTCTGCACGATCTGCAGCCAGGTCCGGTTCTGGGCCGTGGGGTGTAGGGGCAGGTTGCGCAGGCCGGTGGCCCGTCCCGGGCGGCGCGGATGCGGTCCTCGTCCCGGGCCCGCAGCCCGTGACGGAGCTCGAGCTCGGCGATCGGCCGGCACGAGGTGTTGGTGGCGAAACAGGTCAGCCGCATGCCGTCCGCATCCGTGAGCCGCAACTGGGGCCCCGGGGCCGGTGAATGGGACTGTCCAGGCCGAATCCGACGCCGTGATCACACCAGCCACACCAAAATCATCCCAGCCGGTTAGGGTTCCTTCTTCGAACCAGGGGCTGGAGACGGATGATGGAGCAGGATTGAGGCCCTGCAACTCGCGGTGGCGTTTCTCGCGCATGGCCAGCGCGATGACGAGCCGCCTCTCGCTATCGGCGCGGAGCGGGTTCGCACGTAGTTGTCGAGGAGGAGGCGCACGTCGAGGCCGGCGGGCACCTCCTTGTCCAGCTTGGTGAGGAACTTTTTGAACCGGCACGGTGTCGCCGGTGGAGGGAGCCGATGTCCTTTCCCGTGGCGACCTCCAGGGCGGCGAACAGAGTGGTGGTGCCGGCCCGGACGCAATCGTGGCTGCGGCGCTCGGGCGCCCGGGGCGTCATCGGCAGCAGGCTGGGACCGGTCCGGTGCGCAACCTACGCCCCCTACGGAAGCCAGCCGGTACTGGGCCGGTGGAGGCACGCACGTCGTCGTTGGGCCCAAAGTCCCCTTCTCCGTGAGGCGGCAGTGGGGTCGTTGCAGTTCAGCGGAGGCGGTGATCACCTCAGATACATATGATTTTCCGCCGTTCATCGGTCCTTTGGTGGCGCAGCGGCGGTACGAGTGGTGATCCCTTCGGATAGGAACAGCCATAGGCCCGCACACCTTGGGTCTGCCTCACAAGCGGTCAGGCTGCCTAGGATCGGCTAGTCAACAGGAGCCACTCATCGGACTCCACCTCTCAGCCATTTGCACGGGACGAGGGGCGACAAAGGACCTTCGTCGTCCGGTAGGTGATCGAGGTGGTGCCGTACTGCGGCACCTTGACCTCGGACTTTTCGCCCAGCTCGGAAAGAGTCCAGCAGGACCACCATGGGCGAGTCCGGTTCGGGTCCCTGCCACAGCGAACTGCCCGCCACCGAAAACTGCTCACCGCGAGCAGCGTTCGCGAACAAGCTCTATGAAGGACGGCATGAGTCGGAGAGAAGCTCGCACGCAGCGAGCAAGCACGTCGAAGCGCACGATCTGGCTGGCAGCGTCAGCGGTGGTGCTGGCGGGGACGAATGTGACGGCTTCGGCTGTGGCACAAGGCTCTGCGAGCACTGGTACCGAAGACAACTCACATGCGCCCCAGTCCCACTCGCTCATGCTGGACGGCGCAGGCGCGGCGAAGCGCGAACTGCCGCGTACCGACACCCAGAATTTCTCGCTCGTGGGCGTCTCCTGGCAGGACGGCGCCGACGACTTTGAGGGCACTGCGCAGATACGCACCCGCAGTGTGGATGACGGCGGATGGACCGACTGGCGCGACCTCGATTTCGACATCCGGGCCCCGGAATCGCAGGAGGGCAACGCCTCAGGTGTGCGCGGTGCATCCGAGCCGCTGTGGGTCGGGCCGTCGGACGCCGTCGAGGCCCGACTTGTGGTCGGCGGCAAGGAAACCAGGGTCCCGGAGGCGCTGCGGCTCGACATGATCGATCCCGGCGAGACGAAGGGCGGTAAGAGACAAGGGATTGAGGGTCCAGGAACTGCGGCGCCTGATCGGGGCGCCTGGACTTGGGGAGCACCAGCCGTCCCCGCCGCGCCAGCGATCGTCAGCCGCGCCGAATGGGGCGCGGACGAGTCGCTCGTCACAGACCCGCCGGCCTACCTGAGCCAGGTCGACGCGGTCTTCGTCCACCACACCGCCGGCACGAACAACTACGACTGCGCTGAATCACCAGCGATCATCCGGGCGATCTTCACTTACCACGTGCAGACCAACGGATGGAGCGACACCGGCTACAACTTCTTCGTCGACAAGTGCGGAACGGTCTTCGAGGGCCGCGCCGGCGGCGTCGACAAGCCGGTACGCGGAGCCCACACGTACGGCTTCAACGGCTACTCGTCCGGTGTCTCGCTTCTCGGCGACTACGAGAACGGCGGCACACCGACTCCTGCGGCCAAGCAGGCCATCGCCGACATCTCCGCCTGGAAGCTCGGCCTGCATGGCGTCGACCCCGAGGCGAAGGTGACGCTCACCGCCGCCGGCGACACCGGCATCTACGAGGCAGGCGAGCAGGCGAAGCTCAACACCATTTCTGGACACCGCGACGGCTTCGCCACTCTTTGCCCGGGCGCCACGCTCTACTCGGCGCTGCCGGAGATCCGCCGCACGGCGGGTGCGTCAGTGTACGCGGACTGACCCCGCCTCAACGGCCGCTTTCCACCCCTGTGGTGGGGGGCGGCCGTTCCGCGTGGTCGTCGTGTCAGCCGGTGGCGCGGCCCCCGCGGGACGTACCGAGCAGACCGAACCGAGTGGCCACGGCCTGTGACGAGGGCTAGGCTCGAGACCGCAGCGCCCAGGATGCGGCGGCTCTCCGTCGACGTCGGGCTGGGCGATCGAGGCAGCATTCTGTGTATCGAGGCCCGCCTCTGGCACCGGAAAGCCCGTCGCAATTGGGTCATCGCCCGCCGCAGCGTTTACCAGCCCGACACGAGATCTCCTGCTGCCGCGTCGGCACCACACTCGAACAGCTGATCCACATCACCGGCAGCCGCTGGGCTGTTGAGGAATGCGTCCAGACCACCAAGCAGGAATGCGGCCTGGGCGACTACCAGGTCCGCCGCTACGACGGCTGGCACCACCACATCACCCTGGCCATGGCCGCCCACACCTGCCTCACCGCCCTGCGTGCCCGCGAGTTGGGCACCGGCAAAGCAGAGACGGATCGTCCCAGCTCGTACCCCCTCACCCTTCCCGAACTGAGACGCTTGATCTGCCAACTGACCCGGCCCCGCCCGAGCATCGACCACGCCCTGCACACGTCACACTGGCGACGCCACAGACAACACACCAAGTCGACACCAGCCACTACAAACGACGCGGCCACACTCCACCAGAAACCGAACCGCCGTCGAACAAAGGACCGTTGCAGTAACAGCGCCGGACAAGTCGCCCCGGGAGTCTGCAAGGCGGTGATGGACAACCTGTGCCGGTGAATCCGGTGGCCTCGACGTTCAATCGTGCACCTTTACGCCCATACGGATGAGGACGTTGCGCAGTGGCTGGACGAAGCGCGCCTGGTCGAGCATGCCTTCGCCGCGGACGAGGTAGGGCGGCAGTCCGGGACTGGCTGACCATCTACTCCCTGCCGCCCTACGCACCCGACCTCAACCCCGTCGACGGAACCTGGTCACTGCTGCGACGCGGCTGGCTCTCCAACGTCGCCTTCAGCACTTCCGAACACCTCGTCCAGCGCATCCGACGCGGCCTACGTCACATCCAGTACCGCAGTCACCTCATACGGCTGCCACGCCGAGACCGGCCTGACCATCAGACCCGACTGAGCAACCCAGCGACATCACGAGTTCAACCTCCTTACGTTGATGGTGGGTTGATCCCGGTCACTCGTGGGATCGGGAGGCCCTGGGGCACTGGGTGTGGCTGTCAACCTCATGCCGCACGAGTGGCTTCTACTGATTGGCCGCCCGTTGCCCCGCGACGACTCGGCCACTGATTGGGATGCGCGCGGCAAGATCGCTTGGTAAGGACACACTGGCGAGGTCGTCTGCTGGGACAGGTACAGGATCGACTTCAAAGGTGGCCGTGCCCGAGCTGTGGGCCGGTACGGATGCGGGCAAGGCCGCGCATCACTGCACAGTGATCGACGCTGAGGACAAACGCAGGCTGTCGCGGCGGGTGGCCAACGACGAGACCGAGCTGCTCAGGCTGATCGCCGATGTGCTGGAGCTGAGCGAGGGCAACACGGTCACGTGGGCTATCGATCTCAACTCGGGCGGGGCTGCGTTGATGATCACGCTGCTGACCGACAACGGGCAGCAGGTCCTCTACATCCCCGGCCGCACCGTCCACCATGCCTCCGGCTCCTACCGGGGCGACGGAAAGAGCGATGCCAAGGACGCCTTCGTCATCGCCGACCAAGCTCGTATGCGCCGCGACCTCGAACCCGTGCACCGCGGCGACGACATCGCCGTCGACCTGCGTATCCTCACCTCGCGCCGCCTGGACCTGGCGGCCGACCGCACCAGGGCGATCAACCGGCTGCGCGCCCAGATGCTGGAGTACTGCCCCGCCCGGGAACGCGTCTTTACTACAGCACCTCGAAGGCGGCCCTGGTCCTGGTGAGCGGTTACCAGACCCCAGCCGCGCTCCGCAGGACCGGCAAGAGCAGGCTCGCGACCTGGCTGAAAGAACCGCAAGGTCCGCAACTACAAGCTCGTCGCCGCCACGGCCGGCGAGGCCGCCGAAGCCCAGCACACCACCGTTGCCGGAGAGAAGCTGGCCGCCGCCATGTGGCCAGGCTGGCGAGGGAGGTGATGGCCCTTGATGAGGAGATCGCCGAGACCGACGCCCTGATTGAGGGCCGGTTTCGCGACCACCCGCACGCCGAGGTCATCCTGAGCATGCCCGGCATCGGACCGGTCCTGGGCGCCGAGTTCCTCGCCCACACCGGCGGTGACATGAGCGTCTTCGGCAGCTCCGACCGCCTCGCCGGAGTCGCCGGCCTGGCCCCCGTTCCGAAGGACTCCGGACGCATCAGCGGCAACATGCGGCGACCCCGCCGCTACTGCCGCCGGCTGCTGCGCGTCTTCTACATGTCCGCCATGGTCGCCTCCCGCTCCTGGCCCGCCTCCAAAGCCTTCTACGAACGCAAGAGAGCTGAGGGGAAGAACCACAAGCAGGCAATCATCGCGCTCGCGCGACGTCGTCTGAACGTCCTGTGGGCCCTCATACGCGACGGTCGCACCTTCGAGATCACCCCGCCGCCGAGCCCCCTCCCGCTGGGCTGACACGCTCACAGCGAGTCACCAGGCCGTGTTGACAACCACATTGGGAATCAGTAGCTACATGAGGTGTCTAGCCTTTCTCGGGCTGGCATCCGCCCACTGCTGCTACAAGCGGTTCCTCAAGCTGACCATGAGACGTCGTTTCTTACGGCTTGATCGTTCGTTGAACCGTGCATGACGGATCTGGCGGTATCGGTCGCCGATGGGACCACGGCCTCAAGGAAATGTTGGGCCTGTCCAATAGCCGAGTATGCCTGTTGGGTGGTCACTGGAGTATCCGTCGGAAAGCTCTGCCGACGAAGGCCAAATCCTGGCGGTTCCACACCATCCTGGTCGGCCTAGCCATCGTCGGGCATGCGGCCTCGGCTGACTGGGTCCGGCAGTCACCGTACGTCCGCTGGGTTGGTAGGTGGTGAACCTCTGACGGTCGCGTACTCGGTCCTCGGGACGGAACCCCGCGGGCAGAGCATTTTCTGCGTTGGGGGATGTCGAGACTGGCACTCTGAGACCCCCAGGGTTCCTCTGCTACTGGACCGAACACCTGGCACCACATAGGCAGGCCGAAATTGCTCACCGTCTCAGTTGACAGGACGGGCACTGGTTCGCGGTTCGTCTATATCCCTCCCTCTACCGACACTATGCGGAGCGGCCGCCCGGAAGGGATGCGCACGTGAAGCAGATGCCGTTGCCCGTGCGCCCATACGAAAAGTGGCCCTGATGTCTTCTCTAGCTCGGATGGCAGTTCACCTATCCATACCCGTCTTGCTCATCACCCTTATAACGGGTTGCAGGGTAGGGGGCGACGACACGTCGCCCGCTCCAGCACCACGATCGTTCAATGAACAGCCGAACGGCAGCAAGGTTCAATTCGCTGAGAACGGCTTCAAGAAACGGAGAGTCAATGCGTGGAAACAAGAAACTGGCAGTGGGTGGAGGAGCGGCGGCGCTCTTGCTCGCAGTGACGGGAACCTACTGCCTCATCGAATCACCCCAGTTCACAGCCCCGCAGCCGCTGAAAAGTGATGAGATACGTGTCGCTACTGAGGCCTTTCTTAGTTCGTGGGCCGACGGCGATCTGAAAACGGCGGGCGGCGCCACAGACAATGCCGAAGGCGCAACAAAAGCCCTTCGCAGCTTCGGGGAGAGGGTAGGGGTCACCGAAATTTCGCATGCGTACCGGCAAACTGGGCCCAAGGTCACTTTCACGGTGACCGCACGCATACGAGCGGGTGGCAGGGACTCGACATGGAAGTACGAATCGACTCTTGAAGTGACGCGGAAAAGGAGTGACGAAAAGCCTGTCGTCGCGTGGCACCCTAGTGTCATCCATCCGCAGCTCGAAGAGGGAGACGTCCTGGAGACCGCTGAGGCACAAGTGCCTCAGGTCGAGGTGCTCGACCGCGATGGAGAGGTGCTCGCTCCCGAGGGATACGCCTCCCTCGCGGGTGTTGTCTTGGAACTTCAGGAGCGATACGGCGGACGAGTCGGCGGCACACCGGGTCTGGAAATTCACATCAAGAAGGCTGGCCGGCACACGACGGAGACGCTGCATTCGGTCACATCAGGGAAGCCTGGAAAAATTCGCACGACGCTTTCGGGCGCCCTCCAGCGATCCGCAGAGAAGGCAGTGAAGCAATATCCCGAATCCTCAGTCGCCGCAATCCGGCCCAGCACCGGCGAAGTGTTGGCGGTGGCAAACAACAGAAAGGACGGATTCAATGCGGCTTTCCTAGGAAAGCTTGCCCCGGGCTCCACCATGAAGATCATAACGGCAGCAATGCTGCTCGAGAAAGGGCTGGTGACCGAGAAGGGAAGGACGCCGTGCCCGAAGTTCACCACGTTCCATGGAGGAACTTTCCAGAACATCAATGGCTTCGAGATACCTGACGGTGTATTTTCGGACAGCTTCATCCAATCCTGCAATACTGCCTTCATCGAGTTTGCCGACGACATCACAGCATCCGATCTTACGAAAGAGTCGCGGGAGGTCTTCGGTATCGGACTCGATTGGCGCAGTGGAGTCACGACGTCAGACGGAACTGTCCCCGTCGCTCATGGACCCGATTCAGCGGCGGCGATGATCGGACAGGGTTTGGTGCAGATGAACCCTCTAAATATGGCTTCCGTAATTGCAACAGCGTCGACAGGCGAATTTAAACAACCTATTCTGCTGTCGCCCGAGTTTGACAACCGCGTGATTGCGCGAACCCAGCGCACTCTTCCTGTTGCAGTCACACGGCAGCTGCGAAACATGCTAACCAGAACTGCGGAGCGTGGGACGGCAGCCGACGTGATGCGTGGGCTGACCGGCGCTATAGGGGCCAAGACAGGCTCGGCAGAGGTCTCCGGCTCAGATGTCTCCGACAGTTGGTTCACGGGATACCGCGATGATGTAGCCGCCGCGGCCGTCGTGCAGCAAGGCGGACATGGGGCAGACACTGCCGGTCCCATCGTGCGCGACGTCCTCAAGGCATCTGGGTGATCTGATGAACGGTCCGGTCCGCTTTCATCGAGCTCGTCGAGCTAGCGTCTGCCCCCGACGGAGTCGTGCACGGAGGCTGCCGTGGCGATCAACCAGGCCAAAGGCGTTCGTGGCCACCTGGCGCTTGCGGCCATTGATCGTCTTCGCGTCGATGCCTGCCTCTTCCCGGTCACGTTGGTGGAAGTCCTCACAACCTGCGCATCAACCACGCCCGCCAGCCGGTCCACGGACCGGCCATACGTGCGCCGGGTCTTGTCCCGCAGCGGTCGTGGACCAACTGCAGTCCCGTCCGTTCCCCTTCGCGTAGTAGTCCCACACCGTCCTCTACCGAAGCACTCGCTGTCGAAACCGGTGGGTCCACTGTCTCGGGAACCTCGGTTCTTTCGATGTCTCTGCTGGTCGAGACGTTCGGGGATGGAGCGCCGGATCTCGCGTCGTCGCAGGTAGCGGCGGTTCGCCCGGGTCGTGTAGGGCATGTCCGCAGGACATGGTCGGGCAGGTGCGAGGTCGGCCCACTCCGGTTCGGGGCACCGAAACCTGCTCCGGCACCCGTTCGAGCTGAAGTCCGTCACCGTAGTGTCCGGGCGGCAGGACGAACGCGAGATGTCGGCGTTGTCCCTCGGCATGGATTTTGGGTGGTGAAGCCTCCGCAGGGCGTCCCAGGCTTTGCCGATCCGACCACCTCCTTCATCCGGCGGCCAGTTGCCGCAGTCCCGGATCGGCCTGGTTCGGTCCCCGCCTGGCATCCCTTTGAGAAGCAGCAGCCGGGGGCGCTTACCTCGCGCTGGCGGCGCGTGCTGATGGGCTCGCCACCGCGGGCGCGTCCCCCCGACATGTCCTAGCTAGTCGATCCCGCCCGCGGCATCCTCGGCTGCCTGCTCATCCCGGATCAATCAGGTCGAGCGGTGGTTCGGCCTCTTGGCCGACCAGACCATCCGTCGCGACGCCCATAACAGGGGCCCAGGTCCTTGAACCTTGCATCCGCCGCCGGCCAGAGGACCCCAAGCCGTTCATAAGAGGCGAGAAGACCTCGAGTCCTCGCCATGCCGACGAGTCTCCGGCGCAGGACACTACGTCACCTGAATCACTTTAATGCCGCAAAATCCTTGGATAGTTGCAAGTAGGGTTATGTCATATAGGAATGAATCATGGCCGCGAGGCCGCAAGGTGACCCTAGACCCCGGCGATAGGACTGACTGCCGGGTGATATTCCTCTCTCCGGGAACCGAGCCGCTAATAACGGCTATCTGAACCGATTGGCGACTGACGTTCTTCACTGTCACGGAATTGGTCCTGACGCATTGCCGCGAGTACGCCTCTCGACAATTGAAGCGAACGTCGCCGAAGCTTGCCGTGCCGCATGAAACGTCAAAATCGGGACCTAGTCTACTTTCGCATACTTGCCCCGCACTGATCGTTACATACTCGGAGCGATGCTTACTGTCCTGCGGCGAGAGGTTGATTCTAGGCCAAAGAATGCCAATGGCCAGGACAGCCATCGCTACCACGATCTTGACGCTCAGCCGCCTCCACCCGACAGATGGAGACCAGTCGCGATTTTCTCTACTCCACATGGATAACTCGCAACTGCAGCCTGCCGTCTCCAATGGGCTTTACTAGGATATCGAGCAGATAGGTGTCGCCCGTTGGGGGCGACACCATGGCTTCCTTGCCAGCCTCGAGGAGTGACACATCACTCAAGCGCTTTCCCGAGCTTGAGCCGCTCACAACGGTCAGCCGCAGCGGAACGGTTCCACTATTCCTAACCCCTATCACTCGAGTTTCAGGACATCTACCAAGCTTCCCAGGCAGGCAATGAAATCGAATAGCACCGAAGCCCGCAGACAGGCACGATTTACCGGGCTGATTGGGAGCTGTTACCGCACATATCTGACCGACTTGAATTGAAAGAGGCGCTTTTCGCTGCGCTTCTCGGGTCGAATCGATATGGTCCCGGTTGAGTGCCGCGAAAATCACTCCGATGGCGATTGCCCCTACACATGCCACGATCAAGCACAGAGCCTCTCGCAAGGTGAACCTAAGCACTCGGGATACACTCCGGTCCCAATGGCGGTCGAGCACGCCGAAATCAATCTACAGCGGCAGCTCAGGCCGCTTTGACCTTATTCGCCCTGCGGGACACCGCTCCGCAATTTCGGTCGACGATAAAGATAGCAAGGACACTGGGCTCGGTGAAGTCCCAAAAAAACCTAGCGCATTGGGCCCTTGGGCCCCTGCACCGGGCGGCATTGAGCCGCTAGCGCCAAATTAGAATTGGTCTGGCGAGGTGGGATACGAAGGGTGAGCCGGTCACAGAGGACTTGCGCAGCTGCTCGCAGGCCTCAGGACTTACCATCGCCGACGGCCATTCCAACATTCGCGTGAGCGCGATGGGATGACCTTCCTGTCTGCGGAGCCCTGTCCAGCTGCCACTCCAGGGGGAAGGGCACGGCCGTCGGCACCGTGAGTCGGCCGACGTACCGAACTCGCGCGTCAGCCGCGCCAGGGTGACCAGACGGCTGTGGGGAGGGAGCATGCTCGCCGCGCCACCCCAGGTGGCGACGACAGCCGATTGGCTAGCCCAGCTGAGCAGCCTCCCCGTTTCGCGCAAAAGGTCACCAGATGGACATGGTTGGGTCCCGATGCTCGGGTCCAGGGCTGGGAGGTCCTCAGGTCGTGGGCGGCAAGATGTGCCGCAGATCAGGTGGCCGGCTGGGGGCGGCAAGGCGCATCAACGCTGAGGCCAAGTCGTGACGCCAGGACAAAGTAGCGAAGATCCGCAGATGGAGGCGACGGCTGCCGCGGGAGAGCGGCGCGTCGTTCAACAGGAGGAACTGGCACCACTCGTGTTGATCTCGAACCGCATCCCCAACCGGAAGGCAGGCTGCCCTGCCTACCTCGTGAGGAGCGTGCCCCTATGCGGTCAGGTGGAGGAGTCGTTTGGAGCAGTGGATTGCGGCGGCGAACCAAGAAAGCGAGGTAGTTGCGGGGGTGGCCCAGTCGTGGCGACGTCTCGGTTCCCTTGCGGGCGACACAGCGCCCAATGCTGCGCTCGCATCACATGCGCCGCAGGCGCCTCAACCACCTCAGCAAGTGTCCTGCGCCCACCCGACGCGGGACCTGACCGCACGTCGCAATAGCGAGCTGGCGCAGCCTCACGGACGACCGAGGTTATCTGCTAGGCGAGTCAAGAAACACCGACGGTGAATGCTCTATATGCTCAGACTGAGCGATTTCAGGCTGTCGCATGAGGGCAGGAAATAGAGCTGCCAAGCCGAAGGCGATGAGGACGTCGCCGATGCTGATCAGGAGGCGGCCCCCCGCTACGGGAATGACATCACCCAGCCAAGGCAGCAAAGTGTCGGCATTCATAACCTCATGCTTCCCGATCTCCCCACGTTCGCTGCCCATTTGCTTTTCTGCCCAAGAAGCAGGCAGAAGAACCGGCATACGCCCGTTGGCTACGATGACCAAGGCGTTGAGTACAGTGCCGCTGCAGAGCAATTGGAGCGGCGGACGGATCTGACGATTGGCGTGCTGGATATTGCGCACGCCCCAGACCGACAAGGCTATGAAGACGAAGGCCAACAAAGGGATCTGCAGGCGGTTGGCTGTGTCGCTGGTGAAGGCAAGGGAGTTGAGGAAGCTAAACATTCCCGCCGTCCATAGCAACCACATGTACCGCAAAGGCGCATTGGTGACTTTGCGCAGCCGTCCGCGGACCAAGTAACCTAGCAGGATACCGGCCACTATTGGGGCCAGGAAGAACATTTAGCTGCTTTCTCAACAAGGCGGTGCACCGTCTTCGATGATTCAGACGGTGCACCGTTTCCTAGAGGCTCACCCACGTGACGCAGGACCGACACGCCTACAACTCCCGCTCGGTGGCACGTGCAGCGAAGGTTCGAAGCGGTAGCGTCCGCGTCCGCGTCCGCGGCGAGAATGGCCTCCGCTGCTGCGGACGGCTCCTCGCCTCCGCAGTCTGAGCGAAACCGGGTGAGCCGATGCGGTCACAGTACCAGCGGCCGTCCATGGGACCTTCAACATAGCGCCAGAACTCGTCACACGAGACCGGCGGGTGCCACGTACTCCCATCCCCATGCGTCGCCCCACGAGGTGCCCTCCTCTCCGAAATATCCAGCCGCGCTGGTCAAAGCTGCCAGAGCGACGCCAGCGACGGTAAGCCCGACGCGAACGGCCCGCCGCCGGGCCGGCCCCAAAGAAAATTTGGTACCTATGCCGCCCTCGCCTTACTAAAGCCTCATCGAGGCGCAAGGCGCGAGATCATCCATCAACAGGTAGGGATTATGAATTCCTTGAAAAAGCTAGCCACCGATACAGAC
Source organism: Streptomyces sp. WAC00040 (assembly GCF_056835925.1). Lineage (NCBI taxonomy): Bacteria > Bacillati > Actinomycetota > Actinomycetes > Kitasatosporales > Streptomycetaceae > Streptomyces > Streptomyces sp. WAC00040. The sequence goes on from NZ_JAKQZE010000005.1 coordinate 370,925, forward strand.
AAGACCCTAAAAGGTGTCGCTGTCGCTTTGTAGCTGAAGGGGAGAATAAGGGCTCATAGGCCCAGGGAATTGGGCCCGTGGTCTCTAAAGCGTGTTGCAGAAGGTTGTGTTCAGGCAGGTCAGAGCCGGGTTGTGGCCGGTGTGATCACGCGGCGAGGGCGAGGTTGTGCATGTGGGCGATGGCTTGGACGGCGTGGTGGAGCCCGTTTCCGCGCTGGTGGCAGTCGCGGAGGATGTTGTAGTGCTTCATGCGGGCGAAGGCGTGCTCGACGCGGGCGCGGACCCGTCGGTGTTCGGCGTTGTCCTCTTCCTCACCGGGCAGGAGTGCCCGTCCGGGGCGTTTGCGGTGCGGGACGACGAGGCCGGTGTTGATGTAGGCCCCGTCGCCCAGCACGGTCACGCCTTCACATCGCTCGGCCAGGCCGGAGTCCCGCCATGCCTTCGCGTCCGCGGTCGTCCCAGGGACCGGCCTGGCCGCCGCGATGACGAGTTTGGTGTCGGCATCGATGATGACCTGCACGTTCGCGGAGAACCGGTAGTTGCGTGAGGAGGCTCCGACCTTCCGGTCGCGGACCGGGATCAGGGTGCCATCCACAATCCACAACCGCTCCACCACATCGGCAGGGCGGGTGGCCGGCTCGATGGCCAGGAGCGGCCGCAGCCGCTGGATGACCCGGCACACCGTCGCCGACGAGACGCCGAACAGCGGCGCGAGCTGCCGCATGGTGAGGTTCGTGCGGTAATACACCGCGACGAGCAGTACCCGGTCGGCCAGAGGCAGACACCACGGCCGACCACCGCCAGGACCGTTCCCACCCCGTCCCCGGACCACCTTCAGCAGCCGTTCGAACTGCCGCATCCGCAGCCCCGTGAACGTCTCCACCCACAACGGCTCAGCCCTCAACACCCCACCCAAACAGCAGAAATGCCCCCCTCACAGCCTTCTGCAACACGCTTTAAGCTTGTTTTTTATGGTTTGTGAGCTTTGAGTTGATTACGTTCAGCGATGCTTTCAGGGCGTCTAGTCGATTTGCCCACGTCGTAACGGGTGGCGGGTCGCCGGTTCTTCGATCCAAGTGGGCGCCCTGGGCCGGGCGTTGAGGGTTTGGGTGCACGGGCCGGACTGTGCAGGTGAGGGCGGAGGTTCCTGAACCCGCGGCGGACGCGGGCCGGGGTGAGCCGGGCGGGCTCGGCCCGCTTCTCCCAGGGGCGTCGGAGATCGGCCGCGGCGTCGCGGGTGAGCCGGAGCTGGGTGTGTGCCGCGAGCACGAGCCACGTCCACCGGTCTGCGGCCTCGGGAGTACGCAGTCTGGGACGGGTCCAGCCGAGCGTCTGCTTGACGAAACGGAAAGTATGTTCAAGATCGAAGCGCCTCAGGAACGCTTGCCACCGCAGGTCGACGTCCTCGCTGGTCATACCGGTCTTGGAGGACCACAGCCAGACGGGCAGCGGGTCGTGACCGCCGGGCAGATGGTCCACCTGGAGGCGGATCAGGGTGCCCTCGATGATGGGGAGTTCGTCGTCGTGGTCGATCCACGCACTGCGGGTGGTGAGCCGCGGGTGGATACGGTCCCAGGCCATCGCCTTCGCGGTGCCGTAGCGGTCGGTGACCTGCACCGTCTCCGCGTCGGGCTCGCCCCAGGTCTCGGGCCTGGCGAAGCGGAACTCCTTGCCGTGCTTCGGCGGTCGCCCGCCCTGAGGATAGGACAGGGCGTACTCCTTGAGCGAGGGCGCCGGACGGCGCATCACCCGGTCCGCACGCATGCGTCCGAGGACCTCGACGGGCAAGCCGTCGAGGAGGTAGGCCATGCGCGGGGCGTCGTAGCCGGCGTCGAAGACGACCAGGATGTCGTCGTCACCGGCTTCCCACTGCCCCTGGGCGATCAAGTCGGTGACGACGCGGCGGACCTGGGCTGCGGTGACTTCGGCGACATCGTCGTCGGGGCCGAGCCGGACCGCATCCAGCAGCTGGCACCACGACGTGCGGCCCGTCTCCAGCGCGGCGACGAACGAGTACGGCCAGCCGGGGATGAACTGGTCGCTGGAGCGTCCCGAGCGTCCGTAGACATGGCAGAACAGCCGGTCCGGGCTGGTCGGCGCGTCGGGCCGCAGCCACGCGGAGACATCGACGGCCAGGACCAGGCGCCCGTCGGCGGCCTTGGGCTGCGGCAGCATGGCCAGCGCCTTGCGCAGCCCGGCCACGTCGATGTGGCCCTGGTTGAGCGCGTCGTACAACGCGCCGTGCCCACGCCGGTGCTCGGCCAGCAGCGTCAGGTCGACCGGCGAGGTCACCGGGCCGTCCCCGCAGAGCATCGCGTCCGTGAGCTCGAACAGCGTGTCACCGCGCCGGGTCAGACATGCGTAGAAGTCCTCCCTAAAGTGGGACGCGAAGTCGAAAGCGTCCCGCCGGGCATCATGGTCGAGCACACTCACCTCTGCGGCCTTCGTATGAACGTGATTCCGTGGCGGAACGCATGCTCATGCGGGGGCCGTCCGCCTGTCCGGCGAATGCCCAGGTGAGTGAACCTGTGCGACTCGATGTTCGAGATCAGAGGCGAGAGACAAACTCAGGCGTTCCACCACTCATCGGTGCCACAGCCGACCTCGTAGTGCCACCAACCTTCCTCTTGGCCTTGCATCAGAAGGGCCTTGATCCCTGCGAAGTCCGCGCCGGCTGGCGCGGTGAAGGCCACCATGGGGAAGTCCACACTGAAGACCTCGCCTCCAAGACTGAACGCCGAAAGGCGCTGATGCACCATCTGCGGACTGCGTCCCAGGGGGCCGGTGGGCACGGGCACCACACGGACCGTGCAGTTGCCGGAGGAGCTGACCCGACCGACAGCCCAGTGGAGCCCGTCGGAGTCAGTCCGGTACCGCACCACGTCGCCTTCGGCCACCCCATCCTGAAGGAAGGGGGCGTTCTGCACACAGGCCGTATCGTCGCCGAGCTTCGTGGCCCACAGCCCCTCAGTGTCCTGTGGGAACCACCCCTCACGAGGGACAAGGCGGAACCAGACCTTGATCTTCTCGACCGCGCTCTCCATGACGGTCATCATGCGCCGACCGGCAACACCGCCCCGCACCGGGCCCGATCCAGGCGATCAACCGTAGCTGTCACGCGAGTGCCTGAGGATAAAAGACAAGTTAAGGGCTTGCAGATCATCAAGGTGTTGCTTCCTGTCTCATGGCTCGTTGATGTGGTATGCGCATCTCGGACGAGACCTGTACTCAACTCGCCATGAAGTTCGCGGTGTTGTTCCCGCATCTGGATGAGCGGCAGCGACGGCTACTGATGGCCGCAGAGGCCCGTGTTCTGGGACATGGTGGTGTTCGGGCCGTGGCACGGGCGGCCGCGGTGAGTGAGACCACGGTCCGCAAGGGCGTGTCCGAGTTGGAGACCGGCGAGGAGCCTCTGGGGCGGGTGCGGCGACCGGGCGGAGGCCGCAAGCGGGTCGCAGATCTTGATCCGGGGCTGCGGCCGGCCCTCCTTGCACTGGTCGAGCCGGACGAGCGAGGCGATCCGATGTCGCCGCTGCGGTGGACGGTGAAGTCGACCCGCACGCTGGCGCGGGAGCTGGCCCGGACCGGGCACAAAGTCAGCGCGGACACCGTCGCCGACCTGCTGCGGGAGGAAGGCTTCAGTCTGCAGGCCAACGCCAAGACCATCGAGGGAAGCCAGCACCCAGATCGAGATGCCCAGTTCCGCTATCTCAACGAGCAGGTTCGTGATTACCGGGACGCCGGCCAGCCGGTGATCAGCGTGGACACCAAGAAGAAGGAGCTCGTCGGCGAGTTCAAGAACAACGGCCGCCAGTGGCGGCCTGCGGCTGATCCGGCGCCGGTGAACGTCCATGACTTCGCCGACCCCCAGCTGGGCAAGGCCGTCCCGTACGGGATCTACGACCTCGCGGCGAACACCGGCTGGGTCAACGTGGGCACCGACCACGACACCGCCGCGTTCGCGGTGGAATCGATTCGCCGCTGGTGGCACGGCCAGGGCCGGGTCGCCTACCCGCAGGCAACTCGGCTGCTGATCACCGCCGACGCGGGCGGCTCGAACGGCTACCGCACCCGGGCCTGGAAGCTCGAACTCGCCCGGCTCGCGGCCGAAACAGGACTGACGATCACCGTGTGCCACCTGCCGCCGGGCACGTCGAAGTGGAACAAGATCGAGCACCGGCTCTTCTCGCACATCACCATGAACTGGCGCGGCCGCCCGCTGACCAGCCATGAAGTCATTGTCCAGTCCATCGCCGCGACCACCACCCGCACCGGACTACGTGTCATGGCCGAGCTGGACACCAACGTCTACCCCACCGGAGTCCAGATCGGCGAAGCAGAGATGGCGGCCCTGCCACTGACCCGCCATGCCTTCCACGGCGACTGGAACTATGCCCTGCACCCCCAGCCCTGCCCAGCCGTCCCAGCACCCCGGGCTCCGCAGAAACCGGTCCCAGAGTGGGACCACGATCTCCTGTCCGACCCCGCCCTGACCGGCATGTCCCGGCAGCAACTGAGCGATCTCACCGACACTTTGGCTCTCGCCGGCGACGTCAAGCGCGGCCGCCCGCCCCGGCTCGCCTTCCCCGACCAGGTCCTGGCAGCCGTCCTTCACCTGCGGGTCGCCCTGGCCGCGGAACCCCTCGCCGTGCTGTTCGACAGCAGTCGGACCGCCATGCACCGCACCTTGCTGAAGATCAGGACACTGCTCAAGGCGCACAGCGTCATCATCCCGCCGGCGGCCACTCCGCCCTCCGCCCTCACAGCCCTCCAGGCTCGGGTTCGAGCCCTGAGCAGCGACGCCAGCAGCATGATCAAGACAACGTGTTAATGATCTGCAAGCCCTAAGAGCTGTCCCGCAATGTGCCTGCGGAACGGCGTCACGGGCGGTTGTCGAGCGGCGGTGAAGTCAGTCCAGGCCGGTCGCCCATGCCGTCAGCGCGGCGAAGTCGTCGATGGCGAGGCCGCATCGGGGGTCGATTCGGTGCAGTAGCTCGGGACCGTCGTGGTGTTCCTTCACCCAGGCACGATCGGCTTCTGTGATCTCGTCGTCGATCCAAGCGAACGCACGGCCTTTCGCCCACGCGACGATCTCCGGCGTCTTCCAGAACACACCGCTGTCGGGCTGGGCCCGCGGCGAGGACCAGGGAATGAAGGGCAGCTCGGGCAGTCCCAGGACTGGCGCGATGAAAGCGTTGGCTTCTCCCTCCCAGGTGGTCGCCCACACCAGGTCGAAGGGAAGGGCATCCAGCGCCGGGCCGTGATCCGGGTTAAGCCACACCCGCAGCGGCTTCACGGGCTTGTTCGGCAGCCCCCACTCAGTCAGTCGGCGCCGCTCGGCGGCCTTCCAGCGAGGCGTCAGCAGGCGGTGCGTCTGATAGCCCTCGGGCCGGCGGTGCGGCTTCGCGGCATACGGATTGAGCGGTCCGTCGACATCCACCAACAGCACTGGGCGCACCAGCTCATCCCCCTTGGTTCTGCGTCGCACGGTACCGGCCGATGACGAGACCGCCCAGTGAAATTCCCGCGCGTAGGGATCTCCGTAAGTCCGGGCTCTGGCGTGGTGGGACGATCTTGATATGGCAGCAGTGATCACGGCGTCGGAGCCGTCTTGGATAGCCCCGTTCACCGGGCTGAACCCGTGCGCTTTCCGCAAGCTGATCACGATGCTGCGCCGCGAGGGAGCCGAAGTGCTGCGGCCGGGACGCCCATGGTCGCTACCGCTGGAGGACCGGGTGTTGCTCGTCGCCGCTTACTGGCGCACCAACCTGACGCTGCGGCAGCTCGCCCCGCTGTTCGGCGTCTCGAAGTCCGCAGCCGACCGGATCGTGGCCCGCACCGGCCCACTGCTCGCGCTCAAGCAGCGACAGCGTTTCACTGCCATTAGGGAGTACGCGCACCCTGCACAGGCTCTGGCCTGCGGAAAAGGCTGAAATGAGGAGACGGTATGGAACTCGCAGGGTTACCGGCACCTGTGTTCTGCGGAGTGGACTGGGCCGAGGACCATCACGACATTGCGCTCGTCGACGCGGGCGGGAAGCAGGTCGCCAGGCAGCGGATAAGCGACGACGCCGCTGGATTCGCACAACTCACCGCGCTGCTGGCAGCACACGGTGACAGCAAGGAAACGCCCATCCCGGTCGCGATCGAAACATCCCGCGGCCTCCTGGTCGCCTGTCTGCGGGCAACCGGGCGTCCGGCCTTCGCAATCAATCCGCTGGCCGTGGCACGTTACCGGGACCGGCACTCGGTCGCTCGGAAGAAGTCCAACGCCGTCGACGCGGCCGCCCTGGCGAACATCCTGCGCGTCGACATGCCCGCGCACCGGCCTCTGCCCGCAGATTCCGAACTCGCCCAGGCGATCGCCGTACTCGCCCGAGCCCAGCAGGACGCGGTCTGGGACCGCAACCAGGCACACAACACGCTCCGCTCCCAGCTACGTGAGCCCTACCCGTCGATCTTGGCCGCCTTCCCGGAGCACAAGTTCGGGCTGTGCTCCCGTGAGGCCCGGACCATCCTGGCGGCAGCGCCCACTCCGACCGCCGTCGCACGGCTCACGCGTCGGCAGTTGCAGGCCCTCCTCAAGCGGGCTGGCCGCAGCCGCGGCATCGCTGCTGCGGCTGACCGCCTGCACGAGGTCTTCCGCCGCGACTACCTGCACCACCTCCCGCAGGTCGAGGAAGCCTTCGGCCGGCAGACCACCGCGCTGCTACGGCAGCTGGAGACCGCCTGCGTCAACGCCGAAGAGCTCGAAGCGGCCAGCGCCCAGGCCTTCGAACAACACCCGGACGCCTCCGTCATCACCAGCTTTCCAGGCCTTGGCTCGTTAACCGGTGCACGGGTTCTAGCCGAGATCGGCGATGACCGGTCACGCTTCGCCAACGCCTCCTCCCTCAAGCCCTACGCCGGCAGTGCCCCCGTCACCCGGGCCAGCGGCAAGAGCTGCGTCGTGACCAGCCGCCGGATCAAGAACCAACGGCTGGCCGCCGTCGGCTATGTCTGGGCCTTCGTCTCCCTGACGAAGTCACCCGGAGCCCGAACCCACTACGACCGCCGACGACAAGCCGGGGACCGTCACGTCGCAGCCCAACGGAACCTGTTCAACCGCTACATCGGGATGCTCTTCCACTGCCTCCAGCACCAAGAGCCCTACAACGAGGCGAAGGCCTTCCCAAACCAACAGCCCTCGGACATCGTCGCGGGCGCCGCTTGACGCGCTAAGGAAGTGGGATGTCTCTTTCGAAGGTCCTGACCTAATGGCGGTGCACGACGGTGACGGAGGGCCGGAGGACGTCTGGTCCTGACCCGGAGCTCGACTCCTGCTTTATTGAGGCTGTGCGTAACCAGCCTTCCGTTTCCGGCACGTCGTGATCATCCGCTGGGTAGTGCGTCTTCCGAGCCGTCGGCAAGGAGACCTCTCATCGACACCAGAGCCACGTGCTCCGCATACAGCACGGGGCCCTTGCCGACCGCTGGGGATGCGAACTGCCAATCGGATGCCGGACCTGCGAGTCCTCCCATTAGGGCGCGGCGTTTCCCTGCACTGGCTCCTGCACTATCTGCGTTCGAGGAGGGCCTACTTGAAGATCTTCTGCGGCATCGACTGGGCGGAGGACCACCACGACGTCGCCCTGGTCAACGAACGCGGCGATCTGGTCGCCAAGCAACGGATCAGCGACGACCTCGCCGGGCTAGATGCCCTGCAGCACCTTCTCGCCGAGGCCGGGGACGAGCCCGGGGATCCGATCCCCGTCGCGATCGCCGCGGTCTGCTGGTGGCATGCCTGCGAGCCACCGGCCGCCCCGTCTAGGCCATCAACCCCATGCCGGTCGCTCGCTATCGTGAGCGACGTTCGGTCGCGCGGGCCAAGGACCACGCGGACGCACTCGCCCTGGCGAACGCCCTGCGCACGGACGCGGACCATCACCGTCCGCTGCCCGCCGACTTCGAACTTATCCAGGCGATCGCCGTCCTGGCCCGGGCCCAGCAAGATGCGGTCTGGAACCGTCAGCAGCTGGCCAACCAACTTCGTTCCCTGCTGACGGAGTTCTTCCCGGCCGCACTGGCCGCCTTCCAGGTCAAAAACGTGGGCCTTGCCCACCCGGAGGCCCGCACCGTCCTCCCCGCAGCTCCCACTCCTGCCGCAGCTGCCGCGCTGAGCAAGGCACGGCTTCGCTCTCTCCTGCGCAAGGCCGGCCGCCAGCGCCGCACCGAAACCAGGGCCGAGCACCTCGCCGGAGTCCTGCGCGAGCCGCACATGCGTCAGCTCCCTCGCGTCGAGGAAGCCTTCGGCCAGCAGGTCAGAGCACTCGTCCTGCAACTCGATGCCGCCGCCCAGGCAGCCGACGACCTCGCCGCCGCATGCGCCGAGAAGTTCACCGAACACGAAGACGCGCAGATCATCACCAGCTTCCCCGGCCTGGGCGAACTCACCGGAGCCCGCATCCTGGCCGAGATCGGCGACGACCGGTCCCGCTTCGCCGACGGCCGCGCGCTCAAGGCATACGCCAGCTCGGCCCCCATCACCAGAGCCTCCGGGCAAGAGCCTGATCGTCCACCACCGCAAAGTGAAGAACCAGCGACTCGCCGCAGGTGGCTACGTCTGGTCCTTCGCCGCGCTGTCCGGATCCCCCGGAGCCCGCGGCCACTACGACCGCCGCAGAAGCATCGGAGACCGTCACACCGCAGCCCGGCGCAACCTCTACAGCCGACTCCTCGGCCAGTTGCACCACTGCCTCACCACACGCCAGAACTACGACGTGAACACCGCCTTCCCCACCCCGCTACCGGCCCCGGCTCGACGCCATAGACCGATCGGATGTCTCGATGCCCGGCATCGGCGTCAGGACCGGAGCCAGGATCCTAATACGTGGGCGACGGCAGCTGCTTCCCGTCCGCCGCCCACCTGGCCGCCTATGCCGGTCTCGCCCCCGCGGCGCGAAGTTCGGGCTCCTCAATCCGCGGCGAGCAGCCGTCCCGGCGGGGAAAGAAGCAGCTCAAACGCGCCTTCTTCCTGTCCGCGTTCGCGGCCCTGGCCGCCCCGGTCTCCCGGTCCTACTACGACATGAAGATCAGCCAGGGCAAGCACCAGACCCAAGCCCTCCTCTGCCTCGCCCGACGACGAGCCGACGTCCTCTTGGCAATGCTCCGAGACGGCACCTTCTACGAGCCGCGTCCAGCAGCCGCATGAAAGGCATGAGGCGTGACCAGCATCTACCGGTTCTGCCCGGCGCCGGGCACCTGAACGGCCACGTCGTAATTGCCGATCAGGTCGGCAAGACCGCGCGGGCTCAGGCCCTTCGCGTTCTGCTGTTCCGGATCGGCTCCGGCCTCCCGCAGTACTCGGAGCCTCGCCGGATCACCTCGGTAATTGAACACGGCGTTGATCAGAGCAGTGTTGCCGTTGCTGTCGCCGACATCGACGGACGCACCCGCCGCCAGGAGCATCTCTGCGGCCGACGCGACCTGGGACTGCGCGGCGAAATGCAGGGGCGTCATCCCCGCCTTGTCCGCAAGGCCTGGATCGGCGCCATCCGCCACGGCCGCCCGCAAGCCAGCGACGTCTCCATGCAAGGCGCCGTAGTGCACCGAAGTGCGATCCATCCAGTCGCGACCCTGATCCCTATCCTCCATAACGCCAATCCTCTCCGAGCTTGACGGGGGAGATAGGGGCAGTCCCCGACACCGGCTGCATGGCGACCGACGGACCCGAAGCGAAGCGGTCGGGGGCCCCTGTGGGGCGCGGAACTCGGCCCTACCGGGCGTCGGCACGGCCGGTGATGACTGTGGAGTTGGACACGCTGTTCCAGCGGGATGGACGGGGGCAGCAAAGTGTTTCCCGAGGGGCCCCGACGAAGGCCATCCACAACTGAACTGTCCGGAACCAACGGACTTCCCACTGTCCCAACCACTTCTCCCAGTCCTCCTCGCTCAGGGCCTCGGGCATGGGGCCCACGGGCTCATGCCGCTTGGATTTTGCGCTGTTAGGCTCTGCCCAGTTTCACCGACAGCCGGTATTCCGGCAGTGAAATGAACCCATATCCCCCTTTCCCATGTCGTGAATGCAGGCCCGTTGAAGGCCACAAACTCAGGACTGGCGGCCCAGGACTCTTGTGGTTCTGACCGTCCGACATGTTCGCCACCTGCAGGTGGGGACCAGGTGAAATTTGAACCCTGAGACGCATTCAGGCCCCCTGCATTCCCCTTTCTGATGCACACCCTTCCCTTCCGCACAGTGGTGATCAGGGCGTTGCCCAGAGGATCGCTACATTGTCCCGGCATGTCATCTGGAGGCAGTCATGGCACCTTCTCTTTCCCGGCGCGGCTTTCTGGGTGCGGGTATGGCCGCATCCGCCACAGCTCTCGTCGGCCGGACCTCCTGGGGGGCCCCAAGTTCCGTCGGCGTCTTGAGTGACGGGCTCCCCGGTCTGCAAGCACCCGACATGTGGGGCGATCTGAAGGCGATGGTGAATCTCGGGCCGCGCATGGTCGGTTCGCGGGCGCACGCCGCATTTCTCGACTCCATCGAAAGCCAGCTTCGAAGCGCCGGTCTTGGCGTTGACCGCACTACCCAGTACTTCACAGGATGGCACCCTCTCGGGACCGCGCTGAGCATCTCCGACGGGCCGGCTGCGGGTGTGGTCGAAGTCGCCGCACCGTACCCGTACTCCGGCGCCACCTCCTCGAGCGGAGTCACGGGCAAACTGGTCTACGTCAGCCGCGGGACTCCCGAGGACCTGGCTGCAGTGGACCTGCGCGGCAACATAGCCGTCTTCGAGGTCCGCCCGATCGTGACCGTCCCGTTCGCGGCCTTCGATCCCTTGGTTGTCAGCACGTACGACCCGGACGGCACGTTCCGGCCCGACGAACCGATCAGCCTGGCCTGGGAGACGCCCCTGCCGATGCTCGACGCGGTCAAGCAGGCCGGTGCAATCGGGGCGATCATGCTCGTCGACTCCTCCCCCGGCTACACCGCCAACCAGTGGATTCCATATAACCGCATGCTGCAGGACACCCCGGCGCTGATCCTGGACCGGGTGGCCGGGGCGCGGGTGCGGACCGAGGCCAAGGCGGGCGGCATCAGCGCCACATTGCAACTGACTGCGAGCGTCAGCCGGCAGAGCACAGACATGCTCGTGTCGGTGATCCCCGGGGCGAGCGACGAAGTCGTGCTGATGAACACCCACACGGACGGTATGAACGCCATAGAGGAGAACGGCGCAGTGGTCCAAGCTGGCATCGCGCAGGCACTTGCCCGCCTGCCCCGCTCGGCGCGGCCCCGCACCTACGCGGCCGTCTTCACTACGGGCCACTTCCTCCTCGAAGCAGGGGGTCTGAAGAGTACCCACCTGTTCATCGACACCCGGCCAGATCTGATGAGCCGGGCCGTCGCCGGCTTCTCCATTGAACACGTCGGTCCGCGCCAGTGGGTCGAGAAGGACAACCAGTACGTGTCGACGGGTCTCACAGAACCGCACGTCCACCTCACCAGCCCGGTGCCCGCTCTCCAGCAGTTGTGCGCCCGGGCCTCCGCAGCGGCGGACTTCCGGCGCACCAAGGTTCTTTACCCCTCTCCCAGCGACGGCCTCTTCGGTGAGGGCACCTTCCTGTATGACGTCGGTGTCCCGACAATCCAGACGATCTCGGGGCCCCACCGACTGATTCAGGCCAGCCGCGAGCGGGTGCTCGACACCGAGATCGACAAGAACCAATGGGAACGCGGAGTCGACTTCTGTACCCGGGTGGCCGGTGCCCTGTCGACCATCCCGACCGACCAGCTGCGAAGCGGCTGACGGCAGTTGGTGGTCCAACACGTTTCGTCGCTCTAAATGCCTTTCGTACGAGCGTCTTGACCCGCCCCAAAGCGTCCAGCCCGGTATGCGAGATTCACGCACTGCTTGCGGAGGCACGTTCACTGCTGTTGTGAACAGCAGCCCGGAACGCACGAAACTCGGTCATCCCGAATTGGGATGGCCGAGCTCGTCGTGTACCGAGCCGGCGGAGCGGCCGGGCTGGAGGCTCAGCCGACTGGGGCGTGCAGGAGCCCCTGTGTGCTCTCGGCAGCACCAGCCGCAGGACCGGTGCGGTGGACTGAGGGAAGCGGCAAAGGCTGCGACGAGATCGTACGGCACGCCTGCGTCGAAGGCAGCTGCAGAAGGCTGCGACGGGAACTTTTACCCTGTTTGGGTGGGGTGTTGAGGGCTGAGCCGTTGTGGGTGGAGACGTTCACGGGGCTGCGGATGCGGCAGTTCGAACGGCTGCTGAAGGTGGTCCGGGGACGGGGTGGGAACGGTCCTGGCGGTGGTCGGCCGTGGTGTCTGCCTCTGGCCGACCGGGTACTGCTCGTCGCGGTGTATTACCGCACGAACCTCACCATGCGGCAGCTCGCGCCGCTGTTCGGCGTCTCGTCGGCGACGGTGTGCCGGGTCATCCAGCGGCTGCGGCCGCTCCTGGCCATCGAGCCGGCCACCCGCCCTGCCGATGTGGTGGAGCGGTTGTGGATTGTGGATGGCACCCTGATCCCGGTCCGCGACCGGAAGGTCGGAGCCTCCTCACGCAACTACCGGTTCTCCGCGAACGTGCAGGTCATCATCGATGCCGACACCAAACTCGTCATCGCGGCGGCCAGGCCGGTCCCTGGGACGACCGCGGACGCGAAGGCATGGCGGGACTCCGGCCTGGCCGAGCGATGTGAAGGCGTGACCGTGCTGGGCGACGGGGCCTACATCAACACCGGCCTCGTCGTCCCGCACCGCAAACGCCCCGGACGGGCACTCCTGCCCGGTGAGGAAGAGGACAACGCCGAACACCGACGGGTCCGCGCCCGCGTCGAGCACGCCTTCGCCCGCATGAAGCACTACAACATCCTCCGCGACTGCCACCAGCGCGGAAACGGGCTCCACCACGCCGTCCAAGCCATCGCCCACATGCACAACCTCGCCCTCGCCGCGTGATCACACCGGCCACAACCCGGCTCTGACCTGCCTGAACACAACCTTCTGCAACACGCTTTACGAGCTCGTGCATGGTTGGCGGTGAGACGTCGAGCCTGGATGGTTGATCATGGTCAGGTGGTGGGGAACGCGACGCGTGCGGTGATCATCAGCAATCGGCGGATCACGGGTCTGACTGCCAAAGTGATTGCTGAACTCGTCGAGGAAATCGGCCCGTTGTGGCAGGAGCGTCACCAAGCGAGGCTTGCCGCTCGCCCGCGGAAGCGGGCCGTGGGCGCGGGCGCGAAGCACCGGCTGGTGTTCATCGACCGTCTCTTGGCCACCCTCGTCCATCTCCGCCACGGGGTCACCCATGACGTGCTGGCCTGCTGGTTCGGCGTGGACCGATCCACCATCACCCGTGCCGTCGGTGAGGTGCGGCCCCTGCTCGCCGAGCGAGGGTGCACCGTCAGCCCCGACGTGCGGCTGCGGACCCTGGCCGAGGTCGTCGACCATCTCGGCTCGAGCGGGACGACCGGCATCGTCGACGGCACCGAGATCCGGGTTCGCCGCCCGGCCGCCGGACACAAGGACCGCGACAAGTTCATCTCCGGCAAGAACAAGCAGAACGCCGTCAAGTCCATGGTGGTCACGGACGGCGAAGGCCGCGTGCTGTGGTGCAGCCCAGCACGGCCCGCGAGCTGCGCAGACATCACCCAAGCCCGCCAGTTAGGGCTGGTCAGGCTCCTGGCCGACGGGCCGGCGGTGGAGATCCTCGCCGACGCCGGCTACCAGGGGCTGGGCGCTCAGACCGGCGGACGGGTGGTGACACCACCGCACCGCAAGTTCAAGAAGAACGCCCCGGACTGGTACGAGGAGATGCACGAACACCAGCGCAAGGCACACTCCTCACGCCGTATCCGTGTCGAGCACGGCATCGCCCATCTGAAGAACTGGCGGGCCCTGGCCCGCCACCTCGGCCGCCGCGAGCATATGAGCGACACCATCCAAGCAATCGCCAGCCTGCTGTCCCACCAGCAGACCGTGGACCTGAAGCCGACACGGCAGACGTGAACCCAGGCCACGCCGAAGTTCGCGACGTCTCACCGCCTACCGTGCACGAGCTCGTTAGTGTCTGCGTGACTGCAGCCTCAAAGGTGACGGTATCCATCATCCACGCTCGGCATCACCCGCCTCCCCAACGTCACCCTCGCCGAGTAGGCGGCCATCCCCGTAGCGATCCGCCGCATGCCACCGATCGGAGATCATTTTCGGGACAGCCCCTGGGACAAGCTCGCCTCGCCGGGCCTTCACGAAGCAGTGCAGATCTGCAGTGGGCCTGAGGACCTAGGAGTTCACGGCCGAAACTTGGCGGCGGCTAGGTCAAACCTTGATGGGTGGCTAGACGCCCCTCGATGGCCGGTGCGCATTGGTGGCGACTGCCCTACCACTGAGGAACGTGCCTGGTGAAAAGGCCACTGGCCAAGGGGCAACAAGTGCTGCCCCGCGAGCATTTTCAACTCATCGTGTCTCACTATGCGAGCAAGGCGCTTGTCGTATCTCACAGTTCGACCCTAACCACAACACGTAGCATTTTGGCCAAAGGTAGCAAATGATCTTGGCTGTGAAGGGGCGACCTGTAGACCATGTTGCCAGTCGGCCAGCGTGGGGGACGGGGAACGACTGCTCGACGTACGACCTCCGTGTCCCCTCTGGACACGGGGGAAGCACGGAGAAAGGCTCGTCGTGGAACGATATTTCGCCAACGACTACCACCAAGATCTGCGTCGGCAGGTGCGCGACTTCGCTGAGGAAGAAGTGCGGCCCAGGGTGGCCGAGATGGAAGCATCACGCGCCGCCTCCCACGAAGTGTCCCGTGCAATTGCCCGACAGGGCTGGATTGGCGCAACCATCGACCCCGCCTACGGGGGCATGGGCGCCGGACACCTGGCTAAGACCATCATCATCGAGGAGCTCGCGCGTGTCAGCGGAGCCATGGGAGCGATGGTCCAAGCGAGCCAGTTGGGCGTCGCGAAGATCATCCACTTCGGTAACGACAGGCAGAAGCGGACCTGGCTGCCACGCATCGCCGCTGGGGATGCACTGCCGACGATCGCGGTTACCGAGCCGCAGTCAGGTGGTCACGTCCTCGGCATGCAGTCCACCGCAGTCCGTGACGGCAATGACTACATCCTCAACGGAAGGAAGGTTTTCGTAGGCAACAGCCACGTAGGCGACCTGCATGGCGTCGTCGTCCGTACCAGCCCCGGATCTAAGGGACTCTCAGCCTTCCTTGTCGAGGCAGACCGCCCCGGCTTCTCGCTCGCCAAGCAGATTCCCGCCATGGGGCTGCATGGTTTTTCCTTCGGAGAGCTACGGTTCGATGCCTGCCGCGTGCCGGCAGCGAACAGGCTCGGTGAGGAAGGGCAGGGTCTCGCTGTTGCCTACAGCTCCTCAATTCTGTACGGCAGACCCAATCTGACGGCGGTCAGTTTGGGCATCCACCAGGCGGTGTACGACGAGACCCGGGCCTTCTGCCTTGAGCGGGAGCGGTACGGTGCGCCGCTCGGGGAACTCAACAACATCAAGTTGAAACTGGGCCTGATGCATCACCGGCTCATGACTGCGCGGTTGACCGCCTACCACGCTGTGGACCTGCTTGGCCGCGGGCTGCCGTGTGACGCGGAACTCATGAACGCGAAGTACCTGAACCACGAGTCCGCCGTCGAATCGGCACGCGACGCGATGGACATTCACGCCGCTGCGGGCCTCTTCACCGACCGTCCCGTAGAACGGTATCTGCGGGATGCGCAACACCTCTACGCACCCGCTGGCACCTCGGACATCCAGCTGCTGCGCTTGGGCGAGATGGCGCTTGGTACTGCGAAGGGCCAGTGGTCCGAGCGCCTGGCTGCCCTAGTGCGGAACACATCACCGCATCGCAGCGACATGGAGCAGCTGGCGACAATCGGCCACGCGGTGTGAGAACTCGGAGCCGCGGACGCAGTGCGTCGTCCGCGGCTCCCTCATCTAATTAAGATTCCCCCTACGAACGCGGCCGTCCGCTCTCCTTCAGAGCCGGTCCCGGTCCTCCGCGCTTATTATGCGGTCGGCCAGCGCCTGGGCCATGAACTTTATGGTCTCCACGCCCTGCGCCCCCCACTGCCTGGCCTCCGTGTCCACGACGCAGATGGTCCCGAGCGGCATGTCCGTGACGGGGTCGATGAGCGGCGTACCCAGATACGTGCGGATGCCCAGCTCGTTCACGACGGGGTTCCCGGCGAACCTCGGATAGTCGAACACGTCCTCGAGCGGGAACGCTTTCCGCCTAAGAACGACGTGCGGGCAGAAGCCGTAATCCAGCGCCATCTCCCGGCCGACCTGGCCCTGCTGTGGCGCCAGCTCCACCGTCTGGTCGGAGTCAGGGGTGTAAAGGCCGGCGAAGAATTGGCGGTGCTCATCGATGAGGTTGACCATGGCATAACGCGCTCCCAACTTGAGGGCCAGGTCTCGCGCGAACTGGTCGAACTCCGGAACCGGGCTGTCCCCCCGCAGGCCGAGCGCGCGCAGACGGGCGACTCGGGCCGGTGCATGGCGGTCATCGGGATTCAGGCGCAGATGGTCGGTCGAGTCACGTGAGAGGTCATGGAGTTCTGAGGAGGACATGGCGCTCCGTTCGACTGCAGGTTCAGTTGCGTCATGCGAGGGTCAGCGCAACAGGGGTGGGCTCAGCAACCGGCGTTGCGGGAGCAGAGCTGAGGAGGTGTTGTACAAGTGCGATGACGACGTTGGTCGCTGAGGCGCACTGGCGCGCATCGCACATCACCACGGGCACATGGGGCTTGAGGTCGATGGCTGCGCGGACTTCATCAGGGGTGTACTGGTAGGCACCATCGAACTCATTGACGGCGACTGCAAATGCGATACCGCGCCGCTCGAAGAAGTCGACGGCGGCGAAGCACGCATCAAGCCTGCGGGTATCGGTGAGGACTACGGCTCCGAGCGCTCCCTCAGAGAGTTCATCCCACATGAACCAAAACCGCTCCTGCCCGGGCGTTCCGAACAGGTAGAGGACATGGTCCTTGTCAAGAGTGATGCGACCGAAGTCCATGGCCACGGTCGTGGTCGACTTTCCCTCAACGCCGGCCAAGTCGTCTGTGCCGGCGCTCGCTTGGGTCAGCCGCTCCTCAGTGCTCAGCGGCTCAATCTCGCTTACCGCTCCAACGAAGGTGGTTTTGCCGACGCCGAAGCCCCCAGCTATAAGGATTTTCAGGGCAGTGGGAAAGGGGTCAGAGTCGCTTTCGTAGGCCACGCAGCACCGCCTCCAGTGTGTCTCGATCAGTCAAGGCCACCGACTCGATGGGCCCCCGTGTGGTGAGCGCCTCGTGCTGCACGAGGTCGGCGAGAAGCACTTTTGTGACGACGGCCGGCAGCTTCATGTAGGCGGCCACTTCGGCCACCGAGATGGGACCGCCGCACAGGTCAAGGGCATGCTCGTGTTCAGGCCCCAGATAGGTCTGCGGCCGCGCGCCGGTAGCAAGTACCAGCGTCAAGAGATCGAAATGCGTTGAGGGGCGGGTGCGCCCCTCAGCAACGGTGTAGGGACGCACTAGACGCCCAGCATCGTCGTCGACCCAGAGCCCGTCCGGCCCGTCAGTCATCCTCAGAGCCTGCCATCGAGCGGTGCACCCATCGGCTGGCGGTCAGGCGTGGCGAGGAACGGGCGAACGGACTTCACGAGCATGCCCATCTCGTAGCCCAGCGTGCCTGGATCGGCATTCGGTCCGGCGAGCACCGCGAGAACAGCGCCACTGCCGGCCGAGGACACGAACAGCAATGCGGTAGTCAGCTCAACGACCACTTGGCGCACCTCGCCGCCGTCGGCAAAATGCTGGCCGACTCCGCGGCCAAGGGAGCTGAGCCCCGAGGCCAAAGCGGCCAAGCGGTCTGCTGCGCTGTCGTCCAGCCCCGCGACGTGGTCGGCCTTTGTTGAAGCGGCAGCCTTTTTCAGGCCGTCGGAGGACAGCAGCAGCGCATGTCGAGCCCCCGGCACCTTGACCAACAGGTTCTGCAGAAGCCAGTCCAGCCGGTCGGTGTGGCCAGTACGCATATCACTCACGGTGACATTCTCTCTATTCGCGGGTTACTAGCTGTGACTGTCGGTGGGAGTGCCGCCTGATGCGTCGTCGGCAAGTCCCCATCCTTGCCGGAAGGCGCCCAATAGCCCCGGAGTGGCCACTACTTCCTTCTCGTCCCCGGTCGTGCGAGTTCTGGGCGGCGTGTCCCGAAGTTCCGGGACCAGGTTTTCCTGCGCCCTACGCTTGGGTAGTTGCGGCCGCCCGTCCTTGGATGCGACGCCCATAGCGCGAACGGCACCCCGTGGTGTAACTGGCTCAGCATCCTGCTGCTGCGGCGATTCGGGCGGCCTAACCCACGAAGCAGCCTCAGGCTGCTTCGTGGGAATCCCCTGCTGAGGGGCCACCGGCTCGGCTTCCCGGACGCCTTGCACAGCAGGACGCTGTACCGTCACTGCGGAGGCGCGCCGGGGCATCTCAGCCCCCAGCTTCGACGCGGCGACGGACTCCTCCCCCAGCAAGGGTTGCGGGAGCACCAGGACCGCCTGCACGGCACCGTAAATGTTGGTTTGCAGCTGTACCGGAATGTTGTGTCGGCGGGCCAGCGCGGCAACGACGAACAGCCCGATACGGCCGTCGGCAAGCAGCCCGCCGACATCGATGTGATTGGGGTCAGCAAGGAGCTCATTCAGTCGAGTCTGCTCCTCGGCCGGAATGCCGAGACCTCGGTCCTCAACCTCCACAGCGAGGCCGGCCCTGACTATTCGCGAGCGCAGCAGCACCTGGGTGTGGGGGTCGGAGAATACGGTGGCGTTCTCGATCAATTCGGCCAGCAAGTGAACGACGTCGGCAACGGCGTAGCCTTGCAGTGTCCCCTCGATTGGCGGCACAAGTTTCACCCTTGAGTACTGCTCCACCTCGGCGATGGCCGAACGCAGCACTTCATTCAGTGCCACGGGGCGGGTCCACTGCCGACGAGAGACTGTGCCGCCGAGCACCGCGACATTCTCCGCGTGACGCCGGGTACGGGTCGCCAGGTGGTCTACAAGGAAAATACGCTTAAGGAGTTCGGGATCTTCGACCTCCCGCTCGAGATCGTCAAGCTCCTTAATCTGGCGGTGCACGAGCGATTGCAGCCGCCTCGCAAGGTTGACGAAGACTTCAACCTTCGCCCCATTCCCCCCCCTTGTCGGCTTGGCGGGTGCGGGCTGTACGCCGGACGTGGGGTGGACGATGGGCGCGTCACGGTGAGCCGCCTGTATGACGGCTGCCCCCGCCTGCCACTGGCCGAGTTGAATCGCATACTCGAGACGGGCGAGCGCATCTCCTTCGGACGGAGCCGGGTGCGCGAATTGAGGCGGCTCCAACCTCTCGCCGTCGTTCATTCGACGCAGCAAGGTCTGCAGATGCAACTCGCCGCTGGCAATAGTCCGATATAGCCGCTCGTACCGCTGCGACCGCGATCGTGCCTCGGAGTTTGACGCGACGAAGGCGCCGACGAGCAAACCGCAGCCGAGAACTGTTGCGGCAGCGAGAACGCTCCACGTGGCGGCATCGGCGGTGCCCTCCTGGGAGCGCAGGACGAATATGACGACGGTGGCCGAGACCACCGCCATACCTGCCACTGGGAGGACGGCGAGTCGCATCAATGCGAAACGTGAGCGGCTGTCCAGGGCAGACTCCTGGGCCGGAGTTCTGCCGTGTCTCTTCCGTGCCAGTGTCGGGGGCGCGGGGTTCGGCCGACCGGGTTCAGGGCACGCTGAATAGGTCGGGGGTTCAGACATGGGAGTCCTCTCAATCGCCAGCGGGTCAGTGGTGGACGCACCGCAAGGCCGACCGTCAACACGGGGGATCCATCGAACGATTGATGGTGGCAGTACCCTACGACACCTCATGCAGGTGATCTAATCGCTTCGACTCCGCAAATGCGTCGTCACTGCAGGCCCACCCCGACATGAACCTTGCCCCGAACTCAGGAGCCAGACTGATAGTCACAGGGCAGAACTTGGAGGAAGCGAGCGTTCGCCCAGCCGATCCGGAGTGCAGCCTATGAATCGACGATCGAGCTCGGCAACTTCCCCAATGGGCCCTAGGGCCTAATGTGAATTGGGCCTGGCCTGTCTGCTTTGAACCTGCTACGTTCAGCTTCAAATATGACACAGACGGAAGGTGAGGTCGGAAGCCAATCTTGCCCTGACGTCGCGGATAAAGCTCGCTCTCCGACTGGAGGCTTGGGGGTGCACCGGGTGAGGTCGCAGGAAATCGAATCGACCACTACCTCGTGGATGGGCCCTCGGTTCCGCCGGAATGGGGCTGGGTACCTCGCCGTCCGGCTGCCGCCCGGCGGTCACGGTGATTGACCCGTACGTCGGCGTGAGCAGTCCCGGCTGCGGTTCGCTCGCGAAGCGGCGGCGTACTCGCCCTCCGCCTAGCTCATGTTGCTCCCCCGAGAGGCTGAGCAGCACCCGCCGGCCGAAACGGTGTGATCACGCCTTCGGCCGGCCCCAAGAACCACCGCCAAGATCGAGTCGCCTGCGACGGCGGCAGCGGTGACGGGCTCTCCAACTCCGGGTGGATCGGCGTCACGACCTTTGGCTGGTCGGAGCCGTATGAACGTCTCGACGAACGGCAGCACTTAGCGATGACATGGCGCAAGCATGGCGATGCGACCTGGGACTGGTCAGGGAGGCGGGCATGGTGGGCGCCGACGCCCCGGGGCTGGTACGCCTTACACGCCGTGGTGACGGGCTCTGTTCTCGTGGCGCCTGCCGCGGGCGCCAGCACGTCGGGTTGTCGCAGCTAGTGCGCTGGCAGGTGGTGGGTGCAGCCCCACTACATCGCGTGAGCGGGGGTTGCCTGTGCCGACTGGCGTGGTGAAGTGGTTCGATCCCGGCTGCGGATTGGGCGTTATCGTCCAGGACAGCGGCGGCCCTGACGCCGTCGCCCATCGCACGGCGGTTCACGGCGACGCTGACTGGACGCTCGTCGCAGGCAACCGCGTGCTGTTCGACGTCACCCTGGACGCAGCGGGAGTCCGCGCCGACAACATCTGGCACCTGACTGATGGACCATGCTGATCCGTCATACGAGGGGCCAACAAATGATCGCGTGCGCCTGCAGCAAAGGCCGCGCCGTCGTGCCAGGCCCTCAAGACGTGCCCGGCGTGCGCGCGTAGCAAGTTCGGCGACTGTTTGGGCAGGTGATGAAACGGTCATGTAGGGCCGGAAGTACGTGTAAGCGAGTGGTCCTTGACCTGCTGTTCCGTCGGCGGGCTGAGGAACTGGGTTCCGCTTCTTCAGCTCTGGCCGGTGTCGCTGCGCGTCCAGAGTGAGGCCCTCAGACGGTCTGCCCCTGCACCTGGGGCGTGTCAGGTGGACACTGTCTCGCTTCTGCGTTTCCCCTGGGAACGCGGCGTCTTCTCCCCCACGCGGCGGGGCTCGATGGTCCGCGGGTCCACCGCCTCGCCGGGTGCGCCCTCCTTGTAGAGGCCCTCGGGATCGTTCGGCCGGTCGTGGGGCAGCAGGAAGAAGGTTCGGCGCTGAAAGAGGCCGCTGTCTGGATTGGCCTCGGCGTCCTTGTCAAGTTCGGCGTAGCCGACCATGCGTCCGTCACGGGCGTAGCGGGGCTTTCCGCCGCGGCGTGCGCTCTTGTCGAGCGCCTGGCGGACGTAGTCGAGGTTGTCGAGGTCCTCCAGCCACACCACGTTCGCTTCGTGTGCGAGCTGGCTTTCGTGCAGCAGCGAGCTCATGGACGCAGCTCCTTGTCGGTAATGTGGTGGTGCGGGTCGTGGGTCCTGCCGCCCGGGGCGGGCAACGGGGCACGGAGGTCTGGGACGCTTCCATGGTAGAACGGCGCCGCGGTCCTGGGCAGAAGGCCCTCACTCATGCGCGTCCACCTGCCGGGCATCGGAGCGGCTGATGTCGTCCGGGAGCAGCGCGAGGGCCGGGTAGTACTTCTTGCCGCTGGACTTCAGCATCTCGGCAGGGGACGCGAGACCGACCTCCTGGCGGATGCGGCCGGCGAAGGCGCGAGTGGTGTCGGCCCGGATGCCTTCAGAGCTGCACCAGCCGGTGTAGGTGGCGTAGAGAAGGCCCTGCTCGACACGCAGGTCGCCCGTGTGGGGGCCCTGGCGCATGCAGCATTCGCTGATGAAGCGGCCGATGTGGTCCTCGGTGGTCTCGTACGCGGCGGTGGCCAGACGGACCGAGGACGGGCCGGTCAGAGGGTCTCGGCTGGTGAGGTAGCGGATGGCGCCCTGGATCAACCAGTGGAGGATGCCTGGTCCCTCCTTCTGGACCAGCTCGCCGGCGAGGTTGTCGATCTTCCGCTCGGCGGGCACAACACGTTCGAAGGGGATGAGGCGGATGCGGCGCCAGAAGGCGTGGCCGCCGGTGCCCACTTCGGGCTGGTGATTGCCGAGCAGCCAGAGCTTGTGGGTTGGGGTGAAGCTGAAGTAGTCCTGCCGCATGCGACGGGCCTTGATCTTGTCGCCGCCGGTGAGGAGCTTGACCCGGGCCTCATCGAACTTGTCGTTGGGCTTGAGCTCGCTGCAGACGAAGATGCGGCGGCCGTGGAGCTCCGTCAGCTCCGTGGAGTGTTCGGCGAAGTTGCCTTTGTCCATCAGGAAGCCGGGCGGGGCCGCGTCCGCGTAGTCGCCCATGACCTGGATCATGACGTCCAGGAGGACCGACTTGCCGTTGGCCCCTTTCCCCCACAGGAAGGGCAGTACCTGCGCGCCGACGTCGCCGGTGATGGAGTACCCGAGCAGCAGGTGCAGGAAGTCGATCATCTCCTGGCCCTTGGCATCGTCGCCGAAGGTGTCGTCCAGGAAGGAGTGCCAGCGCGGGGTGGGCATCGCCTGGGGTGCCACGTTGGTGGCACGGGAGTGGAGGTCGCGCAGCGGATCGGGTTTGTGCAGGCGTCCGTTGCGTAGGTCGACGACGCCGGCCGGGGTGCACAGGGAATAGGCGTCGCCGTCGAGGACGTCGGGGTCGAGGCTCAGTGCGGGCGCGGCCTTGGCCTGGTGGAGCAGCGCCTTCATCCCGCTGGTGGACATCGTCCGCCGGCGGTGCTGGGCGATCTCGTGGTCGCTGAAGGTGCCGCGGGGGTCGGTGGGGGACATTTGCTCGGCCATGTCGCCGGCCGCCCACAGAGCAGCCTTCTCGCCACCGACACGCTTCCACCGGAACTGGTCCCAGCAGTACCAGCCGAGGCCTTCGACGTGGCGGAACTGGTCGCTGTAGAGCTGGGCGAACAGCTTGGCATTGCCCCGGTCGGTGAGCATGGGCGGCAGCAGGGCGGGGGTGTCGGCGGGGGCAGGCCTTGGTGCCTGCTGGGCGGGGACCCGCGCGGGGGTGGCGGCCTCGAGGTCAAGCATCTGCTGAGCGGCGGCGGCCGCGTCGAAGCGGCTGCTCTCGGCGCTACTCATGCGAGTCCTTTGGGGTGGAACGGGCGGCTGGCGCCTGCGGAAAGGGCTGCGTCGATGATCGTCTCGTTGCGGCGGGTCTGGTAGGGACGAGCATAGTGAGCGGCTTCTGCCAGCTCTTGGCGGGCTTCGGCCTGGTTCAGGTGGCCTGCTCCGACAAGTCCTCCTGCTGTGTAGGCGGCTCGGTTGAGCTTCTCGGTGAAGCCGGTTCCTTCGGCATGAGCGGCACATTCGCGGACGATCTCGAGGAGTGGTCGCAAAAGCGCCTGTGCGGCACCGGTCCGGGTGCGCGGGCGGGTGATGTGCGGACGCGGGCTCGGGATCGGGGAGTCCAGTATGACGTGCCCGGTGCGTGTCAGTTCGGTGGCCAGCCATGCGGGGAGGGGTGCGGGTTCTCGCACGGCTCCGAGTGGCGTGTAGGTGCCTGCGGACGTACGAGTGGTTGGGGCGACGATGTATCCGCCGTGCGCTCGTACGTCGACCTGCCAGGCAAGTGCGGTCTTGGGGCTGGATCCGGTGGACGAGCGGAAGCGAACCGTCGGTTCGGGGTTGCAGTACCAGATATGCAGTCCGCCGGACGGAGTGCGTACGCGCAGAGTGGTGCCGTCCTCCGCAGGGTTGCTCTCCTGCCGGTAGGCAGCGAGGAGGGCCAGCGTGTCGAAGCCCGAGGCGAGCCCGGCAAGGTTCACCTGCTCCGGAATCGGGATGCCGGGCAGAAGTCGGTCACGGTTGGGCACCTGCGCGGCGTGGGCGTCGACGTCCAGGACAACCAGATGTGCCGGCCCGCAGGAGACACCGACGCCTGCGCGGGGCTCCTTGGACCACCAGGAGTCGATCAGCGCGAGGTCCGTGGTCGCGCAGTGGAAGCCGTGGCACCACCGTCCCAGGGCGTGGCAGGGGCAGTCCGAAGGATTGTGGGAACGGTCACGGCATTGCTCGCAGTTGGCAGCCGGCGTCTTGCGTCCCGGGGCAAGAGGATGGACCGGCAACTGACGGCCTGCGAGCCACCGGGCCACATCCGCGGGACGCGGCTGCGGCGCGACTCCGGGCGGAGCGGCTATCGGCGGGCGCTGCATTGTCGGTCGGTCCGTTCCTCTTGACTGGCCAGGGATGGTCTCTCAGTTCAGTCCCCGGAAGTTTTGCCTGGTCGGGGGGTTACCCAGGCGTACGGAGGGACTGAAGGGACTGACTTTCCCCTATAGCGTGCAGAGCCTAGCGCACGGGTGCGCGGGCCGTGCGGAGGCATGAGCACTTATTACAGAAACAGTCCCTTCAGTCCCTTGGTCCCTCGTCGGGGACAAGGGAACGGCCAACTGCCTGCCGTGGCGGGCGAGTGAGGACCGAAGCGCTACCTCCGGGCGAGGGACTCTTCAGTCCCCGTCCGGCCCCTGCCGCGTTTCCCCAGGTCAAAGCAATTGCGCCTACCAGTGGAGGGACTGAAGGGACTCAACTTTCTAGTTATCAGCGGACCAGGGTATGGGCGGGCCAGTCTTTGTGCGCGCATACACGCGCGCACGCAGCTGGAACAGGGACTTTCAGTCCCTTCCGTCCCTTGAGCCCCGAGGGAATCGCTTTGACCTGGTCTTTTGGGAAGGGACTGAACTACCGAGGGACCAAAGGCATTCGGTCTCTCGGTCGGGGCTTTTGCACCGGCCAAGCTTCCGGGGCGAGACAGACCTGACAACGGCTCAGTCAGACACCGGCACCTTTACCCAGCCGTCCGACCGAGCGGCAATGCTGCACCCGCCGCTTCCCAGGAGTCCCCCGGCGGCCGTCCGCCGACCACAACCTTCGGCGCGACGTCGAGGAGTTCATTGGCGGCCGACCGATCGTGCGTACCGCCGCAGCTTGTCGATCGTGCCGAGCCCCGCCTCCAGGCTGACCGGTCAGGCGCGCCCTCGCCCTCCTGCCCCGCCTCCGGTGTCGGCCTGGGGGGTGCCAACGACTACCAGAGCCACACTCTGCTCCATGCTCTTTGCGGTCAGCCGAAAAGGAGATCACACCTGCATCGTTCCTCGGCTGCGCCGAGAGAGGCCGCCACGAGGCGGTCGTCCTCGTCCGGCCGCCTCGATGCGTTCGGCGTGACAGCGCGCCGGCAGTTCCGCCCGCCCCCCTCTGGCAGGCAGGGGCAGCGCTGGACGGGCGCGTAGAGCAGCCTACGGCGCTTGCGGACGTCCGCCACCAGCAGGATCCCGGGACAGGCGCGGAGGTGAGTGGACGTCTGCCAGCCGAGCTCGCGCAGCAGTCAGGGAGGTGGTTGGCGAGCTGGCGGCTCATGTCGATGGACGGCACATCTAGCTCGGTGGACAGTTCTCCCGGTTGGTCATCTGCGGAAGGCGCCCGCGAGGGCGGTGAGGACTGGTCGGCGAGCGGGAGCTGACCGTCTTCAGCAATGGCTGGCGCCAACGCCACCTCGTCGAATGAGTGCGTGCGTACGCGCACTTAGGCCCGAGCTGCATGCAGCTTGCTGCGACCTAAACTAGGTTGAGTCCCTTCAGTCCCTCCGCGTTCTGCAGTGGAGCCTCTGACCTGCAGAAATGAACCGGTGGCTGAACGGGGACCGGAGAGCGGCACGGCTGCCACCTCGCCTGAGGGCGGACGAGCCGAGAGTTCGGCGCACCGCTCACGCCAGGGCCTTCGCACGGGGGCGGTGTTTGACCGTGCTTGGAGCAAGTCTTGGAGGAAGTCATTGAGCAGTTGCTGGGCGACTCCGGCCCGGGCCTTCTCGCCCGCCGCGGCGGCCGCTTCGAGGGCTTCCTGGCGGGTCGGATAGTTGGAGCCCTGTCGCATCGTCATCCGGTGGGCATGCTTAGCTTCGGCCTCGGCCAGCTTGGTACGCCTCAAGTGAGTGAGAGCGGCGCTTCGACGCTGGGCCAGCAGTTTCTCGGCGACCAGACGCTCGGTATACGCCTCTGAGACGGCGTCATCAGCGTCCTCACCAGCGCACGCGGTGGTGAGGACGCTCCAGGTGTCCTGCTCGACGCGTTCGGTCAACTCGGTCAGCGCTTTCTGATCGTCGAGCTCGGCACGCAGGGCGACCGTGATGTCGACGGCTTGCTTGACAAGGGCGGCCGTACCGCGCCGGGTGCTGCAGGCCAGGCACAACCCCCCGGCATCGGCGATCGAACAGTCTTCACATGGCCGCGCCGCACGAGCCGCCTCGGTTGCAGCCAGCGCTTTCCGCTGCCGGTCGATGGCTTCCAGCAGCACGACATGCTCCTGGGCGGTGCGCTCGCGCCTGGCGAGGTCCATCGTGGTCTCGTGTGCAAGTCGTTCGCGCAATTCCCGTTCGACTTCCGCACGCCTCTCCTCGGCCGCCAGACTCGGGTGCTGTGCGGCCACAGTTGCTGCGACTGACCGGCGCAGGGCGCGCCGGTCCTCAACGAGGCACGCGCAGCTGTCGCAGGCCAGCCCTGTGTCCATGCGGACGCCGTCGTCACACAGGTGAGACCAGCATCCTGCGCGCTGGGGCAGGCCCCGGCCCAGTAGCCAGCCCGGAAGCGATTCCACCGGAAGCGGGCCCTGCATGGCGATCCGCCGTTCCACTCGTGCGGCAAGGGCCTGACCTGCCCGCTGTGCGCCCACCTGGCCCCGGAGCCGGGCTAGTTCCTTGCGCACGGCCTTGGCCATCCAACGGCCTGTCGAGACGCGCTGCGTTCGAGCCCAGAGGTGGGCGATGGGAGTCAGGACGAGGCTGAGGTCCGCCGGCACAGCTGCAGGGGTTGCGAGCGTCGAGGTGGAGGCTCCAAGACCAGTCAGCTGGGGAGTTGTGTGCTTCTCCCCGCGCAGCGGGCCTACATCAGCCCCGACCAGAGGGTTTGCTGATCGCGTGTTGTGGAGTTGATCCTCGCGCGCAACCGCGCGTTGCCGCTGACGGTCGTTGCCCGAGACGGCAGAGCCGGAAAAGCAGTAGAGATCAGCCGCAGCCACTGAAGAGAGATCAACCACTGGTGGGTGGGTGGTGTGGAGTTCTGCAGAACCACTCTCCTGGTGTTCTGCTACAGAACCGGGGGTGACCTGCGGTGATGCTGCGAACTTCACGGTTTGATCCCCGGATGCAGAACCCGACTCGTCGGCAAGGAGATCCTCGAAGCTCTGCTGCGCCCAACCGTCACCGGTGAGCACCAACTCGTCCCAGCGGTCGGGCTGTCCGGAACACCGCGTGCACGTCCCCGGGCGTGACGGGGGCACTGGACGTCCTGCTGCCTCTGCGGGCGCGGCAGCAGCTGAAGAGGCCAGGTTTGCCTTCGCACGCACCGAGGCGGCCTGAACCGCTGGGATCCGGAGACGGCTCCGCCCCAAGTCGTCGGAGAGTTCCAAGACCAGGGCTTCGATGTCCACAAGGCGGTCCAATACTCCCGCTGCTTTGCGGATCGAGCAGCCCAACGCCTGGGCCACAGTGGCGTCCGCACGCCTATACCCCTCGGCGACTCGCCCGGCCGCCATCCGGACCCGGCCGTCCCCTCGAGCCTGGAGCACCAGGCGCAGCATCGCGAGCCGATCCGTTGCGGCGCCTCTCCCCTGCCGTTTGGCCATGAAGCCGGCCGGTGTTGCGGGTTTGTTCTGCGGTGCCCAGCCCGGACATGTCACCGCCTCGCAAAGCCGCAGCAATGTGGCGAGGTCGCGCCGATTGAGCATCGCCAGAGGGTGGCCGGCCGACTCGATGCGGGCTTCTCGCAGAGGCAGCAGGTCGAATGCAACCGCGGTGGTCTGCCCAGCGGCGTCGCGCACTGGCGTGCACAGCGTGATCCCGGATCTTTTCAGTCGCGGAATCACGCTGTGAGCCACGTGCGAGACCGAGCAGCCAAGCCAACCGGCAAGGTCCCGGGAGCGCATTTCCACTTGCGTGGAACCGATCGGGGCCTTCGCCAGAAGAATCACCGCGGCGAGCCGTACGAGGTCACACTCGCTTGCAACCCGGGGGTCCTCGAGCAGGGCGCGCACAGCCGAGACCAGCGCGCTGCGCATTCCGCGCGTGAGCAGCAGCGGCTCATCGAGGACAGCGCTGCGGCTGCCGACCGAGGTGGGCAGGGCAGGGGAAGGGGGCGGACAAGGCGCCGAGGAATTCGGATGCGGGACTGGTACTTGTGCGTGATTCGAGTCAGCTTTGGGCACAACCGAACCAGCCCTCTGACTGGTAGCTATGATCTACTCCTGTCGAGGAGGTGCGAGGGAAACCCTCATCGCCATCCGGCTCCGCCTGGGGAGGTAGAGAGGCCGGACGCGCGACGGTGTTCAGTTAGGGATGCGGGTGACGCTCACCTCCTCGATCACAGGAGCGGCCCGGGACGGCACATCCCGGGCCGCTTTCTTGTTTCCATCGCTTGTGCCTTGCCATCTCCTGGATTCCTGGGGGCTGGGCACGGAGCGAGGCGGTCTACGCGGCGGACTTGGAGCCCGAACTGCGGCGGCGGCGAGAGGCGAGTGCCGTTATGGCGTTGGGGAGTTCTGCGACCCACACGCCGACGGGGATGCGGAAGGCAACGCGGCCGTTGAGTGTCTTGAGGTCGAAGGCTGCGCGTTCGGCGGGCGTGGTGACGAGGTGAACGCTGTCCTCGAGAACCCAGAGGGCTGTGTCCGGGGTGGTGCTGGGATCGGATGCTGCCTGGCGAGCTGCTTCGACGGCTGACTGCTGCCAGAGCTCCAAGGCCTGTCGGGCGCTGCGGGGTCGTCGCGTTCCCGGCCACACGATCTGGGAGACGAAGGCGTACACGCGGAGGGCTACGACTTCCTCCTCAAAGTGCGGTTCGTGGAGCACACCTTGGTCACGTGCTTTCCATGCCCACGACTCACTGAGGCCGGCTGCTGCTGCGACAGCGCTCGTACTGAGCTTCTCGTCCGCCATCACTTCTTCGACTCCCTGGCAAACCCAATGATCTTCGGAGGATCACGATAGCGGAAGAAGCCGCTCTGATTCTCGCGTCACTAGAGGGTCGGCGTGTCATGAAGGTCTCTGCAGGCCGGTGTCGCCCCGAATTTGAGGGTCTTTCGGGGATTCTCTTCGTGTGTCGTGGACGTGAGAGTTCTAGTGTCGCAAGACATGAGTGCTTGCGAGATGGTGGCGTCGTTAGATTGATCGTTAGTGCGAGAGTTGCATATGTAGTTGCACTGAGTGTTGCGTGCTGCAATAGCTAGGGGCCGACGACACGAAGTGTCGCCGGCCCCTAGCTGATCTGCTTCTTGATGCTATGGACGTTGCCGCACTGGACGCTGCAACGGGCCCTCAGTGTCCAGTGCGTCGAGCAGTCGCTCGATGCCGGCCGAAACCACATGCGTCCCTCGGCGGCCGAAATCAGCCTCTTGGAGAGCGAGTTTCAAGTTCGACATGAGGTCATAAGCCGACTCGCCCACACGGTAGTTGGAGGGTTGAGTCCTCTCCTGATCCCACAGCTGATTCGCCTCGAAGGCTGCAGCCATCTCGATCTGCTCGTTCACCGTCTCGGGAAGGTTGCGTAGTGCCGCGTCGACGTAGTGCCCCAGCGCCAGGCTCGAGTTCCCCGTCGAGCGCCTGTCCGCGTTGAGGCGCTCCTTGAGTCTGCTCAGGACGTCAGGAGAGATGCGAAAGCCGTGGGACTTCCACCGAGCGGACCGCAGCTTGGCGTCGGCAAAGCTGTCATGGATGGCTGTGTGAGCCCAGGCATGGCCAAGCCGTTGTACCTGAGGTTTTTCCGTCTGCGTTTCGGTCTCTGGCTGAGGCCGGGGTTCAGCTTCAGCGGCAGGTGCCCGTTGATGTGGCTCAGGTGCAACCTCAGCCTTGACTACAGGTTCGGGGGCGGCTTCCTGTACGAGCTCCGAACCGGCGCGCACCTGAGGCACAGGCTCTACGAGTTCAGCAGCTGGTCGCGACTCGGGCGTTGCCACTCGCGGTGTTGGTGCCTTCCGAGCGGGCTTCGCTCGGGGTGCGCTGGGGTCCTTAGCAGCGGGCGTGGGGTCGGCTTCTGGTTCGGGCTGCTTGACCTCGACGGGTGAGGAAGGGGCTGGCACCCCCCCGTGCGCTGCATCCGGGAGAAGGGGTGGGTGAGACGTGGGTGCAGTACTGCCTCCATCCGGGTTCGGGCCTCCCCCACCCAGGAAGGATCGCCCCGCGACATCGCTTGCGCCGGCCAGCAGATTCTGTACCAGGGCCGGACCGCCGGGCTTGAAGTGGGCAGGTGCGCGCTTTTTCCGCTTAGGGCGGGACTGCCCGGTGCTGGGCTCTTCCTCAGCCACCGACTGCCTCGCCTTCGATCCGCTCCGGCAGCTCCCACTTCTCCACCGGCTGCGTCATGCGGGTGAGAATCTGCTGCATGAGCTCGCCATACATTTTGCCAGGGGTGTGGCTGGTGAAGCGCAGTACGGAGGGGACTCCGTATGCGAAGGAGTCGCTGATGCGGTTGTCGCTGCGTACGTCGGTGATGAAGGGGGCAAGGTTCGCATCGAGCATGCCGTTGCGGATGTTGACTTCTTGGGCTTTCCACTTCGACGGAGGGTTCGACCGGTTAAGGACAGCGCCGAGATACTGAGGGTCGCACTCGTCCCCCGTGCGCTCCTTGACGTATCCCACGGTGCCGCGGGTAGCGGCTGCCCCCTTGAGCGCCGGGTACTCAGGGATGCACACCGTGATGACGTAGTCAGCAGCGGCCAGAGCAGTTGCCGAAAGAGAAGACACGGCCGGCGGTGTATCGATGACGACGTAGTCGAACATGTGCTCTAGCTCGAGAAGCATGCGCCTCAAGGTGGGGGTGGATTGGTACCCCTTCTTGTGAATCAGATCCTGAGCCGCGGTCATGGTCGATTCCTCGCACGCCAGCAAGTGGAGTGTGCCCGCATCCTCGAACTCTGCGAGTAGTTCGCTGCGGTCGAACCAGACGGAGCTCAGGTCCATGCGCATGCCTTGAAGGCGCGCTTGCAGGACCCAGCCGAGCGAGCGTGCCAACTGATCTTCGCCCGAGAGGTTGACTCCCAGAGCGGTCCCGGCCTGAGCCTGAGGGTCGAGATCGACCACAAGTACGCGGGCGCCGGCGAGAGACAGCCCCGCGCCCAGGTTGACCGTGGTGCTGGTCTTGCCGACCCCTCCCTTCTGTGTTGCGACGGCGATGACTTTCACCGCTTGCCTGCCTCTCTAAGTCAACCTGTGCTTACGTGTCACTGTCACCAGAGTCACCGCTTGCGGGGGCAGTCGCCTGACCTGCGGGAATCGCGCAATTTGCCTGGTTCGCCAGGCGGATGGCCGCCTCCCCGTGGCCGTCTTGCTCTAGTGACACACGATCTTTGGGCCTGACATTAACAGGTTTGATGGTCTCCAGACCCTTGACTCGCGGCCATTTCAGCCCCGGGTGGCCTGGCGCGCCGTCCACCAGGGGGCCTGATTGCTCGTTAGCTGCACCGGCGCACGGCGCGGGCCACCTGTTGCCTCGCACGCACGGGGCTTTGTAACCACCCGTGTTCGAAGGTGCTGTCGGAAGTTTGCCCGAAGGTGCGATGAGTGGTCTGTCAGTGTCCCGGACGGAGCGTGCGACAGACACGAGCAGCGCCCGTGCGCGAGATCGTTCAGCTGCTTCATGCGCAGCAACCATGAGTGCTGCATACGTAGTTAGTCAGCTGCGAAGCATTGGTGACCGAATGAACTAGGGACGGTGCGTGCGTCGGAAAGCTAGGTCCATTGAAAGCAACTATGGGTGAGCGATAGCCCGTTCGGAAGTCGCAGTGATCGTTCACTCCCCCGTCTCATACTCGGTTGCGTAGATGCATTGTCTTTGACGTAGATAGATTGATGGACAGCTACCACGAAAGAGCTTGAAAAAGCATCTGCGTTGCAGACATCGCTAGAGATGTAGTTGGAAACAGTGTTGCAGGTATCGAAGCAGATAAAAACCTAGAGTTCGTCGTACTAGAGGTTGCATCGGTAGAGCTATCCCATGTTGCCTTCGTTCATCTACCTGATGTTGCAGTAAAGGGCGCAGGCGTCGCTGCAAGTATCGTTGCAGCGAAGGGCACAGTGGGGTGTGGTGCTGCCGAGGTGACGATCAAGCCGCTTCCGTATCGTTGCATGCGTCGTTGCAGTTGAGCTGATCCAGGGCCAGGGCTATCCCCAGGCGCTCCAGCTGCTTCCAGGTCGCGCTCGGCGTGCCATCCCTCTAGATGCACCCTTGCCAGGTCGTTAACTGGCCGAGCTGCCGCGGTAGTGACTTCCACGCTGCTGCCGGTCCGTTGGGCTACGTACGCGCCTGATACGGGATCCCAGCTGGGCGCTGATGCCGACGGAGGGACCAGTCAGCGGCGGACGGCCTGTGCCACCAGTGACTGCAGCCGTTCGAGCAGTAGCGCTCGCGGCGTCGTCCGTCGGCGATTGCGAGGACCGCGACCAGCAGCCGGAAGGCCTTCCGGCGTTCGTCGCAGGGAGTCAGAGAGGCGATCTTCCCCAGTTGATCGTCTATCCGACCACGCGTGATCAGCACCGCCGGCGTGTGCGTCGGGCGCAAGCCCGGCACGGTGGATGCCCTCCGGTCCGTCCTCGGCGTCGGCACGTGCCTGGACACAGTGGTGGCGCAGAAACAGCAGGGTCTCGGACTGCTCCTCTGGGGCGAGTGCGTCGAACCATGCGATGCCCTGTGGCATCGGGCGGAGCCCCTGGGCAAGCTCGTTGAGTATGACGTCGCGTTCGGTCACGCCGGTCTCCCATCGGGCAAGCGGCGCTTCGCCGCGGAGTCGAGGTCAGTGGAACTAGGCAACGAGTCGCACATGCTCTGCTCCATGGAGTTCGCTGAGTATCCGCATCACGGTCCAGACCGGCCCCCAGCGGGTTTCGTTTCCGGCGACCGATTCTCGGTTTCGCGTGCCGGAGCTGTCTGTTTCCTGCCAGTCGGTCGAGGCGAGCTCGGCCCACGTGATCCATGTCGTGCCGTGGGTGTCAGGAGATCCGCCGTACGCGGCGTACTCGGTCTGGAGCCCTTCGGATGCGTCGCTCGGAAAGCCGCGGCTTTCGGCTAGAGGGCGGAAGCCGAAGTGGTTCCGGATGCCGAAGAGGCAGGCGAGGGCGTCGTAGGCGTTGCCGTTGTTGAGTAGGAAGAGGTCGATGGCGGCGTGCCACACGGAGTCCTCGTCGTCGGGGCCCCAGAGGCGGGCACCTGGCCGGCACTCGATCATCCCGCTGACTTCGGTAGACATGCACGCATGCTGCCCGCACGGCCCGTGATTCGGCACCTGCTTTTCCTACGACCCGCTTCTGGGCCCGGTCCCGGCAAGGCCCCGCCGCCGTGCCCGCCAACTCAAGCGCACAGCCCCGCCAAGTCAACGGCTCACTCGCCAAGTGAAGCGCTCAGTCTCAACAGGCTGTCTGTACACCCCATTTCAAGCACAGGAAGCGACTCCGAGCCAACGAAAACGCCTGTACGGCGCCCTGAGCCCCTATCTGCGCCCGGGGCATCATCTTCTACCGCCCCTACGGCGAACGGCCGTCTACGGCCCCATTCTGTGAGTCGCCTTTTTGCTACTTCGCGCGTTTCGCTCATTCTTGCGTCGCCACGCTGCTCGCTTGAGCAACTCGATGCAGGGTGACGTCTAGAACGAACCTCGGGGACCATTCTCAATGGCCAGCCCGAGCCACCGGCCGGAACTTTGGGATGACGATGACAACCCGGCGGCACGTGAGGCTGACACTGACCTGAGGACCTACCTCGACGCACTGATCACAGCCCACGACACGTGGGGGCGAGCCGCTCGTCGTGCAAGTGCTGCCGCAATTGAGGACTGGCCTTGAGAGGGAGACGGTGCTTGAGCCGATCAACTGCCTGAGCCAGCTGGTTGAAAGCATGCAGACGTGGCCGCGCGAGGGCGATTGTGCTTGAACCCAGCGCGCCCGGCCGGTAATCAGCGAGCCGGATGGGCTGCCTCTCTGGGGGTCGTCCGGCCAGTTGCCAGGCGCCAGCGCTCGCTTGGCGCGTCTTGCGTTCAGGTTTCGCTCACCCGCCGGCCTGGGGCTGGACGCACATCCTGTGTTCATCGTCTGCAGCGAGATGGTCGCGTTGGTACTGGTCCCATTCACTAGGAGGATCTCGGCTGCTGGATGCGGTGAGGGGTGGGTGACTGTGGGAATCTCGCTGGCGGCGGTTGACCAATGCGCCGGCGCCACGATCGTAGAGGGCAGCAGCTCGGGGCTGCCTTGCAACGTCCCGTCCGGCCAAAGGTGCCCTCGATCCGATGGTGACATTGGAGAAGTGGCCTTCGGCGTCTCGCGGGGTATACCGCGGTATACCCCCGAACCGCACGTCCCTGAGCCGGCCTCAACCCCCGCGGCTCGGATCTGACGGCGAGGAAGTACCCAGCCTCGGTGACTCCACCCACGACTGAAGTCGCGGGCTTCCTGTGTCGGTGGCCAAGCACGGTCGCGGAGGAACAGCCCGGCCCTGTGCCGGACGTCAGCGCACCCACGCGGTCGGCGTTCTCCACCAGGCCGCACGGGACGCACTCGAACTTGGCTTGGTGACGCGGTTCTCCTTCGTGACGTGCGGGCATCCGCCCATCTTGGGCGGGCAGGTGGGGGAGGTGTTGCGGGCGTCCGCCGGGACCAGGCGGCGAGCGGCACTCTCGCCCTTCTGCGCCAGGATTCCGAGGAACTGTCGAGGATGCTGCGGTTCAGCCCGGCCTGGGCGGCGGATCCGTTTGGGGAGGGACGTGTCCTCCCCGGTCGGGGTCGGGCTTAGGTGCGGGCGTCTTGGTCATGCCCGCTGTATTCAGCTTCTCGTGTCCGATCACGTCGTATTCGCGGACCAGGGCGAGAGCAGTCCTGTGGTGGTGGTCGAGTCGCTGGCTGCGGATCTTGGCGTGCGCTTGGCGACGAGCCGGGTAGCGGCCCGGTGCCTCTTCGTACGGCGTCTGGTGCATTGAGGGAACGTGGAAGGGTGCTGCGGGGCTGCGGTCAGCTCGTCAGCCATTACCTGGAGGAAGCGGGGGCTCCCCGTTGCTCGTGGTGAGGAAGTTCGTCACGCCCAGATCGATGCTCACGATGCTGTCCGTGGCCGGCAAGGGCT
Source organism: Streptomyces sp. WAC00040 (assembly GCF_056835925.1). Taxonomy (NCBI): domain Bacteria; kingdom Bacillati; phylum Actinomycetota; class Actinomycetes; order Kitasatosporales; family Streptomycetaceae; genus Streptomyces; species Streptomyces sp. WAC00040. The sequence goes on from NZ_JAKQZE010000005.1 coordinate 406,365, forward strand.
CCGTGGGGATCACGTGGCAAGAGAGGGCGACGTACCAGCGCCTTCCTTCCCGCTTCAACGAGACCGTCTTGACCCGGCCCCGCACGGGTCGGTGCTGGTGTGCCCGACACCTTGCAGGCGTTCGCGGGTTGGGGTGTCGTTCGGGGCGGAGTCCCAGTGGCAGCCATCTCCGTCCTTGGGGCACGTGACGGTGTCGAAGTGCCCCCCTTGAACCTGGGGTAGCCGGGAGTGAGACCGCCCTTCACCCGCTTGAAGAACGCCTGAAACCCCTTGTTCAGACGGCGCAGGGTCGCCTGCTGGGAGGAGAAGGACCAGCCCACGTCGATACGGTGGTGTTCCCGAGGGATGGTGACGGCTGTCGCTGGGGACTCCAGTCCGCACGACATCCGGACCCGGGTACGTCTGCAAGGTGTCGGGCAGGTCCGCGTGCACCTGGCCGGCGCGGGGCCGGGTCTACGCTCTGGCGGCGATGCACCAATGCGTCGGCGTAACGATCGGACACGGCACAGCCCGGGGCTGCCTTGCAACGCCCCATCCAGTCAAAGGTGCCCTCGATCCGATGGTGACATTGGAGGAGTAGCCTTCGGCGTCTCGCGGGTATACCGCGGTATACCCCGAACCGCACGTCCCTCAGTCGGCCTCAACCCGCGCGGCTCGGACCTGACGTCGGCTACATGGGAAGGCCCGACTTGCTTCTGACGGGTGCTGCGGCCTTCCGGCGTGATGCCGCTGTGGCGGTTCAGCACTTCATAGGAGCTCTGGCTAATCTCACCATGGTGTGGTGTTGGCTTTGCCTGCGGTGGCCAACTGTCTGGCCGTCAGCCACCGGAGCGGCGCAGCCACAGTCGTCGGCATCAGGCCGCTGCCAGCTCTCGTTAGGACGAGTCATGAGGGGCACCGAAGTTGGAGTGCCCCGCCAGGACTTCGCTAACTGCGCGGGACGCTCCACAGGTCGTCGACGAGCCACACCACCACCACTGGCACGGTGCCAATCTGCGGCTCTCATGAGCTTCGAGGGCGTATACCGCGGTATACGGGTGGCCGCACGCGCCGATGCGACACCTGATGCACTCGTTTCCAGCGATCATCTGCAATGCTGTCCCAGTCCGAGTACCGAGAATCCCCTCGGGAAGCACACGGAACGGAGCATCATGGCTTCTTCAATTCTGGTCGTCTCAACCGACCCGCAGGGTTCCACCATCTGGTGGGCCGACCGCATCGGTGATGACCTCCCTTTTGATTTCGCCGCCGCCCACGAGGACCCCGACAGCCTGGCTGGCCTGAAGAACCTCGGCGCCGCGATCCACGTGATCGCTAACCAGAAGGGTGGCGTCGGAAAGACCACCACCACGGTCAATCTGGCCGCAGTCGCTCACGACGTTCTCGGCGACAGCGAGCAGCGGCAGCACATCTTCATTGACACCCCTGGCAGCCTCGAGAACGAGCACATCCTCTCCGCTGCTCTCGATGTTGCTGATGACGTCCTCGTGCCGCTGCCGCCTGAGCCGCTGGCGTTCGACCCCACGGCACGCACTATCAACAAGGTCATCGCGCCCCGCGGTCTGCCGTACAAGGTTGTCATCAATGCTTGGGATCCCCGGGACGGCAAGGCTGACCGGGACGAGACCATTGAGTACATAGACGCCATGGGTTGGCCGCGTACGAACACCGTGATCCGTCGATACAAGATCCACACTCGGGCGGCGGCTGAAGGGAAGGTCGTCACTCAGTACGCCGATAACGGCACCACGCTGCGTGCCCGGGAAGACTACTTCCGCCTGGCTCTGGAGCTTGGGTATGGAGGTCGCCGCTGATGGCCGGACGACGACTCAACCTTGCATCCCTCGCCGGCGAGACGGTGGAGACCACTCCCGGCAGCAGCAAACCGACGCTGGTCCACCTCCCCCCGGAGCAGGTTGCGGCAACACCGTTGAACCCTCGGCAAGACTTCGACCCCACGGGGCTCGAGGAGCTGGGGAACAGCATGCGGGCCGGTCAGCTGCAGCCCTGCGTGGCAGTCACGCGTGCCGCCTACATCAAGCTGTTCCCGGAGCATGCCGATCAGCTGCCCGACTGCCGACTCGTCATGGCCGCGGGGGAACGGCGCTGGAAGGCGGCACAGAAGGTCGGCCTGCCAACACTCGACGTCCACGTCCGAGAAGATCTGGCCGAGTCACGCACCCGGTTCCTGTCCGCCGTGCTTACAGAAAACGTTGAGCGGGCCAACTTCAACCCCATTGAAGAGGCGCGCGGCCTCCAGCGGATGCTCGAGATGACCGGCGGGCAGCAGACGGAAGCTGCCGCGCAGCTGGGGAAGTCGAAGCAGTGGTTCAACCAGCGCATCGGCCTCCTCCGTCTCACTGAGGACATGCAGCAGCTGGTCATCAGCGGGAAGCTGACAGCGTTCCGGGATATGCGACGCTACTCCGCCCTTCCAGCCGCAGAACAGATGGCGGCGTGGAAGGCGGATCAGGCCGCGGCCGAGCAGAAGGCGTTGGAGCCGAAGAAGCCGTCGCAGCCGCGTCAGCAGGAACCGGCATTGGCCGTGCGGGAGGAGCCCGGGTATACCGCGGTATACCCACAGGCATCCAGGGAGGTCAGCGCAGAGCCCTCGATCGCCTCCGCAGTGCCGTCGACACAAAGCGAGTCGCGAGTCACGACGGCACATCAGCCCTCGACCGCGGCGGCTGACGAGCCTGCAGCAGTGGACCTGCCAGCGGTCAGCGACCAGCGGGCGCCGGTTTCGCTACTCGAGACCCGGCACGAGGCGGCCAAGGATGCGACCCCAGCGCCGCCCGTGGCGGCCGTGCCGGACCCGCGGCCCGAGCCAGAAAAGAAGGGCCCGACGTACATGCCGTGGACCGACGGTGTCGCCTCCATGGACATCATGTTCCGTCAGTTGCTGCTCCCAGAGAGAGACCGGGCGATTGCCCGGTACCTCGAGCTCTTGGGAGGACCCGACGAGTTCGCTCGTCAGCTCAATGGCACCGTCAGCCCGGAGTACCGTCAGCGCCTGGCGCAGCTCCTGTTCGATAACGCCTGATTGCTTTTGCGGCCCCGTTTCTCTCGGCTATGACCGAGGTGAGCGGGGTCGCGCGCCTTCTACAGCACATCGTCTGCCAGACCTTACGTCGAGCAGGCCTCCCGATTCCGAGCCTGAGGGGGTGAAGCCGAGTTTCGGGACGTGACGTCTTCTGCATGGGGTCCTACTATCCCGACACTCGGAGCGACGCCCGGAGGCTGCCTTCAGGGCCGGACGTCAGGCGGTCTGATCGGGTGGATGGACGGCCCGCGACCGGCCAGTGCCTGCCGTGCCACCTTGAGTAGACGAGCGGCGGTCGAGCGACTGACTCCCATCGCCTCGGCGATTTCGGCCGTGCTGAAATCGTGTTCGCTCGCCAGGGTGAGGGCCTCTCGCGCTTGGAGCGGCAGATCCTTGAGAGCGGCGAGGACGTCGAGTTGTTGCTCCGACAAGGCCATGGCGTCCTCGTCGGTGGGCGTGTCCCACCCCATGGCTCCCAGAGAGTCGAGCGAAAGCTGCGTGCGTTCAGCCTCGCTCTGGTGGGCGCGCAGCCGTCGTCGCGCCATGCTGAAGAGAAGGCTCCGTGTAAGCCTGGGTCTGTCTGTGTTGCGTTGTGCTTGCAGGAAGTCCAGCAAGGCTGATTGCACGATGTCCTCTGCGGCGCCCGGGTCTCGGACCTGCAGGCTTACGTACCGACGGAGTTGGTGCAGGTTCAGCTCCAGGAATTGCTCCTCCTCTGAGGGCTCCAGCGATTGCCGGATCGACGCGAGGTCGGCTCTCGCTCGGACCGTCTGTGGGGATTCGGGTCCGTAGAGTCGGGTGCTGTCGGCCAGGACATGCTGTCCGAGGGAGAGGGCCTCGGTCTGGCGGCCTGCTTCGTGCAGCATCATGGCCAGGTTCGCGCGGGTGCGGACGGTGAACGGATGGTCGTCGCCGAGTAGGCGGATGCCGTCCTGGAGGACCTCTGTGGTGAGGGATAGTGCCTCGCCGGTGCGTCCCGCCGTCCGGTACGACTCTGCGAGTTCGCGGCGTGCGGTAAGGGTGTCGATGTGGTGAGAGCCCCGGACTCGCAAGCTGTCGCCGATGGCGAAATTGCCGAGGGCTACCGCCTGAATGATGTGACCTGCTACGCGGTGGCTGATGGACAGATCGTTGAGGGAAGCGATGTTGTCAGGGTGGTCGGGGCCTAGAACCCGGCGCCCGGTTTCCAGGGACTCCTGGCCCGTGGCCAGTGCTTCCTCGTGGCGGCCGGCGTTGCGGTAGGCGACTGCGAGGCCGCGTCGTGCCGCGAGGGTCTGCGGGTGGTCGTGACCGAGAACCCGCTCGCTGGCGGCGACGACGCGCTCGCTCGAGCGCAGTGCGTCGGCGGTGCGGCCTGCGTCGCCGTAGGCCGTGGCGAGTTCGCGACATGCAAGGAGGGTCATGGGGTGGTCCGGGCCAAAGACTTGCTCGCAGTGGGCGGAAAGCTGCTCTGCGAAATCGACGGCCTCCAAGAGCCGCCCGCACAGGCGGTAAGAGCGAACGAGATTGGCGCGGGCCTCGGCTGTGCTGGGCTGGTCGGCTCCGAGGAACTCCGAGGCATGACGCCCTACCTCCGACCACCAGTGCACCGCCGCCGGATAGAGGCCGGATTCCAGCAGGCTTCTGCCCGCCACGAAGAGGATGTCTTGGCTGCCGGATTCCCATAGGGCTGCACCGGCGGAGGTTCTGAGCGCCTCGACGTTCGCGCGGAGCGTGGCGATCAGTTCGGGATCTTGACGTTCCGCATCGGACCAGAGCTCGGCCAGAGCGGTAGCGGCGGCCCTGGTCACCTGTGGGAAGACCTTGACCGTCACGCCCTTGCGGATCACCTCGGCGGTCAGGGGGTGCAGGCGGACGGTCCGCAGCCGGTCGTCCGGGGCGTGGCCGAGTAGCGCGTGGCGCTCCAGCAGGTTTAGGACCGAATCGAAATGGTGGTCGTCTGGCGAGATGCGGAAGTGGCGCAGGTAGGGGGCGATCGCCTCGGTGTCCCATAGGGCTGCTGGATGGCCTGCCGGGTCCAGGACGGCGGCCAGGCTCAGTAGGGCGCGGCTGTGTCCGCTTCGTGGGTGCGCCCATACCGCGTCCAGGAGCATTTGCACGGTCGTGGTGACGGTGTGGGCGTGATGTTCTTCCCCGGGCACGAGGCCCAGTGGATGGCGGTGATCGAACTCCGTCAGGTACTCGCTGCACGTCACGTTCTGGTTCAGCATGTACGCGACGGCGTGGGCCAGCGCCAGGGGCAGGCACCCCAGACGAAACGCGAGAAGGTTGGCCCAGTGGCGGTTCGTCCGATTTTCCGGTTGCTGGCTCAGCGCCGTTTCGAGGAAGCTGATCGCTTCGTCCGTTTGGAAGGCACCGATCTTCACGAAGGCTCCGACTCCTGTTGCCGCGCGGTCCTCCTCGTCCATGTGCGGGTCTTGCATACGGGTGGTCGCTAGAACTCGTCCCCGGCCGTCCGGAGAGGGGCGCGGCCACCACCCCTCCACGGCGTCGAGCGTCGGGATGCCGTCGAGGACGATCAGCCACGGTTCGGGTGTCGTGGCGAGCCAGTCCAGGAAGACGTGGGCGTCGGCCTGTGTGTTTACGGGTTCGCCGGGCAGGACGCGCGCCAGTCGTGCTGCTTGTGCGTAGGCGGAGACGATGGCCTGGGTGTCGGTGGCGTTTACCCAGACGATCACATTGGCATCGTCGGCCAGGGCCTCGCGCGCGTACGCGGCCGCGAGTTGGGTCTTGCCCACGCCGGGGGGGCCAGAAAGGACCTGCGAGCGGACGACGGCGGCGCGGGTGAGTGGCCGGTCGACGTCGTCGCGTGTCCGCCGGCGGGCCTGGAAGGGCACGGCCGAGGCGGGGATCGTACCGACCGTGATCGGCCTTTCCGGAGCGGTGTAACTCCCGCGCCCCGCGGGCTCCGGCATCTGGTGCGGGTCTCCGGCTCGGGTGTCTCGTCCCGCCTTGCTGCTGGAGGCGGGGCCGGCTCCGAGGGCCGCGCTCGAGGTGAAGCGTTGGGCGAGCCGGTTGCGCAGTTCCGCGAAGGGCTCGTCATCGGGGTCGAGGAGTGTCATGCCCTCGGGGTCGGCGACCAGCGCGCGCAGCGGTCCGGGTGAGTGCCCGCGCTCCTCCAAGTAGTGGGTCACGGCCGCGTAGGCTGCCCACTCGTCGAACGCGGTTGTGCCGAGCAGGAGAAGTTCATCGACGCCGTCGTGGAAGCGTAGTCGGCCGCTCCCTGCGGCGTCCGTGGGGCGCAGCAGACCGGCCGCCAGGACCTCGGCCAGCTCGGCGGTTCCGGTCGCGGGCACCAGGGTCTTCTGGAGGACGCGCATCAGCGGAATAGACAGGACGGGGGCCAGCGCGAGGACGTGGGCGAGGTGCTCGGCCCCTTCGGAGGCCAGGGCTCTGAAGGAGTTCACCAGTGCCTGTGCGTTGCTCGTGTCGGTCCGGGACGGCGCGTGGACGGCATCCGGCGGGTCGACGGAGATCGCATCGGTCCAGGCCACACCGTCGACCACTGCCTCCACCCAGTTCTGCAGGGATTCCGGCGCGAAGGTGACCACCGGCAGTGGCGCTCCTCGGGGCGTGTCCGCCCACCAGGCGAGGCGCTGCTCGTACTGCTGGTTGGGGTCTCCGGGCCGCCTCGCTCGTGCGGCGAGGTACGGATCACCGATTGCGGTCGCGCTCCAGTAGTGGACGGGCAGCATCTGGACGATTGCGGTGGGCATGGTCCGGCACCAGGTCGCCAGGGCCTCCCACAAGGGTGGGTGGTACCAGGGTTCCGCAGTGGCGTCGGTGGCGAGGAGCACCAGTCGGTGACCGGACGGATCGACGATGTAGCGCGGCGGGTGGAGCACGCCTTGCGGGTCGCGCAGGCGGGGACCCGCATCGGTGTCTACGAGCTGGCAGCGGCTCACTGCACGGAAGGCACCCGTTTGTGCGAGGAGCCGTGCGAATGCGTCGAGGGCGTCGTCCCAGATCCGCAGGCTCGGACTGCCGTCGGTTACTAAGACGACGTCGAGGGCGTGTTCTTGCTCCTGGGTGTGGACCAGGACGAGTCGACCGCCCGCCTCCGCGGTGGCCTCGACGCTCGCCTCGATGTCGACGCTGGGATGTGGGCTGGGAGTGCGCACCCGGCGAAAGCGCCGGAGCGCGCGAGGTACGGCCAATGGATCGCTGATAGGTGCGGGCACGTCGAGGCTGATCCTCGTCGCCGGCGCGACTTCGGTCCCTGGGTGTTCGGCGGGTAGCCGGAGCTCGGGCACGGGGGACGGGGGCGGCTCCGGGACCATGGGCGGCGTGGGCCGGTCGTTGGACGTTTCGGTGGGTGTCAGGGGCGTGTGGGGCGCCGCCGCGTCACGCCCGGTCTCCTCCTCGGGCAGCGGGCGCCGCGTGCACAGCAACAGGACGTCCAGGACTTCCTCGGCGGACATGCCGGTTGCTGTGGTGAGGGCCGCCGTCAGCCGCTCGATCACGTGTCGCCCAGGTCCTGCAGGATGGTCTTCTTGAGTTCGGCCCGTACGCCGCTTTCTGCCCCCGACATCAGGTAGACGAACTCCAGGAGTTGGTTCACGGCGAGCTGGTCGCCGCTCTCGATCCGGCGAGCGAATTCGGTGATGGTGTCCTGCTCGGCGGTCGCGACGTCGCCGTCCGTGAGGTGGGCGGCGACGATCCGGCGCAGCGCCGACTCGTTGAGCGTCGGCATCTCGAACCGCACGCAGCGGCGCAGGAAGGGGGCAGGGAAGGTGCGTTCGCGATTGCTGGTGAACACGATGACCGGGAAGTGTTCCAGGCGGAGGCTTACGGTGCCGCTTTGTGCGACGACGTACGTGTCGTGGTCAGCGCCCCTCACCGTGAACGGGCCCCCGTCAGCCCGTTCCAGCACTGGGATGGTGAACTGCCCGTTCTCCATGACGTTGAGCAGGTCGCCGGGCAGGTCGAGGTCGCTCTTGTCGATCTCGTCGATCAGGATCGCGCGGATCCGGCGGGAGGCGAGTGCCGTCCCAAGCGGTCCGAGGGCCACAAAGCGGGCCACGTCGTCGGTGCCGTCGCCGACCGGCTCGGGATCGGCGGCGTCGGGTTCGGTGCCGGGCTCCTTGCCCGGGACGGCGGGCCGGTTCGACCGTGCCTGGACCGCGTGGAGTCGGCCCAGCGCGTCGTACTGGTATAGCGCGTCGGTCAGTGTGCTCTTGGAGGTGATGTGCCAGCGCAGCAGCGGGCCCAGCTCCAGTTCGTGGGCGAGGAGTTGGGCGAGTGTCGACTTGCCTGAGCCGGGTGCTCCGGTCAATAGCAAAGGCCGGCGCAGATGCAGGGCTGCGTTCACGGCGACGGTGAGGCCGTCGGGGAGATCGAAGACCGGTGGCCGGGTGGCACTCTGGGTGCGCCAGGGTGGTGGTTTCGGGATGCGATGCCACGCCTTTCCCGTCGGCCGAGCCCGGCGCGGTTGGCCGTCCCCGATGAAGAGCTCCCAACTCATCGACTTCCTCCGCTGCGAAGAGAGCCGCTTCGCCGAGCGAGCGGCATGGGAAAACCGTCACGGCCTTGCGGGTCGTTCCAGATGACCGTCGTCCGCTGTTTGTCGAGCCGCTCCGCCAGTTGGCGCGGCAGGCTGCTGCGGCGCTCCCACGAGGTCTCCTCACCGTTGCTCTGGACGCATGCCGCCTGCAAGTTTGTCTCCTCGTGGTGGGTCATGAACCAGACGATGAATCCGCACCCCTCGCTCAGGAGTACTTCCAAGGGATCGCCGCCCTTTGGCGGTGGGCAGCTCACTAGGTACGGGGACTGGCCGGGGCCGGCCGACTCATCATCGAGCCATGCCGCCGTCGATGTGCGGTCGCCTGCGACGGCTTCGGGGACGACTGCAGGGGCACCGTGCCAGTCGGCTTTTCTCAACCGTGTTTCGAGGCGCTCCCGCAGCCGGTCGTGCTTGAAACCCGACCAGCGCATCCGGGGGCGGAGGTCGCGGGTCATGGGGTCCCAGGCGCCGCCCACGTCGACGACGTCCCAGTGTTCGAGGCCGACGTCGAGCCATTCACGCGGGACGACGAGGTCGACGGCCACTGCCCGGCCGGGCAGGAATGTTGCGGTGGCTCGCCTCAGGGCATTCCTCAGCCCCTGTTCGGAGCGTTCTCGGCAGGGGAAGTTCCTGGTGGTGACGTTGCCCAACGGGTCGACCAGGTCGACCACCACCCCGCGTGGCCACGGCGGGCCGGCCGCAGCTGTCGAGCTGCAGCCGACGAGTTCCATCAGGGCCCAGGTGCTGCGCCTCACCTCGTTGAGAAGGTACCGGCGGGCGTCCTCCCGCAGGTGTCCGAGGATGTCGGTGAGCCAGGTGTCGAGGAGGGCGTACCGGGCGGAGCCGAGGTCGATGCCTTCGGGCTCGTCGGCGTGGCCAGCGACCCCCAGGAGGAAGCGGGCGAGTGGGCCGACGGCCTGGCGGGGGCCTGAGCGGAACTCGGCGATCCCTGCGGCGGCGGCCAGTACCAGGAGTTCGTCGGCGGAGTATGCGTCCCGGGGAGCCTGGCCGACGTGGTCGGCGTACAGGTGCCGGAGTGTGGCCAGGGCGAAGTCGTCGCCTCCGACGGAGTCGAACACGGGGCGGGCCTGGAGCGCGGCGCACAACGCTTCGAGGATGTCGCCGACAGGGCTCGGGGACGGCTGCTCGGCGCGGTGGCGCGACCGCAGGGCGTGCAGTTCGGCGGCGTTCCATTCGACCGGGACGACACCCGCGTGGGCGAGGCGCGGACCGTAGCGATCCCGCAGCGCGGAGGAGTACGTCTGTCCGTAGGGTGGCGGCAACTCTTCCGCCCGGAACGGCGTAGCCGCAGCACTCTGGCGGCGGGCGACGTCGAGGGTCCGAATGTCCCTCGCGGACTTCAGCGCGGACCAGGCCAGATGACGGGCCTCGGCGAAGGTGCCCGAGCCTGAGGTGCCGGCCAGCACGTCACTCGTGGCGCGGGTCACGTCGACCGCGATCCAGCCCTGCATGAGCAGTTCGGCCAGCCGCAGTTCGTCGGCCGTGCCCTGGCGCTCGTCCAGGGAGCAGTCGGGCGGTGCTCCGCGGTCGTCTCCCGACTGCGGGGCGATCAGCACCACGGTGTGGCGTGACCGGTCCGGGAGCAGCATGACGGCGAGTACCGGGAACAGCTGTGCTTCGAGCGCCATCCCGCAGAACACCAGAGCCAGATCGACGCAGTTCCCACGCCTGCCTGCGAAGACCTCCCGCGGCTGCCGTACCTTTTGCCGCTCGACGCCGGCCGGGTCACTGGGATCGAGGTCGTAGCTGAGCTCGTGAGCGGCGAGCAGCTCGTAGAGCGCCTCGACCATCCTCTCCTGGCCGACGGGGCCGCCCTTGCCGACTGAGCGGAGGGTCTGGCGGAGCGCCGAGCCGGCTGGGGGGACGAGGTCTGCCCGTCCTCGGAAGACGTCCGGGACGACCATGTACACCAGTCGGTCGAGCTGACGGAGTTCGTCGCCCACGAGCAGCCACTGTTCGGAATCGGCCATCAGGCCGCCTCGATCACGTCGGTAAGCAGCACGTCCCCCTCGGGTGCAGTCAGCAGGTCGAGCCGCTGCACGCCCTCCGTCTGGGGGCCGGGAGTGAGCGTGAAGGTGCCGTCGTCGTCGACCGGCAGCTCGGTCGGGCCATGGCCGCCGAGGCGGTACCAGAGCGTTGAGCCGGCATGCCCCGGAGCCCGGCCCGGTATGTTGACGGGCTCATCGGCGTCGTACCAGTCCCTGACGTCCAGGGACAGCGCGGATCCGGTGTCGAGCGTGCCGGCCTCAGGCGGCATGTCGGTGTCGCCGACGCAGTCCGTGCGCCGGATCGTCGGGCGCCCACGGTCGAGGATCTTGCCCTCGCGCACCAGGTCCGAGATCTGGATCACGAGGGCCTTGAGCGCGTCGCGGCCGGTCACCAGGCCACTGTGCGTCTGATTCTGTGGGGTCGAGCCGAGCCGCTTCGCCTCGCTGCTGCGGGGGCTCGCCGACAGCAGGGGGACGGTTCCGTCGCCGTCGACAGTCCGGTGGGAGGCCGGCAGCAGGTGACTGCCCCGCATGACGGTGAGTCGTGAGCCGGACAGCACAGCCTGCTGCAGGGTTGGAGCACCGAAGCCCACGAACGAGCGGGTGACGGTCGGCTCCGGGCTCTCGTTGAGGCGATCAAGGAACTTGGCCGCCTCCGTCGCATGCTTGTCCGCACCGGGCGGGAGCAGGTGCAGCACGTCCTGTGTCCCGCCGAGTCGGGACTCCGGCGACGTACCCAACCGAATGAACGGGTAGACCGGCAGCAACTCGTAGAGCGCGGGCAGCCGGGCGAACTCCTCAGCGAGGAAGCCGAATCGCACCTTGGCCACGCGCGGCCCGTTCACCAGGAAGTCCAGTGCCTTGACGGCTCCGCGAAAAGGTGTGCCCAGAGTGATGAGAGCGTGCACCGAGCGGTGTTGGTCGTGCCGCTCCAGGAATTCGCGGGCCACCAGACCGCCCATGCTGTGGGCGACAAGGACCACTTCGGCGTTCGGGTACCTGCCGCGCAGCCGGATGAGCCGGTCGCGGACGTGACGTTCGAGCAGCCGGGCGTTGTGGGCTGCCGGCCGCCGCCAGTCGTAGGGGAACTCGGTGTATGTCTCTCCGGCGACCAGATCGAGGTGCTGGAACAGGGTGGCACGCAGGTCCCGGTAGCCGCCCAGCAACCGGGTGAGCCCCGGCACCGGCAGCGCCATCAGCTTCGTGGCCCGTACCCCGTCATCGAAGTCGGGGTCCCGTAATAGGGGCCCGGGGGCGGCGAGTTCGCGAAAGGAGCGGATCGGATGGCGCCCGGTCGCGGGGTCGAGCGCCCACAGTGGCGTGCCGTCTGCGCGGTACAGAGCGCTTCCGCCGATCCCCGGCACGAAGACGACTAAGTGTCGAACGGCGGTCCTCCGACCGCCGCGGCCCACTGCCGCCGGACTCGGCGGCAGTCCCCAACCCTTGCTCACGTGCTGCTACCCCCCGCTTGGGCGCCCACCCCGCTGCCTGTCACCGGCCGGTGCCTGCGCACCGGAACCCGAAGGTGACGGACCGTAACTATAGACCAGGGGGGCGCTTCGCGTTCCCCGAAAGCCGGAAGACTTGGAACGGCCGCGGCATACATCGTCCATAGACGATTCGGAAGCGGACACCGGTTCGCCGACCTGGCGAGAAGGCGACCGTGTCCCATGCCGGCCCGGAACCATCCCATCTGCCCTCGAAGTCACTCGCTCCTACGGCACGATGATCCGAGCCCGGCCGTAACACGGCTGGACGATGGGTTCTTACCGAAGGGGGCTCGAGATGTGGCAGAGCGTGATAGGGGGGAGTCATGGGGGACTGGCACTGGTGTGCCTCTCCTACCTGACCATCGTCTTCGTCACCAGCAGAGGACTTATCGCCGCCCCGCGCTATCGCCGGTTGCAGGGCCGCATCGGTGACGCCCGGGCGCAGGCAACGGTCCTGGCCGCCACCGCTCCCGACGACCCCGTTCGTACGGCGGCGATCGCGGCGGTCACCGCACGGCTCGACGACCTGGAGAAGACCAGCATGGTCGTCTGGCGGCTTCTTCCCACCTCCTGGGTCATCGCCATCCCATTGTCCAAACTGGCTGCCGCCTGGCGCGTTCTCCACAGCTCGGAACGCCGACTCCTCCACCTCGAGCCGCCGGAGGAGAGTGCAGCACGGCTCCGGTCGCTGCGGCTACGCCTCGCTGCCTCCACCCGTCCCGGCGACGCGGAACTCGCCACCCAGCTTGCCGCGCAGACCGTCACCGGTCCCGAAGCCGTCGCCCTCGTCAGTGCTGCCACCGCGTACCTTCACGACCGGGAGGACGACGAGGCGGATCTGGAGTACGAGCAGCAGCGCACCGCCCTTTGGCTGGCCACGACCGGGCTCGGCGCCGTCCTCCTGATCGGCGTCACCCTCGACCATCAGCTGACGATGATGCTCGGCGCCCTCGGGGGCTTCCTTTCGCCGCAGATCGGAGTCATGCGCTCGCAGCGCCCCACATCCTGGGGCGTTTTGGTCCTCGCCCCGGTCGGCGGAGCACTCGCTGCAGTTGGCGGCCTGCTGTTGGTTCGCATGCTCGCGGACCCAGAACTGAACCTCCTGGGACAGGTCTTCCTCGACAACTCGTGGAACGCGCCCGCACAGCCCATCGCCCTCGCGATCGCTCTGCTCTTCGGCTTCTCGGGCACCCTCTTCTCACGCCTGGCGCTGACCGCCACAGGCCAACTCGTCTCCCCTGCGACGCCAACGGGTCGCCTGCCATAGGAACGGTGTCCTAGCCCGCAGGTCAGGAGGCACTACCTCTCGGCACTCCAGGGGACCACCTGATGGTGAGACGCATCCTGTCCGGATCACATGGCCACGCGCTCGCGGTCTCGAGGCGTCGCCCTTGTCCGCGGCCGCGGAGTTATGGCTGAAGTGCTGCCGCAAGCGTAGGAGCGCAGCTCGGATTCCATGCTCGCGGGAGCGTCAGCTTCAACCGTGGCGCTTCAGCCGGCGAGAGGACCTGACTTGAACAGTCGATGACGGGAACCAGTCCGAATTATCCGCTGTACAGGAGACCGGCTTGTGCGCCACGAGGGACCGCAGTTTGAGGCGAGCGGCCGGCCCGAGGATGTGCTCGGCGCTGCCTTGCTTCTTCCGCCTGCAGGGGACGACCAGGGCGTCGATGATGTCGACGATCTGGCTCCAGTCGTAGGGGCGTTAAGCTTGTTTTTTATGGTTTGTGAGCTTTGAGTTGATTACGTTCAGCGATGCTTTCAGGGCGTCTAGTCGATTTGCCCACGTCGTAACGGGTGGCGGGTCGCCGGTTCTTCGATCCAAGTGGGCGCCCTGGGCCGGGCGTTGAGGGTTTGGGTGCACGGGCCGGACTGTGCAGGTGAGGGCGGAGGTTCCTGAACCCGCGGCGGACGCGGGCCGGGGTGAGCCGGGCGGGCTCGGCCCGCTTCTCCCAGGGGCGTCGGAGATCGGCCGCGGCGTCGCGGGTGAGCCGGAGCTGGGTGTGTGCCGCGAGCACGAGCCACGTCCACCGGTCTGCGGCCTCGGGAGTACGCAGTCTGGGACGGGTCCAGCCGAGCGTCTGCTTGACGAAACGGAAAGTATGTTCAAGATCGAAGCGCCTCAGGAACGCTTGCCACCGCAGGTCGACGTCCTCGCTGGTCATACCGGTCTTGGAGGACCACAGCCAGACGGGCAGCGGGTCGTGACCGCCGGGCAGATGGTCCACCTGGAGGCGGATCAGGGTGCCCTCGATGATGGGGAGTTCGTCGTCGTGGTCGATCCACGCACTGCGGGTGGTGAGCCGCGGGTGGATACGGTCCCAGGCCATCGCCTTCGCGGTGCCGTAGCGGTCGGTGACCTGCACCGTCTCCGCGTCGGGCTCGCCCCAGGTCTCGGGCCTGGCGAAGCGGAACTCCTTGCCGTGCTTCGGCGGTCGCCCGCCCTGAGGATAGGACAGGGCGTACTCCTTGAGCGAGGGCGCCGGACGGCGCATCACCCGGTCCGCACGCATGCGTCCGAGGACCTCGACGGGCAAGCCGTCGAGGAGGTAGGCCATGCGCGGGGCGTCGTAGCCGGCGTCGAAGACGACCAGGATGTCGTCGTCACCGGCTTCCCACTGCCCCTGGGCGATCAAGTCGGTGACGACGCGGCGGACCTGGGCTGCGGTGACTTCGGCGACATCGTCGTCGGGGCCGAGCCGGACCGCATCCAGCAGCTGGCACCACGACGTGCGGCCCGTCTCCAGCGCGGCGACGAACGAGTACGGCCAGCCGGGGATGAACTGGTCGCTGGAGCGTCCCGAGCGTCCGTAGACATGGCAGAACAGCCGGTCCGGGCTGGTCGGCGCGTCGGGCCGCAGCCACGCGGAGACATCGACGGCCAGGACCAGGCGCCCGTCGGCGGCCTTGGGCTGCGGCAGCATGGCCAGCGCCTTGCGCAGCCCGGCCACGTCGATGTGGCCCTGGTTGAGCGCGTCGTACAACGCGCCGTGCCCACGCCGGTGCTCGGCCAGCAGCGTCAGGTCGACCGGCGAGGTCACCGGGCCGTCCCCGCAGAGCATCGCGTCCGTGAGCTCGAACAGCGTGTCACCGCGCCGGGTCAGACATGCGTAGAAGTCCTCCCTAAAGTGGGACGCGAAGTCGAAAGCGTCCCGCCGGGCATCATGGTCGAGCACACTCACCTCTGCGGCCTTCGTATGAACGTGATTCCGTGGCGGAACGCATGCTCATGCGGGGGCCGTCCGCCTGTCCGGCGAATGCCCAGGTGAGTGAACCTGTGCGACTCGATGTTCGAGATCAGAGGCGAGAGACAAACTCAGGCGTTCCACCACTCATCGGTGCCACAGCCGACCTCGTAGTGCCACCAACCTTCCTCTTGGCCTTGCATCAGAAGGGCCTTGATCCCTGCGAAGTCCGCGCCGGCTGGCGCGGTGAAGGCCACCATGGGGAAGTCCACACTGAAGACCTCGCCTCCAAGACTGAACGCCGAAAGGCGCTGATGCACCGCCTGCGGACTGCGTCCCAGGGGGCCGGTGGGCACGGGCACCACACGGACCGTGCAGTTGCCGGAGGAGCTGACCCGACCGACAGCCCAGTGGAGCCCGTCGGAGTCAGTCCGGTACCGCACCACGTCGCCTTCGGCCACCCCATCCTGAAGGAAGGGGGCGTTCTGCACACAGGCCGTATCGTCGCCGAGCTTCGTGGCCCACAGCCCCTCAGTGTCCTGTGGGAACCACCCCTCACGAGGGACAAGGCGGAACCAGACCTTGATCTTCTCGACCGCGCTCTCCATGACGGTCATCATGCGCCGACCGGCAACACCGCCCCGCACCGGGCCCGATCCGGGCGATCAACCGTAGCTGTCACGCGAGTGCCTGAGGATAAAAGACAAGTTAAGTGCCTGTTTCTGAACCCTCGGACTCTGCGGGGTTGGTAGCCGTGCAAGCTGGCCGGGATTGGACTTAGGGCTTGCAGATCATTAACACGTTGTCTTGATCATGCTGCTGGCGTCGCTGCTCAGGGCTCGAACCCGAGCCTGGAGGGCTGTGAGGGCGGAGGGCGGAGTGGCCGCCGGCGGGATGATGACGCTGTGCGCCTTGAGCAGTGTCCTGATCTTCAGCAAGGTGCGGTGCATGGCGGTCCGACTGCTGTCGAACAGCACGGCGAGGGGTTCCGCGGCCAGGGCGACCCGCAGGTGAAGGACGGCTGCCAGGACCTGGTCGGGGAAGGCGAGCCGGGGCGGGCGGCCGCGCTTGACGTCGCCGGCGAGAGCCAAAGTGTCGGTGAGATCGCTCAGTTGCTGCCGGGACATGCCGGTCAGGGCGGGGTCGGACAGGAGATCGTGGTCCCACTCTGGGACCGGTTTCTGCGGAGCCCGGGGTGCTGGGACGGCTGGGCAGGGCTGGGGGTGCAGGGCATAGTTCCAGTCGCCGTGGAAGGCATGGCGGGTCAGTGGCAGGGCCGCCATCTCTGCTTCGCCGATCTGGACTCCGGTGGGGTAGACGTTGGTGTCCAGCTCGGCCATGACACGTAGTCCGGTGCGGGTGGTGGTCGCGGCGATGGACTGGACAATGACTTCATGGCTGGTCAGCGGGCGGCCGCGCCAGTTCATGGTGATGTGCGAGAAGAGCCGGTGCTCGATCTTGTTCCACTTCGACGTGCCCGGCGGCAGGTGGCACACGGTGATCGTCAGTCCTGTTTCGGCCGCGAGCCGGGCGAGTTCGAGCTTCCAGGCCCGGGTGCGGTAGCCGTTCGAGCCGCCCGCGTCGGCGGTGATCAGCAGCCGAGTTGCCTGCGGGTAGGCGACCCGGCCCTGGCCGTGCCACCAGCGGCGAATCGATTCCACCGCGAACGCGGCGGTGTCGTGGTCGGTGCCCACGTTGACCCAGCCGGTGTTCGCCGCGAGGTCGTAGATCCCGTACGGGACGGCCTTGCCCAGCTGGGGGTCGGCGAAGTCATGGACGTTCACCGGCGCCGGATCAGCCGCAGGCCGCCACTGGCGGCCGTTGTTCTTGAACTCGCCGACGAGCTCCTTCTTCTTGGTGTCCACGCTGATCACCGGCTGGCCGGCGTCCCGGTAATCACGAACCTGCTCGTTGAGATAGCGGAACTGGGCATCTCGATCTGGGTGCTGGCTTCCCTCGATGGTCTTGGCGTTGGCCTGCAGACTGAAGCCTTCCTCCCGCAGCAGGTCGGCGACGGTGTCCGCGCTGACTTTGTGCCCGGTCCGGGCCAGCTCCCGCGCCAGCGTGCGGGTCGACTTCACCGTCCACCGCAGCGGCGACATCGGATCGCCTCGCTCGTCCGGCTCGACCAGTGCAAGGAGGGCCGGCCGCAGCCCCGGATCAAGATCTGCGACCCGCTTGCGGCCTCCGCCCGGTCGCCGCACCCGCCCCAGAGGCTCCTCGCCGGTCTCCAACTCGGACACGCCCTTGCGGACCGTGGTCTCACTCACCGCGGCCGCCCGTGCCACGGCCCGAACACCACCATGTCCCAGAACACGGGCCTCTGCGGCCATCAGTAGCCGTCGCTGCCGCTCATCCAGATGCGGGAACAACACCGCGAACTTCATGGCGAGTTGAGTACAGGTCTCGTCCGAGATGCGCATACCACATCAACGAGCCATGAGACAGGAAGCAACACCTTGATGATCTGCAAGCCCTTATGCCCCCTTGGCGAAGCCCCCGAGGATGGCCGGAAGTCTTCGAGCGGGGGGAACTGATGAGGCGTCTGACAGCTGCTGTGGCCGCGGTCGGTCTGCTGCTAGCTCTGACGGCCTGCCAGTCGGGGGCGGCGTCCGGCAAGGTCCAGGGCACCGACGCCGAGTTGGCCTGTGCGGCCGTGAGCCGGCTGCCGGAACGGATGCCCGACACCGACGGCGGGCAGGCCTTCGACATCGCGGTGGCACGCCTCGTCGGCGCCGAGGAACTGGCCAGGGCGGCCGCCCTGGCGGACGCCAGGTTCCAGCCGCTCGCCGATGCCCTGAGGGAGGCGCAGCAGCTGCTCAACGTGACCTCCGACGCCCAAAGGGCCGAACCCGCCATCAAGAAGGCCCGGACGTACTGCTGAGTGCCTGCTTCTGAGCCCTCGGACTCTGCGGGGTCGGTAGCCTGGTACCAGGTGAGCCGAGAGCCAAGTTGCTGCTGGGCAACTTGAGAACGATCAAGGCTGAGTCGCTCCACCGACCGCGTTCGCCGACCTCCGGGTGAAGGTCTCCCCGAAGACCGCCCCGCGCGTCCCACACACCCCAGCAGTTCCGTTCGCCGAGCGGTCACGGTGACCGTTCGGCGAACGCTTCCGCAAACTTCGCATTCCGGGCAATGGCTGGTTGACCTGC
This sequence comes from Streptomyces sp. WAC00040, assembly GCF_056835925.1. Taxonomy (NCBI): domain Bacteria; kingdom Bacillati; phylum Actinomycetota; class Actinomycetes; order Kitasatosporales; family Streptomycetaceae; genus Streptomyces; species Streptomyces sp. WAC00040. The sequence continues at coordinate 424,747 of NZ_JAKQZE010000005.1, forward strand.
TGGTCTGGGGTTCAGAAACAGGCAGTAATGGTCGCCGAAAGCGGTGGCGTAAGTGACGTACTCGACGCCGGCGGGAATCCCGGACTCCTTGGAGTACCGAGTCTGGTAGATCATTCGGGGAGCCGCGTCGATGTAGACGCGAGCGGGCCCGGGTTGGCGGCGATCGGCGATCCGCCGCCTGGCTGCACCGTACCGGCGCCCCTGGACGGGCGTCGTGTATGTCTCCCGACGTTGCTGGGCTCGTATGGTGCGCCGCCAGTTGTACAGCCGCTCAACTCTCGGCTGTAGATCGGGGCCGTCCATTGTGCCTGTTGGGGCGTCAAAAGAGCACAGGGTTGCGGGGGGATGGTCTGTGCGGGGGTGCCTCTACGGGCCGTGCCGGGAGTAGTGTGTCTGTGGATAAGATCCATACAGACGTTAAGTGCCCCGGGACCTTGAGCAAGTCCCGGGGCGCGCAGCGAGACCTACTAGAGGATGGTCACGCCATGATGCAGGGTACCCCTACCCTCGTTCAGGCACACACCAAGGCACCCGCCGTGGCAGCGACCTTTGCGTCGCTCCGGATGGGTGCCTTCTCTGTTTTCCGCGCCGTCCTGGCTGCGGACGGATCTCTCCTCTTGGAGGTCGCGACGTCGTAGTGGGATGAGGCGGCGTCCGTGGGATCGGACTGAAGCCGCCGGGGCGCCCAGCCTTCCAAGTGATTAGCCGTCACTCGGAGCGAGCGCCCCATCGTCTCCGGGGTTCGGGCTTAGCAGGCCCTCCCGAAGGGATTGTCCGAAGCGGTTAGCGGCCGCTCGAACGGTTCGATCACTGCTCCCCAGCAGTCAGCGCCAAGAGGCGCTTTTTCATGCCCTCCCCTGTGTGCCAAAGGAGGCCAGTTCCATGTTGCAGCATCGTGCTGCCTTTTGCCAGTTCCACAGTGCCCGAATAGCGGGGTTCCGGCCGAGTTGCGCATTTTCCACTGCGGATCTGCATCTCCACCATTTCCTACTTTCACTTGACTTGCCCCCTCTGGGCGCGCCGGTGACGGCCGATGCATCTCCGTCGCCTCGGGCAGTGGCATGAGCGCGACTACGCCGGACACTGAGGGGGAGTTGCTCGAGGGCCTGTGTGTGGCGCCCGCGACCCAGTGGCTGTCGACGACGACCGGGCGGACCGCTCCGGACGCGTACTCGTGGATGCAGGCGGTCCACTGGGTCAGCGGTTCCGGCCTCTACACGCCGTCGCAGAAGCACGGCCCCAAGTGGGGCCCGACGACGGTCGTCATCGCCCAGGAGATTTCCGCGTTGACCGAGTGCCGGCCGAGCGTCGACTACCTCGCCCGCAAGCTGGAGTTGTCCCCGCGCACGGTGAAGTACCACCTTGCCATGCTGCGCGAGGCGGGGCTGCTCGCCTACCGGTACAAGGGCACCCGTATCTCCGGGCGGGTGAACCGGGCCTCCGAGTACGAGCGGATCATCCCTGTCGCGTTCGACGAGGCCCTCGGTATCCGCACGGTCGGCGAAGGCCTCGAACGGCGGCCGGTCGGGATCGCCGAGGAGGGCCGGAAGCTCATCGGGAAGCTGGCGAAGAAGGCCGCCCGGCAGTTGCGCCGTCGCCGCACACAGGCGGCTGTTTCGCGACGGTCGCGTTGCACCCCAATGCAGGGTGGTACCTCAACGTCTTCTGCTACCGGTTCTACTCGCTCTCCCTCTGAGAGCAAGCTCGCAAGCGGGGAGCACCAGTTCCCCACCCCGAAGAGCAGCAGCAACAGCGGGCCCAGGAAACTCAACCGCGTCGGCCGCCGCTACCAGCTCGCCCAGCAGCTCCTCACCCAGGTGCCGTGGCTCGCCGGAGCATCCCGGGCACGCCTCGCATGGATCACCAGGCACGTCGCCGACGCAGGGTGGACCGTCCTCGAGGTCCAGGCCATCGCCGAAATGGGCGGCCCGCTCACCGCCGGCGATGTCCGCCGCTGCTCCGGGATGCTCGCCCACCGCCTCAAGGGCGTCCACCAGCTGTACCCGACCTCCGTCCAGCGGCAGCGACTCGTGACCGACTGGCAGGAATCCCGCACCGCGGAACGCGCCCGTCACGACGGCTACGAAGGCGGCCTGGACGGCGGAAACGATCACCTCGCCACAAAGGCCCTCGCTGGCCTCTACCAGGGCATGGCCGCCTACTCCGCCAACCAGGCCGCCAAGGGCCTCGACGACCTCACCGACTCCAATGCGGCTGCCGACATGGCCGCCTTCCTCCAGACGGGAGCCCACGCATGACCGACAGCCCTGCCAGCGGCGTCGACCTGGCCCGCGCGGCTTACCAGGCAGCCAGAGCCGCCGCGAAGGACACCCCTGCCCCCAAGCGCCGCATGGGCGCCGCCCGGCCAAAGCGGGACCGCAGCGGAGGACGCGACCCACTGCCCTTCGCCGCGGCGATCGAACGCATGATGACCGAGCGCGGCTGGGACATGGCGGCCAAGGGCGGCAGCATCCTCGATCAGTGGCCCACCATTGCCCCGGAACTCGCAGGGAAGGTCGCCGCCGTCAAGTTCGACGACGACACCCGCACTTTGCATCTGCGTCCCGTGTCGCCGGCCTACCGGCAGCAGCTCGAGTTGTTTCGGGAGCAGACCATTGCCCGTATCAACGAGAAGGTCGGCGAGGGCACTGTCCACGCTCTGAAGATCCTCACCTCCAGCCATGTCGACCTGGTGCCTCCTGCCGAGTGCGCCGGCCCGCAGCCTCGACATTCCGCTCCCTCCACGCAGCCTGCTGTCCCTCGCCCGAGGGATCCGCGGTACCTCGAAGCCTTGTCAGTCCACAATGCACACAAGGTGACGCGCGAGACCGACATGGACCGCCGCATCCGAGCCGCCGCCGAAGACCAGACACGGCGAATGCTGGCCCGCCGCGAGCCCGAGGACGCGTTCACGGAACCTGCCACGCAGGAGGACATCCTGCGCGCGAAGGACGAACGTGCGCAGCCAGAGGATGCCCTCCAAGGTGGTGTCCGCACGGCCCTGGCGTACAAGCGCACCGGCCACACCCAGAACGCCGAACCCAGGCAACTGTCCGCAGCCTCATGACTTGAGCCAGAGGGAGCGGCGGAACGGAAGGGCACGGCACCAAAGCACCCGGAGTGAATTGCGCGCATGTCTCATGGCAGCCGAAGGTTGCGTGCGGGCGCGCGGGTTGAGCACCGTGTTCATGGATGAGACGGACATCTCAGATGCGAGCGATCTTGAGCCCGGCGGGTCAGCCATGTGCCCGAAGCGCCGGAGTGAAGCTCGATCCGTGAAGCCATGCGCATCAGACTGCCAATGCCCTGCCCTCAGCTGCCCCGGCCGCTCGGAGCGCGCCGAACACCTCGAGCACCCTGGTCCCGACCGCGCTGCCGGTGACGCGGGTCTACGGGGGAAACCTGTGCGCCAGCGCCGTCATCGACGCAAGAGCTGATCCGGGAGGCTTGCCCGTTGGGCACGGACGATCTTGATTCGCTAGGTACCCGTCCAACACTCCTCCAGTCCGCTTGACTTCACTGATGGAGAGGTCAGCAGGCCACTCTCCGGGTCACCTCCCATGAGTGCCCCGGGCCTGCGGAGATAGATCTCGAGAGTCTCATCCAGCGGTACTGCCCTGAGGTTTCCTTCTAGCCCGCGCTCCCACAGAACCCCTGACGGCTCCGAGATGAGGAGGGAAATAGGACGGTACTCAGGGTCCAGCGCCCTCTCCCCAATAAGTGAGTTGGGTACGTCCACACGCGTGCAGGGAGGCACCGCCCCGAGTGTCATCCTGCTCACGCTACCGGTGCCCGTTGGAGCGTTGGGAACATAGACCCTCAGGTAGACAAACGCCGGGTCGAGGCTCCGATTGGCGATCACCGTGACTCCCGGCCGTAGCCACAGTGTGACGCGTGCAGCCAACTGGCGTGCCTCCTGCGCCTGACGCTCCCGGGACTGAGAGAGTTGATCGTCCGCCACTTGAGCCGTCTTCAGCGTTCCCCAGGCCGTCACGGCTAGCCCTGCTGCAGCGACGAGGGCCGCGAGCACAGCGGTGTGCTTGGCCCAATCGACGCGGCGGTACCACCGGCTCATGAGGCGGACAGGTGCTGTGACGCCCGACCAGCCACCGGCGGGCGCGTCGGCGGGTGCGGAGCGAGGTCGTATCGGAGGACGCGGTGGCAGCTGTCGGATACGTAATCGGTGCTGTCGCCCTCGTGGATTCGGCATACATCCTCACAACTCGGAGATCCTGATGGTCGGACGCTTCAGCGAGGGAGCGTGGTTCCGGGCCACTGGCCGCTCTGCGGGAGACCCAATCCGTGCGGTCCGTCCGTTCTCCGCCCGTGGCCCGCTGATTTGCCGCCAAGGCTTTCCCCAAGGGCGGAAAGTCGTTCGGTGACGGGGACGGACGGCAGGCGATGAGACCGTAGGCGCCGAGGAGGCGCCACGTAGTTGCGGTGACAGCGAGGCGGCAGGGTGCCGGTCGGTGCAGGCGACGGCTCGGGCTACCGCGGCACTCGGTGTTGGCAGGCTGAAGGGCGCGGGGGGCGCCTCGGCCCCAGCTGCCCTCTCCCAGGGGCAGCCGACTATCGGGGGCATCCGTTGTGAGCGCACACGATGGTGCGCGTCATGCAAGTCCCGGAGGGTGTACGGATGGTGCCGACCCGGAAGCTGCTGCCCAGACAGGTCGGCCGAACGCGTTCGCGCCGGCACAGCAAGGCGTCTCGATGGGCTCACGAACCGTCGGATCGCATCCCGAGCGATGCCGTAGTCCAAGGGCGCCGCAGACATGGGAGGGCCGCATCTATGCACGGTCGGCTGGATCAGCGGACGGTACTCCTGCTCGCTGCGGGGGCGCCACATATGCAGCCTTCGAGCACCCATCGTTCGGCACTGCCCTGCTGGGCGTTGGTGTAGTGACGCTGCTGCATCTCCTGATGCAGAACCGCTGACTGGGATGCCCAATCCGAAGGTTCGTGCCTCGGTGGCCCAGGGCAGCCGTGCTTGCCGCGGCAGGAGTGCGGTGCTGGGCAGCTACGGAGTGCAGGTGCGATTCGAGAGCGATTGATTGTGTGATTCAAGAGCGACTAAGTGTGCGATTGGAGTAGGATTGCTGATGGAGGTGGACTGATGCCCACTGAGAACGAGCTGTTCAATGCTGTGGATGCGCTGTTGGAGCAGGTTGCGCAGGATGATCTGCCGGATCCTGGGGAGCGGAAGCGTCTGCGTGAGGCTGCTGGACTGAGCCAGGCGCAGATTGCTGCGGCTTTGAACGCTCGGCGTGAGGCTGTGGGGAACTGGGAAGCGGGCCGGACGGAACCGCGGCCGCCGAAGCGTGCCGCGTATTCCCGGCTCCTCGAGGGCCTGGCCGCGCGCTTCCCCGCGCCGGCTGCCGAGCCGGTCGACGAGGTGCCCACGGCTTCGGAAACGTTCACCGGCCCCAGCGCGCCGGTCGCTGTCCCCCCGACCGATCAGCGCCATTCCCGTCCTGCTCACGCCGCGCCCCCTCTGCCGGCGGACGTTGCGGAGGCGCCGACGTCACGCCGTCCGGCGGCGAAGAAGCCGGCACCAAAGCCCGCACCCGCGATGCAGACGGGGGACCCTCGGTTCGCTCATGGCCCGCTGGCCGTCATCGACGTCGCCGACGGGGAAGTATCGGCGTATTGCTTGGGCGGCCTGGTCCTGGACGTCCCGGCCAAGTCCCTTCCGGCGCTGGTGGAATGGACCCTCGCGGAGGCGAAACTCGGCGCGCCGCGCCTGCATCGGTCTGGCAAGGACGCCGACCCGGTTTTGGTTCTCACCGATGCTGCCGCCGAACGTTACGGCCTGCCGGTGCGGCTGTCCGACGACGAGCGCCGCGCTGGCCGCCTGCCTGAGAACCACAAGATCCTCAAGCTGCTGGACAAGGCGAACTGGCAGCTCACACGGCGCGGGTTCGGCCCGTGGGCCCGTATCTACCGCCCGGCGCAGGGGTCGAAGCGCTCCTGCGTGCAGCTGTGCATCCTCGGCTGGAACGCCCTGGACGAGCGCTCCTGGGGCCATGCCGCGCACCTGTCGGCACCCGACCTCGCGAACCTGCTGGGCACCTATGCGGAGCGGGTGATGACGCCGCGCGGCTCAACCGCTGTCACCGGCCTGGAGCTGATGACCGCCCTGCACCCGCCGACCCGGGCGAGCGAGCCGGACAAGACGGGCAAGCGGCACCGCGAGCACAACCCCGCCTCGCTGGGAACCGAGCCGGTGGACTGCGCGCCACCGGAGGCGCCGGACGGGCACCCGCTGCTCGCCGACCTGCCCCGGTTCCACCAGCGCACCCCGCCCGAGGTCCTGGTGGAAGAGGCCTACGACTGGGCCCGCCCTCTCACCGACGACGAGTGCACCAAGCGGTACGTCGTCGGCATCGACGTCAACATGGCCTTCGCCGCGGCCGCCAACGGCACCATCGTCGGCCTCGGCGCGCCGGTCCACGTCCAGCGGCCGGCGTTCGATCCGAAACTGCCCGGCTCCTGGCTGGTCGACCTCTCCCACATCGAACTGGATCCGCGGCTGCCTTCGCCGTTCACGCCGACCGGCGAACGCCCGACCGGCCCGGCCTGGTACGCGACCCCGACCGTCGCCTACGCCGTGGAGCTCGGGCACCAGGTGACACCCATTGAGGCCTACGTGCGCTACGAGAACGGCCGCTACCTGGACGGCTGGTACAATCGACTGCGCGACGCCTACATCGCCACCATGGCCGACCTCGGCGTCACCACCAGCATGAGCCCCGATGAGTTCCTCGCCGCGATGGACGCTCACAAGCAGAACGACCCGCAGATGGCGGTCGTCCTCACGGCCATCAAGGCCACCGTCAAGGGCGGCATCGGCAAGCTCCGTGAGCGGCCCCGGGGCGGCGGCTGGCGGCCCGGACAGTCGTGGCCCGCTCTGGGCCGGCCCACCTGGCGGCCGGACATCCGCGCGGCCGTCATCTCCAAGGCGCGTATCAACATGCACCGCAAGATGCTCAAGACAGCCCAGGCCACCGGCCAGTACCCGGTCGCAGTCCTTTCCGACTGCGCCGTCTACGCTGCCGACGGGCCCAGCCCGCTCGACTTCCTGCCCTACAAGGACGGCAAGCCTCTGCCGGGCGGGTTCCGGCTCGGCGTCAGCCCCGGCATGGTCAAGCACGAAGGCACCCAGACCACTCTGTGGGCCGAAGGTGTCCGCGAAGAGCACGGACACGACCTCAACATCGCCCGGTACATCAAGGACGGCAGCATCGCCGCCACCAGGGACACGGGGGAGTAGCAGATGGGCAAGCTCGGCGACAGCCTCGACAAAGCGGTCCAAGGCGCATTCACCCGCCCCCTCCCCAAGACCGCAGGCGCCCAGATGCGATACCTGGTCAAGCAGTTCAAAGGCACCAGAGCCGCCGCCGAAGCCCTGGGCATCACCCAGCGCACCGTGGAGCGCTACGTGAAGAACCAGATCAAGAAGCCCCGAAGGGAACTCGCCGCCCGCCTCGAGCGCGAAGTCACCAAGAGGTGGCAGCCACAGATCCGCGCGAAGGCCAAGCAGCAGGCCGCCACCACCGACGGCATCATCATCGACACCCGCGCCCGCTTCGGCTACACCGCCGCACCCGGCACCACCGACGACGCCCGACTACGCCACCTCACCCAAGCCCTGCCCCCGCAATACGCGGCACGCCTCTTCGAAGCCCAAGACCAAGGCGCCACCGAACAGCAGCTCCGCACCATCGCCGCCGAAGGTCTCCAGGAGATCTACTTCAAGGACCACGGCCGCCGCGCCCAGGACCTCCAGGTCGAGTTCACCGACGTCGACTACATCGACTTCGAGCTCTAACGGATGTGGAGGCCGATCTCGCTCCGGGGAGATGAGACTGATTCCCAATGAGTGGCCGTGTCGTCGCGGGACACTGGGCGGCCTATCAGTCAAAGCCACACGTACGGCATGAGCGCTTTCAGCCACACCCAGGCCCCTGGGTCTCCCGATCGTACGAAGGACCGGAACCAACCCGCCAACGAGGTAAGGAGTGTTTCAGTTGGCGGGTGAGCGCTTGAGCTGGCGATTGTCGCCGCGTGCCGGGCGACCGCTTGGTGAGATCGGCTGGGCCTGCAAAGACGTTGCTATCCGTTACGCTCGTCGGTCTAGCCTTCACGGATCACGTCCAGGGGGATTCTTGATCAGCGACGCTCAGCTCATCCTGGGTTTTTCTCGGCACCTGACCGCTTACTCGGTGTCGGCTGTGCACGCTGAACTGGAGACGTTGCGGTTTGCCGGGCAGGTCTACGAGATGGCCTGGCGGCTGCGTAACGCCCAAGTTTCCTCGGCCGAGCGAGTACGGGCCATCGGCATCGAAGCCAAGATCGGACCGTTGGATCTTGACCGGTTTGTGCTGCCTACGATGGAACAGCTGGGCTGGGTTCAATGCGACCGGCGACCCGACGGGGGGCTGGTCAGCGTGGCGGCCTTCATTCCGCCGAATGCCGAGCTGTTGGGTGCGACGGATCGGCTGCTGGGCATGCTGCTTGCCACGCCGACGCAGCGTGCCGCGCTGGAGATCATGCGGGCGACCTCAGTCCAGCCGTTGGAGCGCCGTGCGGCTCTGCAGGCAGGCTCTGGGCACGGGGACGAGTCTGCCGAGCGGGCGTTGGGCTGCCTGATCACCGTCAACCTCGTGCGCGAGGCGCAGAGTGAGGACGGTCGCGCGGTGGTCTTCAATCCGAACATCTGGGTCGGTGACGCCGAGGTGGTGACGGCCGCGCTGCGCACTGAGGACGCGCGCGTGCAGCGAGAGGTCGGTGCGCTGATTGAGGAGGTCATGGCCTCCCCCGGTATTCCGGAGGAGCACGTCAAGAGCACCGAACAGCGGTGGATCGACTTCGCTGTCAGTGCCGGGTTGGTCGAGCGGTCCCAGGTCGTCGCCACCAGCGACAAGAAGCTCCTCTTTACACCACACCTGCATCGAGACCCGTTCGGTACCGACCCCCGCGACCCATCCGGCCACATCCGTCAGCTCGTCGGCAGCATGATCTACGCATCGACGTTCGCGTCCTGGAAGCTCACTAGCCCAGGCGCGTTCCTGCACGTCCTCATCCGCGACGGCGAAGCTGGCAACCACGAGCGCATCGCGGAGGACTACGCCATGCTCGAAACCGCTGGAACCATCGAAGTCGTAGGCGAGGGCCGCCGTGCTCGGATGCGCCTGCTGCAGGCCGAGGTCGCGGAGCAAGCGCTCGCGATCCTCGACGCGCGCGGGAACACCGCTGGCGGCGAGAACACGACTTTTGCCGGGATCGGCGAGCAACGCTCGTACAACCACCTGGAACGCGAGCGCGCCCAAGTCGCCACCGCGGTCGTATTGGACGACGCCGACTCGCGGCGGTTCATGTCAGCCCTGCGCGACACGACGGCCCGGAGGAACTTCTAGTGGCGGCCACCCAGACGAACCGCACTCGTCCCGAGGACCCAGGCGCGGACTTGGAGCGGCGGGTGGGACGCCTCGAGTTCGCTGAGGGCGCCCTAGCTCGCCTGCGGGTCCCGTTGCGGGTAGCCGCCGACCGGGGGCGCGACATCCTGACCGACCTTGACGTGCTCGCGGTCGACATCGACGGCCGGCTGCGGACGAGCCTGTCGGTTTTGGAATGCAAGACCACCAAGGGACAGTCCGGCGAGCCAGATCGGCTGTTGTGGCTCTCCGGACTGCAGCGCCTGACCGGAACCCAACGAGCCGTCCTCGTTCGCCAAACCATCACCCGCCGGGGCCGGACCATCGCCCAGGCGCTGGATCTGCAGATCATGGACATGCAGACCCTCGCCCTTAGGGAGGAGGGCCACGCCTGGGTACCCGAACGATTCGCCCACATCCAGGGCATGGGCTGTGAACAGGCGGAACGTCGCACTGACACCCAGCTCAAGGGACTCAAACACATCCCCGGTGGACTGGTGGCGTTTCTGCGTGCCGATAGCCTGCTGGCCGACTCTCCCGAATGTCTTAACGCGCTGGTCGCGCTGAACTCCGCCACACGCCAGGGCGTCGTCCCGAATCCGACCTCACAGATCTTGGCCAGCCACGCCCTGATCGCGCTGCTGCTGGCCGCAATCCGCGACGCCTCCCGCCTGGATGTCGTACCCGCCAGCGACCTGAGGGAACGGGTCGCCCGCGCAGTCACCCTCGGCGATCCCGACAACAGCCAGATCCTGGCAATCCTCAGCCAGGCAGACGAACTCGTCCAACACCAAGTCCGGCGCATCCACGACAGCTACACCAGGGTCGGCGCCACCCGGCAGGACATCGCCGTCGCCAGCCTCCAATCCATTGTCGCCGAACCACCCGAGTGGCTTGACCGCTACATCGGCCTGGTCACCAAGCTGCGAGCCAACCCCGCGATCGCGCGGGACCTCGTCCAGACCGCCGAACTGGCTTGCTTCGACGCACGCTGCGGCGACCTCGCATATACCGAGGCCGCCTTCGACCATCTGTTCACCCCTGAACACAGATACCTCTTGGTGACGGCCATCAAGGTGCTGCGCGACATCGTCGGCGACCAGCTCGCCGACACAATAGGAGAATTCGACGACCTGGACTTCCGCCGGGCCGCGCCGACCATCCCCGACCGGTCCGCCGTGCAAGCTGAGCACACCACCCCCAAGCTCGCGCACGAGGCGCGCCCCGCCGAATAGCGTCGTACCGGCAAAAGTTGCTCGGACTGTCCCTGGCTTTGGCATCGGTGCACGGCCTGGCCGAAGCCGCAGCGGCATCGAGGACTTGCCAGGCCAAGGCCCTCCTGCGGACTGCTGAACGTGACAAGACGCGCTCGGGCGGGACCGCGTCTCGGGCCAGTCTCACCAAGCGGTCGCCCGGCAGGCGGCGAAACTCGCCAGCTCAAGCGCGCACCCGCCAACTGAAACACTCAGTGAGCCTTTTCCATCCTCACTCTGAGCTGGTCAGATGAAGGGTGAGGACGGCCTGGACGAGTTTGGTGATCCGGATGGTTGAGCACCGCAGCTTGCGGAGGAACCGCCAGGACTTGAGGGTTGCGCTGCGGCGAGAGCCCGGACCTGCGTAGTCAGTGACGTTGCATGAGACGCGTGACGGTATGGCGTTGGGTGGGACGGTGCGTTTGTCCAGCGGGTGCGAGACCGACCGCGGAAGCGGTCGCTGGCCGAGCCGGAAGCGAGTCGTACAGAGCAGCGGAGATCTCCGCTGGGCCGGTGGGCCCGTGAGATCATCGTGTCCACTTGGCAGTGTCGTTTTCTGCTGACCAAGAACTGAGCGGCTCGACCGGAACGCTGCGGGTACCGAACTGCGACAACTGGGGGAGCGGGCATGAGGGACAGCGGGATAACGGAAGCGCGCCGGGAGCCTGCGCGTGCCGAGCGGCTGACCGAAGGGCTGACCGTCGCCGTGGCGTCGGCTCTCTCGGCCGGTGTGCTGGCCGCCCCAGCAGTGGTCTTCGGTACGACCACTTGGCATCTGGTCACCGACAGTGGCACCACCGCGTTCAGCCGGTTCTTGGCTCCGGTGATCTTCCTCGCCCTCGTGACGCTGCCGCTCATCTTGGCCCGCGTGGTGTTCCGCTCGGGCCGGGACAAGGGCAAGGAGCGACTGACGGCGGCGGTCCCGGCGGTGCTGACGCTGCTCGGCGCGTCCGTCGTCCCGTTCGCGGCTCTGTGCCTGGTCTTCATCTACGCGGACTGACCTCGCTACGGCGGTCTGTCCGACGTGCACGGAGCTGTGCGGCCCCGCGTGCTCGCCTTCGAGCAGATGACGTGTGCCGCTTTACCGCTGCCGCGCGAAGTGGCCTCGGAGCCAGGCGAGCAGGGCCGCGAACTCGGGGGACTTGGCGGTGTCCGACTGCGTGAGAACCGTCGAGCGGCCACCGTCCTCCACCGTGATCACGTAGCTCATCGCGTCCCTGCCGCGACCGTTCTGCTCCTCCTCGGGCATCGCTACGGCCGCCGCCACCAGCCGCACCAGCTCGGCCGCAGCGCTTTCAGGCAGGTCATCCGTGTTCAGCATGTTGGGCCAGCGGCGGAGGTTTGCAGCCGCCGCCAGCCCGCCGTACGACTCCAGAGTCACCTTCATTGCGCGCAGCCTCTCGACCGGCGGGAAAATCCGGTGGTCACCTGGCGCCCTTCAGCTTGGCCACCTCCTTGGCCAGCCCCGTCACCATGTCGTTTAGTGCGCCGAACTGCCTGGTCAGGGCTGCCAGACCGTCGTCCCGGCCCGCGCCACCGTGCCTGTTGAACGCATAGCTCCGTGCCCGGGCGAGGCCGCTCGGGACACTCTTCAGTGGGACCTCCACCTCCTGCCACGCCGCCATCACGGCCGACTGCTCGGGGCTGCCGACGCCGCACAATTGCCCGGCCTTCTGGACGGTGGTCTCGGCGAAGTCCTCGAACTTATCGTCGGCGGTGGACGCCTTGAGCGATTCGTACCAGATGGTCCCGGCAGCCTCCCATGCGAATCCGCTGATGCCCACGGAAGCCAGGTAGAACGCCTTGTTCGGAATGCCGGAGTTGTAGTGCACGCCGCCCCAGTCACCGAAGAAGGTGTCGGGCTTGTCGACGAACTTGCTCATACGGTCGGGCTGGGGGTCACCTGTGAACGCCGTCCCCGGGGCCTTCAGTGATCGCAAGGCGTCGCCCTTGATTGCCGGGGTCCACACGTCGGCCCCGATCAGCCAGTCCGCCTCTTCGGCCGTCTCCTTCAGGTGCCACTGCTTGACCAGCGACCCGAAGACGTCCGACATCGACTCGTTCAGGGCCCCGGACTGTTTGTGGTACTCGAACCCCGAGGTGAAATCGGTGACTCCGTGTGCCAACTCGTGGGCGATCACATCGAGGGATCGGGTGAGGTCGCCGACCCGATCTCCGTCACCGTCGCCGAACACCATGCGCCGTCCGTCCCAGAAGGCGTTGTCGTACATGAGGCCGTAGTGGACGAACCCGTCCAGGCGCATCCCCCGGCCGTCGACCGAATTGCGGTGGAACACCTCCTTGAAGAAGTCACGTGTCACGCCGAGTGCTTCGAACGCCTGGTTGACGGACTCGTCCAGGGACTCCGCCAGTCCGTCTTCCGACCTGGCCAGGACGGCGTTGGTAAAGGATTCAGTCTGCTGGCAGTCGAATATGGTGCGCCGGCCGCTGCCGGGGGCGGCCGCGGCGGCGAAACTCGCTCGGACCGAGCGCTCACCGCGCAGGCGTGCCGTGGTCAGCAGAGTCTCCAAGGCGGCCTGGCGGACATCACGGTCGTCGCTCTCCATGAGCTTTTCGAGAATGTACGGGGGGATGATGCAGTTGATCGGGCGGGTCCTACTCATGGGATACCTCCTGAGTGAGAGGACCGACGGTTGATCATCCGGGCCCAAGGACCGAGGTGCCGACAACGGCTTCGAACCCACCCACGCGCGGACGGCTTCCTGACCTTCGAACGGGCGGGGCGCAGCCTGCCGCGGCCCCCTGAACAGACCGGGGTGGCCGCGCGGCACAGCAGACAACAGTGGGTACCCGCTGGTGCGGCGGCAGTGGAAGCGGAGTCGGGCGCCGACTAGCCCCGATTCCCCCGGCAGGGCCACGCTGATACCACCAGTCTCCTGCCGGTTGTAATGGCTGGCAAACGCAACGCGAGCGCGCCGGAACGTTCTGATTCATCGACAGCGCGGCCGGATTCGACGTCGACCAGCAGAGTGTCGTACCGCGTCCCGTTGCTACGGAGCGAGCGCGGCGGCTGTTCGTTCGAGACCCGGCTGACTAATACCGCAAAGGGGGCAAAGGGTCTCCTTGTGAGGGGAAAAGCGGAAACCGACTTTCCCTCGCTGGTCAGGAAGCCGCAGATGGCGATGATGAGACCCAGACATCGTGCGCTGAAGGGTGTTCACCGTTTGCTGACCAACCGAACGGACGGGGGTTACGTGATGCTCCATTTCGCTCCGACCGGGTGACTCCGTTCAGACGCCTGCGTATCGCTCAGTACGCAGATGCGACGGGCCACCCTGGGGATTCGTGAGTGCTGCGGGCCGCCGAAGCCGCGGTGACTCGAGAGTGCGAAGTGCGAGAGTGATCAGTTCATGCTGCCGGCCTGCTCAGCCGGTCGTGCCGGCTGATGACGCCTGCCTCGCGCACCCACCTTCCCGTCATCGGCAGCGGGATTAGGGCACAGTGATGGAGGGAGACATGTTGAATCTCGCCTATCTGGTACAGCACCACCGGGAACTGGAACTCGAAGTCCTCGCTGGCTGCACCGTGTCCGCTCTCGCGAACGTCTCGACGCTGGCCTTCCTGGAACACGACCAACTCGACCGCCTGGGCCACACCAGCGACGATCACCACCCTCCCGCGACATTGTTCCTGCTGCACTCCACACGGGCATAGAGCCGCGGGCCTCGCGATAGCGGGGGCACCGGCTCCGAGACCGCCGACGTCTTCTCACCGAGCATGCTCAGCACTGCCGACCGTCTCGCCATGCCAGTGATGACGACCACAGCACGTCTCGAGGTCTGGCAGCGGCTCGCAAGCGAGCTGGACCGCTGCCGCATCCGCTACGTGGAACGGCAGGCGAACCGCCACCACGAACTCCTGCAGAGACTGCCGTCACAACTGGCCGACGAGCGGACGATACAGCGCGTCGTCGACTGGCTCGCGACCGTGCTCGACGCACGTGTGCTGGTGCGGGACACCTGCCGAGGCGTACTCGCAGCCGCACACAGCTCCACGTGGACGCGTCCCGCATCTCAGGGCCCCACCCATGCGAGGCGTGTATCGCTGACACCCACGGGCCGCGGTGACGCAGTGCTGGATGTAGAGGCCAAGGCCCCGCTCGACCACTCCGACGCGATGCTCATCCAGCACGCGGCGAAGCTGTGCGGGCTTGTCGATCAGGCGCACCGAGGGTTCGAGGCCGCCGCGCAGTCCGCGCGGGAAGCACGAGCAGCCGCTCACCTGCTGTTCCTCAACGGTGAGCCAGACAAGGCCCTGAAGGTACTGGATGCCCTCGTTCCAGGCTTCCGGGCCTCGGACAACCTGCGCGTCTACGTCATCGAGTGCGGGAGCGCCCAGCAGCGTGAGGCGATGCTGCGCAGGCACGAAGCGGTCGTGGCCGACCGCGCATTGGTCGTTCGCTGCCCCCACCGCGACCGGCAGATCGTGGTCGTGGAACCCGTGACCGCAGACGCCGACGCTTCGACCGGCCTTGCGCGTGATCTCCATGGCCTGGTGCTCACGATGGCGAGCAGCCCCCGACTGGGCGGAAGTAACCCCCGTCCCTTCCGTCAGGCCCTGAGCGCCTATCACGAAGCCCAGGGTGCGGTACGGCTGAGCCGATACATCCAGCAGCCCGTCCTGCAGGCCGGCAGCGCCAACCCGGTTGATCTGCTGGATCCCTTTCCCGCCAGCGCGTGGGCCCGCGCGTTCCTCGCTCCGCTCGACCGCCTGCCCTCCACCCACGCTGCGGACCTCCGCCGCACGCTGCCCGTGGCACTCAGCAACCCCTACACCGAGGCCGCGCGCATCCTCAACGTGCACCGCAACACGATCGCCTACCGGCTCGCGAGGGTCGGCGAGCTGCTCGACCTTGATCTCGCCCGCACGCACAGCAAGGTGCTCGTGGGCCTGGCGCTCGACATGGGCGCACGGCCGGTCACGACAGCGCCGTCGGTCCATGCCGCCCCTGATCTGCAGAAGCTGCTGTGCAGCCCGCGGCTCGAGACCTGGGCCCGAAATCTTGTCGAACCGCTGGAATCAGGTACGGGCGATCTCGCACGCACCGTGCAGGTCTGGCTCGACAGCGACACCCATGTCGAGACGACAGCTAAGACGCTCGGCATGTCCGAGGCCACCGTTCGCAGCCGCCTGAAGGCAACTGGTCGGCTCCTCGATCGTGACCTGACGTCTCTGCCGGGGCTGCGCGACGTCGCCCTCGCCTTTGGCATCACCGCAGGGCCTGCCCCCGGCCCTGCTCTCGCAGCAGCGTGATCAGCGGCAGCACAGGAAGTGAAATGCGACTCCGCTGCGGCGCCCACCACACAGCATCGGGCCACGCCCACCGCCCCATCCGCGGGGACAGGGCCAACCCGACCATCACAGCCACCGGCGATTAGCACCCGCCCGTGGCTCGCGGCCGGTTCCTGGCGGCACCTGCGGCCGGCCGCGGTCGCCGGGGGAGCGCCCCCTCCCACCGTGCGAGTGGGCCGACAGGAGCTGGTCGTGCTCCCCAGCAGCAGCTCCTGTCGGCACCGTCCTCGGCGCGGCTGAATCCCGCCGAGTCTTTTCACCCCCCAGACCAGGGAACTGCAGGCCGGTCAGGAGACGTCTGTCCGGTCAACGGTGGCCTGCCGAGGGGCGTCGGGGCGTTGCATGTATTGGTGCCGGCCGGTCATGACGAGTTGGGTGACCCCATTGGGCGAGCACAGCTCTCCGGCCGTGGAGGTTGGCACCGACCAGTACACCCGTTCATGGCCGGCGCCGGTCAGTCCCGGCCGGGGCACACCGAGGCTGGACTCCTGGCCCAGGTGCACGATGTCGGGAACGTACCACCGCAGTTCGGTACTCGCGGGCACCAGGGCGTAGTACCAGCCCGCGTACCGGTCGCAGATGACCGGCCCGTCCAGCAGGGCGCAGGCCAGGTAGGCGTCGATGACCGCCTCGTCGGTGGTGCGCGCCGCGGCGTGGACCAAGGCGGGCGGGATACGCACGGCCGAGAACAACTCCCCACAGGGCAACAGTGCAACGCTGCGCTCGTTCCACTCCTGGCGTGCCGCACCGCGATCGGGGGCTGCCGCCAGCAGCCAGTGGCCGATCGATGTCATCCATCGCGCCATGACCCAAGATCGAGCCACCTGGCAGCACCACATCGCCCAGCATCAGCTCGCCGCTTGACATAGAAGCGTCAACGGGCTCTTGCGCCAGTACTTCCCGAAAGGCACCGATCTCTCGAGATGGTCCGCCGAGGAAGTCGAGGCCGTCGCTCACACTCTCAACAGCAGACCCCGCAAGACGCTCGGTTGGAAGACACCCGCCGAGGCGTTCAACGAGCAGCTACAGTTGCTCCAACAAGCTGGTGTTGCAACGACCGGTTGAATACGGTCAATATGTGTCTATCCGCTACACCGAGCGGCTGGCAGATGTCGGCGCTTCCGCCTCGGTTGGCTCCGTCGCGGACTCGTATGACAACGCCATGGGCGAGGCCTTCAACGGCACCTTCAAGGCCGAACTGATCGAGATGCAGGGCCCTTGGCGGGACTTCGAGCAGGTCGAGCGGGCGATCTTCCAGTGGGTGACGTGGTACAACGAGGAACGTCTCCACTCCGCGCTCGACTACGTACCGCCCGCCGAGTACGAACGCGACTTCCGGCGAAGCCTGGAAGAAGAACCGCAGACCGCCTGAAACATGACCGGCGGACTCTACGAAACCCGGTTCAGCTCAAGGTGTCCGCAGACGTCCACGGAGGGTTCGAGCGCTGCCGCGCAACCGTAATCATCCACCACCGCGTGGAACGCGGTGGGGGGCTAGGGTCTGCGCTTGGCGCTGAGGGAGGGGAGTGTCTACGTGTGGGAGTTAGAGGAGGACGACCCGAGTTCGATCGGCTCGTTCCGGCCTGTCGCACGGCTCGGCAGCGGAGGAATGGGCACGGTCTATCTAGCCGTACATGACGGGTCAGGTCGGCAGGTAGCTGTCAAGACCATCAGGAGTGAGTACGCGCAGGAGGAAGGCTTCCGGCGCCGGTTCACCCGCGAGGCGACAGCAGCGAGTTCGGTCAGGAGTCCGTACACGGTCCGAGTAGTCGGCTTCGACACCCAGGGGCACGATCCGTGGTTGGCCACGGAGTACGTCGACGGTCTGTCACTGCGTGACCACGTGCATCGGCATGGTGCCCTGCAGCTCCACGCAGCGGTGGACTTGGCCCTTGGCCTCTCCTTCGGCCTTGCATCGATCCACAAGGCCGGCCTCGTCCACCGGGACCTCAAACCAGGAAACGTGCTCCTCACGGTCGACGGACCCAAAATCATCGACTTCGGGCTCGCCTACGCCGCAGACTTCAGCCATGCCACCCACACCGGGACGATTCTGGGTACTCCGGGCTACTTCTCTCCCGAGCAGGTGCAGGGTCAGCCGGTCAGCGCCGCCTCGGACGTCTTCGCCTTCGGCGCAGTCCTGACCTTTGCCTCATCGGGCGACCACGCGTTCCGCGGCGTCACACCTCTCACCGCCCAGTACCACGTTGTGCACGAGGAGCCGTGCCTCTCGGAAGTGCCAGAGGAGCTGCGGGGCCTGATCACCGCATGCATGCACAAGGACCCGCATGAACGGCCGCCCCTGGCCGAAGTCATCGCTCACATCACGTCCCTGCGCGACTACGGCCACGAGAAGACTGCGGCCGCCTTCCGCTGGTCCACTTCCAGTGCCCCGCGAGGTGCGGCAGCCGCTGCGGAGCGTGTCACCGCTGTTCCCATCCCCGCTGCCGCAAGCCACTGGGGCCAACGGAGCGCCCTCGCTGTGGCGGGTGTGGCGCTGTTGGCCACTGGAGCGGCCATCGGGACCTGGCTTCTCCCGGAGAACGACCGCCCCGACACCGGAACTTCCATCCCGTCCGCCAATGCCTCGACACCTGTCCTGCACGAACCCACGGTGACGCCGTCAGATGAAGCGACGAAACCGGCAGAAGAGTCTCCGGTGGCGGAGCAGACAGACTCGTACACCGCGGTGCTGCTCAACTCCCTCCAGTTTGACCCCATGAGAGGGAAGTGTGCCATGGACACTGGCTTGGGGGTGGAGGCTTCCAGTGGTGACTACCGTGTCTCGGTGGTCCCCTTGGCGTACGACGGCGGCTATGTCTCCAGGGCCGTGATCGAAGTCAGCGTCGGCAACGCTGGGGGGCTCGACGAACCGCCTGTCGTCCATGTCACCCTTCCTAAAGGTGAGGACACCCAGGTCAGGGTGCCCAAGGGTCGGACGACGTGGTCCTTCGACTGGCCCAAGCAGTTACAGGAGGCAGATCTGCACCAGCCCTACGACGAGAGGTCAGCGGAGACGCTTTGGGGCCCGTACACCGTCGTGATTGTCCACGGCACGGTCCAGGCATGCAGCGGCTTCGTTGGCGCTCCCAAGGAACAACAGTGAGGCATCTGTGCGTGTGGGGGCTGGAGTCGATGGAGTGAGGCCCCGAGATGGAGACGGAACCACTGCGGTGACTGATCGTAAGGCTCCGTCGGCTCATGCGACGTCACGTCATGGAAGCGATGGTGGACGAGTTGGTTACTGTAACCACCGATGAATCTCCCGACGGCGGCTCGCCCGGATGCTGCTGATCACGCCCGGCAACTCAAGGCCGAGCAACACGCGCTCTTGGCCAAGCGCACCGCCGACTGCCCCGAGATGACCCAACTGGCCTCGGGTATCGGCGCCTTCGTCCGCTCCTTGCGTCCCACGCCGACAATGCTGACGCACTCTCGCGCTGGATCGTCCAGATCCGCGGCGCCAACCTGCCCTACCTGCATGCCTTCGCCCGAGGTCTGGAACGAGACCGCGATGCCGTGACCGCTGCCCTCACGCTGCCGTACAGCAACGGCCCCACCGAGGGCGTCAACACCAAGACCAAGCGGATCGCGCGCCAGATGCACGGACGCGCCAGCTTCACCCTGCTTCGCCATCGCATCCATCCTCGGATGGCAGCACGCACCGTCACCACCGAAAGTGAGACAGGGCCAAACGAAAGGTGCGACTGCGGTTGTTGCTTACTGACGCGCTGCGGAGAGTCGGTCGTCGAGTGTGATGTCGAAGGCTTCACCGCGGTCTCCCCTCACGTGGTCCAGCGGGCATGGTCATTGCCGGTGGTGATGGCCATGTAGACGCACTTCAAGGCGGCCTGCTCGTTCGGGAAGTGTCCGGGCCTTGAACGCCCGCCGGATACTGGCGTTGACGGACTCGATCACGTTGGCGGTGCAGACCATGCGGCAGACCTCGGTGTCGAAGCGGAGGGACGGGGTGAACTCCTCCCACGCGTTCTCCCAGAGCCGAACGATCGCCGGGTATTCCTGCGCCAGGTGTCGGAGAACTCGGAGAACCTTCAGCCTCGCCGTTTCAGTTGGGTCTGCTGGGTGGCTGCAAGGTTGTTCGAGGCTGTGTCGGCCGGTGGACATGGTGAGGGCCGACACGGGGGTCGGGTTCTCCAAGGTCCTTGCGCCGAGGGTGGGCAGGAACCGCGAGTCAGCTGGCGTGACGGGGCGGTGCAGCCAGGCGGTGGAATGCGGCCGCGAGTTCATGTCGCCAGGGCCAGGTCGTCGATATCCGAATGCGGAGGCGGAGGCCGCTCCGAGTGATCCGGGCGGCAACGTGCAGGATCCGGCAGCTGCGAGTTCGCCGTCCAGCAGGAGGACGCGGGTCCGGGCGAGGAGACCGATTGCCGCGAGGCTGAGTTCGAACAAGGCCGCGTTGATGGCGAAGTGGCGGGAGGGGACGAATCCAAATGCGGTGCAGCAGCAGGTCCAGCCCGGCCAGGGTGTACTCGACACCGACCCGGCGGTGCACGATCTCGGCGATCCGGACCAGCGTCCAGCACTCGGAGGCGGCCGGGCCTGCGTCCAACCGCCCACAAAACGCGCGGTTGTTCCGGCGCACGCTTGCAGCGGGCGCCGCCGGGGCCCTTGGAGGCCAGGGCCTGCCGACCTCCCGAAGCCACGGCTTGTCGCCAGCAGTTCGCCGATATCCGGGTCACCCGAACCGCCGGGCCATCTCCCGGTCACTGGCCCCGACTTCGATCAGGTCAGCGGCTGCGAGGTGGACTTCGGCGGACGCCGCCTCCACCTGCGGATTTCGGTGTCGGCGCCCACCGGAGATCGGCGTCGAACCGCCAGTACGAGAAGGCATGTCGCTGCCCCTACCTGCCAGCCGACCGCTCATCCCGAACCTCGCCGGCCAATTCAGTCGGTCGGGTCAGGGAACCGACGTGACGAGCACCTGCGGCGATGCCCCGCCGACGAACGGCTTGCGCATCATTCGAGCCGCTCACGTTGCTTTCCCCGCCAAGTGGCGGATGTTGTGATCTCGCAGGGATGCCATTGTGGGTGGCGGGACGGATCAGCAGTCCGCGCGAGATCGCGTGAAGCGCTCAGTCCCAACGCCGCCCAAGCTCCCCCGCAGGGAGCCCCGGCACCCGAGCATTCCGCCTTCCCGCACGGGTGCCGGGGCATCGATTGATAGTTGTGTCTCAGAGACCACCAGTAACTGGAGACTGATGAAGCACGCGGCATCAAGACCGGTGCGAACTTGGCTGCACGGAAAGAAGCACTCTCCAGGTGAAAAAGCGTATCGGGTCGTACCCGCGTGTCCGCATCGAGGGCGGCGGCCGGGCGGTGGTCTCGCAGGCCGGGGGGCGTGTTGCTGGTCGAGACCGTCCGCAAGGCCGGCGTGGACACCGCGATATCAGCGGCGCTGACGCCTTGGCGGACGGCTCGGGCAGTGCACGATCCGGGCAAGATCCTGCTGGACGTGGCCCTGGGGGTCGCGCTGGGCGGGGACTGCCTCGCGGATGTCGCCATGCTGCGGGCCGAGCCGGCTGTGTTCGGGCCGGTGGCCTCCGACCCGACGGTCTCCCGCCTCATCGACACCCTCGCAGTCTCCGGGGAGAAGGCTCTGCGGGCCATCCGGGCCGCGCGGGCTGAAGTCCGCCAACACGCCTGGCGGTTGACCGGCCGGACAGCGCCTGATGCGGGCGGGACGGTGACCGTGGACCTCGAGGGGGTGCTGGTGATCGCGCACTCGGACAAGGAGGACGCCGCACCCACGTGGAAGCGAACCTACGGCCACCACCCGCTGATGGGGTTCGTCGACCACGGACCGGGCGGCACGGGTGAACCGGTCGCGGCCCTGCTCAGGCCAGGCAACGCGGGATCGAACACGGCCACCGACCGCATCACCGCCGCCCAACTGGCCCTGCCCCAGCTGCCGAAGACGTACCGGCGCGGGCGCCGGACCCTGATCCGCACCGACTCCGCGGGCGGCACCCACGACTTCGTCGCCTGGCTCGCTCAGCGGGGACGGTGGCTGTCCTACTCGGTCGGCATGGTGATCACCGAGCAGGTCCACCAGCATGTGCTGAAGGTTCCGGCATCGGCCTGGACGGCGGCCGTCGAGGCAGACGGCGAGATCCGCGACGGCGCTTGGGTCGCCGAACTCATCGGCGACGTCCTGGACGGCTGGCCCAAGGGCATGCCGCTGATCGTCAGGAAGGAACGACCGCACCCTGGGGCCCAGTTGCGGCTCACGGATGCGGACGGCATGCGGCTTGCCTGTTTCGCCACCAACACCTCGGGCCGGCCGATCGCCGAGCTCGAGCTCCGTCACCGCCTGCGGGCCCGGGCCGAGGACCGCATCCGCGCCGCCCGGGCCACCGGCCTGCGCAACCTGCCCCTGCACCGCACGGCCCAGAACCGGATCTGGCTGGAGATCGTGCAGATCGCTCTCGACCTGCTGGCTTGGATGCCGATGCTCGCCTGACCGGCAAGGCCAGGCTCTGGGAGCCCCGCCGACTGGGCTCCGCCTGTTCACCGCGGCCGGTGACAGCTCGTGACCACCGGCC
Organism: Streptomyces sp. WAC00040; assembly: GCF_056835925.1. Taxonomy (NCBI): domain Bacteria; kingdom Bacillati; phylum Actinomycetota; class Actinomycetes; order Kitasatosporales; family Streptomycetaceae; genus Streptomyces; species Streptomyces sp. WAC00040. The sequence continues at coordinate 447,310 of NZ_JAKQZE010000005.1, forward strand.
GTCGGCGAATCCTCCGCCTGGCCCGGCACTGGCCCCGGACCGGTCACATCACCGCAGCCCTCGACCGGCTCACCCAACTGCCCGACCCCGGCTGACAAGCGGATTCCCCGTCCCTACGACAGCACCTCGACACCTGGAGCAGTGGAATCCGGCGCCATGCCGAGGCGACACTCGGCTCTTCGGCCTGCACAGCCTCAGCCCACGGCACGAAAACGGCCCACCGACTCCGTCGGCGGACCGTCACGAAACTTCGAGGCTACTGAGGTTGAACTCGTGATGTCGTGCTGTTGGTCAGGCGGGCCTGACGGCCAGGCCGGTCTCGGCAAGGCATCCGTCTATGAGGTGGTTGCGGTACTGGATGTGCCGTAGGCCGCGTCGGATGCGCTGGGCGAGGTGTTCGGGGGTGCTGAAGGCGACGTTGGAGAGCCAGCCGCGTCGCAGGAGGGACCAGATCCCTTCGACGGGGTTGAGGTCGGGCGCGTAGGGCGGCAGGTAGTAGATGGTCAGCCAGTCCCGGGCTTCCGCCCATTCCCGCAGATCAGCGGCTTTGTGGACATTGAGGTTGTCCCAGACGAGCACGATGGGACCGCCGAGCTGCTGATGGGCGGCGATCAGCAGGTCGCGGTAGTCGCGCCAGGAGAAGTTCTTGCGTCCGTCGCGCCGGCCGTCGTCCCGGCGCGGCCGGTAGATCAGCCGGGACCGGTGGCCGGGCCGGTAGCAGGTCAGTGCGGCGATCGATATCCGTCTGCGGGAACGGCCCCGCACCCGCACCACCAGGGTCCGGCCGCGCTGTGACCAGGTCTTCGCCTGCGGCGGGGAGAATCCGGCTTCCTCGCTGAGTAGGCCCGGGGCGCGGTGCCGGGATTGCTCCCGGTCCGTTTCCCCGGACCTCTCGCCGAACCCGCCGTGCGCCTCTCGACGCAACGGGCTCTCCACGGTCTCTGCCGTCAGGTGGTTGCAGGGGTCCAGGGGCTGGGGATCTTGTTGCCGCGGTAGCGATACCGGGTGACCGGGATCGCGCTGATCTTCCGCAACTCGATCTCGCCCGCGTTGATCGGCAGCCACCGCCCGGTGGGGGTGGTGAGCCGTCTGCGGACGTCCGACCAGTTCCAGTGATGCCGCTCTTGCAGCAGCCGGATGACCCGCCACCAGACGAGGTTGTCCAGGTTGCTGAAGGTGCGCTTCGCGACGGCATGCCTGAAGTAGTTGGCCCATCCGTGTGCGGCCCTGTTCAGATTGATCAGCACCACGGCCAGGTCCTGCTGCGACGTTCTGTGGGTGAGGGTACGGATCTTCGCTTTCACCGACCGCAGAGGCCGGTCGGCGATGAAGGTGTAGACGTACCACTTGTCCGATCCGCGTTTGCGGCGCCACTGGATGTGGAACCCCGGAAGTCGAACCCCTCGCTCAGGTGCGCCAGTTGGGTCTTGGCTTCCGAGAGCCGCAATCCCATCGGAGCGAGGACCTGGGCGATCTCCTCGCGCAGTGCCTCGGTGTCCTGCCTGGTCCCTTTGACCAGGACGACGAAGTCGTCCGCGTAGCGAACCAGCCGCCACGAGGCAGGCCCTTGGCACCCCGTCGTTCGCGCCGACCGCTGGTGGACAGTTCCCCATCCGGCTCCCATGCCCGATGAAGGTGCTCATCGAGCACCGACAGGGCAATGTTCGCCAGGAGAGGGGAGATGATGCCCCCTTGCGGTGTGCCGGTGAAGGTCTCCTGACGCTCTCCGAGCTCCGTGAGGAGGCCGGACTTCAGAAATCCCTTCACCAGCGCCAGTACCCGTTTGTCCTTGATCCTCATCCGAACGCGGTCCATCAGCGCGGCGTGGTCGATCTCGTCGAAGCACGCTGCGATGTCCGCGTCCAGTACCCACCGATATCCATGGGTGCCATAGAAGTGGATCTCAGCAATCGCATCCTGAGCTCGCCGCTTGGGCCGGAAGCCGTAGGAGACCGGCTTGAAGTCGACCTCGAAGATCGGCTCCAGCACCAGCTTCAGCGCGGCCTGGACGACCCGGTCGGCGATCACGGGAATCCCCAGCCGCCGAACCTTCCCCGACCCACCCGGTTTGGGAATCTTGCGCTCCTTCACCGGTAGTGGCCGGAACGAGCCCCTCTTGAGCTGGGCCCGTAGGTCGTCCAGGAATCCGGGGACCCCTCGCTCCTCGACGTCGGCGGCCGTCAGGCCATCCACGCCAGGAGTGCGGGCACCCCGGTTGCCGGCGACCCGCTCGAACGCCACGATCAGCGTCGCCGGGTCGTGCACGAGGTTGAACAGATCATCGAACCGGCGGCCGGGATCGGCCGCCGCCCAACAGTGAAGCTTGGCCTGCATCTCCGATACCCGCTGGCGTGGACCCACCAGGCCCACCTCCAGCAGAGCACCGCTGTTCAGCGGTGCGTCTTTCGGCATTGCAGTCTCCTTCCCTCTTCGAAACCGCTGCCGCCCTTCCCCATGTGCACGGGCTCTCCCCGGCTCGGAGTACTACGGCGGCTCCTCCCCGCCCGGACCGTTCGGCGGTCGATGCGCCTATCCCCGACCGGGCACTGGCCGTGCACGACAGGGGAGTTGAGAACGGGCGGTTCCCGTGTTCACTGCGATTCGCTCGCTGGAGTAGGAGCCCGACTGTGTCCCTGCGGCATCGCCACGAGTACGCCGTAGACCTTCCTCGTGGCCTCCCGAACGGCTTCGAAATACCGGTCAAGGAGTTCCCCGCCGCCCTCGGGCAGCGAGTGCGCACCGCTTCCGGCCCAGATCCACCAGGTTTCGAGCCGGTGTAGTCGTTAAGAGACGTAAAGACGCCGGTTCCTCGCGTACTCCTCTCCATCCCGCTCGCCGGACCCGCACCAGCTGGCAATACTGGCACGTCCCGGCTTTGTCAGGGCCGCTCCCGCCCTCCCCGGCATCACCCGGATCAGGCTGCCCTCAGCTCCACCTCCCTGCTACGACAGGTCGGCGGTACACGGAATACTTTCTCCCTTATTCCCCGTTCCAGGGCATGAGCGGGTGGGACGGGCAGAGCGGCGCGTCTGGATTCGGACGGTAAGTCCCGTCCGGGTAATGGATGCTTTGGTCCACGTCGCTCATCCATGCACCGCCATGGATGTATTGGCCGGGACCATCGTTGACGTAACTCCCGTTGCATACGTCGGCGGGCAACGGCTCCGTCCAACCCCATGCCCCGGACACGTCGGCGGGCAGCGGCTCCGTCCACTCCCATGCCGCGGTTCCGGTCGTGGCTATGAGAGCAGCGCCCGCGACGGCCAGTCCGAGACGGACGGGCTGCAGCCGGGCAAACTTCTTGAGGGGATGCAAGGTTGCCTTACCTTTCGTTTGTTGTTTGGCCGGATGCCAAATCGTCGTGAACGATACCTATATCCATCGGCGACAATTCGCGATGGCGATGGAAATAGGGCCCCAGGACTCAGAAAACAGGTCCATGTAACCTAAGGGCTCGGAGGATCAACATGCTGGTTTGATCTTCGTAGGGCTGCCGTTGGCGAGGAACGCGGTGATGTCAGCAGGTGTCCGGAACCTGGCTGTCGAGGGTGGAATAGTGCAGCCGCGCTCGGCCAGGAGAGGCTGGACTTGGTGAACGGCGGATGGAAGAGCTACGACGCCGGCCAACAAGGACTCGCCCAGCGCTACTACCTCCAGTCCTACGCGCTGGCTGCCGAATCCGGCATCCCTGGGCAGGACGGGTTCGTGATGCGCACCATGGCCATGCAAGGCCTCAAACTCCACCGCCCCGAGCACTGCCATGCACTCGCCGAAACAGGCCTGAACCGGGCCAAGGGACGGGTCGACGCCGAAACCGAAGCCCTGTTCCGCGTTGTTTATGCGCACACCCTCGCCAAGATCGGCAAGGGACGATGCGCCCTCGCGGAAGCCGAAAAGGCCCGCACCCTGCTGGCCACAGCCCCCGGCGATGAACTCGAATCCTGGGCCCTGACCTGGGGCCCGCCGGCAGCCTCCGTATATTCCCGCACCGCCAAGGTCCACGAGACCCTGGGCGATCACCGGGCCGCCGCCGAGCAGTACGCCCTCGCCGCTACCGCCCGCCCTGCCGGAACCTACGCCCGGATCGTCGCTCTCGACCTGGTCGCGGGCGCCGAGATGCACCTCAAGCGCGGCGGCATCGAGCAGGCGTGCGCCACCTGGCACCGCGCGATCGACCACATGGAGGGCGTCCGTTCCGTCCGCACCCGCAAGGCCGTCAGCCGCATGCGGGGCGACCTGGCCCGCTTCCGGGCCCGCGGCCTGCGGTGCGCGGCCGAACTCGATGAACGCGCCCGCGACTTCCTCGCCGGCGGGTGAATTTCAGGCGTCGCGCCGAAGGGGTGCCCGCGTGTACCGGCGAACGACCGGCTCCAGGTAGTCAGCGTGCGGACCGACCAGACCGGTCAGCTCCTCCGCAGAGCGTACAAACGCGATCTGGTCGAGCTCGGAATCACGGCCCTGGGCTCGTTCCGCCCTCGCCGCGGCGGCGAAGCTGTCGCGCAGCAGTCGCTCCGGCAGGGCGGGGGTGAGGTAGGTCAGGCCGACGCTGCTGTTCTCTCCGCGGGTGACCGCCCACAGCCGCAGTACCTCGGGAGCCGTGTGGATACCCATCTCCTCGGCCAGCTCCCGCGACGCATGGCCTCGCAGAGCGGCCTCATCTCCGCTGCTGGTCGTGGATCGCCGCCCACGGTTTCCCCAGATCACCGGCGGTACCGTGCGCCTCGTCGATCACCGCGAGGTCGAACGGGTCGAGCTTCTGGCCGTACATGAGGTCCCCGCCGGCGAGCGCCGTCTCGAGCGGCCCGCGTACCTTCCGCACCCCGGTCGGATCCGCCGGGTCGTCCCGGTCGACCAGGGATGCGTACGTCGCCAGCACCACCACGGGGCCGGACCCCGCCCGCAGCCCCAGCTGGATCGGGTTCGTCGTCGTCCGCACGCCCAGCTCTTCGAGGACCTCGTCCTTCTCGATCGAGCACACCGCGACCATCGGCCCGTGGTGTCCGACCCTCCGCCACGACTGGGCCGTCTGCACCAGAAGCTCGAGCGTCGGCACCATCACCAGCACCCGGCCATGCCGGTACAGATCGAGCGCGGCCGCCGCCGCGGTGTACGTCTTGCCCGAACCCGTCGCGGAGACGACCGTTGCCCGCACACCACGCGCCAGGGCCTCGATGCGTGCCGACCATGCGGCCGCCCTGACAATCGCCCGCTTCGCCTCCACCTGGTGCTCACGAAGCTGAATCACGAGCTCTGCCTCCCCTGACGGCAATTCCCACGCTAACGAATTCGACGGATCACCCAGACTGGAATCGGCACCGGACATCAGACCGGGGGCCTTCTGGATCGGCGGGCGGGCCGCGCTCGGGCCAGATCCGCAAGGCCACATCCTCCCCCTCGGGACCATGCGGTCCATGCAGGGCGATCGGCGGCTGGCCCTCCGGCCGGCGGCCGCCTTCGGCGAGGATCGACCGCGCCGCCGCGATGACATGCACATCCGCCTCACTGCGGCCGGAGCCGGCCAGACGGCGCGCGGCCGCGAGGAATGCCTCGCTCATCCACCGCAGGACCTGCCGATCCAAGGCCGCCAGCGCGGAGACGTCGACCTGCCGGGGCGGCGCTGTCTTCTCATGCGCGTACTCCGTGTTTCCATCCCGATCGCCGCCGACGGCCATGGTCGCAGCGGCGCCGAGCGGGAACGAGGTGGCCGCAACCTGTCGGTACAGGGACGCGGCCGATCCAGATCCACCGCGAACGTTCTCAGCCGACGAGCTGCGCACTGCCTAGACGGCGCATTGGCCGCAGGTCATGGGCTGGCGGGAGATGATCCACTCGACACGAAGTTCCCGACACCCTGCTCGCCAGCGTCCCCACCAGGCCGCTGCCCACGGCCGCGCACCTCCTGGAAGCTCTGGACCTGTGGTGACCCGGGCCAAGGACGCGCCATGGGGCGTCGACGTGCCTCTTGGCCACCGGCGCCATGAAGCCTGCGCTCTCCACCGATCTATGGCCGGTCGGCTCCGGTAGAGACCTGGAACCCGCAGCGAGGTGTCCCTGCCCGACCTGAGGGCCACAGCTCCAAGAGTCGGCGTTTCAGCCAATCGGCCATCGGGTGAGGGCTCTTGCGCGGCAAGGGTCGGTGCACCGCGCAGCTTGGAGAATCCGCTCAACTCCAGGGTGCGCAATCCGTCCGAAAGCGCAGGTGTTCGAAATCGGTCCGGCGTCGTTGAGTACGGCGACACCACCCACCACGTCCACGCGCGGGAACTGATTGACGTCCGTCGAACGAGGCAGCGGTGGGTCCAGGAACCCGCCGAAGGCCGCAGCGAGCTCTATGGCATGCAGGCCAGATCGCGAGACGCCGAGCTGTCCTCCAGCCCGCGTTCCACAGCTCGGCCGTCAAGACCGTCCCACGTCGAAGGTGAGAGAACGCTCATGCCACCCAGCTCCTCCGCGATTCGCGAGGCCGTCGAGACATACCTCGGGCGCCGTCCCGGTGAGCGTGACGCCCTGGCCCGGCTGCTCGCCGCCCTGGACCGGCCGCTCGACGTGACCTCCCGCACGACGCTGCCCGGGCATGTCACCTGCAGTGCCGTTGTCATCGACCACCAGGGCCGGGTCCTGCACATCCGGCACCGGGCCACCGGCCTCACGCTTGCACCCGGCGGCCACGTCGAGCCCGGCGACCGTACGCTGCTTGCCGCGGCGCTGCGCGAGGTGTCGGAGGAGGCCGGGATCGCACCGGACGCCCTGTGCCTCACCCCGCAGATGCTCGGCTCCCCGATCGACGTCGACATCAACGACATCGACGCCAGCCCGTCCACGGGTGAACCGGCCCACCAGCACTACGACTTCCGGTACGCCTTCTACCTCGTCGCCGAGGAGTCGCCGGCGATCACGCTGCAGGACCAGGAGGTGTCCGGCGCCCGGTGGCTGGCCTTGCCGGAGGTGACTTCGCCGACTCTGCGCGCGAAGCTCCTCCAGGCGCAGTTGGACGGGCAGCCGGAGCCGGTGAACGCCTCCGCGCTGGTTCATGACGGGGCTGGCCGCTACCTGCTCCATCTGCGCGACCACAAGCCCGGCGTCATCTGGCAGTCGGGTGCGTTCGCCCTTCTCGGCGGTGGCCGTGCGCACCACGACCAGAGTCTCCAAGGCACCCTGCTGCGTGAGTTGTCCGAGGAGGTCCCCGGCCTCCGTCTGGAAGACCTGGAGCCGTATGCCGTGGAGCAGGCCACCAGCATCGACGGGTTCAGCGTCCCGATTCAGGTCTTCACCGGCCGCTGGCGCGGCAACCCCGACCGGCTCCGGCTGCACGAGGGCGTGCTGCTGCGCTGGTTCACCCCCGACGAGCTGGACCGCTGCGTCTGAGCCCCGCCACATACGACCTCATCTGCCAGCACGCGGCAGAGAACGCAATCGACGGCCGGCCGACCGCAGCCCCTCCGCTGTGGGACGGGGGCAGCCGGACCGTGCTGAACGGTGTCGGCGTCCACCTGCACCTGGAGGATGACGAGGGGCGAGTGCTCCTGGGCCTGCGCCACCCCGCGTCCCGCTACGCGGGCGACACCTGGCACTATCTGGCCGGGCGGTGCGAGCAGGAGTCAGCCACCACATGCCTGATCCGCGAGGCCTGGGAGGAAGCGGGCCTGGTCATCGACGCCGTGGACGTGGAGCTCGCCCACGTCCTCCACGTCGTGGACACACCGGGCGGACAGCCCTTGATGCAGATGGTGTTCAGGGCCCGCCGGTGGAAGGGCACCCCCGAGGTCCGCGAGCCCGAGAAGTGCCTGACCTGGCGGTGGTGGCCGAAGCACGAGCTCCCGGACCGGCTCGTCTCCTACACCCGGACGGCCATCACCGGCATCGCCGAGGGCCGCACCTACTCGGAACTGGGCTGGTGAACGCCGTGAGCACATGGCAGCCCGTCACCGACGAAGCCGGGGCCGCGGCAGCTCGGGCGGCGATGGTCGCCCGGCTGGAGACGAGTGGAGAAGTGAGGCCTGGACCGGTCCGCGAGGCCCTGCTCGCGCTCCCACGCCAGGTTCTGATCCCTCAGGCGTACGTGCGGCGCAGCGCCCCGGACGAGGACCCGCCACGCTGGGATCTGCTGGACTGGTCCCACCCGGCCGACCGGGACGAGCTGCTGAAGCGGCTGCACAGCGCGGACAGCGTCGCGATCCAGCACGAGGGCGAGCCGATCCTCGGCCGCGCTGCCAGGCCGCGCCGCGGGGGGCCATGACCGCGATGTCGAGCACGATGGGCATGACCGCGGACCTGCTCCAGCTCCTGGACCTGCGGCCCGGGCATCGCGTGCTGGACGTCGGGACCGGCACCGGGGTGACCGCGGCGGTGGCCTGCTTCGTGTGTGGCGACGCCGGCGTCGTCACCCTCGACATCGACCCGCACGTCACCGCCGCCGCCCGCGAGCGCCTGTCCGCCCTCGGCTACCGGCCGGCCGTGGTGACAGGAGACGGCATCACGGGGTGGCCCGACGCGGCCCGCTACGACCGGATCTTCGTATCCTTCGCCGTCCCCCGCGTGCCGCAGGCCCTGGTGGAGCAGCTTGCGCCGGGCGGGCTCGCGCTGATGACGCTCGGGACGTCGTCGCCGTCGTGGCCGGGCCTGGCTGTGATCGGCAAACGGCCGGACGGTGCCGCAGCTGCGCGCGGTCGAGTTCGGGCACCGTGCCGGTGCCGGCTTCGACCGGCTGTTCCTGTCTGCCGAGTTCCGCGCGACGATCACCACGGCCGACGGGTGGACGCAGCGCAGTCGGCTCGCGCCGCCGGCGGTCACGGCGCGAGGCATGTGGCTGGCCCTGGACGCCCTTCACCCTGGCCTGGTGCGCCACTTCGGCGGCGAGGGCCTGATGATCGGAGCACCCGGGTGTGGGTCGTGGATGCGGGTGAGAGAGGTCGGCTACCGCCGGTGGGACGTGACGACCTGCGGACCCCGGGACATCTGGGCGGAAGTCCAGGAGGTCGCAGGTCGTTGGAGAGCGGCCGGTGAGCCGGCCGTCTACCGGCTCCACCTCGACGCCGACGGCGTTCAGCGAACCGCCGACCCGACCGGCACTCTGACTTGGCAGTTTTCCCACGCCCCGGGTGAGACTGGAGATGCATCGGCTCTGGACGATGCCCTGTTCGGGCCGGAAGCCGCCGACTACGCCCACTGCCGCCCCGGCGGTGCCGCGTGAGCAGCCCCAGCGGCACACCAAGCCGCTCGACGCCCACCCGATCGCCGTGCCCGACGGCACGGCGGGAACCGAGGTGCTGCTGTCCCGGCGAGTTGGCGACGTGTACGCGGCGGGCCTGTGGCACGCGCCGTCGGGACATGTGGAACACGAGACCGTCGTTGACGCCGTCGTACGCGAGACGCTGGAGGAGACCGGAGTCGTGGTCGATCCGGGCGATGTCCACGCGGCCGTCACCGTGCACCACTGCTCTTCCGCTGGTGGCGCCCGCATCGGGGTGTTCTTCGAGGTGAAGCGCTGGCACGGCACCCCGCAGATCATGGAGCCCGGGGTGTGCGACGCCACGAACTGGTTTCTACTCGCCGCCCTTCCGGAGCCGATGGTGGCGTACTCCCGGGCCGGCGCGCGGATGGCCAGAAGCCCGGCGATCCGATTGCCTACGACCGGTCCGCCGACCGGCTGGTCCTGGCCCCCGACCCCGTCAGCCGAGGCGCGGCCCCGGAGCAAGCGGTGCGCGCCTTCGCCGAGCAGGCGGTCGGCCGGATCACCACCTGGACGGACGCGTCCTGGGCGCGCGTGGAGAGCCGTGTGTGGCGGGCGCGCGGGCCCGAGGGCAGCGAGTGGTAGGTCAAGATCCGCCAGAACGACCGCTTCCACCAGCGTGAAGTAGCCGCGCTCTGCGGCTGGGTTCCCGGTCTCGGCGAGGCGGCGCCCCTCCTGGTGGCTGCCGACGCACAGCTGCGGGCCGTGGTGCTCACGGCAGTGGGCGGCCGGTCGGTCCCTGCAGGGACAGCGCCGCCAACCGAAGCGAACGTGAAGAAGCCCTCGCCCTCCCGAAGTGCGGAGGGCGGGGGCTTCGGCTTGTCTGCGTGAGGATGGGAAGTGCCTTGCGACGGTTGCTGGTTCATGTCCGTGACGGCGGTGTAAACCGTCCCGAGGTGGGCTTTGCGTAGAGGACTCAGGGTGGTTCGCGGCGGAGGTGGCTGCTGTGCCGCCAGTCGCGCAGGACTGTCTACCCGGGCCTGGTCATGGCGTGGGGGTGGCGGTGCCGGGCCGTCCCTGCCGGCGGCCGTTGATGGTGGGGGTGTGGGCGTGGTCGGGCCGGGCGTGGACGATGCGGCCGGTGTGCTTGGCCTCGTACATCGCCGTGTCGGCCGTTCTCATGAGCACTGGTAGTGCGCGGCTGCCGAGGGCGGCGGGAGTGGCGGCACCGAGAGAGACGGTGAGCCGGCAACTGGTCGGCGCCGTACGGGATCGGCCGTGCCAGGAGGCGGGTGAGGTGGTCCAGGCGCAGCTCCTGGTGTCGGGGTTCAATGGGGGCGAGTGCTGCGAATTCGTCGCCGCCCAGGCGTCCCGTGACGCCGTGGCGTCCGGCCCATGCGGTGAGGCGGGTGCCGATCGCGGCGAGGGCGGCGTCGCCGGCGGCATGACCGAAGTCGTCGTTAAGTCGCTTGAAGTGGTCGGCGTCCGCGAGGATCAGGACCACGTCGTGCGGGCGGCGCTCGAGGAGGCGCTGGGCGCGGTGGGTGAGGGCTTCGCGTCGCCAGGTGCCGGTCAGGGGGTCGCGCTGAGCGTTGGTGAGGCGGCGGTGGAGGACGGCGGTGTGAAGGGTCCAGCCGGCCAGCGGTACGGCGGCCGCGGTGATGTGGAGCGTCTTCCGGGATAACGGCGCGGTGCTCATACTGGGTTTTCCTCTTCCTGTTGAGAGGGAGCCCGGGCCGGCGGCTGTGCTTGCTGGCGGTGTCGCCGCCCGGGCGTTGCCTGTCAGTGGTGCCGTGCAGGCTGCGGGTCAGATCAGGGCGCCCGCCGCAGCCGATGCGAGCAGGGCGAGCGCGATCAGGCTGAGGTGGATTGCGTGGCGCAGGCGCGTGAACTTGGCGACGGCGATGGTCGACAGGACGCGGATGCGTGCGGCCCGGGTGTCGCTGGTCAGGCTGGCTCGGATCTCGTCGTCGTCGAGGCGTGCCCAGTACGGGAACGAGGCCCGGTCGTCCCCACTGAGCCGGGGCCGGACGACCAGGAGCAGCAGCATGGCGGCGGCGCCCAGGACAAGGACGGCGAGAGCGCCGAACGCTTTCGTTACCGGTGGTAGGTCTTTGTCGGTCGCGGAGGCGACTCCAGCGAGCACCGCGCCGTTGAAGGCGAGCAGTAAGGAGGCCTTGGCGTCGGTGCGGGCGATCTCGGCGGCCACCGTGGCGCAGGCGTGGTCGAGGTTCTTGTCCATGTCGGGCACAGGGATCGTGGTCATGTGGCTGGGTTCTCCTTGTCATGGGTGGTCTCTGGGCGGCACGTCGTTGGCTGGCGGCTGCTGCGTCAGAGCCGGGAGGCGTGGTGCATGCTGAGGAAGCCCTAAACCCTTTTCAGAGCGCTCTGGAGACAGGGGAGGGCCTCCGGGGCGGCCGACTCATTAGCCGATGCTGCGGCCGCCCCGGGATTTCACGCGGCCAGCTGGTGCATGGCCGGGGGAGCGGTGTAGCTGGTGGGGTCGGCGTGGGTGCCGTCGTGGCACTCCAGGCAGGAGCCCAGGGTTTGAGGGGTATTGGCGGAGCGCACTTGTTCTGCAGGTGCCGTATGCCGGGGCGGAGGTGCCGCAGAGGCCGTGCCGGTAGCGCTGAGGGATGCGGCCGTGTTGCTGAAGGAAGCTGGTGAGCCGGGTGCACCCCGGACTTCGGCGTCGAGCAGCGTCATTCTCCGCCCGGGCCACGCTTTTTGCCTGCGACGATGCAGCCGCGTGGTGTCCATCTCGCTGCGTAAACTGTCGGCTCGTGTGCCGTCTGTGATGTCAACGTGCAACTGACGGTTCCCGTTCGACCCGAAGGACTGAGCCGTGCCCGACCGACCTGAGATCGTCTGCCTCTGCGGCTCTACCCGGTTCGTGGACGAGATGCGTGCGGCGAATCGTGATCTGACCTTCGCAGGTGCCATCGTCGTCGCGCCCGGCGAGGCAGACGAGTTGATCACCAACGAGCAGAAGATCGCGCTGGACGCCCTCCATCTAAGCAAGATCGACCTGGCTGACCGGGTTCTGGTCGTCAACCCAGGCGGGTATATCGGCGAGTCAACGAGCAGGGAGATCGCATACGCCCACGCCACCGGCAAGCCGATCTCGTTCACCGATCCCTCTGGCCAGTAGACGCTTCGTGGTACGCGCGGGCAACGAGTCTCGGTCGGCCTTGGAGCGGGCTGAGCGCGGTCTGTCAGGTTTGCTTGCGACAGGCGATGTAGTCGAACCAGTTCCGCTTCGCGTATACGGTCCACCGTGTGTCGTTGCTGATGCTCGTGCCGGTGAGGTCGGCGAGGCCGGATGCCGGCAGGTCGGACGTCAGGGCGAGACGGGCGCTGTTGCGGCTGGCGAGGCCTTCGAAGTCGTGGCGTCGGAGCAGTAGGCCGAGGTATACGGACCGGATGGGTCGCGCGGGTTCCTGGCCGGGGAAGAGCCACGGTGTTGTGCTGGCTGTCTGAAGGACCGGTCATCAAGGGCTCTGCATGCTGATGGCGCTCGCCCTCGGGATTGCGGGGGCGAGGGCCATCGGGCCGTGCTGCTGGTGCTGTGGTCAGAGGTCGGAGGGCAGACGCTCCCCGGTCTCGGCGTCGTAGGCGATGCCCGTCGCGGACAGCCGGACCATGCGGGACTGTGCCCTGACTCCCGTCTTCCAGCTCTTCCCGCCGACCGCTACCCGGACCGTCACGTCAGCCAGCGGATCCTCGACCGGCAGCGCAATCTCGGGAGTCCGGGGGAACCACCCTTCGGGACGCTCGCTGCTGGCGCTCTTCCCGTCCGCGTCGAGCCGCAGGTACTGCGCGTTGCGGTCGAAGTAGGAGCGGAGTTCGACGACGACGCGGTCCTTGTCTGTTCCATTGGGCGATTACGGCGGCGTTGACACCGTCGATGCGTAGCTCGGCTCCTGACCGGCCCTTGTACGCCTCGGCCTTCTGCTTGCGGTCCTCGCGTTGCTGCTCGCTGTCGGCCATCTGCCCCCCTCCGACGATCGCGAGGGCCAGAGCCGCGGCGGTGGCGACGTAGGGCCAGACGCGGTGGCGGGTGCGGGAGGGCGGTTCGTCGTCGGGAGTCGACGGCTCAGGCGGGCTATAGGGCCCGCGGTACCACTCCTGTTCCGGGCTGCCGCCGGGGACTGTGCCCACCCCTGGCCTCATCACCTCCGCGGCGTCGCGGACCGACGCCACCACGACCAGTCACGTGCACGCTGCCACCCAGACCGCCACTCGACGCGCGACCCTCGACGACTTTGACGCGGTGAACGCACTCCACGAGCGCAACGTGGGCGGCAGGCCAAGGTCACTTATCGCCTTCTCAAGGGTCGGCTTCATGGGGTTGCCCACCAGCAGCGGGCTGATGGCTGCTGCCGCCTGAAGCAAGGACACGGGAATCCACAGCCGCTCGGCGGTGTCCATGGACAGCGTCGCACCGATGACCTCGTCGACGTCACTACCTGAGCAGAAACCGCGTCCTTCGCCGCCTAGTACGAGGGCGCGCACCGATCGCTCCCGAGACAGTTCGGCGAGCAGGTCGCGCAGGTCAGCGTAGGCGGCGTTGGGCTTCTCGGGACGGTCCAGCGTAACGTCACCACACTGTCCTTCTGGGTCAGCCGTAGATGGAGCCAGCGCTCGACGGGAAGTGCGGATCCAGTGCAGGGACTCAATGTTTGCTCCTTGTCAAGCGGTGTGTTCAGGTTTGTGGCACGGGCACACAGTGGAGGGACCGTGGCTTGCCAGCCCTCCCGCGTCCCGAGGGTGGCACTGCCCACTTCCTGGACAGATGTCTGCTGCTGAACGTGTATCCGTCGTGCCTCAAAGGCCAACGCCGTTCAGCGAAAAGGGGATTGCTGAGGTGATCGTCCGCCGGACGGCCCGGAGCCGGAACACAGCGGTCGCTGACCTGGCCCAGAGGGCGCTGGACCGTCGTGGTGGGGGTCCGAGTAGGAACTGCCGTGTCCCCAGGTCGAGGTGGCTCTGGAATGGGACAACTCGGCTCGCTCGGCCTGGCCTCCCGAATGCCGTGGTCGGGGCGGATGGTAGGGCACGGAGGGCTGATTCCTGCCAGATTCCCGGTGTTCCCGTAATACCTGGCGGCGCGTGGGTAGTGTCTGCGGTCGTCACTCGGCCGGGGTGTCAGCCGGCCGGCGTCGTCCAGAACAGAGGGAGCGGGTAAGGATGTTGAGTGTGGAGACGTCTCTGAAGGAGGCGATGACCTCGATCGAGGGGAGCGTGGCGGCTGCACTGGTCGACTACACGAGCGGCATGGCGCTGGGAACACTGGGCGGGGGCAAGGACCTCGATCTGACGGTGGCCGCGGCGGGGAACACCGATGTGATTCGGGCGAAGGTCCGCACGATGGAGATGTTGGGGCTCAAGGACGACATCGAGGATGTGCTGATCACCCTGGGGAGCCAGTACCACCTCATGCGGCTGATCAGAGGTCGTGGGGGCAACGGCCTGTTCCTGTACCTCGTCCTGGACAAGGGCAGGGCGAACCTGGCCATGGCCCGGCACCAGCTCCGGCGCATCGAGGCGGAACTGGAGCTGTAGCCGTTCCCATGTTTCCCGGCTCCGTCTGCCCATGAGTTGAAAGAGTCTTCAACTCGGCACATCTGAATGTGATCAGGCCGGGGCAGGCCGGGCCGGGAGCCGGGAAGATAGTCGGAGTTGGGCACCGAAGATCCAGATGGTCCAGCTGCCTGAATGGTCGAACTGTGGGTGGGGAGTGTTGTGGCATGCAGGTGCCGCTGTATCAGGCAAAGGCGGAGTTTTTCCGCATGCTCGGGCATCCCGTCCGGATCCGTGTACTGGAGCTACTCCAACACGGTCCTGTACCCGTACGCGAACTCCTGAACGAGCTCGAGATCGAACCATCGAACCTCTCCCAGCAACTCGCGGTTCTGAGACGGTCCGGCATCGTGATCTCCATTCGTGACGGTTCCACCGTTAGCTACGCGCTCGCCGGCGGCGACGTGGCGGAACTCCTGCGCGCCGCACGGCGCATCCTCACCGAACTCCTGGCCGGACAGAATGAACTCCTCGCCGAGCTCCGGCACACCGACATCTCGGCGCAGGCGGCGTCCTCGGCCTTCCCCCCTCCGGCCGCTCCGGGGAGATGACCCCTGGCCGCTGGGGTCGTTGAATATGTCGCATATACGGATGCCTTCTGAGCGGATGGATCCGGAACGGCTGGGCGGTCGAGACGACCATGGTTGGGCCTCATCTCGGCCGCCAGCCGTTGCGGAGGCAGGTGGATTGCTCATCGACAGGATCTTGGCGGCGGCCCGGACAGGTGAGATCCAGCGATCCGGGGCCTACTGGCCCGGCTCGCCTGGGTTGCCGATGTTCCGGTGCTACTGCGGCTGCGCCGACGCCTCGATGATGACGTCCCCGGCTGACCGGTTCAGAGCCTGTGGCGGCCCTTCTCTGCCCCGGGCATCCGGTTCACTGCCCGGCACAGGCACAGCGCCCATCGGGCTCTCTGCCACTGGCGTGGTGCAGTGGTGCGTAGGTCATCTCCGAGAACGGTTGTTTGCGGCTCCCAGGAACGCTTCACGATCACCGACGTCCGGAATGTCGGCGAGAAATAGGAACACCGCCACGGGAGCGCACGAGTGTTGTAGGGCGTACGGGACCGGCGCGACCGGATGGCCAGGACGCTGGCAGTGGTCGCCCTCAGTCAGCGGTTGTCGGGGCTCAGCAGCGTGGCGGCCGCGGCGATGAAGGCGACGGATGCTTCCTTGGCCGCGTGCCGCCGGGCGTCCAGCTCGGCCCGGTCGATGGCCTTGCGCAGCGCGTACGTGGCGTCTGCGGCCTGCTGGGCGGGGCCGGCCAGCTCGGGGACCAGGACCTGAAGGCGAATATGGGGCGCGGTGATTGCCGCCCGGGTGTCGTGGGACCTCGTCTGGGCCTCCAGCTGGTGCTCGGTGCCTGCCTCGGTCAGGGCCAGACGCTCCCGATGGAACATTGCCGAGCGGTGCGCGTCCAGGGCGGCCGCGAAGTCGGTGACGGCGCCGAGCTGGTCCTGGCGGTGGCTGTCGGCGCGCTCCTCGGCGCGTGCCGTGCGTGCCGAACGGTGCTGGAGGAGTCCGGCGGTCAGGGCACCGGCGAGGGTACCGAGTACGGCAACGATCGAAGGCCATATGGACATCAGGTGTTGGGTCCTCTCGGGTGGTCGGTTTCGGTGGTGATGCCGGCGGACAGCGGGGTACGCGGCGGCGTCTTCGGTAGCGGGGGTTACGCCTGCGGCGCTCCGGACCTACCTGGTGGTCAGTTTGCGGCTGGGGTCAGAGATCATGAGTCCAGGCCGGTGATTGCGACCCGCCCCTCAGCTTTGCCGTCGAACACCGCCGCCACGCCCTGCGCACCGTTGTCAGCGACCGTGTACGCATCCCCACCCCGTCCGTCCGGCAGCTGCCGCGGCACGACCCGTTCGACGCCCTGGACGAAGAGAGCGCCTGATGTTCCTCACCCGCTTCCGCGTGAACACCGCGCGCCCCGGCGCCCGCCAACTCCTCTCCTTGCCGCAGGCCATGCACGCCGCCGTCATGTCGTCCTTCCCTGCGCTGCTGCCCACAGACACGCCCACACCCGAGGCTGTACGTGGTCAGCTCCGACCGGCCCGACCTGACCCACCTCGTCGAGCAGGCCAGCTGGCGCGCAGCAGCTGCCGCGGACCCGGACCAGCCCGGCTGGCAGAGCCGCCCCTACGGCCCGTTCCTCAACCGGCTGGCCTCCGGAGACCGGTGGGCGTTCCGCCTCACCGCCAACCCGGTCCACCACGCCCGCCGCAAGGACGGCGAACCGACCAAGCGCAGGGCGCACCTCACACCCGTGCACTAGGCACTGTTTCTCGGATCATGTGCGGAGCCAGATCGTGAGGGCTGCGAGGGTGACGGTTCCGAGGTAGATGTAGGCGCGTTTCTCGTAGCGTGTGGCGACGGCGCGGAAACCCTTCAGCCGGTTGATGGCGCGCTCGACTGTGTTGCGTTTCTTGTATTGCTCGCTGTCGAAGCCGGTGGGCCGACCGCCTCGGGAACCGCGGTTCTTGCGGTGTCTTTGCTGGTCGAGACGTTCGGGAATGGTGTGCCGGATTCCGCGTCGTCGCAGGTAGTGGCGGTTCTTCCGGGAGGTGTAGGCCTTGTCCGCCAGGACATGGTCGGGCCGGGTGCGGGGCCGTCCGACTCCGATACGGGGCACGGAGACCTGCTCCAGCACGTGCTCGAGCTGGGGGCCGTCACCGTAGTGTCCGGGTGTCAGGACGAGGGCGAGAGGCCGGCATCGCCCGTCAGCGGCGAGGTGGATCTTGGTGGTGAATCCTCCGCGGGAGCGGCCCAGGCATTCGCCGATCTGACCACTTCCTCCAGCCGGACGGCCAGTTTCCGCAGCACCGGATCGACCTGGTTCGTCCCCTGGCCGGCCCCCTGTTGAGGGACCGCCGCCGTCGGCGCTTTCCTCGCGCCGGCGGCGTGCTGGTGGGCCCGCACCGCGGTCGAGTCCACGGATACGTCCCAGTCGATCTGGCCCGCGGCGTCCTCGGCGGCTTGGATCCGAGACAGCAGCATCGCCCACGTTCCGTCTGCTGACCAGCGACGATGGCGTTTGTAGACCGTCTCCCACGGCCCGAACCGTTCCGGGAGGTCCCGCCACTGCACGCCCGTCCGGACCCGGTAGAGTACCCCGTTGATCACCCGGCGGTGATCACTCCACCGCCCCCCACGCGCACCACCACGAGGTAAGTACGACTCCAGCCGGTCCCACTCCGCGTTCGTCAGATCCCCACGGCCCATACAGACAGCCTGACCTCAACACCCCACTCAAGTCAGGAGATCCGAGAAACATCGCCTAAATGGGCTGGCTCTTCCAGAGGCAGGAGCCGTGCGGCTTCCGCGTCCTGGAGAAACCGGACGACAAGCGCCTGCTGCCCGCCGGCACCACCCACACCCGGCAGCCGCACCACGGCGACCGGTACGAACTGGCCGTCCGCGACAAGCGAACCCTCGCCTTCGACAAGTCCCGCAGCGCCGGCCGTGGCAGCCGCAAGCGCCCGTCAGCCTGGTCACCGTCACCTTCGACGGCCGGCTCGAAGTCACCGACCCCACACTCCTGCGCCGCACCCTCACACAGGGGATCGGCAAAGCCAAGGTCTACGGCTGCCGCCTGCTCACCCTCGCCCCGCTCAACGTGATCGGGTGAAGATAACCATCGCCAGCAGGGATAGCCTTCCGGAGCGGTACGAGGAGTGTCTGACCAGAAGGGCTCGGACGACCGGTGACCACGGGCGGGCCCGGGACGGCACGCGTGCCGGGGTTTGGGGGAGTGGTGCCCCCGGTGGGGCGGCGAGTGGTGCAGGGGCGCTCGGTGGTTGGGTCGTCTGTTGCAGGGCGACGCATCGACCTGCCAATTGGAGCGGAGGCCTCGCTCGTGGGGCATTTGCGGGTGGCCGGGGCGCTGAACGGGGAAGCAGCGTCCCGGCCGGTCGTGGAACGGTTTCGGCTGTGACGGGTTGATTAGCAAACGGCGCGGGTGCCGCTGAGTTCCCATTTCTTGGTCGGGATGCCGTCGTTGGCGATGTCGAGGGTGGCCGTTGCGTCGGCTGTCCAGTTGGTTGTGCGTGTCTTGACGAAGGCGATTCCGTAGCCGCTGCCGCCCGAGGAGAAGGTCTTGGATCCCTTCTCCTTGTTGTTGATCAGGGTGGTCAGGTGGTTGTACTCGCAGATGCCGTAGGAGCAGTTCTTGACGTGTGTTCTGCCGTGTTCGGCGCGGGCGAGGACGTCGATGTGGTTGAAGCGGGTGCCTCCGATGAAGCTGCTGGTGCCGTCCCAGCTCACCTTGCTCAGCCATGCCTTGTAGTAGCGGTAGCCGCCGGAGACGCTGGTCCGCTGGATGCACAGGGTGGCCGACACCCTGACGTCCGGCTTGCTGGGGAGACGGAAGGACTTGCTGGTGGTGGAGCACTGCTTCGCCGGAGCGGCCTGCGCAGGAGCTGCGGTCGACAGCAGGGTGCCCGTGACGGCGGCCGCCACGAGCGCGGTCACGGTGGTACGAGGTGCGGACATGAGTGGGCATCCTTCTGAGACGAGTGCCGCCTGCTCGGGCGTCCGGGCATGCGAGAGGCCAGGCGGACGCGAGGCAGCGGCAGAACGAGAAGTCGGACGTGCCGTCTGGGCCGCCCTGCAGGGGGAGGTGGGCACAGAAAGGGCGCGCCATTCGGTGCGTGATGTGTGAGAGGCGTGCGGGTGCGGTGCTGACAGGCGCTGCTGCTGGGGAGCGTTTCCAGCTCCTGTCAGCACCGCCCGCACGAGGGAGGTGTAGTTCCCTCGGTGGTCGGCGACCCGGCCGTGCCGGTGCCGACGGCAAGCCGGCCGGTGGTTGCTGGCCTCCGGCGGCGGCTGTGAAGGCTTGAGGGGCTGCGCACCGCGCTGAACGCGATGAATCGGCCCGGGGCTGCACCTATGCGCCGAGGCCGCGGTCAGGCGGCCGTGGCAAATGTCATGGTGCTCCTCTGTTTCGGTATTCAGAGGGCGTCGGCTCAGTTCGACTTGGCTCAGCATCGCGTCGGCGTGCTTTTCCTGCTGAGGATCGTCGTCTAGTCTGAGCGCCGCCGACGTGTTCCAGCACGCTGGCGGGCCCTACGGATCTGTTGGATCTGTTGGTGGTGACTCCGCACGAGTCAGTGGTGCCGGCGCTTCGACGGGCCGGCACCGCTTTGTGAGTAGGTTCTGTTGAAGGGCTGCGCCTTTCCACGTGCCGGTGAACTCCTGGAATGGGCGGCGGTGTTTCGAGCTGCCGCCACTATGTGGTGCCCACGGTAGATCCAGGACGGAAGCTGGCCCACTGTTCGCGTGCACAATTTCGGCAGCGGCTCATATCGCTTTGCACATCCGTGAGAGCGAGGCATTGGAATTCGGCTTCAGCGCACCGTCGGGTCCGGCGGCGGGGCGTCGGCGGCGTGGCCGTCGGAGTGTCAACCGGTGCGCCCGGTCCAGGCGAGCCCTGTGCCGCATGTGCCACCCGATGGCGACCGCAGTGTCCGGCTCACATGCACCAGCACCCGGCACTGTGACCGGGTGCAGACAGCTCACCGGCAGCAGGCGTCAGGTGCGGGGAGACGCGGCCATAGGGGCGGAGTGTGGCGGCGTCGAGCCGGATGAGGGGCGAGAATGTTGTGGCGAGGGTCTTACCGGACGCGTTAGGGGTGCGGATACGCCGGTCCTGCATCCTGGACATGGATGCCCGTGATCGGCGTCTGCCCGGCGCCACCGCCGGCGTGGAATCGCATGAGGGGAGGCAGAGAGTCGTGATTCAGCTTCGTGAGCACCAGGTGGAGGCGAAGCGGGCGATTGTCAGGGCGGCCGCATGGTCGGCACGCATCGAGGCTCTGTCGCGTGGTGTGCGGGCAACGGTCGTCTCCGCAACGGGGTCGGGCAAGACGTACACCGCGGCGGCGGCCGCGCTCGATCTGTACCGGCATGGCCGGGTGCTGGTGATGGTGCCGACGCTCGAGCTTCTGGTGCAGACGGCCCAGTCGTGGCGGAGGGTCGGACACCACGGGCCGATGGTCGCGGTGTGCTCGATCGAGAAGGACGAGGTCCTCGAAGAGCTGGGCGTGCGGACGACGACGAACCCGATCCAGCTGGGGCTGTGGGCGGGGTCCGGCCCCGTGGTGGTGCTGGCGACGTACGCATCCCTGGTCGACCGGGACGACCCGGCGGATCCGACCGGGGTGCGGAAGGTACGCGGGCCGCTCGAGACGGCGCTCGCCGGCGGGAACCTCATGTACAGCCAGAAGCTCGACCCGTTCGACCTCGCGGTGATCGACGAGGCGCACGGCACCGCCGGTGATCTTGGGAAACCGTGGGCGGCGATCCACGACCAGCAGCGGATCCCGGCCGGCTTCCGGCTGTACCTGACCGCGACGCCGAGGATCCTGGCGCCGCCGCGGCCGCTGCGCGGCCGGGACGGGACGGAGCTAGCGATCGCGACGATGGCCTCCGACCCGGACGGCGTCTACGGAGAGCGGATCTACGAGCTCGGGCTCGGGGAGGCCGTGGAACGAGGCATCCTCGCGCCGTTCGTCATCGACGTGCTGGAAATCGAGGACCCCGACTACTACGTCGGCCTGTCGGAGGACGCGATGCGCGGCCGCCGTCTCGCGCTGCTGCAGGCCGCGCTGCTCGAGCACGCGGCGAAGTACAACATCCGCACCACGCTCACCTTCCACCAGCAGGTGGAGGAGGCGAAGGCGTTCGCCGAGAACATGGCCGACACCGCCGCCGACCTCTACGACACGGAGGTGTCCGAGCACGCCATCGCCGAGGCCGACGCCCGTCCGGCCTCCCCCATCGGCGCCGAACCGTCCGACCTGGACGACCTGGAGCCCTACCGGCACGTCCCGCCGGACCGGGTCTGGGCCAACTGGCTGTGTGGCGACCACCCCATCGCCCACCGCCGCGACGTGCTGCGCCAGTTCGCCAACGGCATGGATGCCCGGGCCCGGCGGGTGCACCGCGCGTTCCTCGCCAGCGTTCGAATCCTCGGTGAGGGCGTCGACATCGTCGGCGAACGAGGCGCGGAAGCGGTCTGCATCGTCGGCGCGCGGGGCTCGATGGTGCAGATCGTGCAGAACATCGGCCGCGGCCTGCGCCCCAACCCGGACGGCAGCGCGAAGGTCTGCCGCATCATCGTGCCGATCTTCCTCGCCCCCGGCGAGGACCCCACCGACATGGTCGCCAGCGCAAGCTACCAGCCCCTCGTCGACGTCCTCCAAGGCCTGCGCTCGCACGACGAATCGATCGTCGAACAACTGGCCTCCACCGCGCTGACCCGTGAACGCCGCTGGGAGAAGAAGCGCCACGTCACGTCCGGTGAAGGGGACGAGGAACTTGCGGAGCCGGCGGAGCCGAGCGTGATGATGAACTTCGCCTCCCCCCGCGACCCGTCCACCATCGCGGCCTTCGTCCGCAGCCGGGTCATCCGCCCCGACTCCACCATCTGGCTCGAGGGCTGGCAGGCCCTGCGCCGCTGGCGCGCCGAGAACGAGATCACCGGCCGCTACGCCGTCCCCTACGACACCACCGTCCCCCACGCCCGCACCGCCGCCCCCGGCGACACCACCGAAGGCGAAGGCGCGGCGGAAGGGCGGGAGTTTCCAGTGGGCCGGTGGGTGCACGAGCAGCGGCGCGCGTATCGGCAGGGCACGCTCGACGAGCACCGGCGCGAGCGCCTGGACGAGCAGGGCATGGTCTGGGAGCCGGGCGACGAAGCCTGGGAAGCGAAGATCGCGCTGTTCCGCTCCTACCACCGCGCCCACGATCACCTCGCCCCCAAACACGAGGCACTGTGGCAGGACGAGAACGGCACCGAGCAGCCCATCGGCCAGCACCTGGTCAACCTCCGCCGCCCCCAAGGGCTCGGCAAGAACCCGGAACGGGCCGAGCAGCGGGCCGCGCAGCTGAAGGAGATCGACCCGGATTGGAACGCGCCCTGGCCGCTGGACTGGCAGCGGCAGTGGGCGATCCTGCGCGACCTCGCCGCCGACGAACCAGGCGGCAGGCTGCCGGACATCACACCCGGCGTCACAGTCGACGGCGAAGACCTCGGCCGGTGGATCCGCCAACAGGCCCAGGACTGGCACAGCCTCAACACCGAACAGCAGCAGCGCCTCACCACCCTCGGCATCCGACCCGCCGAACGCCCCACCCCCATCCCCGCACCGGCGGCCGCCGCAGGCCCGCTGCCCGCCGCGTTCCGCCGCGGACTTGCCGCACTCGCCCAGTACATCGAGACCCACGGCACCCAGACAGTGAAACGCGCCCACACCGAGACAGTGGTCATCGACGGCGACGAGCATCACGTCAAGCTCGGCGTGTGGATCTCGAACACCAAATCGCGACGGGACAAGCTGACCGACCACCAGCGTGCCTCGCTCGCCGAGCTCGGGGTGGAGTGGGTGTGACCCTCCCGCGCGCACCGCACCTGCCGGCATCGGCAGGTGCGGAGAGGGGCGTTCACCAACTCATCCCGGAACTTGTAGGAGTGGCGGCCAACGCAAGTCGCGCTGCCGCCGATCCTTTGACGCTTACGTTCATGTCGGCGGTCGGGCGCTCGGCGAGGGTGGGCACCGAGCGAATGCGCCTGACGGTCCCCGCTCCGGCTCAGTTCTCTGGCTGGACGGCGGTGAGCACGATTGGATGCTTCAGGCTGGCAGCAATGTGCAGAAGGTGTTCCCGCTCGCGTTGCGCGTCGGTGTCGCTCGCCAGCTGACCGCCCGTGTTGTGTCCGGCCCGCAAGGGCTGCGGAGCATCGGCGGGGTGCTTGACCGCAGCGAGTAGGCTTGCTGCCTCCTCGGCGGCCCGAAGAAGGTCGCCGGAAAGTTGGTGCCGCGCTGCATGCGCGCGCACGATTTGTGCCGGGCCGGCAGGCGCGTACGGCAGGAGGGCGCGCTGCGCGTCGGTGATCTCGATGATGCGACGGGCGAGGAGGAAGCCTGCGCTGCCGACGGCGAGGCGCCCGGACAGCGGACTCGAGGAAGCCAGCGCGCGATGGGGAACATGCCGTGGCACGGTCGCCTCCCACAGCGGAGCCAGTCGCCGATAGTCCCGGCGGTCGGCAAGCCACTGGGAGACGACGGGGTAGTAGAACCCGTAGACGATGAGGCAGGCACCGGCCGCTGAGGCCATCGGGCCGACGATATTGCTGAGAGCGTCCAGGCTGTGCGAGCCCAGCGCGACAGCAGTGATGGCGAGAAGCTTGCAGATCCCGTACGTGCTGCACGTCAGCAGGCCGGTCATCACCCAGCGCAGCCCCCGCTGCAGCACTGCATGCTCGGAACTCAGTTCGGACAGATGGACTCGGCAGATCCGATAGACGAAGAGGCAGGCGTAGAGCCAGCCGACCTGGTAGACGATCAGGAACACCAGCAGCACAGGGTGAGCGGCCTGGTCCACGTCGAAGGTCAGCGGCGTCGGCTCTCCTTGCGGGTCGCCCCACACGAACAGGAGAGTGAGGACGGCGACGAGCACGCCGGCGATGACGAGTTGCCTACCGGCGGGCCGTGTTACGGCTCGGGCCGGGGAGGACGACGCGGAAGCCCACATCAATGCCATGGTCTGAGCAGTGCCGCCGTAGAGAAGGACGCTGCTGTAGACCAGCAGCGTGGCCAGGTTGTTCATGCCGCTGATGTCGCCGATCCACCGGTAGACGACCGGTGCCCCGAACAGGAAGGCTGTACCGCCGAAGAACAGGCTGGCGGTTGAGACGAGTGCCGGCGGCGAGGTGCGGCTTCGCAGCCGTGCGGCGCGGATCCCGAAGATCAGGTAGGCAGAGATGCTGACGGTGAGATAGACGATGTTGTAAGGCACCTCAGACACCGGTTCGCCCCGCCTCCAGTGATGCCGTGAGAGCCTCGTTGCCCGACTGGGACAGATCGAGACACTGGAGCAGCACGGTGCCGATGATCTCGGCCTCGAGTTCTGCGTCCTCGTCGTACCTGTCCCTGCCCAGCACCAGGCGCACCACGTCCGCACTGATGGTGCCGAAGAGGGCTTCCGCTGTCTCGTCGTCCAGCGCCCCGTGCGCCTCCGGCGTATGTCCCCGGAACAGGTGGATCAGTTCGTGACACACGACCTGGTACTGCAACAGGGCGCTGGCGTGGGCATCCACGTGGATATAGTCGGCGACCTCGCCCTGCGCGCAGTACCCCGATACGCGGATCGGAAGCGGCTCCACGATCAGTTTCACCGGCCGGCCCCGTCGAGCGGACACGGCATCGATGGCCTCCTGCAGCGTCGGAGAGGCGGACAGTGCCAGGTCCTTGCGGATGCGACGGGCCCACTTCCGCCGCATCCGCCACACCGACCAGGCCAAGGGGGCGGGCATGCGTTCACCTTCGGGTAGGAGCCAGCGGTACAGCAGAGGCCGCACCTCGTCGGCTGCTCGATGCTTCATGACGGGTCTCTCCGAGAAGCCTCGTACTCGTCCACAAGCCGGCCCACGACATGGCGGAGACGCTTGTCGGCCATCGCGCGCAGCAGACGCAGATTGGCGAGTGCTTGGACGACGGACGGATCGTCGTCAGGACCGACGAGGAAGTCCTTGGAATGACCGAAACACGCGGCCACGGCCGCGAGCGGCGGAGCGCTGAAATAGCTGATCTCCACCGCGAACACCTCGGCGACCTGCTGGGCCAGAACGATGGACGGGTTGTTCCTCCCTGATCGCAGATTGCCTACATGCTGTTTCGACGTTCCTCCGAGGGCGGCAGCGACCTCGCTCTGGGTCATCAACCTGCCCGTGGCCGGGGAGACCCGCGTGCGAAAGAGGTGATCCAGGCGCTGGGCGAACAGGAGGTTGGCGTCGACATGGGGGTCCACCTCATCGGGTGCGAGGGACCCCACGCGCAGCGCCTCCACGTAGTCGGCGTTGACACCGCAGCGGTCCGCCACCTCCTGACTCGTCCATGAGCGCCCGAGGGCACGAGGGCGAATCACTTCGAACAGCAGGTTCAGCCGCTCTGCCACCCTGACCGGGAGGGTGGGCGCGCGAGGCCCGTCTGTCATGCTCGCAAGCTCTCCTAACGGACGCCGACTCCGCCCGCGCCCGATGCTCACGCATAACGCCCCACTGGTCAAGGAAAGTTGACGTCCACGTGTCCCCGGGAGGCGACTTTTCGCCGCCGCGCACGGATCCGGCCCGGGCGTTGGGTTCGCGCCAGAGATGGGGCCATGCGGTAAAGAATTGTTGACAGCTTGCGAAAGGCTGCTCAGGATCATCAATTCCGAGCGCAAAGCCGCGTAATCGCGTGGTGGGACGCCGGCTGAACCCCGCAGGGGCATCCCGAGCGGGGGTGAGGGGGAGCAGCGTGCCGACTCTCGAACACCTGATCAACGATCGTCGCGAGCTGCAACTCAAGGTCGCGGCCGGAGGCAGGACGGAACTCGCATACATCGAGGTGTGCGGGCTGGTCGTGCTGGAGGACCAAGATCCGGCGAAGCGCAGTCGTCATCAGTCGCATCCCCCGGGAACCCTGTTCCTCATTGATCTCGGCGGCAGTGACGTCGGCGGGACGGCAAGTGCCGTTGGGCGCCTCGTCATCACTCTGGCCGAACGCCGTGCGTCAGGCCTCGTCGTCGCTGTACCGGAGCACGGCCCCCCGCCGGCCTTCCCGGCGGCCACACTCGCGGCCGCCGCACGTCTGCGGACTCCGCTACTGACCACCACTGCCAGGCCGTCGGACTGGGAGCACGTGAACGACTACCTCGCACGAAGCCGTGTCGAGTACGCCGAGCGACAACTCGAGCGGCTTGCCGGCCTCATGCGCCGCCTTCCCATGCGATGGGCGGACCCGACAGCTTTGGTCGGGATCACCAAGTGGCTTGCAGCCTCACTCGACGCACATGTCGTAGTCAGCGAACCGCAGCGTGGTGTGCTGGCTTCGGCGCCAAGGGGGGCTCAACCTGGTGACTCCACGCCCCATCCTACGAATCTGACGGGGTCACCAGTCGGCCTTCACCGACGCAAGGTTTCCCTGGTTCCCACCCGGGAGGGCGAGGCGGTACTCGAAGTGGCGTCTGCACGTCCCTTTGACGCAGCCGATTCTCGGCTCATTCAACACGCCGCCCACCTGCTGGGGTTGGTGGACCAGGCGCAGCGGGAATTCGGCACTGTGCATCATTCGGTGCACGAGGCCAAGGCGATCATCTATCAGTTACTGACCCACGGTGAACCGGACAAAGCCAGGAACCTCCTGAAGACCATTGCGCCGGCCCTTGCCGCTGCGAAGGAAGCACGCGTGTTTGTGATCGATTGCGGTTCTCAGGAGCAGCGTGAGGAGACCTTGCGCCACAGAGCTCTTGCGGCCACGGGCCGCTCACTCGTCGTCCCCTGCCCGGACGAGGCGCGTCACATCGTCATTGTGGAATCATCGCT
Source organism: Streptomyces sp. WAC00040 (assembly GCF_056835925.1). Classification (NCBI taxonomy): domain Bacteria; kingdom Bacillati; phylum Actinomycetota; class Actinomycetes; order Kitasatosporales; family Streptomycetaceae; genus Streptomyces; species Streptomyces sp. WAC00040. The sequence goes on from NZ_JAKQZE010000005.1 coordinate 474,422, forward strand.
GAGCGTTGATGGGGGCGATGAGGATCTCTTACGGCAGCTTCAGCGACTAGTCGCCCGCGCTGACTCGCACCGCCTGGGCGGCAGCCGCCGGCGCCCCCTCGCTGCCCTCCGGGCAGCTCATGAGGAGGCCCGGACAGCACTCCAGTCCGGTGAGCAAACGCACCGATGCGCAGATCTGACTCTGGGCGGTTCGAGCGTCGTGGACCTCATGGATCCGATCCCCGCCCATGCCTGGGCACGCCACCTCCTGGCGCCCCTGCGTGCCCTACCCCCAGGCCAAAGAAGCGAGATGGAACGGACCCTTTCCGTGGCGCTGAGCCACCCGAGGACCATGGCAGCGCGGCTGCTCGACGTACATCGCAATACGGTGGCCTACCGACTTCATCGGGCAGCGGAACTCCTGCGCATGGACTTCGACCGCATCGAACAGCGGGTGCTCGTCGGACTCGCACTCGAGCTTGCGGCGCAACCGCCCGCGAATCAGGGCGCTACGTACGAGCAGACGTCGGCTGCGGTGACGTTGGAGGATCTGCTCCGAGGCCCTCGCATCCGGGCCTGGGCCGAAGAGCTTCTGCAGCCCCTTCGTTCCGACCGGCGTGGCCTGGAGACCACGTTGATGGCGTGGCTGGATCAGCAGGGGCACGTCGACAGGACGGCTCGAGAGCTGGGCATGGCCGACGTCACCGTCCGCAGTCACTTGAAGACGGTGGCGCAGGCCACCGCAAGGGACCTGGGCAGCACGAGCGGCCTGAGAGACCTTTTCATTGCTGTGTGCGTGCGGACGAACAGCCCTCTCCACTCACCGTCCCGCCATCCCGGCCCAGTGACGTGATTCGGACTGGCAGGGGTTCCGCCTCACTGGGAGCCGTGGAAGGCATCGTCGGACCGATGCGAGGTCGGCCGCTCCATCAGTTTGTTCCGCAGGAAGGTGCGCTTGGAATAGTAGGTGAGCTCCGTGGCCAGGCCCCGTGCGTTGAGATAGGTCTCGAGCCATGGCTGATGCGTTCCATCCCTGCGAGCACCTCGTCCTGGTCGTGCTCCAGGAGAGTGCGTGAGCGCCGGTACTCCAGCTCGCACTGCGACAGCACCACGTCCGGTGCATCCAGTAGTGAGCAGCGGTCGAGGAAGATGCCGTAGATATGGCCCGTGGTCATGGACTCGCACTACACGTCGTATCTGACGCGCCGGAAGGGCGGCATGGCCGTCACCTGAAGTCCGAGCGGGTTGCGCAGGTGACCCTCGAAGCCGGTCGGCGGCACGTCAAGTTCGGGGTAGAGCCTCTGGCGGCGGGCGAAGGCGTCCTCGGCGTACCACTTCCGCTTCAGCGACGCCACCGCCCGGTCCTCTTTGCTGCCGAGCCGAGGGACACCGACGGGCCGGTACCGGCCTATCAGAGCGGCAGTTACCTGCCCCCCGGCCCGTATGCCGGCGGCAGCAGTGGCGGACGAGAGTAGTTCCATGGCGCGGTTCTACCACGATCCAGGAACGGCGGTTCCCGTTCCGCAGGACGGCGATCGAGATGGGGAGGGCGCCGCGTGCGGCGCCCTCAAGTGACTCAGGGCAACTTCACTGGACGGAGCATCGTCGCGAAAACGGGAGAGTCGGGGAATGGCTGTTGCAGCCCGATCGACCGGTAGCCCCAGGCCTCGTAGCGAGCTTGCACGGCGCCGTTGCCGTTGGCGGGATTGACCAGCAGGGTCACGCGTTCCTCGGTGCGGTGGTGGAGCCATGCCTTGTGGAGCTGCCAGGCGACGGAGCGGCCGCGCCACGGCTTACGCACGACTATCTCGTTGAGGGCTACGGTTCTCTGGCCGGTCTCGTGGGTGGTCTTCGCCGGCAGCGGCTCAGTCATCGAGTCCCACCACTTGCTGTCGGCCGCCAGCGTGGTCCCGAAGCAGAAGCCGACCGGCTCGCCGTCCTCGTGGCCCAAGACCGCTGTCCAGCCGGGCCGTGACGCGTAGGCGGACAGGCGTTCGTTGAAGCGGTCGCGGTCGTAGAACGGGCCGGTCAAGCCGAAGTCGCGGTGCCGGACCTCGATATGGATGTCGAGTATCGTCTCGCGGATCTCCTCCAGGGCGGCAGCCGTGTAGTGGCTCACCTCGATGGTCACGCAGGTCCTCCTCGGGGGTAGCGGTCAGCCCACTGGGCGGCGAACGGGGTTCCGGCCGCCTTCGTGGTGAGTTCTTGGCCGAAGCGCCCGAACAGAGATTGCGTTCTCCCCGGAAGGTCGTCGGGAGCGTCGGCAAGAGCCTTCAGAGCTGTGGCGCATGCCGCGTCCGCGGCTCCCTGCCGCAGCTGTGTGGTGGCCAGGAGCGCCGAGTAGTAGACGCGGTTGCGGTGGAAGTGGGGCCGCAGTCCCGCCATGGCTCGGTGCAGATGAGCTTCGGATTCCTCGTTTCTGCCGAGTCTCATCATCACGATGCCGCTCAGGCCTTCGAACTCGGCTTCATCGTAGAAGTCGACGTAGGCCGGCCGCGGCTGGCTCTTGTCGGCGCGGCTGTAGGCGGTCTCCGCTTGCCCGAGGGCACGGATGGCGGCCGTGTGCTCTCCGACGCCTGCTTGCACTGCGGCCAGGCGTGCCGTGGCCAGCGAGCGGAAGAGCGGGTCCAGGCGGCAGACGTGCGTTTCGCGGCTCATCTGGGCTGCTGCGACCGCGTCGGGGAGCTGGCGCTGTTGGAGATGGAACAGCGCCGCGTGGCCCCACATCCGCATCTCCATGCCTGCGTCACCCGAGAGGCGTGCGAGGCGCAGGCCGCGGTCCAGGTGCCGTCCGGCGCGGGAGGTCTCCAGCCGATCGAGGGCTGCCCACAGGGCAGTGCCGGTGAAGGCGGCGGCGAGGAAGTACAAGCGCCGCCGGACGCGTTCGCTGGCCTGGCCGATGGCCATGAGGTCCAGGGCGTGTTGGGCGTGGGCGACTGCTCGTGTCTCCAGGTCCACGGATAGGCCGGCGGCGTTGTCCGCAGTCACGAGGTGAGCGAAGTTCTCTTCCAACCGGTGCGCGTCCGTCATCCCTACACGGGTGGCACCGTTGGCTGAGGATGTGGGCAGGAACGCGGCGGCCGTGAGGGAAGCGGTCGCCGTGGTGAAGGTGCGTCGGCGCACGTCGTCATCCTCCGATGGTGCAGGGGTACGGCGAGACGGGGCTATGAACCCCAGTTCCTCGGCGCTTACCCCGAATTCTTCTTCGAGGACGATCCGTTGTCTCTTCTGCGGCCAGCGGGTTTTTCCGGTTAGCCAGTGTCGGATGTGTCGATCGGACAAGGCTCCGGGCCTCCCGGTCAGGTCCTCAATCCGCTGGTTCAGCCGGTCGGCTAACTCGCCCTGTGTCAGGCCAGCGCGCTCCATTGCAGCTGCGAGGTACACGTTGGCCGTCACGGCACCACGGTAGCCCTCAGCCGGTGGGGCCCGGTGCTCGCGAAGGCAAAAATTTCCGGTTCGGCGCCGAAGGAGCGCGTCGCTTTTTCCTGTGCACGCGGCGTAGCCGGTCGTTGACTGTTCGAGGCGAGCGGCTTCTACTCTCGCCGCCCGCCGCCCTTCAGCAACACCGGCTGCTGGGTCGGAACTGCGCTGCCCAAGAGGAAGTGATGACGACGACTGCCTTACGGCCAGCCAGCGAAGCCGGCCCCCGCGAACGCGACACGATGACGGCAACCTTCCAGATTGCCCGTCGCGATCGAGGGGAGGAACTGCCCCCCGAAGATGCCCGCCGCGTCGCCGCCATGCGCCGCCTGACCACGGCCCGCCTGGACTACTGCCGCCTCCCCCACATGACCGACTCGGTAACGCTGATCGTCTCGGAGCTCGTCACCAACGCCATCCAGCACAGCGGCGGCGTCCAAGTCACCCTGGCGATGCGGCTCCAGGACGGATACCTGTACATAGCGGTGAGCAGCGACGCGCCGGGAAAGCCCGTCGTGCAGAACGCCGACGACGATGCGGAGCACGGCCGCGGCCTCAAGCTCGTGGAGTGGTGCACCGTCACCTACAGCGGCACCTGGGGAACCAGCGACGCCGGTGCGACCGTCTGGTGCCTGCTGCCGGTCGGGGGCGCATCGCAGTGACCGCCCAAGCTCCCCCCAGCCACTGGCCGCATCCGGTCGCCTCCTGGACTCCGCCCCTAGAGTGGAGCGCCCTGGAAACGATGCTCGCAAGATTCCGCACGTGGACGCCGTTCGACGGCGACGCCCTCCTGGACGACGTCGCCGACGCGCTCGACACAGTCCTGCCGCCCGAGGCGGAGGTGGAACAGCTCTCGTCACGCCTGCGCGCCCACCTGACGCACCTCACGAGCGTCGCCGCCACAGCGAGGGCTGAGGAACGCGACAAGCGGGCCGCGCAGCTTGTCGCAAGGGCCCGCCAGACGCGCGAGGAAGACGTTCTCGGCGACTACCAGCAGGCGGCCGGCCACCTCCGGCGCATGGGCTGGGCCGTCAACGAACTACTGGATCTGTTGGTCGCGACCGGATGCGTGAAGGCGCCCGAGTCGCTGAAGGAGGAAAAGTGACCCGCCAGTTCTACTCGAACGGTGTCCGGGTGCCGTTCATCGCACCGTGGTCGTCGGAGAAGCCCCTCCCCGGCACCATCGTGCGACGGCATGGAGCGGGTGGGGAAGGCATCGGCTACGCGGACGAGTTTCCCCGCGCGGACCGCCGGGACAGCTCCCTGTGGGTCAGGGTGCCCGCTACCCGCGGCGTCGGTAGGCCGCTGCTTGCCGGAGTGCATGCTCTGCGCCAGCGCCAAGCCATCGCCCACATGCTTTGCCAAATCTGCGGCGAGTCCACCTTCGGCCGGCCCGACGGGCGCCACCTGTTCCTGGTCCGCTCCGTGTGGGGGAACTCTCTTGGCGAGGGCGATAAGACCTACAGCCCGCCGGTGCACGAAGCCTGCGCGGCGGAGGCCGTCCGGGACTGCCCGCACCTCCGCCAGGGTTACACCGCCTCGCTGGTGGAGTTCTCTCCCTCCTGGGGCGTAGCCGGCATCGTGTACGACCACCGCACACTTCAGCCGCTCCCTGGGGAGCTGGGCGATCTCACGTTCATCTCGTACAGCGACCCCCGACTGCGTTGGACGCTCGCGGCCCGCTCGCTCATCTCGCTGCACGGCTGCACGACCGTCGACCTCGAAGAACTCGCGGCCAAAGCCGCGTCCTAGACAGTCGTCCGGCGGCCCGAAGGCCCCGCCCCGGACCGCCGGACGGCGCACGACCGCGCGGGGCTTCGCACTTCCCCTGAGCGGGGCCCCGCGCTCCCCCACGCACTCAGTTCGGGTGATCCCATCCCACATCACCGTTCTCGAGGGTTCCTACGCCCTTGCCCAGGACGCCTCGGACACCGAGGGCAGCAGATCCGCAGGGGCATCAACGACCAGCGCGTCCGCGCCAGAGGCATGACGGTTGCCTCTTACATCACCAAGGACGGCGAGAACGCGCTGCAGCTCAACGGGCTGTACGGCAAGATCAAAGAGCCCGATTCGGTACGCGTCGAGGTCCTCACTTCACTGGAGGAAGCGTCGAAGGGCGACACCTTCTACTTTCCGCCGAACGACTTCCACCCGGCCGGACAGGACGTGACCGTGCGCTGCGCGATCCGGGACATGGCCGAGAACAAGCCGGTCACCCAGGCCGCTTGTGCGTGGGCGGACCCGAACACCACCGCCGTTGCACTGTTCACCAGCACCGCGCTCGACGCGCAGAAACCTGAACAAGTCGCCCTCGCCCCTACGCCGACCTCACCGCCCGCCTGCGAGAAGACATACGACAACCTCTCAGCTGAGTCGCGCATGCTAGGAGCGTGGGTCAGTAACGAGCAGGCGGCTCGGCTTCCTGTGGCCGGCGGATCGGTCGCGGCGGCCCTCTCGGGGCCTGTTGGGGCTCCGGTGGGGTCTGCCCGCTGGGTGTTCGGTCGGCAGGGCTCGCGACGTGGCCGGGGAGGCCCGGCTGGTCAGTCGGCCAGGGCGGCGATCCCTGCTGTCCCGGCGTGACGGAAGATCTTGCGGTGGTTGTGGCAGGCGGCGAGCAGGTGCCACTCTCCTCGGGCGCCTTCCTCACCGCGCAGGAGGAGTTGGCGGCCGTTCTGGCAGGTCATGATCTGTCCGAAGACGGGTTCGACGATGGCTTTCCGGCGGGCGTAGGCGGCCTTGCCGGGCTTGGTCCGCAGCTTGCGGGCCATGCGCTCCTTCAGGGTCGCGTCCTTGGGGATACGTCCGCGTGGCGTGGGCGGGACCTGTTCGTCGTGTCCGAGTCGGCCGGTAGCCATTAACGTGTCGGTGCTGCAGGCGAGTTGGCGATCTTGCGCGGCCTCAAGGTTCGTCTCGGAGCAGTAGCCGGCGTCGACGAGGGCCTGCTTGGGATGGGTTGCGGTGTTGGCGGCGGACTGGTCGAGCATCGTGGTGTAGTTCAGCGCGTCGGAGGCATTGGTTTCACGTCGGCGGCAGTGATGACCTGGTGGGCCTCGTCCACGACGGCCTGAGCGTTGTAGGCCTGGATGTAGGCGCCGTCGCTGTTCTTCATGATCCGCGAGTCGGGGTCGGTGAAGTTGGCCTGGGCCTTGGGCTTTGGCCGGGCCTTGGCGGCGGCGGCCTCGCCGGCGGCGGTGACGGCCTGCTCGTCGCTGCTGCCCGCACGTGTCTGGCGGCGTCGCTCCTTGTCCTCGGCGTGGCGGCGGGCCTCGTCGGTGGCCTCGGCGTCGGCGAGCAGGGCGGCGGCCTTCGCCTCCAGCGCGGCGATCTCGGCCTCGATGTGCTCTTCCTTGTCGATGAGGCGGCCGTAGCTCATCGCCTTGTGCTTGGAGGCGTTCGCTTCGAGTTTGGTGCCGTCCAGGGCTACGCGGCCCATCTTGACCATGCCCAGCTTCTGCGCGAGGTGCAGGGACTGGGTGAACAGGTCTGCGAGAGCTTCCAGGTGGCGGCGGCGGAACCGGGCGATCGAGCGGAAGTCCGGTGCCTGGTCGGCGGCCAGGAACCGGAACGCGACGTCGTCGGCGCACTTGCGCTGGATCGCCCGGGAGGAGCGGACGCCGGTGGTGTAGCCGTAGATCAGCAGACGTACCATCAGTCTGGGGTCGTAGGGCGGGTAGCCCCGCTTCTCGGTGTGGTCGGCCAGGACCGGTCCCAGGTCGAGTACCTCGTCGACCAGGTCCGCGACGAACCGGGCCAGGTGTCCCTCGGGCAACCAGTCGTCCAGAGACGGCGGCAGCAGCAGGGCCTGATGCGGGTCGAACGCCCTGAACCGCTTGTCCGCTGCCGCCGTACGCGTCTGCGGCCGACTCTTCTCGATCGGCTCGACCTCGAACAGGCCCTCCCCATCACGCATCCCGTGATCATCTCGTATGAATGGCCACGGGATGCAGGCGAGGGCCGCCGGTTGCCTGCTCAGACGGTCGTCGACTGGAGCTGGTGCGGCATGTTCCAGCCCTCGGCGAGTCTCGACGGGTGAACGTTGCGTCCCCCGCCGAAGAACTCGCAGAACTTCATGATCAGAGGATCCCAGCCGAGCGGGTCCACATAGTGCGTCCCCGGGATGACCAGGTCTTCCTCGACATGAGCGCGAAGGACCTCGACCTCGAAGGCAGTAGCATGCGGTTCGGGACCGCCGAAGGGATGGGCCGAGACGACCCGGCATTCCAGCTGGACCGGACATTCCGCAACCCTGGGGGCCCGGACCAGATCCGATGCCTGCTCGGTCAGCCGTGCGACCGAGAACTTGTCCGGCTCGTGCCGGTAGCCCTGCTTTGCCTTGTAGTCCGGCATGGCCAACTTTCCGGTGGTGAGCGCGATCCGGTCGACTGCATCGACCATCGCCGACGAGGGCAGGTTGAGCACGCACTCGCCCTCACGCAGTAGGTTCGCGGTGGTTTGGGCGTTGTTGCCGAGACCGAGCATGCAGGACTGGTCCAGCCACCACGCCGAGGACATCGGCGCGAGGTTCGCCGTGCCGTCCTCGTTGAGTGAGCTGACCAGCACCACCGGAGTTCCGAAGTACAGGACCTTGAGCCCGGGGACGACGTGCATGCGCTGTGCCTTTCGCGGAGTGCCAGACGGACAGGTCCGCGATCAGGAACACGAACCGTCGCTGACTCTCTCGTGAGTGAGACGCGGACGCTGGCGGAGATACGACATCGCGTTCCGGACGAGTGGAGCGATCATCCAATGACAGTGATAGGCCCGGCGTTGATTACTGGGACACGCTCCTAGCCGCTGAAACCGGCCCCAACCGCTGCGACTGCGCCCCGGCCTCGTACTGCAACGTGGGCACCGGAGCGGCTACCAGCTGGCGGTCGCCGGACCTCGATCTCTCACCGCCGAGGCACCGCGGGCCACGGAAGTCGGCCGGGCTAGGCTGGCGCCCAATTGGTTCGAGGCATTGACGCTGCAGCTCGCTAGGGCTTGGGTGATCGGACGATCCGAGAAGGTCGCGGTGGACCACGTCGAACGTCTCCGACCAACTGCCGTCCTGTTCATGGTGCGGTGGCGACGGCGTGTTCAGCGTCGTTATGCCGCAGAACGAGGCTGCAGGCCGGCCGATCCGCCTTCAGTCAGTCATGCCTCACCCAGAATCCGGCCACTCTCGCGGTGGCCTGCGTCAGGGCGTTGGATGGTCGGCCTGCTCGTCAGGGGAGCGGAAGAGTTCGGTGACGTCAATGTGGAGTGCCTCGGCGAGGGCAAAGACCTTATCCAAGGAAACGTTGCGCTTGCCGCCCTCGACTCCTACGTAGAACACGCGGTTCAGGCCCGCTGCCTCGGCGAGTTGGGCCTGAGAGAGGCCGGCAGCCGTGCGCAAGGTCCGCAGGCGGCGACCGAATGTCTGGCGCCGTGCCAGGACGGCGGCGTGGCCCGGGTCGACGTGCATGTGCGGCATGACCGCACTGTATCCAACCCCAGAGATGTTGCCTATAGGCGACATGCTGGGTAGCTTATAGGAGACATCCGGGATGCCATGCTCGGGGAGTCGCGCAGTGAACGCGACACGCAGTAGCCGGTGGCACATGGCCCGACCGAACAATTCCTGTCAGCGCGGGTGTGCCGGACGAAGCGGGTCGTACGGTGAAGAAGGAGGGGGCGGTGGGCATGCGTGGCGGGGATGAATCGGCGCTCAAGCGGGCCCGGTTAGCGAGGAACATGACACTGGAGGAGGCTGCGGAGGCGCTCAACGCCATCACCGGGGGAGCTGCCGACGCGAGCGTGCTCAGCGCGTGGGAGTCCGGTCGGCGCCGGACCGGGATGCGTAACCGTGCCGGCCTGTGCCGGCTCTACCGGGAGCGCGGTGAGATTCTGTTCGCCCACCAAGACGGCGGCGCGGCCCGTCTGGTGGAGACCGCCTCGGGCGAGGCTATCGTCAAGGTGCTGACCCACTGGACCGACCTAATCGGCGCCATGGTCGATGTCGTCGGCGGCGCACGCGAGCAGCTCGTCGTCACCGGCTCCCGCAGCCGCGAGAGGCCCTACCTTGCGGCCATCGAGACTGCAATGGCCCAGCATCCCGATCTGATCCACTACCGGGTCCTCTACGGGCCGCCCCGCCACCAGGCCCTCACCGAGCACCTGCTGCGCCTGCTGGAGCTGCGCGATCCGTCCGAGCGCCGCAACGGAGTCAAGACGCTGCACATCGGAATGGTCGACTCGGCATCCGCGCCCGAACGGTTCTTCGTCGCCTCCGAGGCCGCCGCCGTAGTGCCGCTGCCCTCCTTCCACGGGGCCGACGGGTTCGACTGCGGAGCCCTGCTTAGCAGAGAAGCCGCGATCGGACTGGTCCACCACGGCCGCGAAGCGTGCGCCTCCGCCCGCCCGGTCGAGACGATCAACGCTGTGCGCGCCCTGCCGCCCAACCGACCACGAGAGGGAGAAGCGTGAGCCACAACCTTCACCAGGCGCACGAGCGCACCGGATCCGTCGTCAGGCTTGCCCAAGAGCTGATCAGGCGCCCGAGCAGAGGCGGGATCGACGCCTACGGTCCGGTCCTTGCCGTGCTGGAGGACTGGCTCACCGCTCATGCCCTTCCGCACCGGCGTCTGCACGACGAGGCAGGGGAACTGGTGGGCCTGCTGGTGGAGATCCCCGGCGGCCGGCCCGGGAAGTGGTGGGCCCTGGACGCTTGCCTGGACACCGCACCCTACGGTGACGAAGACGCATGGTCGTTCCCGCCGGCATCAGGCGACGTGCGCGACCACTGGCTCCTCGGCCGCGGCGCGGCCGACTCCAAGCTGGCCGCCGCCATGTTCTGTCACATCGCCGCCGACCTCATGCCCACAGCCCACACCTTGCGCGGCGGACTCGCCGTGCTCCTCGACGTCGACGAACACACCGGCGGCTTCGGCGGCGCCCGGGCCTACCTCACCGACATCGACGCCAACCGCCCGGCAGGAGTCATGATCGGCTACCCCGGACGTGACGAGGTCGTCGTCGGCGGCCGAGGCCTGTGGCGCGCCACCCTCACCGTCCACGCACCCTCCGGCCACTCCGGATCCAGCCGCACCGTCACCAGCGCCGTCAGCCGCGCAGCGCACCTCGTGCGCCTCCTCGATGCCGCCGAACTCCCCGGCCCCGACCCGGCCACCACGTTCCCGCTACCGCCCAAGCTGTCGGTCACTTCCTTCCATGGCGGCGAGGGATTCTCCGTCACACCCGACCGCTGCGACCTCAACGTGGACGTACGCACAGTGCCGTCGTTCGACGCGCACGACGCCGAAACCCTGGTTCGCAAGGCGGTCGCCGAACTCGACGCCCACCTCCTCGCCCCGGCACCGACCGAGGTGACACCGGTCGCCGTGTGGCCGCCGTTCTGCCTGGCCGAGGACGAGCAACCTGCCGCCGCCCTCCTTGATGCGGCCCGGGCCGTCGGCCTGACGCCCCGGGCCAAGGTGGCTGGCCCGTCGAACATCGGCAACCTGCTTGCCTGCGAAGGCATCGCGGCAACCGCTGGCTTCGGCGTGCGCTACGAAGGGCTGCACGGCATCGACGAGCGCGCCTGCCTCAGCGACCTCCCTGCCGTCTACGCCGCCTACCGGCACGCCGTACTGGATCTGCTCCAGCAGGACTGACCGCCCGTACTCCGAGCTGAGGGACGCATTACAGCCAGTCCACGCCGAGCAAGTCTCGTCCGGCAACCAGCGCCGCAACGAAGGGGAGCGGACGATCAACCGGCCATGGATTTTCGGTGCGGTCACGACGCCCTGCGACAAGGGGGCCACGTCTTTCACGCGACGGTCACCGAAGCCTCGTCCGGCTCTGGTTGCGCACCTGAGTTCACTCGCCCCTACTCAGCATGCGTTCCGCGTCGTCGAGGGCCGAGCGGAGGGGACGTTGGGCCGTCTAGGAACATCCTAGATTCCTCCCAGTCCCTCACCCAGGAAGTCGCCAACTCCGTCTCTGGGAACGGGCCTTCGAATCCGGTGAAGTAGGGACAGCACCACCTCCCCGACCGATACGGATGGCAGGGAGGCCGTTACGGCCGAGCCGGCCGGACCTGAAGGTGGCCGCCAGCCACCTTCACGGGCCGGGCGTGCGACGCCGTCGCTGACGGCAGCCGCTTCCCTATGGGAATCGCGGTTGTCGAGTTCGGAAGGCTGTTATGCATCACCAGCACGGTTGCGGCTGCGCCCCTGCGGCCGAAACCGACACCGAATCCGGCTCGTACGTGACACCGGCAGTGAACGACCTGGGTCCCGTCACCAAGGTCACCTTGGGCACTGCGGGCTTCGACCGCGCGGACGACACCGAGTACTTCGTCTGAGGAGCCGCCGAGCCCGGCGCCTTCGTTCAGACGACATCCCACCCCTTCTCCATGAGAGGCAGAACAGCATGCAGAACACCGTCAACACCACCGCTCCGGACGAGCAGCTGCCGACCGCGCCGGAGCCGTACGTCACGCCGGGCGTGAGCGACTTCGGTTCGGTCACGGAGGTCACCCTCGGTCACGCAGGTGCCAACAACGCGGACGACACCCAGTACTACAGCAACTGGTAATCGGCGTTGGCCGCGGGCACGGCTCCTGTCCAGGGGGTCGTGCCCACGGCCCGTTCTGGCACTTCCAACAGACAAGGAGGATCGATGCGCCACGTGATCGGAGCGTCTTCGTCGACCGACCCGACCCCTTCCACGGCCGGACAGTCGCGCGGTGTGTGGCCGCGCGGCGCCGTGCCGGTCCCGTTCGACGGACCGCCCCTGTGGGCGGCGGGATACCGGCCGGGCGAGATCGCCCACAGTCCGGCACTGGGCGGGAGCGCCGAAGTGGTCACTGCCGGCACCTGTCTGGCCGCCGCATCAGAGTTGCGTGAGGCGCGGGACGCGGCAGAGCGCGGCAGGTGGGCGCACGCGGCGCGGCTTCCCGGCTCCTACGTTGCCGTCGTGCGCACCCACCACACCGTGTATGTCGTCGGCGATCGGGCTGGAGTCCAGGTCGTGTACTGGCTTGCCGATGGCGACACCGTGTGGTGGTCCACCTCGCAACTCGCCCTCGCCGCCTACCTCGACGCCCAGCCGGACCTGGTCCCGCTGCTTGCCTCCTTGAGCCTGACGGGCGTCGACCCGCTCCACGAGGCAAGCTTCTTTCCCGGCGTTCACCGCGTCCCACCTGGCCGCGCGCTCGTTCTGGAACCCGGCCGCGCCCCGCGCACCGAACCCATCCCCACCGCCGCCAAGACGCCGACAGCGACGCTTACCGAGGCCGCGGAACTCCTCGCCCCGGCCCTCACCACAGCTGTGGAGCGCCGCTGCACCAGCGCCCCCGGGGCGGTGTCAGCCGACCTGTCCGGCGGCATCGATAGCAGCTGCCTCACCAGCCTCGCCGCCTTCCGCCACCCGCTCCTAGCCGTCACCTACACCGACGCCCAGATGGCCGACCAGGACGACCTCCGCTACGCCCGCGCAATCGCCGCCGCTCACCCCTCGATCGACCACCTCGAGATCAACGGCAGCAGGGAACACGTCCGGCACTTCGACGGCCTCGCAGACCCGGCGGCCCTACCGCTCACCGACAGCCCGTCCCTCAGCCTCGGACTGCTGGCCATCAAACAGGCCCAGCTCGCCCCTGCCCGCGCCTACGACTCCCGGCTGCACCTCACCGGCCGCGGCGGCGACAACGTCCTCGACTCCATCCCCCTCACTGCCGTCGACCGCGCGTGCGCAGGTGACACCGTGCGGGCGGCCCGGCAGCTCGCCGCGTTTGCCCGCGCCCGCCGCGCGCCGCTCCACGCGTGCCTCGCCCAAGCTGCGGCCGCCGCCCGTACCCCGCAGACCCGAGCACTCGAACGGCTCGCAGCCCACCTACGCCGCCCCGGCCCGCAGACGGGCGGCCCGGCATTTGTCCAACCGGCGCAACTGCTCGCCTGGTGCGGCCCGCTGCCCGCTGCCGCCTGGCTCACACAGGCCGGCCGCCACCTGATGGCCGACCTCGCCGGCGCCCGCGCCGCATCGGCCGACCCGCACGCCCTCCCCGGTGCGACGCACGAGCAGCTCGCACTGGAGCGGATGGCCGAAGAGCACGCCACCTACGACCAGATCACCCGCCACCTGTGGCAGCTGCCCATGCACGCCCCCTACCTCGACCCCGCGGTGGTCGACGCCTGCTGGACCGCTCCCGGCTGGCGGCGCTGGGCGCCGGGCGATTTCAAGCCCCTCGCCCGCGCCGCGCTCACCGGCGCCGTGCCCGACCACCTCCTCGGCCGCCGCACCAAGACCGCAATGACCGCCAGCCTCCACCTCGGCGTACGAGCCAACTACGCCACCCTTCACGCCACCATCTCCGGCTCGCGGGTCGCCGCCGCCGGACTCATCGACACCGCCCCCGCCCTCGCGGCCCTCGCCGCGGCCGCCCGCGGAGAGATGGCACCGCTCGGATCCCTGCACTACCTCATCGCCGCCGAACTGTGGCTCACCACCCTCACGACCAGCCGCGAGCACTGGTGGCAGAACACCACCCCGGCCCCGGCGGCACACACATGAGGCAGACCACCGGACTGCATTACGCCGTCACCGCGCACGGCACGGCACTGCTCGACACCCGCCACGGCCGAGGCAGATGGCGCTTCCTCGACCCGATCAGCACCGACCTGTGGCAGCGCATCGCCGCCGGCACCCCGGCCGCCAACGCGATCGACGCCCTTACCCGGCACTGGACCGCCCGCGGGGCCGCCGCCGACACCGTGCGAGCCGACATGACCCGCGTCGCAGAAGACCTCGCCGACAGCGGCCTGCTGACCCCCGTCCCCTCTCCCACTCCCGAGACCCGTCCCGCGCGCGTCCGCATCGCACACGATGCACTGTCGACCCTCCCTGACCGGCTCGCCGCCCACACAGGCCTCGCACTCGCTCTGACCCTGCTGCGATGCCTACCCCTGCGCTACGCCCTCGTCCTTGCCCGCGAAGCTCGCCGTCTGCCCGGACGACCCGCCTCCCTGACCCGAGCAGAAGCCCTGCACACGGCCATTCGGCAGGCCGCCCGCGGCTGGCCCGGGCGCGCCGCCTGCCTGGAGGAATCGCTCGCCACCCTCCTCGCCGGGGCCCTGACTGGGCAGCGGATGCACTTCGTCCTCGGCGCGACGTTCCTGCCCCACGGCGCGCACGCCTGGATCGAAGCCGACGGCCACATCATCGGCCAGGCCCTCGAAGATGAAGCCTGGCCCTACGAGACCGTCCTCAAGGTCTAACGCTCGAACGGAAATTCGCCACCCCTCGCCACCGCAACCACCCATACGGGTGACCCGTTGCATCGGACGTGACCGACACACTGCACTCCAAGCTCACATCCGGAGCCACCCGACCCGTGCGCATGATCATGCGCCGCCGCACCGCCCGCACTCAGGCAGACTCCGTCGTCCTGCCGCAGTACACCGTCAGCGCCGAACGCCACGAGGACGCCCTCACCGACCCGCCCTGGGCCATGGCCCGCCGCCTGCCCGCCCTGACCACCCTCGTCCTACGGCTCGCCTGGCAGGCGGACCGCCGCGCCGTCTTCTGGATGGCCGCCCTCCAGCTCGCCTGGGGCCTCCTCACCGCCACCGGCCTCTATGCGACACGCGGCGCCTTCCACCACCTCTTCGCCACGGGACAGATCTCCGACCGCCTCAACGCCGCCCTACCAGCACTCGCCGTCATCACCGCGTCTGCCGTGGCCCGCTCCGCAGCCACCGCGAAAACCCTCACCATCACCACGCGCCTCGGACCCAAGGTCGACGGCCGCGCCGAACTCCAGTACCTCGAGGCAGCAACCCGTGCGCCGCTCGCCGCCTACGACGATCCCGCCTGGTGCGACCACAGCGAGGCCGCCAACCGCGCCTCGAAAGACGCCCACCTCATGATCGACTCCATCGCCGCCGTCGCCGCCGCCACCATCGGCATCCTCGCCGCGACCGGCGTACTCGCCGCCCTCCACCCCGCCCTTGTCCCCCTGCTGCTCCTGGCCGTCGTACCCCGTGGCATTGCCGCGATCCATGCCGCCCGCGCGGCCCACCGCGCCGAACGCCACAGCCTCGCCGACCGGCGACTGCGCCACACCCTCATGTACTACGCCTCCGGCCGCCCGAGCGCCCTCGACATCCGCGCCAACACGATGCGTACCTGGCTCCTGACCGAGTTCGCCGACGTCACCCGCCGACTGGAGACCCACGCCGCCCGCATCGGCCGCAGCACCGCCCGCTACCAGCTGCTCGGCGACGCCCTCTCCGGCACCGGCATGCTCCTTGTCTACGCCGCCCTCCTCAGCCTCGTCGCAACCGGCCAAGTTCCCCTGGCCTCTGCCGGCGCCGCACTCATCGCCGTCCTCACCGGCCGCAACCTCCTGACCGGCCTCGTCACCGGCTTGCACACCACCTACAAGGTCGGCCTCTACCTCGACGACTGGAACACCTTCACCATGACCAGCCGTCGAACCAGTGCGAAGATCACGCCGTCCTCACCGGCCGCCGTACCCGCGCACCCCACCACCATCCGCGCCGAGAATCTGAGCTTCCACTACCCGGGCTCGAGCGAACCCGTCCTCAAGGACATCAATCTCACGCTGCACCGCGGCCAGGTCCTCGCGATCGTCGGCCACAACGGCGCCGGGAAGTCCACCCTCGCAAAACTCCTCGCCGGCCTCTACCAACCCACCAGCGGCACCGTCTCCTGGGAAGACACCGACCTCGCCACCGTCGACCCTGAAACCGTGTGGCAGCACCTCGCCGTGCTGCCCCAGGACATTTCCCGCTGGCAGACCACCGCCCGCCACAACATCACCCTCGGCCAAGGCCCCGGCGACACCGCCACCATCGGCGCCGCAATCCGGGCGGCAGGAGCCGACACGGTCATCGACGAGCTCCCAGAGGGACTCGACACCTACCTCTCCCCCTCCCAATGGGGAGGACGCGACCTCTCACCCGGCCAGTGGCAACGCCTTGCCGCAGCCCGCGCCTTCTACCGCACCAACGCCGGCATCCTCATCTGCGACGAACCCACCAGCGCTCTCGACCCCCGCGCCGAAGAGGCCATGTACGAACGCATCCGCACCCTCAGCCAAGGCCGAACCGTCGTCCTCATCACCCACCGCCTCGGCTCCACCCGTAAAGCCGACCACATCATCGTCCTGGGCAAAGGACGCATTCTTGAAGAAGGCACCCACGAGACCCTGCTCGGCGCCGAAGGCTCCGAGTACGCAGCCATGTGGCACCTTCAAGCCAGCAACTACGACCGCACCTGAAACAACCTGAGGGGGTCTGCCGCACGATCGGGTGACATCTGAACTGGATTGCCCTGTGGGGCGGGTGGGACGGATGTCGCTGTGCCCAAGCCTTATCCGGAGGAGTTCCGCCAGGACGTCGTGCGGGTCGCGAGGAACCGCGGGCCGGGTGTGACGGTCGAGTAGGTGGCCACCGACTTCGGAGTCCATCCCATGACGTTGTGGAAGTGGATGCGTCGCGCGGACGTGTCTGGGCGACCCTCGAAGAACCCGGATCGCGATCGTGACCCGGATCGAGCGGACCTACCACCGACGCCGCAGGCAAGCCTCACTCGGCCGGCTGACCCCCATCCAATTCGAGGCCGTCATGACCACGCCAGTCCTCCAGGGCCGCCTAACCGCACCTGTCACCCGAACCTGCCTCAGACACCCATCCCGACCGTGCACTTGTGAGGCTGTTCGTGCACGCCGTTGTGCATCCGCGAAGTGTCACCACCGTGGAGTTCTTCCTAGGCTGAGGGGCCTGCGGCTGCGGGAGAGACACGTGTGTCCTGACGTGTGCGGTACACCATGATCTGACGGGACGACGGCGCTCAGTACAGCGGGCAAGTGAGCAGAGTCCAAAAGGGAGTTCTGACCATCTCTCGCACGCACCGAATACTCATCGGGGTCGTCGTCGCGGGCGCGTTGATCATCGCCGCGATCGGCTTCGCCGGGTCGTACGCCGCCGTGCGCGAGCTCGCGGAGCAGAAGGGCTTCGGCGACTTCTCCCTGGTCTTCCCCATCGGCATCGACGCCGGCATCTGTGTGCTGCTGGCGCTCGACCTGCTGCTGACGTGGATGCGGATACCTTTCCCGCTGCTGCGCCAGACGGCCTGGCTGCTGACCTTCGCGACGATCGCGTTCAACGGCGCGGCCGCGTGGCCGGATCCGCTCGGTGTCGGCATGCACGCCGTCATCCCGATCCTGTTCGTCGTGGCCGTCGAGGCGGCCAGGCACGCGGTGGGCCGGATCGCGGACATCACGGCCGACAAGCACATGGAGGGCGTGCGGCTGACCCGCTGGCTGCTCTCGCCCGTCCCGACGTTCAAGCTGTGGCGGCGGATGAAGCTGTGGGAGCTGCGCAGCTATGAGCAGGTGATCAAGCTCGAGCAGGACCGGCTGATCTACCAGGCCCGTCTTCAGGCGCGTTTCGGCCGGGCGTGGCGGCGCAAGGCCCCGATCGAGGCGCTGATGCCGCTGCGGCTGGCGAAGTTCGGCGTGCCGCTGGCGCAGACCGCCCCGGCGGGCATGGCGGCCGCGGGCATCGAGCCGGTGCTGCTGCCGCCTGCGCCGGTGGCGCAGGCCGCGGCGCAGCCGGAGCTGCCGGTGGGCGGCGAGACGGAGCCGCCGCGTGAGCCGGAGCGAGCGGTCGCCTCCCGGCGTGACGAGCCGGCTTCCGAAGTTCCCGGCGAGGAGGCGTACGAGGGTCCGGGCTCCCACGAGAGCCCGTGGTTCGCGGCCCCGCAGGTTCCGCAGGACGCGTACGAGCGCGCGTACAACCCGACGTACGTGGAAGGCCTGGAGCCCCACCCGGTGCCGGTGCCCGCGGGCCCCGGCCGCACCCGCCCCCTTGAGCCCGCGTCCGAGGCACAGCAGGACGAGCCTTCCGCAGAAGACGAACTTACGAAGGCCTCAGGAAGCCGCGAGCCCGAGCCCTCGGTCTCCTCGGTTCCTCCGCCGAACGACCATGACAAGGGGAGCGCTCCAGAGGCAGAGCCCCTGCCGGTCGATCATCCGCTGGACGAGGACTCCTCAGCGGATCCAGAGCCGGTGCCACTGCCCGAGCCGCGGCAGGGCAACCCCGAAGAGCACAAGGACCTGACCGTCGTCGACCGCTACTACCTGGCGTGGGACGAGTTCCGCCAACAGCAGGGGAGGGAGCCGAAAGACAGTGAACTTTCGGAGTTCCTCGCTCGCCGGAGCATCACCAACCGAAGCGGTGGCCGGATCAGCCCCAGCACACTGCGACGGTACTTCCTCGAGTTCCGAATCTACGGACAATGGGCCCGCCGCTGCGCTCAGGACGGCACCCCTCCCACAGCCGCAGCCGTGGCCCAGGACCTGGCCAAGCGAGGAATCACCGGGCAGTACAGCCAGCCCATAGCCGAAGACACAGTCAAGAAGTTGGTGCCGGACTTCGAGCGCCGCTACACGGCATTCAACGGCACACCGGCATACAACTCCGCCTGACTCGCGTACCGAACCACAGCCCTGCAGAGTCCGGCGCCTGCGCAGTTGCAGCTCACGAGGGATGCGACCAAGCCGATGACCATCGCCGCGATACGCCTTGAGCCCGACGGCTCCACCGAGACGCTGACCCTGCCGGCGAGGAGCGACGATCAGCGCAAGGCGCTGAGATCCATCCTCAATGGAACCGTGGACGCCAGCGTCTACCACCGCCGTGCCCTCCTGCACGTTCATGGCGGCGGCTACAGCGCGGAGCATCTTCCGTTCAACCCAGCGGCCTGGGCCCTGGCGTGCACGTGGCGAGGCATGGACATCGGCTACGGCCTCTACGGCACGGCCGTCGTCACCGGCCCTGGAGATGGCTTACTCGCCCCTCTCGAACCTGAGCTCCAGACCGGGGTGCGCAGCGTCGCGGCGGCCGTGAAGGAAGTGCTCATCGAGTGGCGAACCCGCCCACCGGCGGGGGAGTGGGCAGCACGCGCCGAACTCCTCGCCGCGGCCAGGTACACACTGAGCACGTAGCCCCCGGCTGGGCAGGCTTGCCAGCGAACGCCTCCACACGGAAGGGCGCCCCAGCTGCGCAGCCTGTGCGTAGGGCACGCCCTCAGCTCGTCCTCCGGCCGCTGCGGCACGTCCATCGTCGTCCTTCCTGCGATGCGCACACTGCGCATCCCAGGTCAGGGGCATGGCCGGGTCCGAAAGGATGCGCGCTACCTGTCCGTAGGGCTCACAAGCGCTGGGGCGTCCTCGGCTGTCAGAGCCTGAGCGATGCACTGCTCGGTGAGCGGGTCCAATGCGATGTCGTAGGTGTGCGCGACCGTGCGCACCCGGTCAACGGCCTTGCGCAGTCCACGGCTGTTCCCGGCGGCCTGCTCGATACTGATCCGATCCCGGTGCAGGACTTCGGCCGACTCGTCGACGTCCAGGCCGCGCAGAACTGCCCGCCTCGCTGCGTCCAGGTCGGGCCGGTCAGAGTTGCTGTGCCAGGACGCGAGTGTGTGCGCGATGTCGACGATGCGGGACAGCATCTCCTGCTGGATCGGCGCCGCCCACGGGTACGTGCCGTCGTCGAATGGGCGGCCCCGGACGAGGCCGAGGGCTGCCTCGAGGTACGGGATGCCGGTGGGGGAGCCCGCAGTCAGTCCCTGCTCCGCGAGCAGTTGGAACCGTTGCCAGTCGGACGAGACCTCCGGGCGGAACGCGTATCCGTTCTTCGGCCGGGGCAGGTACGGACGGCCATCGGCTGTGCTGCCCAAGCGGTTGCGGATCTCGGTCAGCCGGTTCTGAAGCGTGTGCAGGGACCATGGGCTCACCGGGTCCATCGCCTCACACAGCCATGCCGCCGTCCGGCCGGGCCGCAGGTGGATCAATGCGGCCAGGACCGCGACCTTCAAGGCCTGGCCCGAGGAGTCGAGTTCCCTGATGCGCAGCGGCCCCATCACCTCGATGTAGGGCCCCTGCGGTGCTCCTTCGGACAGTTCCGGGGTTGCCGCTGAGGCCGCCTCCTGCGGCGGGCAGTCGTTCTCGGCTGGGGGGACAGCGTCGCCCGGCCCCACCGACTCCGCCCGTGGTGCCGGGGCTCGCACGGAGGCCAACAGCGCGGGGAACGGGTCGCTGGGATCCTGGCTGCCCCGGCCTGCCGCCAAGCTGGGCCCAGCAGCTGTGCTCGCGTGGTCGTGGACGCCTTGCCAGGCACCCGTCGCGGGCTCGGCCGGCGCTTCAGAGATTTCCAGAGCGTGCACGTACTGCTGGTACTGCGCATCCGTGAGCCGCTGGAGCCGGATCGGCTCGGCGGCGAGCTGTGGCAGGGCGACGGACGCATCGGGAGCAGCGCTGATCTCCAGCGCCTCGGGAAAGGCGCGCCGGGTGTCGTCGGTTGCGGGAAGCACGACGCAGATCTGAAGACCGCGAGCTGCCGAGATGGCGTCCGCGAGCTGCCACGCCTCCTCGGCATCGATGTCGGCGGCGCTGATCAGAATCCACGGCAGTGGGTGGGCCATGGCATCGGGGTCGTCTTGGTGCTGGTGCAGTTCCAGCAGCAGTTCACCGATGTCTGCCGTTACCGCGGGCAGATGAGGCATCGCCCGGATCCGACCCTTGGGCAGCAGCGCGGCCAGGCTCTGCCCGAGGCCGACGGTCAGGATTTCGCTGTGCCTGCTCCACTGATTCGTGCCTGCCTCGAGGGCCAGAGCGCGGCACACGGCCAGGACATCGTCCGCTGCGCCGTCGAGCAGCAGTGCCTGGGCATGCAGAAGGTCAGCGAGCAGCAGGTCGCCGTTCTGCGTGGCTCCGAGTGTGACGAGCGACGGATACGGCTGTGCGGAGGTCGGTTCGACGGATTCGAGGGGTGCGCTCGGCCCAAGCACCCAGGTGCCTCGGGTCTCGCCGGACACGAAGGGCTTGGGGGCCGGCGCTGTGGGGTCGTCAGGAAGGAGGACGACAGATGACTCGGTGACTCGGGCGCCGCGGATGGCGGGCAGGCCGTTCCCGGCTTCCTCGGCGTGGGAGATGAGCGCCCTCAGCGCGGTGTCCAGGAGCGTTACGCCAGACGGTGTTCCTGAGGCATGCGCAATCTGCTCCGCGGCGGTGGGTTCCTCCATGGCGATCGTCTCTCCGGCCCGCCGACGGCGCTGTTGAAGGACCCGCTTCACCGCGAGAGCGCCGGTGAGCGAGGCGGCCAGCAGCGCGCCGATCCCTCCGGCGAGTGCGGCTTGCCGCAGCAGGGATGCGTCCTGGTGCTTCGACACCGGGACGTCGGGGGCTGCCGTGCTCGGCTGATGGCTTGGGGACGCCGCAGGGCCTGGTGCGGATGCTGCGGGGTCGCGAGAGGGGAGAGACTCCTCGTGTCGCGGCGTGGGGGACTTGCTGTCGTCCTCCGTCGCTGGGCGGTCTGCGGGCGGGGGAGTGGCGTTGGAAGGCCCGGGTTCCGCGGGCGACTCGGCATTGGAGTCCCGCTCAGGTTCGTCACGTCGCTCGTCGTCGTCCCTCGCCGCGTTGCCGGGTGAGACCTGTGGCAGGTCAAGCCTCTGCCCCGGCCGGATGAGATCGGGGTCGGCGATCCGGTCCCGGTTCGCGTCGTAGAGCTCAGGCCAGCGGTCACCGTTGCCGAGTTCGTCGCGTGCGATCTTCGACAGGTAGTCGCCGGGCCGCACCGTGTACGACTCGGCAGCGGTAGTTGCCCCGTCACTGTCGAGGACGGACCTGCCGACTGCTTGGGGCTCTGGATGGTTTCCCTGCGGGGTGCTCGAGGCGGGCAGTAGAAGCGTCCAGCCGGGTTGCAGCACGGCGTCGGCGCTGAAGACTCTGCCGTCAGGCATCATGCGGCCCTCGTTGAGGTCGATGATGGCAGCGAACTCCTCCCCGCTGCCCAGTTCCTTCTCGGCGATCTGCCACAGGCTCTCGGCGGGCCGTACGTCCCGGACGGTGTACTCGCGCTGCTGAGTCTGCGCCGCGGGGTTCGACACGGTGGCGCTCTCCCGGCCCTCAGCGGTCTCTGCGCTCGACCGCTCGGCTCCGGCCTGCGGCACCTGGCCGGTGCTGACAGACACGGAAAGCGCCGTGGGGGAAGCCATCGCGGTTCCCGCGGGGAGCAGCACCACGATGGCGCCGATCAGGGTGGCGGCGGTGCGCTGCCCCAGACGCAGGCCTGGCAGGCGCGGCGTGGCCCGGCCGCGTAGCTGTGCGGGGATCTCGACCAGGACGGACAGGGCGAAGCCTGCCCAGCCGATCCAGCCCACGGCGGCCAGGGCGAGGAAGAAGGCGCCGCTGGTGTCGGAGCGGCTGAAGAGATGTTGCAGGTCCTCGATACCGCTGTCGGCGGCGGCCGCTGTGGCTTGCCACAACAGCCACGGAAGTCCCGCCAGCAGCGCGAGGAGTATCAGCAGTGCCATCAGCGCGCGTAGTCCTCGAGCGATGCGGGCCAGGGGGCCTGAGGAAGGGCGCGGGGAGCGTGCGTTCATCAGGAGCCTTCCTCGGGGTCGGTGACGCCATGGAGAAGGGCGGCCCGACCGTGTCCGGTCGCCTGCATGTGGGTGACACCGACCAGGGTCAGGAACCGGGTCTGGTAGGTGTCATGGACGGTCACCTGCACCTGCGTGCCGCCAGCCGTGACCCTGACGGAGCCTCCCGTGCCGGCCCGCTGCAGATAGGCGCGCGCTGCGGCTGCTGCGGCTGCAGGGTCGGCGACCACCGCGGCTCCCTCCACAGCCTGGGCCGGGTCGATGGCCTGAGCGCCGGCTCGGGCGGCTTCCATGGCCAACGCGTCCGCACGCTGCGCCGCGCGGAGTTTGCCGGTGCCGTCGACGACCAGGAGCCCACCGAGGACGAGGAGCGGCACCGTGACGATCGCGGCGAACACCGAGACTCCGCCCCGGTCCCGCGTCACCCACCCCCGGTACCGGTGCCACGCTCTGGAGACCTGCACGGCGATCAGCCCCTTTCCCGATACGCGTCAACCACGCTGGTGAAGCTGGACGTGACGGTGCGCGTGCCCGGGCCGGCACTGCCGAGGAAGAACAGGTCCGCCAGCGGCACGGTGCATGAGACCGTGACGGTCACCGAGGACACCTCTCCCACAGGCACGGCGAGCCCGTCCGTCCCCGCCGTGACCCGCGTGCTGGTGCAGGGCTGACCCTGGCTGGCGAGAGAATCCTCGGCCGCCACCTGCGCGGCACGCTGCGCCTCACCAGGGGTGCGTGCCAGGGACGCGGCACGGGCCGCATGCTCGGCGGCCGTGTCCGCGAACTGGCCGGCGGCGGCGATGCGGGCTCCGGCAAGGAACAGCAGTCCCAGCGCGATGAGCAGTGGCACCACGATCACTGCCTCGATCGGGGCGCTGCCACGATCCGCTGAGCCACGGCGCGTGAGCCACCTGCGCATACGACTCATCCCCCTCAGGTGTCGTCCATCGCTCCACGGCGCCGGAAGCATCCACGGACACCGGCCAGTTCGGGATGCCGGGAATCAGCGAGAGCGCCGACCCGGTGACCCTGATCCGTACTCGCTCGGGCGTGCTGCCCACCGTGGACACGTGGTGGCCGGTGAAGTTGCTGCCGGCGAGCCTGTCCAGCGCACTCTGCGCCTGCGCGGCCCCCGCCTCTGGGCCTGCCCCGTACATCCGACCGGCCGCCACGCCCTCCCGGGCCGCGGTCTGAGCGACGTTGCGGGCATAGCCCCACAGCGCTGCCTGCACCCCGACGATGACGACGGCCAGCACCAGCGGGTAGATGATGGCGGCCTGGATGGCCGCATTGCCCTCGTCGTTCCATCGCCTGCTCCTCAGAGCGGACCTGCCACCCCTCCGAATCGGCGCACACGGCAGGGCGCCTCGTCCGGCCCTTATGGTCTGCTTCATTCGCCGCCGATTTTCGCGCTGTACTTCCCGTACAGCGTGGCCAGCGCTCCTGCGATCAGCAGCGCGCCAGCGATGGTGGCGAGGATGATGATGACGGTCGGGATGGGACCGTCTCCGCGGTCTCCGCGTTCCGCGACCTCATCCCGTACGGCCTGAAGCCGCGTACGCGCGGCCTGCGCCAGCGTTTGTGCTTTGACCGTGGTGCGCAGAGCGCTGCTTTTCAGGGACTGCTCGTTGTCAGGACTCTTTGGCATCGTCGTTCTCCTGGATCGTCGACCTGCCCTGCTCTTCGCAGGCAGATCAGAGGAACAGCACGTTCAAGACGGCGGGGAAGGCGATGCCGATCATGACGATCGCGGCCAGGAGAGCACCCGGTGCGCTCATCTTCTCGCTGTCCGCATTCGCCTCGGCGGCCTGCGCCGTAAGGAGTTCGGTGCGCAGGCTCGCCGCCCGCGCCCGGAGGGTGTCGTACACGGCGGCACCATCGGCCGACGACAGCCGCATGATGTCGGCGACGTCGCCGAGGATCGGAAGCCGCAGCTGCTCGCCGAGCTCGTCCAGCGCGTCCCACGGTGACGACTTGTCCGCCCTTGCCCGCAGCAGCGCGTCCTGGACCCGAGTGAGCGCCCACCCGCGGCCGATCCATGCGGCCTCCTCGAGGGCCTGCGCGGCGCCGACGTTCGACGCCATGCGCAAAGCGACGAGCTCGAGATAGGCCGCAGCGGCGTGGGCGAACTCCGCCCTCGCCTTGCCCGCCTGATCGCGCACCTGCCAGTCCGGTACGAACCACAACCCCGCAGCAGCGACAACTCCGACGACGCCCGGGACCAGCACCGGCACACCCAGGCCCATCAGCGTCCATCCGGCGGTCACGATCACGGGCAGCAGCAGCCCGGCGAGAGCGAACGCCACCTTCGTGAGAAGGAACTGCTCGGCGCTCTGCCCCAGCAGACGCAGATCGGCATGGGGAAGACGGCCGGGAACGCGGTCGACGAGCCACCGCCCCCACACAGCTTGTGCGGCCGCCCCCCGGCCCCCGTTGACCGGCGCCTGCACGACGGGGGAGGGGCCAACCGGTGGGCTCAGGCGGCGCAGCGCGGGCCCGAGTTTCGGCGCGGCCGGGACAATCTCGCTGATCACCAGCGCCAGGCCTGTTCCAGCCACGGCGCCGCACATCACCAGCACGGTCGTCGGGCTCACGGCGTCACCACCGGCTCCTTCTGTCTGACCCGGCTGCGAGGGTCCGGAACCAGGAACCGGGGCACCGGTGTGTGCCCGGCCAGCGAACGCATCCACACCAGTACGCCGGTGAATGCCGCCGCCAGCAGGGCGAGCACCAGCTGCCCCAAGACGGTTCCGTAGGGGGCCGTGTAGGCAGGTACCGCGAACCCGCCGAGTACTACGCCAAGGCTGATCAGGGTCATCCACCGCACAGCAGTACGGGACTTGGCCCGGTCGGCCTCGATCTGCCGTCGCTTCGCCACCTCCTCGCGCACGGACGCGGCCATGTCTTCCAACGCCTGCGCCAGACCAGGCCCGGCATCGACAGCACACAACGCCAGGGCCGCGCACACCTTGTCCGCAGTGACATCGTCGAGCTGGTCGGCGAACTCCTCGAGCGCCTCACGCGGATGCCACCCGGCGCGCAGCTTGTCCGCCAGGTCCTCAACCTCACCTGCGATCGCGGCAGGCGGGTTCTTCCGCGCCGAGACCAGGGCCTGCTGCAGCGCGAAGCCGAGCCGCATGACATCCGCCAGGCGCTGCGTCCACTCCGCCAACCCCTCCAGCTTGCTGATCCGGGCCGCCGGGGACGCCGCTGGCGACAGCAGCCACGGCACACCGACCACGGACGCACCCAGCAGCACACCGGCCACGAACACGCCGGTGACCACCCACACCAGCCCAGCCCCCAGTAGTCCCGCCCCTGTCAGGAGCCGCACCCGGGCAAGGTGCCCGCCTGCCATCCGGGCCCGCCATCGGCTCGCCAGACTCGGCGGCTTCGCCGCTGTGGTGCCCTTCACCCCAAGCAGGACCGTCAGCAGCCCGGCCATCACCACAGCTCCGCACCCGCCCCACCACAGGCCCCCGCTCATGCACCCACCGCCGACCGCCACGCGCCGACCTGCCGGAACAGCGACATGTCGAACCCGCCCTCCTCGAGCCGCTGCGCCAGCGCCGGCGACGGAGGCGTACGAGGAACCGCACGAGCTTCATCACGGGCAGGACCGAAGAGCTCGTTGTAGGCCGGGCGGCCGCCCTCGCCGACGCCGGTGATCTCCCAGACATGCGACACATACCGTCGAGTGCGGCCCGCGGACCGGTCGACGGACAGGAACACCACCAGGTGCAGGCCGTTGGCGATCTGCCGGTAGGCCAACTGCTCGCTGAAGTTTCCCTGCGCCAGCAGATACAGCTCCGCGATCCGGTCGAACACGACATGCGGCGACGAGGCGTGCATCGTGCACAGGTTCCCGCCCCGGCCGTTCGTCAGAGCCTGCATCATGGCGGTGATCTCCGGCCCGCGGACCTCGCCGACCACGATCCGAGTGAGCGACATGCGCAAAGCCCGCTGCATCAACTCCAGCAGCGTGATCTCACCCGCTGCCCGGCCGTCGACCCGCTCCCCGTTGGACTCCCGCGCCTCCATCGGCACCACCTGCCGGTGGTAGCCATTCTTGTGCGCCCACAGCTCGAACTCAGTCTCCAGCGTCCCGAACCGCTCCTCAGCAGGGATCTCCTTCAACAGCGCCCGCAGCAGCGACGTCTTACCAGAGTTCTGCTCGCCGACGATCATCATGTTCCGCTCGGCCCGCACGCTCGCAGCCAGGAAGTCCCTCAGGGCGGCGGACACGGCGCCCAGGCGAGCCATCTCGGTCAGATCGGCGTGCTGAACCCGGTGACGACGGATCGTCACGTATGTGCGCTCTCCGGTAACCTCCGTCATCGCCTGCAGCCGGGAGCCGTCCGCGAGCCGCAGCGCCAGCAGCGGGCTGCCCGTGGAGAAGGTCCGCTCACCCTGCCCGCTTGTCCGGGCCAGATCGCGCACCAGTTCCCGCAACTCTTCGTCAGAGTCGGCGACCGGATCAGCACGCACCACACGGCCGTCCCCATAGTCGAGGTGCACCTCGTCGTGGCCGTTGATGAAGATGTTCTCCACCGCGGTGTCGTCGAGATAGCGCTGCAGACGGCCGGCACGGAACAGCATGTCGAACACGACCGTCGCCAGCGCCTGCTCACCCTGGCGGGACACCGGCCGGCCGGCCTGGGCGGCATCGGCCCACACCGTCACCGCCTCGTTGATCAGCGCCCGTGCCCGCTGCTCCGACGCTGTCCCGGACAGGGCCCGCCCAGCCTTGTACTCGGCGAGCATCTGCTCACTGACCCGCTTCTTGATCTCGCGCGCCGCACGGTAGTCGATCTGCACCTGCGGCAGCGCCGCACTCCTCATGGCCGCCGGTGCGGCCGCACCGGCGGTGCCCCCGGTCGGCCCACCAGGACCGGATGCCCGCAGTACCCCCGGGGCGGGCCGGGAAGGCTGCGGATGCAACGGCTCAACCTGCATGACGAGCCACTCCCCACCGCGGATCGCTCAGGCGCCGCTGAATCCCGGACTGCACCCGAGCCCGCCCAGCCGCGAACTGCTGCAGATCCGCCACCACCTGACGCGCTGCCCGCATCAACTCCCCATGCGCGAAACGCCGGTCCTCCGGCGCCCCATCGGAAAGCACCGCCGCCTCCTCTGCACGGAACGGCAACGCAGCGATCACCGGAACACCCAGTGCCTTCTGCACCTCTTGCCGCCCGTAGGGGCCCTGCTTGACCAGCAAGACGCACAAGCCTGACGACCCACGCCCGTCCTCCGCCTCGAGAATGCGGCGGAGCATCGCAACCCGCGACCGTGCGGCGTGCACGCTGCGCATCGTGCCGCGCACGACCAGCACAACCGCATCCGCTCGGGCCGCCAGCACCTGCGAGGCGCCGAAGGCACCGCCACGGCCAAGGTCGACCAGCACGTCGTGCCGATGGGCGTCGATGCCGGAGAACAGATCGGCCAAGGGCCGCCACACCCCGCGCAGCTGCGCTGCCTGCGACGGCTCCGTCAGACCGGGCAGCAGCAGACGACTGCGGTCCTCCTCGTCCCGCCCGGCGTTGACCGCCATCAGCTGCGTCCAAAACGAGGTCACCAGCTCCTGCGTCCGCGACACCGCAAGGTTCGCCAGACCCCGGTCAGCCGGCACCCGTCCCTGGAACGCTCCAGGCAGGATGGCACCCCCATCCGGGTCGCACTCGGCCAGCAGCAGGCGCCGGTCCTGGAGCGGCCACGCCCGCAGCAGTGCCAGCCCCGTTGTCGTCACCCCGGGAGCCCCGGGCAGACCGACCAGCGCCACCACCGCCATCACGTACCACCCTTCCGGGCATCGACGACCAGAGCCACCCGGCCCGTCGCCACTTGGGCCGCCAGCCGCGGACCGTCGGCCACGGGCACCGCCACGTCCACGACCACGTCACCGCTGGCCTGCTGCCGCTCACCGACCCGAACCACGCGCGCCTTCACGGTCTCTGGTTGCTGCGCCGCGGTTCCCGGACCGGGTTCCCCACCTCTGCCAACGTCGGGGGCTCCTTCGGGAGCGGTGAACACCACGAGCACGACATTGCCGGCCGCAAGCCGTGTCGCCGGCAGCTGTGCCGGCTTCAGCCCCACCCCGACCAGCTGCTCCTCCGGCCTCACGAGTGGCCGATCCGTGAGCTGTCCACCGGACAGCAACGTGCCCGGGAGGAGCGCCACCGCCGCCCGCTGCCCCACGACCTTGCTGCGCTCAGTGGCCTTCAAGACGCTGAGCGACGGATCCAGCGATACCGCTGCCACTGTCAGGTCGCCGTCGTCGACGACTTCCCCGGCCGGAACCTCTCGCGCGACGGCCAGCACCGCAGTGCGCTCGCCCGTCTCCTGCCACGCCAGAAAGCCCCCTAGGCCTCCGGCAGCAATCAAAGCCGCCCCCAGCGCCGCCATGCCCGGCCTGCGACGCCGGGCCCGAAACGACACGGCTCCCGCACTGTCGGGCAGCGCGGTTGTCGGCGAAGTCGCCGTGGTCGTGCTCACCTTCGTTCCTGTTGTCGTCATCGGCCGGCTGCCTGCAGTTCACCGATCACGACCGGGGCCTGGGACGTACGCGTCTCGAGCAACTGGCCTCCACCAGACGCGCCGTCGGCCTCCCAGTCGATGACCCAGGTCGAGGTCGCCGTGACGGTGTACCGGCCGCCCTTCTCTCCGCCGGACGTGCGGGTATAGGTGTGACCACATGTAGGGGAGGGCTTCTTCCCGTACTGCGGGTGGTACGCGGTCCCCGGTCCGCCACAGGTGACCGTGCTGCCGTCGCCCATGCTCCACACGATCTGAGAGACCTTCGCTGTCGCCGTGACCGTGATCCCGCCCGCGGAGGCGGATGCCGTGTTCGGCCCATAGGTCGTCGGGCCGGTCTCTGTCCACATCCACACCGGCATCCCCACCAGACCGGTCGAGCCGGGCCGTGGAGCCATGCCGATATCGGGCCCGGACAACCGCATTTTGTCCACGGCCTGCTGCGCGAGAACAGCCGGATCCACGGCCTCGGGCTCTGTGCCGTTCGGCGCCCATACGGGCTGGTCGAACACTGAGCTCGCCCCACTGTCCGTGAAGTGACGGCACGACCGGACGTAGAGCGTGGTCGTCTTCGAGTCGTGGCCCTTCCAGTACTGGCTACCGGCGGGCGGCTGCGGCTCCATCTTCTTCACCGTGCACACCGGAGGCTTTGACGACCCTGTCCCGTTGCTTGAACCGGTACCGCCGGCCGGCCGAGTCCCGGCCGATTCAGGGGTCCGGGCACCGACACAGAACGACTCCAACCCGCACCCGCCCGCGTCAACGGACGGCCCGCCGTCAGCCGCCGCTGTTCCGCCTGTGCTGTATATGAGCGCCGCCACCATGCCTGCGGCCGCCGCGACGCCTCGCCCGCTCAACATGCCCGGTCCTCTTGCGTCGCCTTGACCACGACCCACCGTCCGTCCCAGCGCTCCATGGACACCGAGCTGACGTACCGGGTGCGTCGCTCCTTCGGCAGTGCGACCGGCAGATTCGACTCTTCCTCGACAAGCGTCCAGCCAGAGACGTCCAGGCAGTCCCGCACCGACGCGGCCCATACCGCGCCCGCGGTGTTCAATTCAGTGACGGACGGGGCCTGCTGCGGCGCGCCCGTTGCCACGAACCCCTGCTTCGCGAGACCGGCGATCTCACGCGCAACGGCAGTCCAAGCCTCGGCCACGGCGTACTCGGCCAACCGCGTGCCCTGAGCGTCAGCCTGTGCGTAGGCCGCCTGCTTCTCTCGCCAATACGCGCTGTATGCCTTCAGCGCCGCAGCCTTCACATCAGCATCCGGGTCCGCCGGCCTGGTCAGCGACGGGGACTCCGCAGCAGCCGTGAACGGGGGTTGGGAGGATGAAGCCGTCCCGCGGGCCGCTCCCTCAGTTCCGCCGCTGCACGCCGCAAGCAACAGCGCTGCGCAGGCTGCACTGACGGCTGTCAGATGCACCCTCCTGTGCCTGTCCCTGTCTCGCTGAGCGCCTCGCATGAACCCCCCTCTGGTCGACTGGATGACGGTTGCCGCTGGTCAGTGGCGAATGAGGCCAGTACAAGGCCACCGTAGGGAGCCGGAAAGCGTTCCGACACTCACCACTGCACAAATGCGCTGGTCCAGGGTGTGGAAGTGCACAACTTGCCGTGGCATCGGCTGAAATCGCAGCACCTATGGCTCAGTTCAAGGTGGCAAGGCGAGCGAGTGCAGGGGTACGAGCGGAAGCGCCGGCGTGCGGGCCACTGAGGTGTTCGCCTCACGCTGGAACCGGCCCGGCCGGAAATAGAGGGAGTGGCTGAGGTCGGCCGCCCAGGCGGCCGACCTCGTGGTGCAAGTGGCGTGTTCAGAAGTCGATGAGCCCGCCACCGAGCGAGTGCCAGCCGTCTGGGTTCCATCCGCCGCCAGATGCAACCTGCCATCGGACCCAAATGGCTGAGTCCGTGGCACGGGCGTAGACGTCGAATCGCCCGTCGGCGTTACGAGCCACGGCGGGCGCGCTCACCAGGTTCCCGTTGCCGAGCGATTCCCACTGGGCCGGGCCGGACCAGCCGCCATCGCCGTTGACACCGTGCTGCCAGATGTGCCAAATGGCGCCGTCTGAGCCGCGGCAGAAGATCTCCAGTCGACCGTCAAGGTTCTCGGCGACTACGACGTTGCTGTCCAGTGACGCAGTAGGTGGCTTTCCAAGGAGCCTCCAGCCCTCCGGATTCCAGTGCGTGCCGCTGGCATCGAAGAACTGCCACCTTAGGTAGAGCTGCCCGTCGGTCGCCAGGGCGTAGGCCTCCAGCCTGCCGTCCTGATTCAATCCAGCAGACGGATTTCCGACGAACGTCAGGATGTCCGCACTGCCCTCCTTTGTTCCTTCCAGGGCACCCCAGCTGTCGTTCCACGTGAGGTCTTGGTTGGCGCCAAACTGCCAGATGTGCCGCATCTCGCCAGCGGCGTCGATCGCGAAGACCTCCAGTCGGCCGTCGTTGTTCCGAGCGACTACGGGGTCGCCCGACACAGTCCCGGGCAGCGGATGCCACACGCCCAGATAGCCGGTATTGTCCGGCTTCTGCCACGTGTGGTAGACGATGTTGTCGGTGCAGCGGGCGAATACGTGAAGCCGACCGTCTGCGTTCGCCGCCACAACGGGGTCGGAGGCCAGCGCTACGCCCGGCCGTCCCAAGCTGCGCCAGTCACCGCCCGGAGGATCCCATCCGGAAGGCCCGCCAGGTTCCTTCTGCCACTTCACGTGAAGGTTGCCGTCGGTGCCACGCAGATAGATGTCCAGCCGGCCGTCTCCGTTTTGCGCGAGGACTGGCTCACCGTCGCCAAGCCCTCCCATAGGCTGCCAGCCTTCGGAGTTCAGGCCGTTGCTGGGCGCTACTTGCCATCTGTGATAAACGTCCTTCCCGCCAGCGCGCGCCACGATTTCCAGGCGGCCATCCGGATTGGGATGGACTCTGATGCGGTTGGTGACAGGTTGCTTCATCGTTCAACTCCTTGCTCCCAGCGCCCTCTTGGCGCCCCGGCCAGGTTGCCTCCGGCATGCGCAGTCGGCAGGAGTATTAGGCCAAATGGGTGAAATTAGGTTTAACCATCACCAAGGCTGCACTGTTCAAGCCATGCAGGAACACGGCCGTGGGAGTGGACCAGGCGCTGTGACACCTCCGGCGATATCTCCTGGGGTTCCGTCCTGGCCGCGGGGGTCGTCCACCCGACCGGTCTGACCGAGGATCTCCACAGTCGTCGACCGGCGAGGCACCCGGAAGCATCCGCAATTGACGGCTCGCCGTTCAGCACGCGTGCTACAGCTCCATCCACGAGCGCGGCTCCGCCGTACCGGCAAGAGGCGTCCACACTGCCGATGTCGGCCTCTGCGTCTCGATGTCCTCCAGGATGGCCGCGCCCAGTGGGACCTCCGACGACATGCCGGCAACAAGTGGATGCCCGGCGACCATGGCCCGCAGATCCTCGATTCTGCGCTCGAGACTTGGCCTCGTGGCACCCGTCAAGACAAACAGGATCCTGGGAAACCGCGGGTAGAAGCGCTGCCAGGCAAGTCCCGCAGCCTGGTCACCGACGGTGCCACGTCGACCGACCGGCTGAGGCGCATAATCGAAGAACCGGGCGAACGCGATCAACTTCCGCGCCAGACGCTCCGAACTCATCGTCGCGCGATCAACCTCGACAAAGGCGCGGTACTGCACCCGCCGCGGAGCCGTTGCCGTGTAGTACAGCAGCGCGTCGGCCACGAGCCGATCTTCACCGCCCGAGTCCGGGAGCTTGTGGGCCGTCTCCGGGAGCCAGTCCAACGGCCCGTACTCATCACCTCGCCGCTGTGCGTCGGCCAGAAAGGCGAGATG
Source organism: Streptomyces sp. WAC00040 (assembly GCF_056835925.1). Lineage (NCBI taxonomy): Bacteria > Bacillati > Actinomycetota > Actinomycetes > Kitasatosporales > Streptomycetaceae > Streptomyces > Streptomyces sp. WAC00040. The sequence goes on from NZ_JAKQZE010000005.1 coordinate 507,608, forward strand.
AGCCCTCACCACCGCATGCGTGTGAGCGATCCGCAGCGACGCGTCGAAACCGTCGGCCGGAGCGAACACGGTCCGTCCGCGGAACTCCGGCCAGTCGTTGACCAACCGGGCGCCTTGAGGGGTGAGGAACCACATTTGTTCGAGCCCTCGACGCACGCCGTGCTGCCCGACCAGTCCCTCTTCCACCAGGGTGGCGAGGCGCCTGGTGATCCGGCGGCGGCCGGTGGCAGGGCTGAGCATGACGTGGACCTGCGCAGTGGTCAGCACGCGATGCTGGGCCAGCAGCACCAGCGCCCGCCGGAGCGCAGTTTCTTCCAAGCCGCTCTGGGCTGGGACCGTTTCCTGGGCAGCCGAAGGCGTCTGCTCCAATTCCTCATCGATCGTCACTGGAACTGCCCTTCGTTTGCGTCGCTATCGGTGTGGTTCTCCGCCGTAGTGCCGACACGGCTGACCGCGAAGGCTAGGACCTCTCCCTCTTGGTTGGCGGCGATCTCGAGCAGGTCGGCGAGAGGCACCGCTCCGGTGTTGCTGCGGGCCGCGCTCATGAGGCGCGCCATCTGCTTCTGGTCGCCGGCCCGTCCGGGGAATACCTCTTCGAGGAGCGGCCCACGAATCTGTACGGGCCCGATGCGCTTGCCCCGGACGGTGAACGAAGCCCAGTGCTCGAAACGGTCGAGCTCTGCCGCGTCGGCTGCCTCCACCCTGCCGCCCCACTCATCCGTGATGTGCCTGATGGCTTCCACCGAGCCAGCCGTCGTCGACAAGCAGGAGGCGTTCTGCACCAGCGCGGTTCGCACCTCGGGGCTGATGCGGTGCAGGAGTTGAGACATCGCATGGAGCCGCACCCGGAACTTCCTCAGCTGCTCCGTGATCTGCGCGAGCGATACAGAAGCGGCGCCGTCGAGAGAGATGAGTTCGTCGAGGTAGATGCGGAACGGCCGGCGCGCGCTTTCTGGAACGTCGCGGCGCGACAGGCCCGCCCGCAACATGTCCCGTACCAGCAGCGACAGCAGCAGCCGGTCCGTCGGCCCGCTTCCGGGCGGGCAGATCCACACGACGCGAGCCTCGTCCATCGCCCGACGAATGTCGTACGTGCCGACCGGCGAACCAAGGAACGCCCTCAGGACCGGCGACGACGCGAGGCGGTCCAGAGGATTGAGCACCGTCGGCAAGGCGTCCTTCGGGATCTCCGGGAACGACGTCTTCCACCAGCGAGCCTCCGCCTTGAAACCCTCACCCAGGCAAGCAAGGACATTCATACGGAACTCGGGATCCGTCAGCAGGGGCCTGATGTGAAACACGGTGGCCTGGCTCGTCGGCTCCCTGGCGGCCACAGCGTGCGCGTTGAAGGCGACAAGCGCCTCCACGGCCTTGGTGAGGATTGTGATGGCTCGCGGAGCGTTGGCGTCTCCCCACCCCAGACTCGTTGCGAAGCCGTCGACGAGAGCGTTCACCACCTCGTGACCGGCCTGACCTCCATGCATTCCGAGTGGGTTCCAGCAACCGAGCACTTCGCGGTCGCCCCGAATCGTGAGGTCGAACAGGTCGACCTGCTGCATCAGGTCTTCTCGAGCGAGGTACGGTGCCACGGTCGCCCACGAGTCTTTGTGCGGGTCGACGAACGCCACGCCCCGCCCGTTGTAGGCGGAAGCCGTGGCTTGGCACAGCGCCCGCATCGTCTTTCCCCAGCCCGCCTTGCCGACCTGGACCTCGAAGAGGGTGTCGTCTTCGCGGGTGGCCAGCAGGCGCCTCCTGCCGTCCGGGCCGCGGTGGAACCCCTGCGGGATCAGCTGCCCACCGGGCACGTAGCTCGGGATGTCGCTGTGCAGCAGCGGCAGGCGGGCATGCCGGGTTGGCGGCTTGAGCAGGCCGGCCAGCTCACTCACTCGCGCCCACGAGTCGCGGGCCGGCCGTATCAGTCCGCTGGCCCACCGCGCGTCGAACCGGGTTCGCCACGGCCACTGATCAGGGCCGAAACGGATTGGGCCGAGCGCCCAGCCGAGTGACGACATACGTACACGCGCGGCGAAGATGTCGAGCGCCGCCTCGAGGTGCCGCAGCCGCCGCTCCGCCCGCCCAACGGTGTTCGACTGGCAGCGCACCATGATCTGCACACGCACCAGGCCCACGTCCTCAGCCAGCTTGCCGAGCACTGCGTCCCGATCGATCCGCGGCGGCCGCGGGGACATCAGCAGCCGGTCACGGCTCTTGCGCAGGGCGAGAATTTGCGTCAGCTGCCACAAGAGCGACTCGTCCATCGCGGAAGCGTCCTCCGTTGCCCAGCGTGCTTCCCGCTGTGCCTCACGCCGAGCACGCACACGGGCGGTCTGCAGGACGCGCCGGCGTCGTCCCTTCAACCCCCATCGGACGCCAGGCGACAGATCGATACATACCTCCGCCAAGTCCCCGTGTTCCGGACGGAGATCCGCCACCGCGTCAATCAAGGGCTGCAGAGGGTCGGGCTCCAGAGGAACTTCCCGCAGCTCCGACCCCGGCAGGCCGTGCAACGCGAACACCGCACGAACCGTATGCGTGCGTACCTTGTCCCGCACCGGCTGGGTCACCCGCGTCCGCACACGAGGACCGAAAGGCGTCTGCACCAGGAGAGGCTCAGCGGAGGACGGACCCTCCACCTGATACCGCAACGGCGTATCCCCGTCCGAACGCAGCCGGATACGCACCGATCGAGCCGACCGAGGAGTCCACCACTCGCCGGCGCTGGCCGCCCGGATCAGCTGTGTCCCGAACCGCAGCACCTCTTCCGGAGTCGTTTCGAACTGTCGCGTCGGCACAAGCTCGACACACGACCGCTGCATCAGTGCGCGCGCAGCGAGCTGACGTTGCACGAAGAGCCACACCCCGGCCACGGCGATGCCCACCAGGCCCAGCCAGAGCATGTTGTTCATGCACCACAGGCCGGCGCTGCAGATCCAGCTGACCAGGTCGATCAGCAAGGATCCTGTTTCAGAGTCGGCTGCCAGGGTCATCGCCTCGGCGTCCACGAGCTTCCTCCTTAATGCGAGAAGCGGACCGTGGCGCGACGGCCATCGGCGTAGTTGCCGAACGGGTCGGCGCCAGCCCACAACAGATGGACAACTGCCTCGCCGTCCGTACGACGGGCGATGACGGCCTGGATCCGCACCTGGCTGTATCGACGGGCAGGGCGGGAATTTGTGAAGTACGCGGGCCACCGCTCCCGGCCTACTCCGGTGACCTCCGCCGTCCAGACCTGACGGCCCACGCTTCGCAGGCGGCGCTCGGTGGACTTGGGCAGGTTTCGCGGTACCGCGGCGTCCAGCGCCTGCTGCATCGCAGCATCAGCCTGGGGGCCGGACCCCGGCGGCGGCAGCTGCGTCAGCGAGCCGTCGGCCGAAGGGGTCCCCGAACGGTGATCAGATCGAGTCGGAGACGGGGCGGCAGGAGGGGACGAAGGATCGACCGGCTGAACGCCGGATGCGAGCTCGTGGGGATCGGGTCCGCTGGGAGAGAGCGAAGTCACCAGCAAGGCGCAACCGATGCTCGCGAGTACGCCAGCAGCAAGGAGCAGCCTTCGGACCGGTCGTGATGATGAGATCACAGCAGGCGGGCCCCTCCGGCGTAGTCGGGCATGGCGGTTACGGGGTCGACGCGCACGGGGGCACCCGGCCGGGGAGCGTTCACCATCTGTCCGTTGCCGAGGTAGATGCCCACGTGGCGGATCGTGCTGTTGTCGTTGGGGAGGTAGCCGTAGAACACCAGGTCACCTGGCTTGAGCGACCCGAATCCCGCGGACGCGGGAATCCGCTCGCCGACACCCGCCTGCGCCGCGGCGGTACGTGGCAGGGACACCCCCGCACGCGCGAAGGCGTACAAGGTCAGTCCTGAGCAGTCGAACCCGACGACGGCCGCGCCGTTCTGTCCGCCCGGGGAGCAGCAGATTCCCCTGGAAGGACCTTGGGCATTGCCGCCGCCCCAGGAATAGGGCACCCCCTGTTGCCCAAGCGCGGCCTCCAGCACCGTCTTCACCGTGCCCGTCACACTGCCAAGTCCCGGGACGGACTGGGCGGCAGCGGTGTACTGGTCGATCCAGCCAAGGACGTCAGCCACGTAGGCGTCCGAATGGTTGTACGCGAACAAGGCCTTCCTCAGCTGATCGCGCTTGCCCAGGTCTCGCCCCTCACCGCACAGGTACACCCCGGCGGACACAGCAGCATCGTCGGCGTTGTGCGGATCGACCGTGCCGTCCTTGTTTCCGTCCCGCCCGAACGCCTTGAACGTTTCGGGCAGGAACTGGAATGGGCCGACCGCCCTCTCGAACCGCCCGTCCTGGTCCCACCGCCCGCCGTCGGTGTCCGGGAACGCGGTGACGTTTCCACCGACCCCCGAACCGTCGAGCACGGGCCCGAGGATCGGCGGCCGGATGTCCCCCGAGCCGGTCACCGCCCTGCCGGCGGCGTGATTCGACTCGATCCGTGCGATGCCGGCCAACACAGGCCACCGCATCCCCTTACAGCCCTTTACCGCGGAGCTGATCTGCGGCACAGCGTTCTTGTAGGCCTTGAGCATCCGCTCGGGTATTCCTGGAGCACCGCCTCCCAGATCGGCAGTCGCCTCCCCGCCGAGAGCCAGCGACCCGCCGCGCACCGCGGACATGGCGCCCAGCACCGGCACAGCGCATCCGGCGGCGCACATGATCAGCAGCACACCGAGGCACCCGGCCTTCCGCCAGGCCCTCATGACTCACCGCCCTCCCAGGCATCCCAGTCGAACTCGTCCTCGTCACGGCTGGCTCCCCCCGACGGGTTGCTGGGCCTGACGCCCCGGGTGTGGTTGAGGGCATCGAGCACACGGTCGCGAGCATCGACCGAACGGTCCTCCAGGCGCACAGCTGCTGTCGTCTGTGCTCCGCCGCCTGTTCCCTCGTGTGTCGAGGCGTACAGAGCGGCGCCGACCGCCGCGTCACGGACCAGGTCCCGCGCGCGGCCCGCGGGGTCGGACAGGCGCCAGGCGACTGCGGCCCGCTGGGAGACAGAGTCGACTCGGCTCGCCGCGTTCCTGGCGATGCCTTGCCAACGGTCGGCGTCGTTGCGGACCTGATTGGCCGCCACCCGCAACTGTGTCCGCGCGTCCTGCGTGAACTGCGTTGCCCCGATCCGGGCGGTGCGCACGTTCCGTGGCAGCCCCAGCGTTGCTCCGTACCCGAGTTGCGCCGCTCGAGCGGCCACTCGGTAGCCCCGGAACCGTGACGCGCGCTGATGGATGCGCCCGCCGAGCAGCGGACGATCGGTCTCAGGGTCGTGCAGAACCTCGCCAGTGCGGTGGTTGACGGTCAGGCCACCCGGGTCGTCACCGTGTCCCTGGCCCCGACGGCTCCCGTCGCCTTCGGCGATGGCGCGCAGCAACTGCAGCGACGGGTCTTCCTGCGGGGGCTTGGGTCCGATGAGCGCCGCGTGCGCTCCGCGGAGTGCCAGGCGGCCGCCGCGCAGGCCGAGAGTGAGTGGAGCCAGCCCGCGACGGGCCTCTGTCCGGGCGTCGCCGAGCAGCCGGCTCGGATCGCCGGGGGTGCCGCCGCCGTCGGCCATCGCAGCGAGGCTGCCGAGCATCTGGTGACGGAATCCGAACGCGTTGAGCGCACGGGACGGGCCGACCTGAAGACCGCCCCGGCTACCGCCGGACCCGTGCATCGCGAGCGCAGCGCCGATCTCCGAGCTGTCGCCCAGCATGTGCGTGCCGCCGACCTTGGCGTAGCGCATCTGCATGGTGAGGCGCTGGCCGAACGTGGAGACACCGGCGAGCAGGCGCCGATGGAAGACGAGGCCGACGATGGCCAGGGCGTTCAGCAGCAGAAGCCGCTCGACCATCAGCTCGGGCCCGTCAGTGAGAATCACGTCCATGGCGATGGCCAGGGCCGGGATGCCCATGGAGATGACGAACAGGGCCATGACGCTGATGCAGAACAGCCCCAGCCACTTCCACACCACCTGGCGGCTCGGGCCGGGCAGCATGCCCCACACGAATGTGACGACTCCGACCGTGGCGGCGCCTACGTTCGCTGCCTGCGTCCCCAACAGCACCATGGCCGATGACAGCAGCAGGGCGCAGATCAGCAGAGCGGCGACCAGGAGCAGGGCGGCGCCACCCACGCGCCACCAGGTCGGGGTTTTGGCGTACGCGGCGCATTCTTTGCCGACGGGCCCGGCGGCCTCCAGATCCTTCAGGAAGGCTGCGAACTGCCGGTCCTCGTCAGAGACCAGAGGGGTCCTGGCCTCCAGAAGTTCGCCGCCAGGGGTCAGCTCCGGCACTTCGCCCGCCGGCCCGCTGTCCTCGTCGAGGCAGTACTCCTTTGCCGGGCCCCTGAGGAGACCGCAGCCACGCTCCTGGTCCTCTTTGTCGTCGGCCTCGCTGCTGGCGGGCAGGTAGCGGCCACTGACCCACTTCAGATGCACCTGGTACGCGGCCCGGTCGGACTCCTTACCCGGATCGAGGATCCGCCCGTACTGCAGCAGCATGTACGGCTTCACCACCAAGGAGTTGGTCACCGAGTCCTGCAGGGGCCGGGTCACCTGCTCCGCCGTCACCGTGCTCGCTTCACGCTGGTAGCAGGCCCGCTCCGCGCCTCCGCTCGTGTTGTCGCACGGCCCGCCCGACGCGATCTTGCCGCCCCAGTCGTAGGAATTGACTGTCGTCGTCGCGACTTCCGCCGCAGCCTGCTGGGTGCGCACCAGCGGCCCCTGGTCGGAAAGCAGGTAGTCGGGACGGACCAGTACCGACGCCGACAGCGCCGCGATCACCAGCGTGAGCAGGATCTCCCCGACCCCGCGACCAACACGGCCGCGCACCATGGTGACGAGACCGAAAACGAACGCCCACGACAGCAGCAGGCCCTTCAGCCCCAGACTGTCGACGACGACGCGCTCGTAGGCGTCGGAGACCTGCTGCGCCGGACCGGCCAGCATGCCGAACAGCGGGAAGCTGAAGGCGAACTCGATCGCCCAGCAGGCGAGCCCGACGAGCAACTGCACGATCGTGAAGAGGCCACCGAGGACGAACGTCAGGCTCTGTCCTTCAATGTTGAGCAGCGACCCGCCTGAGGCGGCGAGCTCATATTCGTTGATCGGCGCACCTTCGCTGGTGGTCACGTTCAGCGGTGCGAGGAAGTCACCCGTCTCGCCACCGCCGGCCGCAGCATGCGCGACGCTGCTGTTGACCGTCAGGAACACGACCGTCAGCATCGCCACCCAAGCGGCAGACCGTGCCCGCCCCCTGTCGATACGCATCATGGCTTCCCCCGCCTCGCTGTGACGATCAGTCCTGCACCCGACGCCAGGGCGGCACTGGAGAAGCCGAGCAGCCACAGGCGCTGCTCCCGCGAACCAACGACCCCGCCAACACGGCCCACACCGCCACAGCCCGCCAAGTCGTCGCACGGCTTCGCATGCTGACCGGCCCCGTCCGGCCCTTGCTTCCCCGACTGCGCGGGCGGGCAGGGCAGCCACCACGACGCGCTCAGGCACCCGAGCAACGTCAGTCCGGTCAGCCACAGCCACCAGGACCTGATGGGCGCCGCTCCCCGCCCGCCCCTCACTGCACGTCTCCCGCGGTGCGGGCCTTCACCGGGCGCCCGCCCGCCGCGTTCTTCGCTCCGCGCCGGCCCGTCGCGTCAGGAGTGGTGAAGATCGCCTGCTGAATGCGCGGGACGGGCGGTACGTGCACCCGGATCCGGCCGACCTGCATCCGCGGGTCGCGTAGCAGCATCTCGCCGACGCGTCCCTTCTGGCCGACCGGCGACAAGCCCGTGGTGACCAGCCGGACGAGGTCCTCCGACGAGCTGTCCAGCCCGAGGAACTCCAGTCCCTTGCGGGCACGCGCGGTGTCGCTGGTCCGCGCGAGGACCTTGTACGCGAGAAGCCCCGCGTCCTTGCCCAACTCGCTGGTGTCGTGCGCACTGAGAAGGCACCCGGCACCGTGCTTGCGGCCGTCGTGCAAGATCTCGTGCACGAGCGCGCTGCCCTCCGCCGAGGAGGTGAGCCAGTAGACCTCGTCCATGGCCACGGTGCAGAACCGGGACGGGTCGCTGAAGGCGGCCTGCCTGGCGATCGCCGCGATCAGATACAGCACTGCCCGGCCGATCAGGGCTTCCAGCGGCTGCTGCCGCAGGACCTCGATGTTCGCGAAGGCCTCGCGCGGCGGCAGCGTCAGGCCGGCGGTGGTCACCACCACCATGTCCGCGCCGAGATCGCCTTCCAGCGTCACCGGCGGCAGCCCCGAGTCGAAAACCATGGCGGCGAGCGGGTTGGAGGCAACGATCTCGAGAAGGTCGGCCACGGTCGCCGCCGCATCCCGACGTGTCGCCGGCCCGCTGCCCGCATTGGCGAGCTCGCGAAGGATGTCCAATACCGTCGCCATCGACGGCGTGGCCCCGGCCGCTGCCTCCTCCACGGCATGGTGAAGCACGGCTCCTGAGGCCGACATGGGCCCCACGCCGAGCTGCAGCGTGAGATAGGACAGCGCGTAGTGCGCCCCGACAGGCCCGCGGAACACCCGCAGCGGATCGATCGACAACGCTGCCTGCGCTGCGTCGATCACCTGGCACCGATCTCCAGCGGCCGACGTCGCGAACGAGGCCCACTCCCGGATGGGCGTGCGGTCGATGACGATGGCCCGCCCGCCTCGGTCAACGACGGCAGCGGTCAGCAGCTTGGCCAGCACACTCTTGCCCGCGCCGAGATCACCGACGATGCCCACGGAAGCGGAAGCATTACGCTGCGGCGCGTCCGCGATGTTCAGCAGCACCGGCCGCGCGGTGCCGCAGTCCAGGTCGGTGCCCACCATCATTCCGGTCGGATCGCCCACCCGCGTGTTTGTGAACGCTCCGGACGCAGCCCAGTCCTCCGACAGCTGATGTTGCACGAACTCCCGCACCGCCGGAGGCCGTGCAGCACCCGGCAGCCCCAGCACGAACAGGTGCTCCTGCATCCCGTGCGGACGCACCGCCCGATAGTCCCCACCGGACAGCAGCGACGACAACGCCCGGGCCCGGGCATCGCACACTTCCGCGGTCGGCCCCCACACCGACAAGACGGTCACCGACTGCACCTCGACCTCGACACTCGTCTGCGACAGCCGCTCGTCCTCCTCCGCCAGGGCGCCAGCGGCCTCGGGCAGCGAATGCGGCATGCCCGTCGGCTGCGCCCCGTACTGGTCGGCCTGGTCGAGCAGATCCTTCTTCTTCCGCTGCACCTGCTCCTTGGCCCGGCTCGCCGGAATCAGGTGAAGATCGACCGTGAAGTCGACCGGAAAGTCGAGAGCCTCCAACTGGGCAAGCAGATCTGAGGACTCCACCGTCCGCGCAGCTGGCATCTCGGCGAGAGGAAGGTGCGCCTGGTATCCGATTCCTGCCTCGCACTCGACCTGGAGCCACCGCCTGCCCAGAGGTGACGTCCCGCTCCCACGCCACCAAGAGCGCAGCGCCTTCGGCCGGTCCCGCTGCTTCGCCCGCGCGGCGTCCTGGTCATCGAGCTCTCCCGGCGCAGGGGACTGACCACCCTCCAGCAGCCGGACCTGGCCGAGCTCCGCGTACGACGGAGACCGTAGCGTGCCGGCCGCCACCCGGCTCTCGAACAGGGATGAGTCCTCGGCATCTGACAGCAGGGGCTCCTCCAACCCCCGGTGAATCGAGTGCTGAACCATCCAAACGATCTCCGCCGGACGGGCGGCCCGCATGGCCATCCCGCCGCCGATCTCGGCCTCCACGCGCCGGGCGCGCTCAGCCATGTCCGCTACGGCCGACGCAGACACCGGCTTCGGATCGAGCCCCAACAGATCCTCGAACTCAGCGCGGGCGGCCCCCACCGCGACCCCGAGCCCACCCTGATCGGCGTCGAGCGGAACAGCCAGCCAGAGCGTGCGCTGATGCATCTCCTGCCCAGTGAGCATGTCCAGGCACGCAGCCGTGGTCTCCGCCCACGCCGGACGACTCTCCCAGTCGACTCCGTCGACCATCTGCTCGGCATTCTCACCCGGATCAACCCGAGCGGCCAGGCCATACAGCCTTGGCGCACCGGACAGGGACCGCACCAGACCCGTCACACGATCCAGCAATTCATCCCGGACCCGGGCGGGGACGTAGCGGCCGCCGGTGGCATCCACCCGCCACACCGCCCAGACACCGCTCGTCGACCACACCAGGTTCCCGGCGATGTGCCGGAAGGGAACTCGCATCATGACCTCCCCACCGTCACGCGCTCGCCGGCCTCGGCGAGCAGCCGCGCCAGCCCACTGGCCGGACCCACCGGCGACGTCGCCGCCACCGGACCGCGGCGTGGCGGTATCGCCTTTCCACCAGAGATCGGTGCCAGTGCCTCCTCAATGACGACCGAACCGGTGAGGCTGACAGCGCGACGGTCCCGGGCCACGCGGCCGCCGATCCGGCCGGCTGGATGCTGCGCCAGCAACGTCACCCAGCCGAGGAATGCAGGGGCGGGAGAGCGCCCACCGATCTGCGCCCCTCGAACAGCCCAGATCGCCACCCCCCACGCCGCAATCGGCACCGGTCCTAGCCAGGCCCACCAGGAGAAGGTGTAGATGAGCACGAGGGCACCGCCACCCATGACCACCAACTGCGCCGGGGTGTAGGGACCGAACCAGATCACCCAGTCACCAAGCTTGCCCAGGACCCACGGATGACGCCGCGCCGCTGTGTATACACGAGCGACCCTCGGCCGCTGCCCGCTCACGGCTTACTCCCCGCCCCGCCCGGGGCCTGCTCGACACCGGTCGAACCCGCCGGGTTGTTGACCTCGTCCTCGACCATCTCCGACAGGCTGTCGCGCGAGTTGTAGATACCCAGGGCCAGAACCATGGCGATAAGCGCACCGATGCCGGCCTTGAACGACATCCTGCGGAAGATCGTGATGACGACAAGGATGATCAGCGCGACCGGGAGGATCCGATCGCCCCATGACCCCGCCGTATCGATCAGACCGTCGCCGAAGTCCTCCAGCGCTCCCGCCAACTGGACACTGCGCATCACTGCGCACCCCCCTGCGCACTCGGCGCCGTGCGCATCGGCGCGGCCTGAGCACCAGCCTCAAGGGACGACACTTCCCACCGGCCCGACCGCGCGGCCACCACGACGGTGTACCGCAACGGCATCCGCGCCTGATCCGGTCCGTGCGCAGTCACCCGCGCCTGGACACGCACCCTCGTGCCGTCAGCAGGCACCGCACCGTCAGCGACCCCGGCAGCTGCAGCGACCTCGTCCAGCCGAACCGACTCGTACGTGGACCCCCCGACCTCCGCCAGCTCCGTGCCCGGCGCCAAGTACCGGTCCACCCGGCCCACATCAGCCAGGAAGGCGTTGAAGAACTCGCCCAGCGTCACCGCGAGCGCGCTACGGACCGGCAGGACATGCGGGAACTCGGTCTCTGACACATCCACGGATCGCGGCCCAGCGACCTGCGCCGGGACTCCTGTAACCCGGAACGCACCCGCACCGCCCGACGCCGACGACACAGTGACCGGGACGGCGAAGTACCGCACCGACGTCTGGGCACCGTCCCGGCCGGCCGCACGCTGGAAGTGCGCAGCGACCACGACCGACCAACGGCCGTCCTCCAACTCCGCACTGCGCACGCTCACCGTGCGCACCACACGCTGCGCATCACCCTGCGCACCGCTCCGGGGGAGATCCACCGCCGGCGCAAAGGCGCGCACGCTCTGCGCAATGTCGCTGTCCGGCATCCGCGCATCGCTGCGCAGCCACAAGTCGCAGAACAACTCGGCCACGCCGGACGGGTCGACGCTGCGCACCGCCGGGGCCGCGGCGGCCGCCGGTTGCGCAGAAGGCGCGACCGTGCCAGGAAGCTGGGAGACGACGAGGGCGGCGGGGCCAGTGGCGAGGGCCACCCAGGCGACGGCCCGCGCGACGACCACGCCGCGGCGCGCAGGACGCAGGCGGATCACCCGGCGCAGGGGGCTGCCCCCGCCAGGCTCTACGGACCTGCGCCGCAGAGAAGTAGGCATGAGGACTCCAGAACTCGAGACGAAAGGGAACGCCTCTATGGAGCCCTGGGCTACTCCCTGTTCCACTCCCCGTTGAGAGCTTGGAACATCACGAGAAGGCAGCGATCTGCGCTGGGAGTAGCGAGGAGTGGGCAGGGAGCGGGCGGATGTCTACTCCCCGATGCAGGTCAGAAGCGGAGGGAAGACTGCAGAACCGGAAGGACGGCGGGCAGGCCCAGGCATCTGCTCTGCCTACCCGGGTTCCGTCGGTGATCCCGTACGGGTCCTGGTCCCGGCACCTGCTGGACGGCGGCCTGCGGCCCCAGTGTTGTCGCCGTCCCGTCGACGGGCGAAAGCCTGGAGATCACCGCGGCGGAAGGCGGGAATGTCACGGCCGGATGGACCGGTCACGGTGCCAGCCGGGGCAGGGAAGTAGCCAGGGTTAACCCGCAGGTACTTTCGGATGACGCCGGCGCCGGCGAAGTGCAGCAAGCGGGCGGCATCGTTGATGGAGACCAAGTCGTCCCGGCTCCCCTCGTACAGAGCCGCGCTCGTGGGAAGAATCCGCTGTCTCTTCCGTGCGCGATGGGCAGCGTAGAAGGCCTCGAACTGCTCAGCGTCGAAGAAGTCGACACGGTCGATCGTGCAGGCCTTCTCCGGGAAGGGAGGGTCCGGCTGCTCCTGCTCCGATTCCCTGCCCCCGGGGTTCTTGCGGGAGGCGTACCAGCGATTGATGGTCGACGTCCCGGCGCCGGTGCGTTCGGCGATCCAATCGCGATTCACCACGCGGCGTCCGTCGACCACGCGGGCCTCGGGCCGGCGTGGCTTCACCATCGGGCCTCCTCGTTGTACAGCTGCTGGACACTACACTGGCACCACTTCGACCTGGTGGGTTGGAGTCAGATGGCCGGTGGCACGCTCGATCGGGTTGCCGCCCGGATCGACACCGGTGATGGTGCTGCCACCGGCCATCACTCGTCTCTTGGTCGGCCGCGCTCAGCGCGGATGCCGCGTCCCTCGAGCACTGGCCGCCCGAACGTCCTTCGCACGCGACGAGGTGTAGTCGGCCTGGGCCGCAGCGTGGACCTTCTCCGTCCAGGACGCGACGTGCGCGGCGAGGTCGTGCACATCCCGCAGGCCCTCGTCGTCGCACTTGCGCAGTCGTTCTCGGATGCGGAGCTCCTCACTGAGGATCTCCTGCTGCGTGTACTGGATCACCGAGTAGTACCCGATCCGTCGCTCGATGCCGCTCCAGGAGCAGCGGCCGCGGCCGACTTCCTGCTGCATGACGACGAGGGACACGGCCGGCCAGCCCATGGGCCCCTTGGCGGTGAGTGCGATGTCGATCAGGCAGGTCACTCGGGTGTCGTGCCAGGCGGCGTGAGCGTAGGGCAGGTGCGGCGCAGGCACGGGTGATGTGCGGCGGTCCTCGAGGTAGGTGCGGAAGCTGTCGCTGGAGGGGGCCAGGTCGCTGCGGCGCTGGTGAACGAGGTACCCCGAGATGATCGGCATTTGCCAGGCAGGCGTCCCGAACGGTGCTGCAAGGGAGCAGCGGGTGACGGTCCGGCGCTGTCCGTCTTCGTCGGCGATCGTGGCCTGGACGACACACAGGGGAGGGCGAAGCGGGTGGAGAGGCATGACGAGCTCCTTCGAGCGCCCCAGCGGGGCGATGGTGGGTTGGTCCGGCCCCGGCTTCGTCGGTTGCCGCCTTGGAAGCCGGGGAGCAGGGGGTCAGGCGAGGCAGGGGAGGATGCGCTCACCGAGCCAGCGGGCAGCGTTGACGCTGACGGCGTTGCCGGCCTGGAGAATCCGCTGCGTCTGGTTGCCGTGGACGATGTACTCCTTGGGGAAACGCTGGCAGGACATCAGCTCCTTCGTGTCGAGCATGCGGATGGTGCAGTCGTCGACTGTCGCGGCCGGTCGTACGAGCGAATGGTGCTGCTTGGTCGCGATGGTCGTCAGCGGCTGGGCGGTGGTGCGCGGCGCCCCTTTGCGTCCGTTCGGGATGATCAGCGCGTGGTGCCGTCCCTGCGCTGCGAGAGCCGGGACCGCGCCGGTGACTGGAATGGCGGTGCCGTTGCGGCGGAGCATCGCAATGTGGGGGTCGTCGCCGAACCGCTCCAGCCCGTAGGCGATGCGCTCCTTGGTCGAGTCCGCGTAGGGAGTGAACACTTTTCGCTTGGGGCGGCCGTCGCCGACGCGCTGACCTTCCAGGGTCCAGTCGATGATCTCGGCGACGGGGCGGGTGATCGGCTCCAGGATGAGTCCGCCGCACACGGTGTTGGGGCACCGGTAGTCGTACTGCTCGCCCCACTTGCCGATCTTGCGGCGGCGCGGGTTACGCCACACCTGGAGCGCCTTCACGGGCCCGCATTCAGGACAGATCGCCTCCGGGCGTACCTCGAGATCGGGCAGCGGGATGCCTTCGCGGGTGAAGCAGACGTACAGACGGTCTCGAAGTTGGGGTGCGAGAGGGTTGTCGGTGCCGCCGAGGTGGGCGGATGACGCGCAGACGATCTGGTGGTTGTACCCGAGGATCTTCATGCCGTTGAGCCACCAGTCGAACAGCTCCCAGTCTGTGGCGAACTCGAGGACGTTCTCGCACAGGACGACGTCGTACCGGTGCACGTCGACCGCGGCGATGATGTCGAGTGCCGTTGCCCGCGTCCTCTCGAACGTCTCCGGTGCGGCCACGCCGTCGACGTCCAGCGCCGTCTGGCCGTACGTCCTCTTTCGCCCGCCGGCGGGCGCGATCTCGGTGCAGATGGGGGAGCCCCAGAGGATTCGTGTCCGGGGGAGGCGCCGCTTGTCGTAGTTGTTGAGGTCGGCGCAGATGTGGTCTGCCATCGGGTGGTTGGCGATGTGGGTCTTGATGGCGATGGGGTCGTGGTTGGCGGCCAGGCGCAGGATGTAACCGGTCTCGACGAGCCCGGTGGAGCTGCCGCCTGCTCCGCAGAACAGGTCGGTGAAGTCGAGGTCGCTTCTGGACAGCAAGGGGATGTAGAAGGCCATCTGTGGCTCCGTGATGGTGGGTTGGGAGGGAGCGGTTGCCGCCGCGCCCAAGCATCTAAATATGCTCTCTGGTGGATCTAAATATGCTCTCTTGGGTCGTAGGACCCGCAGGTACGCATCAGAACAGTGAGACCGATGGTCGGCCCCGTACCGGTCGGAACCGGTACGGGAGGAGAGGTGGCTGCCTCTCCATACCGACCATCAGGTGGCGCGTCCGGCCCGCCGGGGCGATCGTCATGCCCACAGCCGGACGGCCACATCTATGATGCCCGAACCTCGTCAGGAGGAGGTGCGAGCTGCTGCGACCCGTTCCACGCGCGCACGGGTCCACCGCGGTTGCTGGCGGCCGCCGGCCGCGGGAGCGACCCGCTCGTCGGGCTCCGCCAGCTCCGGAAGCCTTCCTCGAGACAGCGCACTGAGGAAGCTGTTGGAGTCGCTATACCCGAGGAGCTCTGCCGTTTCCTTGATGCCCACGGTCTCCTCCGTGGTCGTCTTCAGGATGCCGCGTTCGCGGGCCACCTCGGCGACCACACGCCGGGGCCACTTGTTGACCTCGCGCCCGCCTCGGCCGGGGGCCTTGATGACGTTCTCCTGGAGCTGGGGGAGGTTGCCCTGGTAGAGGGAGCTTGAGAACGAGGTCGTGCTGGAGAAGCCGAGAAGTGCCGCAACTTCCTTCGTGCCCAGGAGGTCCTCGGGGTCGCCCTCCCAGCTGACCGCCGGCAGGGCTTCTGCCTTGCGGCTGCTGCCCTTGGTTCGGCCGGAGCCGGGGCGGCTCGAGTGCCAGGCGACGATGGTGCTCAGGCGCCACTTCATGCCGTCGATGGTCTCGTCCGGCTCCGGGAAGTAGCCGGGCAGCTGCCGCAGCCACCAGTAGATCGTGGACGGGGCGTATCCAAGGAGCTTGGCGACCTCGGCCGTTGTCAGGAGTTGCCCCTGATCCTTCTCGAGCGCGTCGGCCGGCAGCGGCTGCGGAGCCCGCGCCTGTGCGCGCTTGGCGAAGAACGCGGCGACGTCGTCGAAGTGCCAGTAGCGCTTCCGGCCTTCGGTCTTCGCGACCTCGGGAAATCCGGTCTCGGCCCGGGCCCCGTACCACTCGCTGATGCGCGAGGGCCGCGCGTCGAACTCATCGCAGATCTCGGCAGTGGTCACGAGCCGGCGATCCGCAGCCTGCGACATGATGCACCTCATCCAGAGTGTCAGGGGCGCCGCACGAATCCGTGCGGCAAGTTCCATAATGCATACGGTGCGGGGTGTTGTCCACTCCGCGGCCGGCGTGCGGTCGACCTGGAGACGCGCCCACATCGCCCGCGTACGCTCCCCGAGACTGGGCGCTCATGACTCGTCAACCAGGCAGATGCCCAGTTCAGCGGCTTGCTCGGCCGCCTCCGTGTAAGCGATGGAGGCAGGCGTGCACTCCCACAGGGCGAAGGCCAACTCAGCCACGGACTCGCCCCGTGTCCGCCCGGTGAGCCACGGAACACCCGCCTGCGCACACCAGTCGGCCAGCTCCGCGTCACTCAGGCCCTCGCTGCGCCTGGTGACCTCAGAACGGAAGGCCGCGAAACCGGCGCACCAGGTGGCGTGGCCCGCGGGCAGCAGCCGCTGCAGGTCCCCTACGTCGTCGACGGCAGCAAGCTGCAGCAGCAGAGTGGTTGCCTGGGCGGTCATGGTGATCTCCTAGCTGTTGGGACGGTGGGGTCAGGTACAAAGCGCGCAGACGTCCTCGCCGGGAGCAACGCGTGCGAGATCAACAGGCTTACGGGGAGCCTGCTGCAGGGCAGCCCGAACCTGCGCGGCGACATCATCGAAGGCCGCGGTGTCGTCGTCGCACACTACGCCCGGCTCCGGGGCACCAGCCATGCCGGCTTCGTGAATCAACTGGTGGATGCGGTAGTCCGGTCGGAAGCTGTCTCCGCGTACCGCCTCGACCTCCGCGTACAGGGCAGCCAGCCGCGGCCGCCGACCGACGGAGATCAGCAGATCGCGCCGGGAGGCAAAACCACACAGCGAACAAGAGCAGCGGGACGTGCCCCCTCGGTCGTACGCCCCGGGAGCCGAGTCGTACGTCCAGTGGCGCAGCTCCGGGTAGTCGTCGAGCCACTCGAACACTGCCTCCGTAGACCAGTCGAGCGCGGGCAGCCACTCGTCGACGACGCGGGCGCTGTTGCGCAGCACGGTGCGCATGACCGGCAGGTCGCGCCGCTGGCGGCTCTCCGCCCGTCGCTGACCTTGCACTTTAAGGATGCGTACCGGCCGGCCAAGCTGTCGCGAACGGGCCGAAACGAACGGAGTCCAGCTGGCCGAAACGACCGACTCCTTCGCCGACTTCGTGCAGTACTTGGTCCCCATCGTGGGGAACCTCCCGTACAGCGCGATCTCAGTGAGCAGGGAGTGGGGCATGCGCCTGCCGTCGGGGCCGGGCATGGTCCGGGTCACTTCACGGTGCTGAGCGGGCGGCAGGCCGAACGCCAGACTCTGCGCGGCGGCGAGTTCGGCGACGCCGAGCCACTCGCGGCCCGCGAAGTGAACTCCTGGCCAGTCGAGCACCGGGAGCGCAGCATGGTAGCTGTGCACGCGGTCGACCACGCCGGCACGCCGGGCGGCGTCCATGCACAGCCACATTGTCACGGCGCTGTCCTTGCCCCCTGACAGCTGCGGGGCTATCACGTCGTACTGCGTCAGGTCGGGAATGGCGACCTGCTGGTGAGCGAACATGGGGTGCTTCCTCCTGGGAGTTGGGTGATGGCGTCTCTGCCGAGCGCACTGCTGGCGGGCGGCGGCTGCGGGGGAGGGCCTGAGTGATCGGGCAGTGAGGCGAGCCATGCCAACAGGCGCGGCAGGTGAATGTCCGGACCGAAGGCGAGCAGCGTTCCGTCACAGCTGGAGCAGCCCAGCGCGTTGGCCCAGCCCAGTCGGCGCAGGGAGTTCACACGCCCCATGTGGACGGTGACGCCGCGTTCCACGGCCTCCTCGGCGAGCCCCGCGGCGGCGGGGCCGGTCTTCCATTCGGTGCTGCCGGCGAGGAAGAGCACGTCGAACTCCTCCCATGGCAGCCGGAAGTTCTCGCAGCCGTCCTGCGCTGCGAAGGCCGCCGGAACGCCGAGCTCCCGGATACGCGGCAGCCAGGGCAGCGACTCCACGAGGGTCGCCGCGCTATCGAGCGGAACGTCAGGGGCGACGGCCCACAGACATCGGGCGGGGCCGTATCGGTCCACGGTGGCGCACAGCCACGCCCACCACCGTTCGGCACCAGGCCAGCCCTTGCCGAACTTGCCGTTGTCGCAGGCATACAGCGCACCGTCCGGGATGCGGTTGCCTTGAGCGGGTGTCGTCATGCAGCCCAGCAGGCCGCGGCTCATCGCATCCCGGACCGCGCCGCCGGAGGGCGTCGCCAGGTACAGCACAGCAACCCCTGCTCAGCCGGTCGGCAGTTGCGTGGACGGATCGCCGACGGCCGCACGCCAAGCCGCCTCGAACCCGCTCGTCTGCTTGTCGCGCACACGCGCAGGACCGGTGACGAGCAGCTCCTCGGTCACGGGCAAAACCGTGCCGCGGGTGCGCACCCACGCCCGGGTACGTCCGTACGGGTCGCTCTCCACAGGAACGCCGTGGCGGTCGGAAAGGGACTTCAGGCGCCTTCCGAGCGGACCAGGGCGGCCGATGTCGAGGCGCTGGACAGATCGCTTGGCCCGGCCGCGCATTCCCGGGTCCTTTGCGGACGCGGGCAGGATCCGCCGGACGTGATAGAGAGCCCAGGGGCAGTCCAGCTCGTCCTCGAATGCGGCCAGGACGCGGCGGTCGTCGGCGCGGTCGGGATCGAACTGCTCGAGCAGGCTGCGACGCCCGAACAGCCGGGCGTTCGGGTTGAGCCCCATGGCCGTGTACTCAAGCCGCAGGACCTCTCCGGCGATGTCCGGGTGCTGCCGCATCCGGGCAAGGTGCGCCGGCAGGGCGCCCATCGATACCGGGTAGCAGCAGAAGGTGCAGTAGGACTTGTCCCAGGTGACGCCGAAACGGTCTCTGAGGAACTCCTCGCACCGCTCCCGGCCCCACCTCCAGTCGTCTATAAGGGGGTACCAGCCGGTGCGCAAAGGGTTCTTCGCCGCCGCCTGGTCGCGGAACTTACGTCCCTCCTCGTCGGCGTTGAAACCCATGAACTGGCGGAACGGGCGGTCGATCGCTCCGACTATCCACCGGTCGCCCACCTCGCCCTTTGCGCGCAAGCTGCACAGCCTGCTGCCAGCCTGCTGAGGGACGGTGCCGTTGGTCTCGTACTCCTCCCATAGCGTCCACTCACCGCGGTCGACCACTTCGTGAGGCTGGCGGGTGTCGGAGAGAACGGTGATCCCGGCGGCCTTGTGCTGGCCGCCACGCGCCAGCTGCACCAGCCGGACACCGCTGCGACGCAGCAGGGGCAGGGCGTAGGTCTCTGCCAGTTCCCGGGTGCGGGGCCACTCGCTGCCCGTGGCCTGGTGAAGCACCACGGTGCGCGCGAGGTCTACGCCGTATGCGTGGGGATCATCGAGCATCTTGACCAGGAAGGCGGTCGAATCAACTCCCAGGCCCCAGTTGACGACGGTGTCGATGGTCTCGCCGCACTGGAACAAGGGGAACGCCGTGGGGTGATCGTGTGACATCGGTACCTCGTGAAGTCGCGTCGCCGGAACGGCGGTGGATGTGAGAGCGGCCGCGGTTGCGGGCGTAGCGGAGACCCGGCCACGGGCCCGGGCGATCTCCCGGGCGGGCCGGTGCGGTCAGGCCCCGGCGGTCGTGCAGGTGGGCTCCGGCCGGCTCGGTGGGAGCATCGCGGGGCGACGGCCGTGATGCCGCTCGCGTCGTGCAGTAGGCAGACGGGCGGGGATCCGCTCGACCCTCGTGTCCGGTGCCGGGGCGCGCGGTCACGGCCCCGGCACGTCAAAGGAGGACTGGGTCAGGCGGCGGGCGCCCAGGTCGGGACGTCTGCCGGAGTGCGGGCTGCCCAGCCGCGCGGGACGCCTACGGCTGCCGGGTGGCGCTGCGGGGAGAGTTGGGCCGCGTCGCGCAGGCGGTGGTTGGGCGGGGGAGAGGCAGCGTGCCGCCCCGTGAGCTGGGCGGGCAGTGTGTGGTCGACGTAGGCGACGTGGGCGTTCAGATCGATGCCGACGCGGCTGGCGGTCATGTGGAGCTCGCGATCACAGGCTGTCAGGTGGCCCGTCACGACCACGTGGACTCCGTCGGCGAGGGAGGCCGCGACGTGCTGGGCCAGGCGGCCCCAGACGGTGCAGAGAAAGATGACAGGTGCGCCGTCGCGCCACTCGCCGGTGGGCCGGTGGTACTCCCGGGGAGTGGATGCGAGCTGGAAGCGGGCGACGGGGCGGCCGCTGGGTGCGTGCCGTAGCTGTGGGTCGCCCTGGACGATGCCGTGGACGGTGGGGGTGATCTCGCCGCTCATGACGACTCCAATCGTGTTCCATAATACATAATTTGGCGGGTGTCCTGACCCATCACGAGCCAGAAGGTCAGGACACGGGCTGCGGTCCCGGGTCGTTGAAGGGGGCGCTCCAGTCGACGTAGCGGAAGTCGGTCGCCTCATGCATGCGCAGCACGAGCCACGGAACGCCTTCGCTCAGCATCACGACGGCCTCGGAGCCTACGGCTGCGGCGTCGGAAAAGATCAGCCTGTCGTCCAGGTCCTCACCGAGGACCACGATGCCCGGCCGGCGGTCGAAGCCGCTCTCCGGGGAGGAGAGCTCGGAGCAGTACATCCGGTGGGCCAGTACCAGAGGTGAGGACGTCCACTCGGAGGGAGTCAGCTCGCTGAGCTCGCGTGTGAGCAGCGGGAGCGTGCGTGCTGTCGGCAGCAGCTCACGGGGAAGCTGGGGGGCAACGATGAGGATGGGAGCGTTCACTGTCGGTCCTTCTCGGTTCGGTGGTTCGGGGCTGTGTCGCCGGAGAGGTTGGGTGCGCCTCCGGGGAAGAGGGCCACGTATGTCAGGCGTGCCTGGTGCAGCTGGGTGATGTGTGGGGGTGTGAGGTTCAGGCCCACCGCTCGGGCGCAGTCCAAGGCGAGCCCGAACCGTTCCTGGACTCGCCGCAGTTCGCTCCCCTGCGGCCAATCCGCTTCCCATGCCGACTCCCAGGAGTGATTCGCGGCGGTGAGGGCTGCGGCGTAGGTCGCGAACTCGCGCATGACGATGTCCTCGATGCGGCCGCGCTCCTGGCGGGTGGACATGTGGACCTCCGGACAGGGGGGAGGGAGTACCTTCTCAACATGTTCCATAATACATAACAATGAATGGTTGAGCAACTCGATCAGGGCGAACGCAGCCCCACGACACGCCGTCCCTCGGGTTCATCCAGCGAGGGGACCGGTGCCGGGGTGACGGTGCCCGGTTCTCCCCTGCGGATCATCCCGCACGTGACGAGCTTGCCCACACGGCCCGCGACATGGGCCTCGACCTCGTCTCCTCCGTCGTCGGGCAGGATGCGCACAGCCACCACCTTGGACCGGCTCAAGGACTCGCCAACGACCACGCCGCGCCGCTCGGTGTCGGCCTCCGGGCACTTCCAGGCGACCCACGAGGAAGTGCGGAACGGTGCCGTACGCGGCCGCGGTACGGCACCATTGGCGAGTTCACGGCGGAGCTTCTCGAGCAGGCTCGGACCAGCCTTGATCTTGCTGAGGTCGACGACGTTGCCGCGTTGGTTGACGGCCCGGCGGAAGCGGTCGTCGGCGAGCACACGGCGGCGGGTGCGCGGCAGGCCGCCGATCCATTCCTCGCGTACGGCGTCGAAGTCGGAGCCGGTCAGCACCACACGTGTGCTGTAGCGGCCGTGGCGCAGGCGGATGCGGTAATCCTCGATGTGCCAGCACAGGGGGACGCCTGAGGTCTCCAACTGCTCGTAGGACCACTTCTTCAGCCGGACGGTGGCCCGGTTCATGGCCTCCTTGAAGCGGTGGCTTTGGGTGTAGTTGAACGGGTCGCCGGCTGTGGGAACGGAGGTGATCCACTGGGCGGCGCGCATGGCATGTCGGTCCCAGTCGCCGTGAAAGGCTTCAGTCCAGGCGGCGTCGCGTACGGTCTCCGGCCGTTCGGTGACGGTGCCGTCCTCGGCGATCCAGGCGGAGAGGACCAGCACCTTGACGGGTGTCCGGGCGAGCTCGTAGAAGACATCGCCGTGGTCGATACGAGAGGCGATCTGGATTCGATCCCAGTCGGCGGCCAGACGGATGTACCCGCACCAGGTGGGATCGGTGTACTTGGCCCATGCCTCGGACGAGTCAACGCTGGTCCACGCGCGGCCGTCAGGGCCGGTGTCGCGGCGTCGGCAGACGGTGAACGTCTTCCTGAGTTCCGGGATGCGGGCGGCGTCTTGGCTGATCGGGTTCCAAGAGGGCATGGGTGCCTCCTTCGGGCCGGAGGACGGCCGGTGGGTAGGGCGGGCGGAGCTCATGGCGCGCCGCGGCAGTCCGTGGCGGGGGCTTCCAACTTCTGGGCGCGGGCAGCAGCACAGAGCTGGCGGGTGCGACAGCCAGGTAGTCAATGAGCGATGCAACTGTCGGGAAGGCGAGGAAGTACCGATCGGCCGTCTGGGTGGGATTGGGCGTAGCACGGGCGGGCCGTGGCCCCACACGGGGATGCGGAGCCACGGCTAACGGGCTGCGGTGCCGGTCAGGGAGTGATCTGGGGTCCGGCGGGGGGATGCTCCAGGGCAAGGAGCTCTCGGACGCCGGACATCAGGGTCTCGAGGTCGGGCCGGGAGGCACGCCGGACGACGCGGACGCGCAGCACGGGGACGTTCAAGTCCAGGCCGAGGACGACACCAGCCTTCGTGGCCTTGATCCGGTAGGCCGTAGCGGTGTCGATGAACCAGCAGGCCCATCCCTCGGCGCTCGCGCCGGCGCGGGCGCTCGCCCCACTGCTCGTTGCCTGGGGGCATGGACATTGGGGGTCAGCGCAGGCGCGGTTGACCGGGTGTCCGGCGGGGACTCCTGACGAGCGGTAGGCGTTCGCGTTGCCGTTGAGCATCGGACATGCCAGGCGGGCGTAGGCCAGGCACTCGGGGTGGAGAGCTGGCTCTGCCACGTACCCGGCTTGCTCGTCACGTGGGCGGACCAGCAGACAAGACCGCTCGATCAGGGGGCCGCAGCAGATCTGGCAGAGCTGCTGCGTGAGGGCTTGGAGCCGTCGCCGTGGGTCTAGCGCGCCGAACAGAGCGTGCCCTGCGTGCTGGTAGGAGATCCAGGGAACGGCGAGCCCCCCTTGTCGTGCGAGGTGCCGGCAGCGGTCCGGTATTGGGGGGCGGCGTGGGCCTTGCGAAGTGTGGGTGTCGCGGCGCTGGGAGCCGTCGGCATCGGTCATGGTGTCGCTCCTGTCTCGGTAGAAGTGGCGGCCGGGCAAGGGGGCGGGTTTCACCCCCTTGCCCGGCTTAGGGGTCACACTGCGAATGTGGTGTGCAGCTCCTCGACGCGGCGCAGTAGTGGTCCTGCCAGTGCGGTCAGGGAGTGCCGCACGGCTCGCTCCACGGCTTCGTATGCGGTGTTGCTGTCCTGGCCGGGGAGTTGCGCCAGGGCGACCAAGGTGTCGTCCATGGCGATCCGCCACGCCCTCGCGGTGGTGTCGTCCCTCGTGGTCTGCTGTCGTGCGTTCATTTCGGCGAGCAGCGGCCCGTATGCGGCGAGGAACGTGCGCTGTACGCCGTGGCCGGAGCCCGTGACGAAGTCGGCAAGCGCCGCCCGGATCGGCTGGGACAGGTCGGCGGCCAAGCGGGCGGCCGTGCGGAGAGAGTCCTCCGCGTCCAGGTACGGCTGCACTGCCTGCTCGGAGCCGATCGGCGTGCACCGTGCGATGCCGCCGACCGCTTCGGCCAGGGCGTGCAACCGGTCGTGGGTGGCTTCGCACTCGGCCAGGCGCAGAGCCCGGTACAGGGCGTCTGCCGTCTGCCGCTTGACCACGTCGGCGCGGACGATTGCCAGCGGCGCGTTGCGGAACTCGATGGAGCACATGCCGTCTTCGGCCGGCATCAGGCGAATGGTGCGGTCGCTGCCGACGCCGCTCCAGTCGTCACACTCCACGCATTCGTCGACCTGGCCGCTTGCGCAGTTCGCGCCGGGATGGGCGATGAACGGAACCGGGAGGTGAGAGGCGGCCCGAAGACCGGAGCCTTCGGTGAAGTTCGCGAAGACAAGGTCACCGACGTCACCGCATGGGCGCGGACGACGACCGCGTGCTCGAGGGTCACACCGGGCGGCAGGGGGTCGAACCCGGATGTGTCAGCTGGCCTTTCGGTGAGGTGGAAGGTGTCTGTGGTGTCCGGGAGCGTGTGGTGCGGCATGGCTGTTCTCCGTGGGTGCAGGGGTGGGTGGATGGGCAGCCGGGGCGCGTACGGTCGCGCCCCGGCTCCGCCCTCATGGCGTGACGTGCTGGGCCCTTGGGCCGGGTGCTGGCTGGGTCACTTCTTGCGGTAGGCGGGGATCCGTGCTCGCACCGTCTCGGGGTCTACGCACCCCCGATGGCGGGACAGCGGCGGCGGCTGCTTGTTGCGACCGCGCAGGTGACTCCAGTAGCGCGGTCCCGTCCACTCGCAGAGTTGGCAGCTCATGAACCAGGGGTTGTCACTGCCGGGATAGCCGCTGAGCGGCCACCATCGGTACGCGGCCAGTCCAGCCATCGCCGTCCGCGCGGCCTCGACGTTGCGCGTTGTGGCAGGCAGGCGCCAGTGCAGCAGCGGCACTGGGCCGCTGAGCGTTGGAACCTGGGCGCTACTCGCGGCTGAGTCCAGGGAGGTGATGCGGCCCGCGGCGTATTCGGCGGCCAGGTATTGGGCGGCGCGGTCCCGTCCCTTGCGTCCGTCGGCTACGCGGATCTCATCCTCGGAGCCAGCGGGGACGGCCAGCCATGCGCCGTGCCAGCGGAAGATCCGGCCTATGTGCTTACCGTCGTCGACGGAAACGGGGTAGTGGCATTCGACGTCGGGCTCACCGAGCCGATAGGGGAGGGGAGTTTCGGGACCCGGCGAGTTTGACTCATTTTCCATAATACCTCTCCCATAGGGGTTGCGTTGCTCATGCCGCGGACAGGCCGCCAGGGGCCTGTGGCTCAGCGCTGATGGGCACCCGGCCGCGGAGGATGCGCCACTCCGGGGCCGGGCATGTTCCATAATACATAAAATCAAAGGGAAGGGCAATCCCCATCCACCGCCGTCCGCGCCCCCAACGTGCTCACAGGGCGGGGCAGTAGCACCGGGTCCGCCATGGGATCGTCCAGGGCGGCGCACCAGGCCGCGTCGGACTCGAAGACTGTGCCGCACCCGGCGGTGCAGCGGAGCTGACCCACTGCCAGGCCTTCCTGCTCCGGGTAGACGGCGGGACGCCGGTAGCCGACGGCCGAACCGTGGTTGCAGTACCCGCGATCCCGCACGGCGTGCCAGCCGTCCGCTGCCGCGTGCATGGCGGCAGCCTCCTGGTCCACCTCCGCCTGCTCGCCTTTGATGGCCTCGTGCTCGTCGGCTGAGCTCTCGTCCTCGTGACGCATGGAACTCCTCAGTGCAGATGGTGCGAGGTTGTGCGGCAGTCAGAGCAGCAGGTCGGCTTCGCTGGCAGCGTCCCGCATGGCCTTGGCCGCGCGGGCAGCCGTCATGCCTGGTTGCTCACTCCAAAGGTCGATGAACTGGCAGTGGACTCGCTCGGCCTCGCCCGGGTCGCTCACCTCCAGGGGCCTTCCTGCGAGATGCTCCGCGAGCATGCGGTACGCCGACGCCCGTCCGCGCCGAATGGCCGCGCCGTCGTACCTGCGTGCGCTGCTTCGGCGGCCGTCGCCGGCTGCAACGTTGATGGCTCCGCGGGGCCAGCAGGCCAACGTGACCGTCCGACCCGGACCAGCGAACAGGTCATCGCCCTGGTAGAGGCCGACGCGCTCTATGTGGCACGCAGCCCACTCCAGGATCGCCCGGGGGTTGGTCGGTATGACGATGCTGTCAGGGCTGTACTGGATGCGGTGCACGGGCGGTTCTCCTCTTACTCCTTCAAGCGTGGTCCGGGGGGTCGGCCCGGCATGGCGTGCCAATGACTCGCAGCGAGGGGGCGGCGCCCGGCGGTCCGCTACCGGGCTCGGTGCGCCGCGGCCGGTGCGGGTTCAGAGGTCTACCGCCGTCTGCGCAGCCGCCATTTCGCCCGGGGTGCGCCGCCCGGTGATCTGGTCATAAGTCACGCGGGAGCTGCGGCCGGGCGCTGCGTCGGCGCGGGTGACAACTCGCCGGGTATCGAGCGGGCCGGGAGGCAGCGTCAGGGACCGGGCGTTGACCTTCAGGACCTCGTACCACCGCCCGCAGACGTGTGCGAAATCGCCTGGTGCGAAGTCGTCTCGCGTCCAGACCTTCCGCCCGGCTTCTTCGGCGTCCTTCAGCACCTTGCGCCAGTGGGCCAGCTCCTCGCGGATCTCCGTTGCGCGGCGCTCCAGCTCCGCCGTGTCCTCGCGTGACGCTGCCCCCTCATGGGCGGTCTCGATGCGGCGGAGTACCTGCCGGAGCTCCCCCTCCAGCCGCTCTGTGCGGCGGCGTGTGGTTCCCACCGCTTCACGGCGGCTGGTGTAGTTCGCCGCTGCTTCCGCCCGGTGGGTCAGCTGCGTTGCCCGCTCCCCTTCGGTGACAGCCTGCCCTTCCATGGCGAACGTCCGCTCACGGAATTTGAGCTCCCGGGAGTACGAGTAGTGATCGGTCAGCAGTGGTTGCCCCGAAGGAATCGAGCCGCGCCGCCTCTTGGCTTCCGCCCACAGGTCCTCGCTTCTCGCCTGGGCGCGGTTCGCCGCGGCCTGACTTCTGCCGGCGCGCGCTGCCGCCTGCCGCCCGCGCTCCTCCTCGGCCGCTGTGAAGGTGCGCCGCACGTCCTCCTGGACCTCTACCGTGACGGCGTACCCGGCGCTCCTCAGCGCCTCGGCCGCCTGCTCGATCACCGCGTGCCGGGCTGCCCGGTCCCGTGAACGGGGCAGGCCGATTCGGTCGATGCCCCGGAAGTACCGGAAGCCGTGCGGGCGGATGACGTCGTAGACGCCGTCACCTTTGCTGCTGCACTCGATCAGCGTTCCTTCCGCGCGGGTGTGCCGGATGGTGATCACAGGTTCCTCGGCGGCGGTGTCGACGGTGACGGCTTCGCCGTCGGGGCTGGACACCTCGAACACAGGCGGGAACGCCGCTGGCTCGTCCATGCTCCGCAGCTGATCGCGTGCTTGGCCGGCGGCCTCCTGCGGGGTGGATGCCTCGAACTCTGCCGACCAGACGACGTGAAAGCTCTGACTGGCGGGGAACGGGTTCTGGGACATGGCTGCTCCTTGGAAGGGGCCCGGGCGGCGGAAGGACCGCCGCCCGGGCGGATGTCACGGGGTGGGGGTGTCGCCGTCGGCCCGGTCAACGGGCGTCAGGCACTGGAGCGGGAACCACTCGTACGTCGTCCACCGCTCGGCGTTGCTGGGGATCCGGCGGGTGATGGTCGTAGCGCGTGAGAGTCGCAGGGCTGCGGTGGACTGCTCGGTGAACGTAAGGCGCGCGGCCTTGCCGTCGACCTCGGCAATCTCGCCCTGCTTGCCGTTCCAGTCCTGCGGCCTCATCCCCGCGATCGTGACGAGCGCGCCGGGGGCGAGCTTCGCGGCAGCTTCCCTCAGCAGCGCTCGCTCTCGGATCTTGACGGCGTGCTTGATGTGCGGGAGATCGTCCCTGCGGGCGCGTGCGATGTAGGCGAGAACGTCGGACAGTGCGGTCATGGTGAGGTGCTCGATTCTGTGCGGAGCGGGGCCGGGGGCCGCGCGCGGCAGCCCCCGGCTGGGGCGTGGTGTCAGGCGGCCTTGTCACCTGCGTCCGGGGCGGCCGGACGGTGCCGGGCCACGGCCTCGGCCTCGACTTCGGAGAGCGTGTATCCGAGCTCCTCGAGCAGCAGCAGCCACCGGCCCTCCTCGGAGCTGAGGTTCTGCCAGGCGTTCCGCTCCCGGATGGCGTACTCCATGGCGGCTGCCACCTGTGCGAACAACAGGTGCCACTCCCTGGCCTTCGCCGTCTGGCTGACCAGTTCGTCGAACGGCCCGCCCCTGCGCCGGATCGCGGCGGCCGTGTCGGCGTTGGGGTCGTCCACGCCCAGGAACCCGGACACGAGCTCGGTCGCCGTGCTATCCATCGCACTGTGAGCGAAGTGCGTGTGGGCTGAGCTGGTGTTCATCAGGCAGACGAGTACGAACTTGCGGACCTTGTCGTCCAGCGAACGGGCCCGGCACAGCTTGGCGATCTCGGCCCGTCGGACTTCCTGTGCCGCTGCCCATGCCTTGTTGCGCGCGATCCTGCGCCGCCGCGTGGCCGACTCCTCGGGGGAGAGCTTGTTCTTCGGCTCCTGCGCGCTGGGGACGATGTTGTGCCCGTACTGCTTGGGGGCGGAGCAGTACCAGACCGGCTGGTTCTCCTCGCTGAGCTTCGCGCTGTGGCCAGGACACGACTTGTGCCGGTCCTCCGTGAGCGGGTCATGCAGCTCGTTGGTCAGATCGCTGAGCGGTCGGGGACCGTCGCTGCCGTACGTGTAGCCGGGGAGGAGCGGCACCCCGGCTTCCCTCAGTGCTGTGACCGCCTTCTGCTTGGCCTCGCTGTCAGCGAGCCGGTGGCGAAGCTGTGCCATCGCGTGGTCCCAGTGCCCGCGCTTTCCTTGTCCCTCCTCCTCGTCGGCCGCCTTCGCGCGGCTCAGCTTGTCCAGCGCGCCCGGAACCCCTTCGACCTCGGAGAGATCGGCGAGCTGTTCCAGGTCCATCCCCTCTGCGCTGGCCTTGCGAAGCTCGGCGTCGCTGAGCTTCGCGGCGCGCCGGGCCGACTTGACCGCGTTTCCCTTCAGGCCAAGGGCGCGCTTCGCCTGGCTGCGCTCGATGTCGTTCATGCCGACCAGCGACAGTTCGGCCGCCCTGATGGCGTCGGGTGCCTCCATCTGGGACCGGTGGTCGTTCTCGACCAGCGACAGGAAGCGTGTCCACGCGTCGCGGCCGGTCAGGTCGGTCCGGATGACGGCCTTGACCGTCTGGCGGGGCCGTCCCTCGGCCTCGGCGGTCTCGTTGGCGATCTGGGCAGCCTGGGCCCGCCGCCAGCCCTTGAAGACGCCGTACTTGCCGTTCGGCAGGGGGCGGACGCTGATGGGGTCCTCGACTCCGAGCGCCTTCACGGAGTTGATCAGGCGGTCGTCAGGGGCCGTTCCCTCGGTACGCGCGTTGCAGGGGTCGCGTTCGAGGTCGGCGGGGTCGAGCCGTACGACCTCGAATTGCTCGTCGTCGGGGCGGGGAGCCTCGGCGGGAGCGGTCGTGACGGTGGTCATGGGGGCCTCCTGGTGCGGAAGTGACGATCTTTCGGGTGTCCGGGGGAGCCACCCTCTCGGACATGTTCCATAATACATGATCCTAGGGGGTGGGGCAATTCCGTGAAAGGTGGCTGCCCCACCCCCGGCTATTGCTGGTCTGTCAGGGCCGGCTGCGCTCTCGGGTGTGGCGCGAGCAGGCGAGCACTGGCCGTTTCTCGCCGTCCAGTGTCAGCACGAAACCGACTGTCCGGCTCGCTGTGCCTCCGCAGTAGATGCAGCCCGTGTTGTACGGTCTCGCGCGTGGCCGCCGCTCGGATCCCTGCGGTTCGGCGGGTCGGGGCTTGCCCATCTGTTCTCCTTCGTCATGGGACTTTCCAGCTGCGCCGCTGGGCGCCGCTGAGCTCTGGTCAGGTGAGGGCGTGCGACAGGTCGGCCACCGTGAGTGCAATCCGCGCTCCCTCGGGGACTGCGGGAACGGGCGCGCCGGTCAGGGTCTCGTCGGGTGGCGGCACGGGCGGTGCCAGGTAGACCCTCCTGCGCCCCATCGCGCCCGCAGCGTCGTGGACGGTGAGCGGCGTACGGTTCGGCTCCCTGTGCGGCTCGATCAGCAGTGCGGCGGATGCGAGGGCAGCCGTCAGCCGTGCCGCCCGATGCAGAGTGTTCGCGCTCGGAGGGGTGCCGGGTGCGAATGGAGTGATCAGCATTCCCGAACGGATGAGGACCCGTCCGCGGAGCTCGGTTTGATCACTGGGGTGGCATATATCGGGTCCGCACGGCATCACGATGACGGCGTTCCCGCCCTGCGATTGGGCTCCGTACAGGGCCGCGCTGGCCACACCGTGGGCAAGACTGGTTACTACGGTGTGGCCCGCACGGGCGAGTGCGTTCCCCGCTTCCATGGCACCCTGCCATCCGGAGTCGGTGACGTTGCGGGCACCGGCCACCGCGACGGACCGGGTGATGAGCTGGTGCAAGTCTGCCGTGCCGAGAGTCCAGAGTCCCAGCGGACATGCGGTGCCCAAGTCGGAAATCCTGGCGGGCCACTGGTGGTCACCTGGGATGAGGAACGTGGCGGGAAGGGCGCGCGTGAGGGCGGACTCCGGCCGGTAGAGGGCGAGCGGGGATCGCTCGGCGCGGCGGAGCCACGACCGGACGGCCCCGAACTCCGCCACGTCGTCCGCCACGCTCTCGGGCGGGAAGTGAGCCGCCAGGGCCGCGCGGGCCGCACGCTCGCTCGGAGCGAACTCGTGCGTGGTCATGCTGCCTCGATTCGCTGCTGTGTCGTCGTCTGTCGGGTGGCGGTCCCGGCTGTCGCCGGGACCGCGGGGCGGTGCGGAGAGGCGCCTCGGTGTCCTCCTGGTCGGCTTGCTCCACGCCGTGCTGCACCATCGGTGCGCGCAGCGTCTCCCTGCAATTCGGGGAGCCTTTGGGCGGTTGCTCAACATGTTCCATAATACATGAGTCGCGGGGGTGGAGCCGCCCGGCGCAGCCTGGCACCTCATGATCCGACCCACAGATCCGACACGCCTCCGCTCTCCGTCGCGGAGTCGCGGGCCCGCCGACGCCGGCACCCCATCCGAAGGACACCGCACCCGCTGGGCCCGCCGGTCCCGGACGGACCGGCGGGCTCCCTCTCAGTCGGTGCGCCGGTGCACGGTGGCGAAACGGTCCCCCAGATACGCGTGATGGCGTCCCCACTGGTAGGCGCGCACACCGCGGCGGCGACCCCGGTACCCGTGCTCATCCCAAGTACGCCACTCATCCCCCACCACAAGGGACGGGACGGTCACCACGTACGTGCCGTGGGGATGCCGCCACAGACCGAGACAGCGGCGGCTCCGGTCGGAAAGCACCATCGCCCCGGCTCCGAACGGGACAACCGGCCCGTTCGGAATCCGGCCCCATCCGTCATTGCTGCTGAGGTGCCTATTGGCGCTGTGCTGGGCGGCCCGCACTGCTGCCCTGCGCCCCACTGCGCGGACGTCGTCCACCGGTGCGCGGTGCAGCCACCCATCCGGCGCGGCAAGGAATCCGGGGTCCACGGTGTACCGGCCGGACAACCGACCGGTACGCATGTAGATGATCACTCCGTACCCGCGAACCTGCACACGGGCGATCGGCACGGTCCGCCGGGCGCGCCGGCGGCGGACTCCCTGAGTTGGGGCGTTCATGCGGCGACTCCCTGGCTGCGTGCTTCTTCCTCGGCGCGGACGTGCGACAGGCAGCGGCGCGCCAGACGCTCGGCGCGGGCTGCTCCTCGCAACTCCTCGACCTCGGTACGGAACTGCCGCAGAATCCGGCGCTCTTGGCGCGCCTGTTCGGCGGCCATGTCCGCGAACTCGGGCAGATAGGCGGCCTGGTGGGCGAGACTGCGCGGCGTGTAGGCGAGCACCAGGGCGAGCACCGGGGACGGCGCTGCCATGAACCAGCGGGCGGCGGTCCACCATGCCGCCGTGGCCTGCGCGGCGTGCTGCCGGTGCCGCTCGGCCTCCTGCTCGTACTTCTGCGCGTCCCGCTCCCGGCTGGGGATGCCGTGGACCACGAGCCACCGGACCAGTCCGGGCGTCTCTCGACGTCGGGCGAGTGCGGAAAGGCGGGGGAGATCGGGCCTGCTGGCGTAGTCCTCGGCACACGCGCGCATCACGGCTTCGAGTGCCTGAGCGGGGCGGGGCCGCGCCGTCTCACCGTTCCGCGCGTCGACCGCTTCCCCGAACTGCCATGCCCACGGGACATGGGCAGGCTCCTCGGTCTTCCGCAGTGCCGTTGCCCAGTAGGGGCGGGCGCCGCTTCCGACGCGCGGCAGGGGTTCGGCCGGCATGGCGTCCATGCCGTGCAACGTGCCAAGAGTGACGCGAACGGCGCTGAACCGGTGCCATTCGGCCGGGTGGTGGGTGGCTGTCACGTGCAACGGGCCCCGAACGGCACCGGTGGCCGTGTAGAGAACCGCTCCGGACTCGTCGGGTTCTGCGGCCGTGAGGCGAGCTGGGCCGTAAGACGTGGTCACTTCGAACATGACTGGTCGTCTCCTGCTGACTTCTGAGCTGGTGGGGTGATCAGGGGGGTGGGGGCCGCTCGAGAGCGGCCCCCACCCGGCGGGTTAGGCCGCGTTGGGCTTGCTGTGGCGGCGCAGCGTTCCGGGGGCGGCGCTGGTGCTGGGGCAGGCGTCAGCCACGGTGGGGCTCCTGGGGGATCGCGGGGGACTGGTACGGGTCGGCGTCGTGCACGTCCAGGGCGGCCGGTGGCAGGGGCTCCAGCCACCCATTGGCCACGGCCCAACCGCACGCGCGCTGGCGCGGTCGGCTGGGGGGCTGGGCCGCGCTCACGGCGACCACAAGGGCGCGGCTCGCGTCGGTGCTCTCCAGTCCTGCGGCGAGCGGGCCAAGGAAACGGCTGGTTGCCTCGGGCGTGGCGTACAGCATCCGCGCGCGCGGCGCTACGCCGATCGGCAGGGACGCGAGAACGAACGTCCCGTCGTGCTGGGCGGACACATAGTGCAGGGTGTGGAATCCGGCTCCTAGAACGGTCACTAGGCCGTTCATGGCGCGCTCTGCCGTGCTGGGCGGCTGAGGGGGCGCGGGTGGGGCGGTGTGCGGCGCGCGGCGGCGCATGGTCCTACTTCCAATGCTGGTCTCGGGCGACTGCCGCAGCGGCGGAGACTGGCCTCCGCGCGGTGGGCGGCGGTGGGGCCGTGCCGGGGGTGCCGGTCCCTGGCGGTGGGCCAGGGACCGGCACCCGTGGGCCTGCTAGGCCGCGAGTGCTGCGGCTGCCCGCAGCGCGGGAAGGGCCTGGGCCTCCAGCTCGTGGGCGGCGTCCGCGTTCGGGAGCTGCTGCGCGGCGGCGGTGACCGCCTGCATGACACCGCCCGCGGTCATCTGCCCGCCCCGAACAAAGTGGGCCAGGATGTTGTCACGCGTCGTCTGGGAGAAGTTGAGCCGCTTGGCCACCTGCTCGACGACCTGCTCCGGCTTCGCGACCGGTCGCCCGGCGGCCTCCTCGATGCTCCTCAACTTGCCCTCGACGTAGTCACGGGAGAGGAACGTCGTCACGGCGTCCGTCGTCTTCGACGCGATCAACTCCAGCGTCTTGCGGTCGGTGCTGGCCGACCACTTGATCAGTCCCTCATCCTGCTTCGCCCCGATGTGCACGGCGCGCATGACGTCTTCGGTCATGGTCAGGCCGTTGGTGCACACCTGGACGACGGCACGGGGCGTGAGGGTGTACGCGCCGGAGCCAACCTCGCTGTTGCTGATGACGAATCCCGCGCTGACCATGGGAAGCTCGTCGCCGGTCTGGCCGGTGAACGGGGAGCGGTACCCGCGCAGCAGTTCGCGTGCCTGCACGGCGACTTCGTCGGACTCCACCCGGACATACATCCGGCGGTCGGTGAGGTCGCACCCGGTGACCCGCACGCTGTGCCCGGACTGCTGGATGCCGTCCAGCGCTGCCATCAGGACGTCGACGTTGTCCATCAGGCGGTAGCTGTCCGACAGGAACGCACGCGCGATCCCGACACCCGGGCGGCCGTCCTCGCCGGTCTCGTCGCTGCGCATCGCGCGGACCATGAAGCGGCGGTCCGGCGTGAGCCTGAGCCATTCGTTCACGTTGGCGTCGTACAGGCCCGGTGCCTCTGCGCGCAGGCGGCGGACGTAGGTCAGCGGGATGCGCAGCTTGTCGGCAATTCCCTCGTCGGCGACCCCGGTCGGCTGGTACGTGCCATCGACGTTGGTCACACCCTCGTCGGTGATCTGCGGGGCAACCCCCTTGATGATCAGGTTTCCCTGCTCGGCGCGCAGCGCGGATGCGGGGGCGATCACGTCCAACTTTCGGGCGTGCTGGGCCTGAAGGATGGCCGCCAGGTCGGCCAGGCCGGCGTTGCGGGCCACCTGCGGGCCGACGCTCGTCGCGGTGCGCGTGGCGTACGGAGTGGTCATGGTCTGTCCCCTTCGATTGACGGTCTTTCGGCGGTGTCACCGGGAGCCACCCGGTGACATGTTCCATAATACATAGTGCAGGGGGTGGGGGCAACCGGCACCGGTTGCCCCCACCTAACCGCTGGTCAGGGACGGTGCCACCACACCGGCAGGGGCCTGACACTCTCCTCGTGCGCTCCGATAAGGACGCGTACGAACTGTCCGCCCTCTCGCCTGCTGAGGTCGTACACAGTGCGGATCTTGGAACCGTCCGGCTCGCCCTGGTGCTCGATGCGGGTCACGTAGAACTGTCGACCGCGTGCCGGGCCGACGTTTCCGTTGTACTCGACGCGCTGCCACATCGACGGCTGGCCCTCGGCCTTGCGAATAATTGCGCTGTCCAGATTGGCGAGTGCTCCCGTGACGATGTGGGAGGGGAGCCGAATTCCGCGCAACTCCCTGGGGGCTGTGCCGTTCCGAAATCCGGTGATCCATCCGAGGGCGAAGAGATCGCGGGCGATTTCGAGAGTGATGGGGGCGGGCCACAGTTTCCGCAGAGTGGGCATGGCCCTATCGAGAATGGCCTCCCACCCGTTCTTCCACTCTTCCCTTTCCGCTTCCGACGGCGGGCACGGAAGCGCGGTTACAGGTCCTGCAAGTCGGGTCTTGTCGTGAGTCACTGAGTTTTTCCGTTTCTGGTCTCGTGAACTGAGGTGGTGCGGGTGGGGGGAAGCACCCCCCACCCGCTGGGCCCTTTTACAGGGGGAATCCGGCCTGGAACTTCAATTCAGGCAGCGGAGAGAAAGGGGTACCGTCCGCGTCCGTGCACACGTTCGCGAACACTTCACCTTCAGACATCGGCGTAAACCATCGCTGATTTACGAACCATCCGCGCGCGATGACACTTCCATCGACATAGGAACGGCTCATGAGCGTTCCATTGTCGAATTCGATTGCGCACACGAGTGCGTAGCTGAACTGACGGACTTCGCCGTACGCGCGAATCACCGGCTTCGGCTCGCTGATCAATTCGACGAACGCTGAACCTTCGGTGACGGTTCGGCGGCCTGGAACCTGGGTTGTGGCCGTGAGCCTGTGCTCTCCTGTGCCAAACCCGTTGGCCAGTCGCGTAAGGGCTTCGTAGACCCGTTCGCCTGATTCTTCGATCACTTTTCGTTCCTCTCGTGGTCTTCGGTGGGGCGGGGGCTCCCGCCAGGATTTCTCCGGGCGGGAGCCGTGGGCTTAAATCAGCCCGCGATTTCCGAAGTATTCGGAGATTCGAAAAGCGACCCTGGGAGCCGAGACGACAGAATTCGCCACGTTCCCCACGATGCTGCCAACGATCCGGTTTTCCGGCATGAAGATGACCGCGAATGAGAAGCCGATTTCAACCGGCATCATCACGAGGAACGGGCCTGCGGCCGTCTCGAAGCGGATTCCGGTAAAGCGCTCGTCGTAGTTGTGGACGATGCTTGCGGAAAGGAGCAGTTCGGGGCGGGGAAGGTGATGCGCGATATTCCGGGCCTTTACTGCCTGCTCGGTGTCCGGTCCCTTGACGTGCTGGATTGCTCCATCACGGATCACGGATTCCCTGATCCTACGGTCCACGATGAACCTTTCTGTTGACGATTTTTGGCGGTGTCACCGGGAGCCACCCGGTGACATGTTCCATAATACCTGCCATGGATCACCGGTCAAGAGGGTCCGCCAAACTAGGGGGCCGAATAGGGGGCCAATTGTGGGGCCGACTAAGGGGCCGACTGGAGGGCCGAATAGGGGGCCGACCCTCCAACGACCCTGGCGCATCCTGCCTGGTCACCCTGGCCTTCTGGGCTGCCTGGGAGCCGACTTCCCCTCTGCGGCCTGCGGGAGATGGTGGCGGGCGGTCTGGAGCGGCACGGGAGCTTCTCCTAAGGACCCCGGGGCCACTGCGGGCCCCGGACAGAGGGCGGGGCGCGCTCGCCCCCTTGCTCCCATTGAGAGGCTGGCAAATGGAGCCCGGAGGATGGCCAGCGGTTCCCCAATCTCTACGCGGTGCATCACTCCGTTTCCCCGTTGCTGCGGGCCTAGAGGTCCAGCGTGGGAAGCCAGGGAGCGAAGCGGACTGGCGCGGCCAGAAACACCCCCGTCACCCGGCAAGCGAAGCGCACCGGGTGACGGACACTCAACTACCGCGCGATGCGCGCGCAGCGCGCGTCCGGGGTCGCGCAGCTACCCCGGACGGTTCCGGCGAAGCCGGAACCGTCCGGCTG
>NZ_JAKQZE010000006.1:0-353035 GCF_056835925.1 Streptomyces sp. WAC00040
CCCCCCCAGCCCCCCCCCCCCCCCCCCCCCCAACCCCCCCCCCCCCCCCCCGCCCCCCCCCCGGCCCCGCCCCCCCCCCCCCCCCGCCCCCCCCCCCACCCCCCCCCCCCCCCCCCCCCCCCAACCCCCCCCCCCACCCCCCCCCCCCCCCCCCGCAGACCCTCCCCCCCCCCCCCCCGCCGCAGCACCCCCGCCACCCGCTCCGACAACCCCGGATGATCCGGATGCGCCTTCACCACCACCGGACACCCCGCCGCCAGCGCACTGGCCGTGTCCCCTCCCGCCACCGAGAACGCGAACGGAAAGTTCGACGCCGCATACACCGCCACCACACCCAACGGCACCTTGAACCGCCGCAGATCCGGCACCGGCGGCGTCGCCCCCGCATCAGGATGATCAATGATCACCCCCAGGAACGACCCCTCCTCCACCACCTCCGCGAACGCCCGCAACTGATAACACGTCCGCGCCAGCTCACCACGCAACCGCACCCCACCCAGCGCCGTCTCCGCATCCGCCACCTCCACCAAGGAGTCCCCCGACCCCTCCAGCAGATCCGCAGCCCCCCGCAAGAACCCCACCCGCACACCACGATCCGCCAGCGAACCCCGCGCCTCCCACGCGGCCCGCACCACAACGTCCACCTCCCCCACCGACGCCTCCACCCCCACCCGCTCCCGCCGCTTCCCGCTACGGGGGTCGACACTCCAGACTGGTGCTGCTGCCACGGCGGCTTCCTTCCGGCCGGTCTCTGCCACGCACCGGGGTTGTTCGGTATTCTGAACAACGTTCCTGGTGGTGAATTTGCTGGGGACTCTATTTCCGGGCGTTCCGCACGGTCAAGAAGGGGCGTACAGCATGTCAGTTGCCGATTCCGGTGGGGCACAGGTCAAGTCCGCAGTGCGGACGGTGGAGTTGCTCGAGTACTTCGCCGGGCGGCCCGGCATGCACTCGCTCGCCGCGGTCCAGGAAGCCGTCGGCTATCCCAAGTCCAGCCTGTACATGCTGCTGCGCACCCTCGTGGAGCTCGGCTGGGTGGAGACGGACGCGACGGGCACCCGGTACGGCATCGGGGTGCGCGCCCTGCTGGTCGGGACGTCGTACATCGACGGCGACGAGGTCGTGGCCGCCGCCAGGCCGACCTTGGACCGGCTCTCCGACGACACCACGGAGACCATCCACCTCGCACGCCTCGACGGCACGAACGTGGTCTACCTGGCGACCCGGCAGTCCCAGCACTATCTGCGCCCCTTCACGCGCGTGGGGCGGCGGCTGCCCGCGCACTCCACCTCGCTAGGTAAGGCGCTGCTGGCCACCTACAGCGACGAGCAGGTGCGCAAGATGCTGCCGGAGACGCTCGCGCCGCTGACCGAGCACACCATCACCGACCGCGAGAAGCTCATCGAGGAGCTCCACCTCGTCCGCGAGCAGGGCTACGCAGTGGACCGCGAGGAGAACACACTCGGGCTGCGGTGCTTCGGCATCGCCATCCCGTACCGCACTCCGGCGCGCGACGCGATCAGCTGCTCGGTGCCGGTGGCGAGGCTCACGCCGGCGCACGAGCAGATGATCAAGGACGCGTTGTTCGACGCCCGCGACCGACTCACCCTGGCGACCCGGAGGCTCTGACCGTGGACGTGATCCTGCGTGAGGTCCAGGACAGTGATCTCCCGGTGTTCTTCCGGCACATGAGTGACCCTGAGTCCAACCGGATGGCCGCCTTCACCAGCGAGGACCCGACGGACCGGGCAGCGTTCGACGCCCATTGGGCGCGGATCCGGGCGTCGGACGCGGTGATACGGACGGTCGTCGCCGACGGCGAGGTGGTCGGCCACACCGCCGTGTACGGGCCGCCGGAGGAGCGGGAGGTCACCTACGTCATCGACCGCGCGCACTGGGGGCGCGGCATCGCCACGCTCGCGCTGCGCGCGCTGCTGGAGGTCGTACCGACCCGTCCGCTGCACGCGCGTGCGGCGGCGGACAACGCGGGTTCCGTCCGTGTGCTGCGCAAGTGCGGCTTCCAGGTCACCGGCCACGACCGGGGGTTCGCCAACGCGCGGGGCGAGGAAACGGACGAGCTGGTCCTGACACTGGTGTGACGCCCCGCCGCCGCGGCCGGGGCAAGCCTGCACGGCGGCGCCGCTCCCCCGCGCGGGGGAGGCGGATCGTCACGGAGCAGGAGGTGGAGGGGCCGGCGGCCACGGGAGCGTTGGGGGCATGACAACGACCTCGGCCGGGACCGGCCTCTCCCTGCGACACCGCCCCCTCACGGCCGCGCTGCGTGCCGTCGCGATCGTGGCCTGCCTGCCGTACCTCGGGCTCAAGATCGCCTGGATCGCGGGCAGCCGTGTCGGCATTCCCGAGGGCAGCGCCCTTCTGGACCACCGTCTGGTGATTGCCGTCGCCAACAGCGTGACCGTGCTGATGGACGCGTCCGTCGTGGTGCTGGCGCTGCTGCTCACCCGGCCGTGGGGACAGCGGGTGCCCGCGTGGTTGCTGGCGGTGCCGATGTGGGCCGCCACCGGCCTGCTTGCGCCGATCATGGTCGGGTTCCCGGTGCAGCTGGCCGGCACGGCCATCGGCGGCAGCGAGGCACCGGCCGCCGCGGAGGAGCCGTTCCTGCACGACTGGGTGTTCGGCGTCGTGTACGGCGGCTTCATCCTCCAAGGACTGGCCCTGGGCACGCTGTTCGTGCTCTACGCCGGCAAGCGCTGGGGTCACCTGTGGCGCGGCAGGGTGTGGGAGCTGCCGACCGGTGCGACGGGCACCTTCATGCGGGTGACCGCCGTCGCCGGCTCACTGCTCGCCCTGTTCCCCGCGGTCATGCACGCGCTGTGGGCCGTCGGCGGGACCCTCGCGCTCCCCGCCGACCGAGTGCTGCAACGCACGACGCCCTTCTACCTGTTGGAGGGTGTCCGCGTCTGCTTCACGGTGCTGGCGGTCGCCGGTGTGCTGCTGCTCGCCTTCCGGCTGCGTCCCGCCCTGTCGGTGCGCGGGCCGTTGGCCGCGGCCTGGGTCGGGGCGAGCGCACTGGGTGCCTGGGCGGGCTGGATGATCATCGGCGCGCTCATGCCGGAGTCGGACGAGGGAAAGCAGACCCCCGCGCTGCTGATGCTCACCTACGCTGGGGAGATGATCTCCGGTCTGCTGCTCACCTGCGCCGTCGCCTCCCTGCTGCGCAGGCGCGGCGCATGACCCGACCGGGCCCGGTGCTGCGGTCCGCCGCTCGGGCGCTGTTCGGCAGCCGGGCACGGCTGCGTTGGGTCCATCTGGTGCTCGGCGGTGCGTTGCTGATGCCGTTCTGGCTGGTCGGCACGGCGGTCGTGGGCCCTCTGACGGACGCGTCGAACTTCTTCGCGGGCTCCCTGGCCCTCCAGTTCGGCGCGTACGCCGTGGCGTTGCCGCTCGCCGCTGTCGCCGGGCTGTTCCCCATGGCCAGGCCTCTGTCGGTGGTCGTCGCCCGCACGCTGTGCGGCGTTCCCGGCGAGCGGCTCGCGGACGGGCAGGCACGCAGCCGGGCCGCCCGGGTTCGCACCGCGGGCTGGTTCACCCTGCACCTCGGGGTGGGGGCGCTGATCAGCGGGGCGTCGCTCGCGCTGCCGCCCTTCGCCGTCGGACTGATCGTCTCCCCGGTGTTCCCGGCCGTCCGGGACTACCTGCGCGTGCCGCACGGCGCCTGGTGGTCGCTGCTGCTGGTGATCGCCGGAACCGGGATGCTGCTGGCGCTCGCGGCCGTGTCCGCGGCCACCGGGGCGCTGCTGGCCCGCCAGGCGCCGGTGCTGCTCGGTCCGACCCCCGCCGACCGGCTGGCCGCGGCCGAGCGGCGGGCGACCGAGCTCGCGGAGCGCAACCGCCTCGCCCGTGAACTGCACGACTCCGTGGGCCACGCACTGTCCGCCGTCACCCTCCAGGCGGGAGCGGCCCGCAAGGTGCTGGACAGCGGCCGGGCCGCCGACGTGGAGTTCGTACGGGAGGCGCTGGCCGCGATCGAGGAGACCACCCGCCGCACGGTGGGCGAGCTGGACGCCGTGCTCGGCCTGCTGCGCCAGGACGGCGACGGCGGCGGCCGGCTCGGCGGACCGACGCTGGCGGCCCTGGAGGGGCTCCTGTCCCGCAGCGGTGTGGCCGTCACGCTCCACACGGGGGGCGCGCTCACGGCCGTGGCGGAGCCGGTCTCCCGCGAGGCGTACCGGATCGTCCAGGAGGGCCTGAGCAACGCACTTCGCCATGCCGGGGCTTCACCGGTGACGCTGTGGATCGCCGCAGGAGACGAGGAGTTGGAGATAAGGATGGAGAATGCCGTGCCCGAGCGGGCCCCGGTGCAGCGCCCCGGCGGTGGCCGCGGGCTGCGCGGAGTCGCCGAACGGGCCGCACTGCTCGGCGGGCAGGCGGCGGCCGGGCAGGACGACGGCGTGTGGCGGCTGTCGGCCCGGCTGCCTCTGGCGGGCCGCCGATGAGCACCGTACGGGTCGCCGTCGCCGACGACGAGCGGATGGTGCGCACCGCGCTGCGCGTGATCCTCGACGCGGAACCGGACCTGGAGGTCGTCGGAGAGGCTGCGACGGGTGCGGAGGCGGTGTCCGTGGTGCGACAGCTGCGCCCGGACGTGGTGCTGATGGACGTGCGGATGCCGGAGATCGACGGCATCCGCGCCACCGAGCAGATCCTGTCAACGATGGACGAGCCGCCGCGGATCGTCGTCGTGACGACCTTCGAGAACGATGCGTACGTGTACGACGCGCTGCGCGCCGGGGCGGCCGGGTTCCTGCTGAAGCGGGCGGCTGCCGAGGAGCTGGTCCAGGCGGTCCGGCTGGTCGCGCGCAGCGACTCGCTGCTGTTCCCCGCGGCCGTGCGCTCGCTCGCCGCCGAGTACGGCCGCCGGCCGGCCGCGACCGCTCCGCCATGGGCGGCTCGGCTGACCGGGCGGGAGGCGGAGGTGCTGCGGCTGATGGCCACCGGGCTGACGAACGCGGAGATCGCCGGCCGGATGGGTGTGGGCCCGGCGACGACGAAGACCCACGTCGCGGCGGTCCTGGGCAAGATCGGCGCCCGGGACCGTACACAGGCGGTGATCGCGGCGTACGAGTCGGGATTCATCTCGCCCCGCTGACCTGCGCCGGGCTCGCCGCCGCAGATGAGGAAGTCCTGAGAAAACGGATGGACGGGAACGAACCGCGCCACGCCGCTCGTCCCTCGTACGGCATGAACAAGACGATCAGGCGTGCCGCCGTCTTCAGTCTGCTGCTGGTCCTCGCCCTGCTGGGGCGGGCGACCTGGGTGCAGGCGTACGAGGCGACGGCCCTCACGGACGACGACCGGAACCGGCGGAAGATCATCGCGCAGTACGCGCAGCCGCTGGGCGACATCATCGTGGCCGGCTCCGCGGTCACGGGATCGCAGCGCACGGAAGGAGGCGATCTCGCGTACAAACGCTCCTACACCGACGGAGCGCTGTACTCGGCCGTCACCGGCTACAGCTCGCAGGCGTACGGGGCGACCCAGCTCGAGGGCATCTACTCCGGCATCCTCGACGGCACCGACCTGAAGCTGAAGAACCCGCTGGACACGCTCACGGACCAGCAGCAGGACCCCGGTGACGTGGTGACGACGATCGACCCCGCCGTTCAGAAGGCCGGCTTCGAGGCGCTCGGCGACACGAAGGGCGCCGCGGTCGCCATGGACCCGGAGACCGGGGAGATCCTCGGCATGGTCAGCACCCCGTCGTACGACCCGTCGACGATCAGCGGCACCCTGGACGGCGACGCCTGGCAGAAGCTGCTCGAGGACGAGGAGAAGCCGCTGGTCAACCGGGCGCTGCGGCAGCCGCTGCCGCCGGGGTCGACGTTCAAGCTGGTCGTCGCGGCGGCCGCGCTGGAGGAGGGCCTGTACTCGTCCGTCGACGAGCGGACCGACAGCCCGGATCCCTACCGCCTGCCCGGCACGGTCACGGACCTGGAGAACGAGAACCCGTCCGCGCCCTGTGAGAACGCCACGATCCGGATCGCGCTGCGGTATTCGTGCAACAACGTCTTCGGCAAGATGGCCGTCGACCTCGGGCAGGACGAGGTACGGGAGACGGCGGAGAGGTTCGGCTTCAACGACGAGAAGCAGGACGTGCCTGTACGGGCCTCTGCGAGCGTGTACCCGTCCGGGATGAACGCGTCGTCGACCGCGCTGACCGGCATCGGGCAGTTCGACGTGACGGCGACTCCGCTCCAGATGTCGCTGGTGTCGGCGGCCATCGCCAACGACGGGGTCATGGCGTCACCTCACATGGTCTCCAAGGTGGTGTCCGGGGACGGCGACACCCTCGAGTCCTTCGATGACGGCGCCTCGCAGCGGATCATGTCGTCCGGGACGGCGGAGCAGTTGCGCAGCGCGATGGTGACGGTGGTCGAGGAGGGCACGGGCTCCAACGCGCGGATCCCCGGCCTCGAGGTCGGCGGCAAGACCGGCACGGCACAGCACGGCGAGAACAACAGCAAGACGCCGTACGCCTGGTTCACCTCGTACGCCAAGGATCCGGGCACCGGTAAGTCGGTCGCGGTGGCCGTGCTCATCGAGGACTCGGGCGCGGAGCGCTCCGAGGTCAGCGGCAACGGCCTGGCGGCCCCGGTGGCGCAGCGGATGATGGAGGCGGCGCTGAAGTGAGGAAGCGGCGCCGGACCGGCCCGTGAAGAACTCTGGGCGGCGGAGCGGGACACGCGGTATGCAGGGGCTTTCACCATCCGTTCGGTGCCCCTGGAGAATCCTGTGCGCTTCCTGCCCCGCTCCCCTTCCGGCTGGACCATGGCGGTCTTCGGCGTCTTCGCGGCCGTGCTCGGTGTCCTCGGACTCATCGCCCCTGATGTCCTGCTCGCCACCATGGGTTTCGAGCCCGCACGCGGCTCCCGCCGTGCGGACGGCGACCACACGCCGGTCTTCGTCACCGCCTCCTCGATGGCCGCGGTCAATATGGGCGTCTACTACGTTCTGGCCTCCCTCGCCGACTGGAAGCCCTTCTTCCGCTGGACCGTTCCGTTCCGGCTGCTGACGTGCGCCGTCTTCACCCTCGCGGTGGTCGGCGACCGCGCCCCTTCGGGCTTCCTCGGTGTGGGCTTGTGGGAAGGGCTCGGCGCAGTGGCCACCGGTCTGGCCCTGCGTCTCGAACGCGGCCGCGGGGCCCGGCGGCAGGACCCGCTCCCGCTCGGCGCCCCGCAGTGAACCACCGCCGGCGCAGGCCCTCTACGCCAGCGCCGAGCGGACCGCCGCCAGGTCCGCGTCGGACGCCAGGCCCACGTGGTAGAGGCGGAGTTCGGTCGCGCCGAGGTCCGCCGCCCGCTTCGCGTCCGCGGCCAGCGTGGTGGGCGCGCCACCCATACCCGTCACCACGGTGAAGTTCGCGGCGAGCACGGTACGTTCCGTCGCGTGCTCCGCGAACGGGCCCAGCAGCCCCTGCCCGCCGGTGCACGGCACGACCACGCCGTCGGCGACCGACAGGATGTGC
This sequence comes from Streptomyces sp. WAC00040, assembly GCF_056835925.1. NCBI lineage: Bacteria > Bacillati > Actinomycetota > Actinomycetes > Kitasatosporales > Streptomycetaceae > Streptomyces > Streptomyces sp. WAC00040. The sequence goes on from NZ_JAKQZE010000006.1 coordinate 7,487, forward strand.
GCCGGGTCCACTCCGGCGTCGGCGCCGCAGTGGTACGCCACCGGGTCGGCGTGCAGCAGGACCTGGAAGCCCGCCGGGGCCGCGGCCCGGACCGCCACGACGGCGGCATCCTGGAGCGTTCGGGCCGTGCGGGTACGGAACTCCATTACGGCCCCGGCCACTTCCGCGTCCAGCGGTCGTGCAGGGCCACCCCGCCACAGTGGCTCCAGCGCGTCGCGCACCGACTCCGCGAGTCGCCCGGGGTCCACGCCCAGACCCTGGTACCCGTCCCGGCAGGCCGGGCAGAAGCAGAGGGACATCAGGTACTGCGCCGGATCGTCCAGGGCAACGCCCGCGATCTTGTCGTGGGCGTGCAGGTGGGACACCCCGTACCAGCCGCAGGATTCCAGCTCCGTGCCGCCGGCGCCCGGGCGGACGGCCGCCTCCGACGCGAGGGACACGAGATACTCCCGCACCTCGGGCTGCGCGATGCACGGCGCCCAGGCGTAGCGGTCACCGTAGGCGTTGACGACGGAGGTCCGCGGATGCTCGCCTCCCAGGCGGGAGTTGTGGGCGAGGACGACCCAGGTGTGGACGTCGAGGCCGGCGTCCGCCAGCGCGGCGGCCGCCTCGCCGTAGGCGTCGCCCGGCGCCCACTCCCCCGCCGCGTACGGCCCGAGCCCGCGTCCCGCCCAGCGGCCCTCGTCGGGCGGGTAGAACACGGCGGCGTGTTCGGCGGTGACGATCCGGTGGGCGGGGTGACGCGGTGTCAGGGCCCTTGTGGAGTGGTAGGCGGAGGCGAGGGTGACCTGCCGGACGCCGAGGTCCGCGATGCGGGCGCCGGCGTCCGGGTCTCCCACGACGTCCCACGGGTACAGGAACGCCGAGGCCTTCATTCGCCGTCCTCCAGCAGCGCCCTGCCCTGTTCGATCAGCGCCGCGAGCGCCTCGACGTGCCGGTCGGCCGGCTCCGTCAGCGGCGGCCGCACCCCGCCGACGTCCAGACCTTCGAGCCGCACGCCCGCCTTGACGAGCGACACGGCGTATCCCCGGCCTTCGTTGCGCAGTTCGACGAGCGGTACGAAGAAGCCGTCGAGCAGCCGGTCGACCGTCTTGTCGTCGCCGCGGTCGAGGGCCCGGTGGAAGGCGAGTGCGATGTCGGGAGCGAAGGCGAAGACGGCGGAGGAGTACAGGGTGATGCCGATGCCGCGGTAGGCCGGTCCGGTGAGCTCGGCGGTGGGCAGCCCGTTGAAATAGAGGAAGTCTCGATCCGGCAGTTCGCGACGCACGGCGCTGACGATGCGCTGCATGAGGTCGAGGTCGCCGTGGCCGTCCTTGAGCCCGATGATCTTCTCGACGCGGGCCAGTTCGACCACGGTGCGGGGCGAGAAGATCGCGTTGTCACGCTGGTAGACGATGACGTCGAGCGAGGTCGCGGCGGCCAGCCTGGTGTAGTGGTTCAGGAGCCCGGCCTGGTCGGCGACGACGAGGTACGGCGGCATGGCGAGCAGTCCGTCCGCGCCCGCCTCCTCGGCGATCTGCGCGTACCGCTCGGCGAGCGCGGTGCCATAGCCGGCTGCCGCGAGGACGGGCACCCGTCCCGCGGTCTCCTCGACGGCCGCCACGACGCAGTCGCGGAACTCCTCCGGTGTGAGGGCATGGAACTCCCCCGTCCCGCAGCAGGCGAAGACGGCGGCCGCGCCGACGCCGACGCCTTTTCTCACATGCGCTCGGAATGCTTCGAGGTCGAGGTCGTCGCCGTCCGGTCCGTACGCGGTGACGGGGAAGAACAGCGGTCCCTTGACCCGGGTGAGCCGTGCTGCGAGCGGATCTGAGGTCACGGGCGCTCCCTGGGCCGTGCTCCGGGCTCCGAACCCGTGCACAATTCTGATCGACGTCCATATTTCTGAACGCCATCCACGCTATGGCAGCCTCCTCTCGCCGGTCAAGACGGAAACCTGCATTCCAGGCACGGAATCGCCCGCCCCGCGCGGCACTTGACGCCATCGGGGCCACTCCCTAGCGTGTCCATACATGTGAATATCATCCATTCACTTGAGCGCACTCAAGGAGACGGCCATGCCCGCTTCCCGTACCGTCCTGCTTACCGGCGCAGCCGGTGGACTCGGCACCCTGATGCGCGGCCTGCTGCCCGCCTACGGCTACGAGCTCCGCCTGTTCGACGTCACGCCCATCGAGGGCGAGCCGGACGCGATCACCGCCGACCTCGCCGACAAGGCGGCCCTGCGCGAGGCGGTGCGTGGTGTCGACGCGATCATCCACCTCGCGGGCATCTCCCTCGAGGCGTCGTTCGACAAGATCCTCAAGGCCAACATCGAGGGGACGTACAACCTCTACGAGGCCGCACGGGACGAAGGGGTGAAGCGGATCGTCTTCGCCTCCAGCAACCACGCGGTGGGCTTCGTCCCGCGCCCCGAGGGCGACGCCCCCCACCCTCCCGAGGCGCTGATCCCGGTCGGGACCCGCCACCGGCCCGACACCTTCTACGGCCTGTCCAAGTGCTTCGGGGAGGACCTGGCCCAGCTCTACTGGGACCGGCACGGCCTGGAGACCGTGTCCGTGCGCATCGGCTCCTGCTTCAAGGAACCGACGTCCGTACGGATGCTCTCCGTCTGGATGAGCCCCGGTGACGGCGCCCGCCTCTTCCACGCGGCCCTCACCGCCGAGAACGTCGGTCACACCATCGTCCACGGCTCCTCCGCCAACACCCGCCTGTGGTGGGACCTGACCAGCGCCCGAGCCCTCGGCTACGAACCGCAGGACGACTCGGAGCAGTACGCCAAGAAGCTCATCGCCGAGTACGGGGAACTGGACCCGGACAACTTGGACCACGCGTACCTGGGCGGCCACTTCACCACCCACCCGCCGCAGTGGCCGTACTGAGCCCCGGAGAAAACCGCATGCCGCGCGCGCCGGACTGCGCCACGATGGCGTCCATGGCGAGACCCTTCGGATTCACGTACACCCGGCTCGGCGACGGCACGGTGACCATCAGCCATCGCGGCCGCGCGGCGGGGACCCTGCGCGGCACGCGCGCGGAGAAGTTCCTGGCGGAGGTGGGCTCGGGGGACGCGCAGCTGGTCATGGCACGGTGGACCGGCGCCTACAAGTTCGGCAACGAGCGGGTGGCGAGAAATCATCCCCGTAACAGGTGACAAGGGTAAGGGAACGGTAAAGCGGACTCGCTCGTTACCCCAGTCATGACAGCTATGACCCCCGGCTCGAACATCCCCCTGACCGCCGCGCGCGTGGCGGTGGACGTCGCCGCTCCGGTGCGGCTCGACGTATCGGGCCTGCTGCTCACCGCCGACGGCAAGGTGCGCTCCGACGACGACTTCATCTTCTACAACCAGCCGCAGGGCCCCGGCGTGAGCTACCGCTCCGGCGGCGGCACAGCGCCCGACGCGATCGTGGTCGATACCACGGCCGTACCGCCCGGCATCGAGAAGATCGTCGTCACGGCGAGCCCGGACGCGGCGGGCCAGACCTTCCAGGGCATCGAGCCCACAGCGACCATCCGCAACGCCGACGACGGCAGCGCCCTCGCCACCTTCACCCCGCCGCAGCTCGGCGCGGAGACCGCGCTGGTGGTCGTCGAGATCTATCTGCGCGGCGGCGTCTGGAAGGCCCGCGCGGTCGGCCAGGGCTACGCGAACGGCCTGGCGGGCATCGCCACGGACTTCGGCGTCTCGGTCGACGAGGAGCCCGCAGCCGCCCCGGCCGCCCCTCGGACGACCGCCCCGCCCGTCACCGCGGCGCCGCCCGCCGACCCGCGGGTCGCCGCGACCCCGCCGCCGCCCGCCGCCCCGCCGGCCGCGCCCGCCGGGAAGATCAACCTGGACAAGGGCCGGGTCAGCCTGCAGAAGAACCAGACGGTGTCCCTGGTCAAGGGCGGCCGTCCGCTGCTCTCCCAGGTCAAGATGGGCCTCGGCTGGGAGCCGGCGTTCCGCGGCAAGGACATCGACCTCGACGCCTCCGTCATCGCCTACGGCCCTAACCGCAACCATCTGGACAGCTGCTACTTCGGCAAGCTCTCCATCCTCGGCGGCTCGATCAAGCACTCCGGCGACAATCTGACCGGTGAGGGGGCGGGCGACGACGAGGTCATCGTCGTGGACCTCGGCCGGCTGCCCGCCGACGCGACGGGCCTCGTCTTCACGGTCAACTCCTTCTCCGGCCAGAAGTTCACCGAGGTCGCCAAGGCCTACTGCCGGCTGATGGACGCCACGACCGGCGAGGAGCTCGTCCGCTTCGACCTGACCACCGCGGAGCCGCAGACGGGCGTGATGATGGCCAAGCTGATCAAGCAGTTCTCCGGCGAGTGGGAGATGACCGCCATGGGCGACTTCGTCAAGTCGCGCACCGTGCGGGGCATGGTCAAGCCCGCCGCGCAGGCGCTCTGAAAAGTCCGCCGGGGGTGCCCGTCGCTGTGCGGCGGACACCCCCGGCGGGGAAAAAGCTGAAAAGCGTGCTCAGAGTTTGGCCAGTTTGGAGAACGGACTGAGGATGCGGCCCTGCCTACCGGAGAAGTCGACGAGCACAGCGGCGTTGTCGCCTTCCACGGCGAGGACTCTTCCGAGACCGAACTGATCGTGGGACACCCTGTCGCCCGCTTCAAAGCATTCGATCGGCGGCTCTTCCAGGGACGGACGGTTGAAGGGGCTGGACGGCAGGTGGCGCCGGGAACCGGCTGACTTTGTCATTACGTTCAGTATGCGCCCCCGGCACCCCGCCACGCCACGCCCGAGCGCTGTCACTTCCGGGACGAACCGCCCGCCGGGCCCCGCTCGAGCGGCGAAACACAGCGGAAAGCGCCGTCTGCGGGGCCGCGGAAAGTGGGCCGATTCACCGCCCACGATCCGCGGAAGCCTCAGTGGCGGCCGCCCTCACGCTTCCAGGGGCCGGTGATCGCGAACATGATGTCCGGCGTCTGGATGCCGACGTACAGCGTCCGGCCGTCGGGCGAGAAGACGACACCGGCGAACTCGCCCAAGTCCGGGTCGTCCTCGGTTCCGACGTTGAACTCGTTACGGGCGATCGGATACGTACGGCCACTGTCCGTGGCACCGGTCAGGTGCCGCACGCCCTCGCCGTCCTCGGCGATGATCAGCCCGCCGTACGGGGAGACTGTGATGTTGTCCGGGCCGTCGTAGGCGCCGTCCTTCGACGGGTCGGGGTTCACCGACGATTGAACGTTGCACGACATCCCTCGCGACGCGAAACGATTCCCACCGGCGCGGCCCTTGCCGCTGCGCGGGGCGCTTCCCCCGCCCCACCCCTTCCCGGAACCGGGCAAGCCCCGACCCCCAAGGGGCTGACGCCCCCCTTACTCCCCTCCCCGGGGGATGACGGAGGTTCGGTGAGGGCTGACGCCCCCGCACCCCCGGACGGCAGCTTCGCGCCGCCAGACGCCCGGCCGGCGCCCGGCACCAGAAACTCGGACGCCCACCGTTCCCGGGCCGGGACTGCCCGCACGGAACCAGACGACCACCGGCCGGTTCGGGCGGCACCGGGTGTCAAGGGCGGGGTCGGCGGATGGGGGTGTCCAGAATAAGAGCGTCGCAACTCGCGCGAAGCGCGGTGAAGACAGTCAATTTCGATACCCCCTCAGGAGGCCCCGACACCCGCACCGCCACCGGCGCAGCCCGCCCGCACGGGGCGCACCCCACCCGCACCGGGCCACGCCCGCCGGGGCGCAGGCAATCAGACCGGGCCATGCCCCGCACGGGGCGCAATGCAGCCGGGCCACGAATCGGACCGGCCGCGCCCCGATCCGCGAACGTCAGTGAGCCGAACGGGACTTGAAGGCCGCCTTCCGCGCCTCCTTCGCCGTCGCCTTGTCCCGGTGCAGCCTTCCCATCGCCTCCAGCACATCCGCCGTCGCCGGATGCTCCACCCGCCAGGCCGCGTCGAAGAACCCGGTGTGCCGTCCGACCAGCCCTTCGACCAGGTCCTGGAGTTCCGCGGCCTCACCGCCCGCCGCGAGCTGCGCGGCGATCGTGTCGATCGCCAGCCAGAAGATCATGGACTCCGGCGGCGCGGGCACGTCCGACGCCCCGTGTTCGGCGAGCCATACGCGGGCGAGGCCGCCGAGTCGGGGGTCGTCGAGCACGTCGCGCACCGCGGGCTCTGCCTGCCGCCCGACCAGAGTGAGCGCCTGCTGGCAGTGGAGGCGCCGCAGCGGCGCGCCCCGGTCGTCGCCGCGCGCGGCTGTGAGGAGTTCGCAGGCCGCGTCGGCGGCGTCGCGCCGGGCGAGCCACTGCTCGGTCTCGGCGCGGGCGGCGAGCTCGGGGTAGCGGGCGAGCCCGTCGAGCAGCACGTCCGCGCCCTTGTCGGCGAGGTCGCCGACCGCGGGTGCCTGGACTCCGGCCTCCAGCAGCCGGGCCCTGATGCCGTACAGGCCGAGCGGGGTGAGCCGGACCATGCCGTAGCGGGTGACGTCCTCGTCGTCGTCGAGGGGCCCGGTTCCTTCGGCGGCGCTCTCCTCGGCCATCAACGCCTCGTCCACGGGCCGGTACTGGACGAGTCCGACGGGCTCCAGTACGCGGAACTGGTCGTCGAGGCGCATCATCGCCTCCGAGACCTGTTCCAGGACGTCGTCGGTCGGTTCTCCCATGTCGTCGGGGACGATCATCGACGCGGCGAGCACGGGCAGCGGGACGGATTCCTCTTCCGCGGCCCTGTCGGAGACGGTGAGCAGGTAGAGGTTGCCGAGGACGCCTTCGAGGAACGCGGCTTCTCTTTCGGGGTCCCAGTCGAGCGCATCGAGGTCGATCTCGCCGTCGTCGCCGACGACCGCGGAGATGTCGTCGAGGACGGGGGCGACGGCGTCGGCGAAGACGACGTCGAGGGCGTCGAGCCACAGTCCGAGGACGTCCTGCGGTGAACCGCCGGTGACGAGTGCGAGGTTGGCGCCGGCGACGGCGCCCGCGGTGTCGGAGTCGTCGGCGGGGTCCTCGGCGTCGACGAGGCCCGTGTCGACGGCGACGCGCCACGCCTCGCTGGCGCAGGCCGGGCCGTCCTCGTCCCCGGCGTCGAGTCCCAGCGCCTCGGCCGCCGCGGGGAGTTGCTCGTCGACGAGTTCGCCGCCGACGCCGACCCGGGTCTGCGGGCCGGCCCAGCGTGCGAGCCTGACGGCCCTCGAGAGCAGCGGGGTGGCAAGTGCGTCCCGCGCCAGCTGCGCGTCCGAGTTCAGCCGTACCGGCGGCAGGATGGGACGGTCTTGGGGCATCTGCTGGGTCTCCTCCGCGGCGTACCGGATCCGGGCGGCCTTGTGGGTGACTGGACGGCCCCCAGCGTAGACGTATTTCGTGCGGTTTCGCCGCGCCCGCCGGATCCGGCCGACCGGTCCGACGACCGCGCCCGGGTCGGGGCGCGCGTTCATGTGGACTTAGGTCTCAGTACACCGGCCGACCCTTGACAAGTGGCCTGTTCAGCCAAGAGATTGACGCGCGTAGAACCTGCCCGGACCCTCATGGGTCCCGTGCACCCTCATCCCTCACCTCCGGAGAACCTTGATGCCTTCCTCCGCCGTACCGAGAACTACCGCCGTGGCGACCGTCGTGGCCGCCGCACTGGCCGCCGGTCTGCTCGCCGGGTCCGCGAACGCCGCCGACGCCACGGCCGCTGCCGCTGTCGCGCAGGTGCGTATCCACGACATTCAGGGCAGCACCCGCATTTCCCCGCTGGAGGGGAAGCAGGTCGCCGATGTGCCGGGCATCGTCACGGGTGTTCGGACCTACGGCTCCCGGGGTTTCTGGTTCCAGGACCCTGAGGCCGACGGTGACGCGGCGACCAGCGAGGGCGTCTTCGTCTTCACCGGCTCGGCGCCGAAGGTCGCGGTGGGCGACCGGGTCACCGTCTCCGGCACGGTCACGGAGTACGTCCCCGGGGGCGCGTCGTCCGGCAACCAGTCGCTGACCGAGATAACGAAGCCGACCGTCACCGTGGTGTCCTCCGGCAACGAGGTGCCCGCTCCCGTGACGGTGTCCGCCTGGTCGGTTCCTTCCGAGTACGCCCCGCAGGGCGACCCGGCGGCGGGCGGAAGCATCAACGGCCTGTCCCTGGCCCCGCGTACGTACGCCCTCGACTACTACGAGTCCCTGGAGGGCACGAACGTCCGCGTCGGCACCTCGCGCGTGGTGGGCGCGACCGATCCGCATGCCGAGCTGTGGGTGACGGTGAAGCCGTGGGAGAACGACAACCGGCGCGGCGGCACGGTCTACGGCTCCTACGAGTCGCAGAACACCGGCCGCCTTCAAATCCAGTCGCTGATCCCGCTGGCGCAGCAGCCCTTCCCGAAGGCGAACGTGGGTGACGTGCTCGCGGGCACCACGGAGGGCCCGCTGGACTTCAACCAGTACGGCGGCTACACACTGACGGCCCGCACGCTCGGCACGGTCGAGGACCGCGGTCTGACGCGTGAGCGGACCCGTCCGCAGCGCAACGGTGAACTGGCCGTGGCCACGTACAACGTGGAGAACCTGGACCCGTCCGACCCGCAGGAGAAGTTCGACGCGCTCGCGAAGGCCGTCGTGCAGAACCTGGCCTCGCCCGACATCCTCGCCCTGGAGGAGATCCAGGACGACACGGGCGCCACGAACGACGGCACGGTGTCGGCCGCTCAGACGGTCAAGAAGTTCACGGACGCGATCGTCGCGGCCGGCGGTCCCGCGTACGAGTGGCGTTCCGTCGACCCGGTGAACAACGAGGACGGCGGCCAGCCGGGCGGCAACATCCGCCAGGTGTTCCTCTTCAACCCGGAGCGGGTCTCCTTCACCGACCGCGCGGGCGGCGACGCGACGACGGCGACCGGGGTCGTACGGGAGCACGGCCGTGCCGCGCTCACCCTGTCCCCGGGCCGCATCGACCCGGCGAACGACGCCTGGGACGACAGCCGCAAGCCGCTGGCCGGCGAGTTCACCTTCCGGGGCCGTACGGTCCTCGTGGTCGCCAACCACTTCGGTTCGAAGGGCGGCGACGAGTCGCTGGTCTCGCACCACCAGCCGCCGAACCGTTCCTCCGAGGCGCGGCGGCTGAAGCAGGCTCAGGCCGTGAACGCCTTCGTCAAGGACGTGCTCGACGCCGACCACAAGGCGGACGTCGTCGTGCTGGGCGACATCAACGACTTCGAGTTCTCGGAGACCACCAAGGCCCTGACGGACGGCGGCGCCCTCTACCCGGCGATCAAGTCCCTTCCCCGGTCGGAGCGTTACTCGTACGTGTATCAGGGCAACAGCCAGGTGCTGGACCAGATCCTCACGAGCCCGTCGATCCGCGACTTCAGCTACGACAGCGTGCACATCAACGCGGAGTTCTCGGACCAGAACAGCGACCACGACCCGCAGGTGCTGCGCTTCCGCCCGTAGGCGTGTGCGACGCGCGGGGCCTGCGGCTCAGCCCAGCAGGTCCCGCGCCCACGCGGTGACGTCGAGTTCCCCGGAGGTACCGATGTCCAGGCGGAACAGCAGGGTCTGCGGCGTCTCCCCTTCCCTCGGGGTGACCACCAGGTAGGCGCCTTCGGTGACCGGGTCGAAGGAGGTCACCCGGTTGTTCCAGCTGCGGACCGACTTCACGCTCTGCCCCGGCATGAGCGTCAGCGGCTTCGGCCCCGGTCCCGCCCGGCGTCGGTGTACGGGTGGTCGTGGGTGATGGTCAGCTCCAGCGCCTCACGGTTCTTGTCGAGAGCGCCGATCCGGGGACAGCCGTTGACGTCGTAAGGCCGCGTGCCGCAGTTCTTCAGCTCGAGGACGGTGGCCCGCCGTCCCATGGCCGTGTCGACGACGCCCGTGGTCACGACCGCCCCCGAGCCGGGGCACGTGGCCGGGGTGGGCGGCGTCGACGGGGTCACCGCCGGAGAAGGGGCGCCGTACCGCGGGAACGTGGAGGGATCCAGCCGGTCCGCCTTCACTCTGTGGTCGCGGTCACCGGACGCTCCGGCGTCGCCCGTGCCCCCGCAGCCGGCCAGCACTCCGGCGGCCGGCAAAGCGGCCACCACGCCCGCCGCCGCCCGCCCGATCGTCCTCGGCATCCGTCCCCTCCCGTGGGCCGCCCCGTCCCCCGCCGATCATGTCAGGCACTCCGAGCCTGTAGCGCTGCTTCACGGTTACCGGAAGCAGATTTCGCTGGAGCCCGACCCCCGGGCCGCCGCAGACTGCTGGCATGACCTCCTCTCCTCCCTTCGGCCGCGCCCTGTGCGCCATGGTCACGCCTTTCACCGCCGACGGTGCCCTCGATCTCGACGGGGCGCAGAGGCTGGCCGTCCGCCTCGTCGATGCCGGCTGCGACGGCCTGGTGCTGTCCGGCACGACCGGTGAATCACCGACGACCTCCGACGACGAGAAGACAGCGCTCGTGCGGGCAGTCGTCCGGGCGGTCGGCGACCGGGCCGTCGTCGTCGCGGGCGTCGGCACCCCCGACACCCGGCACACCGTCGAACTGGCGCGGGCCGCGGAGGCGGCGGGCGCGGCAGGACTGCTCGTGGTGACTCCGTACTACAGCCGCCCCCCGCAGGCCGCCGTGGCTGCGCACTTCCGGCACGTGGCGGACTCCGTGGGCATCCCGCTGATGCTGTACGACATCCCCGGCCGCACGGGCACCCGCGTCGAGCCGGACACGATGCTGCGGCTCGCGGAGCATCCGCGGATCGTGGCCGTCAAGGACTGCGCCTACGACCTGCTCGGCAGCTCCAAGGTCATCGCGGGCGGCGGCCTGGCGTACTACTCGGGGTGCGAGGAGCTGAACCTGCCGCTGTACGCGGTGGGCGGGGCGGGTTTCGTGTCCACGGTGGCCAATGTGGCGGCCCCGCAGTTGCGGGGCGTCCTCGCCGCCTACGACACCGGTGACAACACGGCCGCCACGGCGCTGCACCAGGCCACGCTGCCACTCACCGAGTTGATGATGGCGTCCGGCCTGCCCGGCACGGTGACCGCGAAGGCGCTGCTCGGGGCGCTCGGCCTGCCCGGCGGGCCGGTGCGCGCACCACTGCAGCCCGCCGCACGCGAGGCGGTCGACGGGCTGCTGGCGGCATACGAGGAGCTGACCGGCCGCCGGCTCGACGGGGTTCCTCAGTCGCGGACGTAGGTGCCGCCGAGAATCGCGGCGTGCTCCAGCACGTCCTCGAGCGGGTCGTCGATCTGCCCTGTCGAGACGAGGGAGACCCGGTGGCCGTTGTGCGCGTCGGTGTGCGTCTCGTCGGCGTGTGCGGCCCCGTGCGCGGACAGTGCCGCGAACAGAGCGCACAGGCCGAGAGCGGTCAGCTTGGTCTTCATGTCGGTTCCTCGCCTTGCCCGTTTCGGGTGACTCCGCGTGTGCGGCCTGCTTATCGGCCTGCCGGGGACCGAAGTTACGCAGAGTCACACGATCGAGAGCGAGGTACCGCTTATCAGTAGCACCGAGGCGTAGAAGTGGCGGAGGTCGTGCAGCCGTTCTCTCGTCCGAGGGAACGCCGGCGGCCGTGAGGGCCGGTCGCTACACATACCGGTTGAAGCGGCCGCCGACCTCACGTCGACCTGGTGGTCATTCGGGCATCGAAAGGCCCCGGGGTCAACCGGGGCCGTGTAGCGCCGTGTGCTTGGCGATGTCAGGCACGACTCACGCGCCTTACCGGCCGCTCACACCCCCAGGGCTCTGGCAAGAGGTCGGGCGTTCGGAAGCAGGTCCCGTGCACTGGCCGCTCTGCCCTGCACCGTTGCCACCATTGGTAGGAGGCTGCGCATCGGCGAAGGCCTGGGCCGAGGCACCGAATATGCCAGCCGCAGCGAGCACCGCAGCCGCCACGACTCGTCCCATGTGCTTCATCATGACGTAATGCCCCTTTCTTCACTTTGGCCTATATTTCCACGCTACGCGTTCACTTGAGGAGCACAAGGGGACCGATTTGGTCCACTTCAGCGAGGCCCCTCCGCGCCCATTGGAGCGCTTCGCAGGGCACTCAGCCAGTGACCTGGTCTTGAGCCCCACAGGGCCATCGGAGGTCGGGCCGCCACTGGGCCGTGCGAGGTCACCCAACATCGACCGACAACGACAGAAGCCCACGACGTCCTGCCCTGTTCAGTGCCGTGAGCTTCTTACGTCCCGCTGGTCAGCGAGACGGCTGTTGAGTAGACCGGCTGTGAGCGCCCTCCCGGGCCGTCCTCGGGCCGCGGAAGGGCGCTCAACGATGACCAACGTCGACAACTGCCGACAGCCCAGCAGCAGGTCAGGACCTTGATCGATGAGGCGGCCGCAGGTCACGGCCGCCTGTGATCAGTTGTGGCTGTGCAGCACGTCGTTGAGGCCGCCCCAGACCGCGTTGTTCGGGCGGGCCTCCACAGTGCCGGTGACCGAGTTGCGGCGGAAGAGGATGTTGCTCGCGCCGGACAGCTCACGGGCCTTGACGATCTGCCCGTCCGGCATCGTGACCCGGGTGCCGGCCGTGACGTACAGGCCGGCCTCGACGACGCACTCGTCGCCGAGCGCGATGCCGACGCCCGCCTCCGCACCGATGAGGCAGCGCTCGCCGATGGCGATGATCACGTTGCCTCCGCCGGACAGGGTGCCCATGGTGGAGGCGCCGCCGCCGATGTCGGAGCCGTCGCCGACGACGACGCCGGCGGAGATGCGGCCCTCGACCATCGACGTGCCGAGGGTGCCCGCGTTGAAGTTGACGAAGCCCTCGTGCATCACGGTCGTGCCCTCGGCGAGGTGCGCGCCGAGACGGACCCGGTCGGCGTCGGCGATGCGCACACCCTTGGGCGCGACGTAGTCCGTCATCCGCGGGAACTTGTCGATCGAGGTGACCTGGAGGTGCAGGCCCTCCGCGCGGGCGTTCAGCCGCACGGTCTCGACCTGGTCGACGGCGACGGGTCCGAGGCTGGTCCACGCGACATTGGCGAGGAGACCGAAGAGGCCGTCCAGGCTCTGCCCGTGCGGCTTCACGAGCCGGTGGGAGAGAAGGTGCAGACGCAGGTAGGCGTCGTGGGCGTCCAGCGGCTTGTCGTCGAGCGAGGCGATGACGGTGCGTACGGCGACGACCTCGACCCCGCGTCGCGCGTCGGGGCCGACGGCCTTCGCGGCGGCGGCGCCGAGGAGCTCCACGGCCCGCTCTGTGGTCAGCCGCTCGGTACCGGCCGGACCGGGCTCGGCGACGAGCTCGGGTGCGGGGAACCAGGTGTCGAGAACAACGCCGTCGTCGGTGACGGTGGCGAGGCCGGCGGCGACGGCGCCGGTGGTACGGGGTGCGGAAGACGTGTCGGTCATGACAGAAAACCTAACCGCCCTGGTGGCACCCGGGCTAACCGGTCTCAGTTGCCGGGCGCTACGGTGTGCCGACCGGGCCGCCGCGACGGCCCGCCAGCAGGCACTCGCAGAGATACGCAGAACATTCGGGGGACGACCGATGTCATACGGAAACACGCCGCCGTACCCGGGACCGGCCGGCCCTCCCGGCTGGGGCGGCTGGATGCCGCCGCCTCAGAAACCAGGCGTCGTACCGCTCGCCCCGCTCCGTCTCGGCGACATCCTGAGCGGGGCGTTCGCGACGATCGGCCGGCACTGGAAGCAGCTGCTCGGCATGGCGTTCGTCGCGTACGGCGTGGCGCTCGTGGCCATCGCCGCAGCGATCGGCATCGCCTACGCGGCGCACGCCGACCGCCTCGAGCGGGTGCTGGACGCCGATGTCGCGCCCGGCTGGAACGACGTCGCGCCCGTCGTCCTCACCTTCGGAGCGGTCTACGTCTTCGGTGTACTCGCGGTGCTCGTCGCCAACGCGCTGGTCTACGCGAGCTGCCCCGCCGTTCTCCAGGACGCGGTGCTGGGCCACCCGTCGACGTTCGGCCGGGTGTGGCGCCGCAGCATGCGACGGGTCTGGTCGGTGCTCGGCGCCGTCCTGCTCACCTCGCTGATCGTGGCGGTCCCCATGGTGCTGATCGGGACGGCCTTCGTGGCCGCCGTCATCACCCTCATCACGCTGTCCTCGGACGCCGGCGGTTTCGGCTGGCTCATCCTCGTCGGTTTTCTCGGGGCGCTGGTCACCGGCCCGCTCGCGGTCTGGCTCTGGGTGAAGTTCTCCCTCGCGCCGGCCGCCGCCGTCTTCGAGGGGCAGGGAGCCGTCGCGGCGATGACCCGCTCGTCCCGGCTGGTCCGCGGCGACTGGTGGCGGATCTTCGGCATATCGCTGCTGGCCTACGGCATGGCGGCAGTGGCGAGCTACGTGATCCAGCTGCCGTTCTCGTTCCTCAACATCCTCGGCCCGAGCCTCACGGAGGACGCGTCGACGAGCGGCGCCGCGCTGACCGTCGTCATCACCTCGATGGTCTTCTTCCTCGTCACCCTGCTGATCGGACAGGCCCTCACGGCCGCGTTCCCGCAGCTGGTGGTGAGCCTCCTCTACGTCGACCGGCGCATCCGCACCGAGAACCTGGCCCCGTCGCTCGCCGAGGCGGCCGCCGGGCCGCCTGCCGTGCAGCAGGGCTCGGACTAGTCGAGCAGCGTCTTCTTCGGCCTCAGCACACAGAATTCGTTGCCCTCGGGATCGGCGAGGACGACCCAGGTGGCGTCGTCCCCCTGCCCGACGTCGGCCTTGCGGGCGCCCAGACCGATGATCCGCTCCACCTCGGCGTCCCGGTCGTCGGGGCTCAGGTCGATGTGGAGCCGGTTCTTGACGGCCTTGCGCTCCGGCACGGTGAGGAACACCATGCCGGGCAGCGCGCTCGGCCCGGCACCGATGACGATCTCTTCCGGGTCCTCGTAGAGGATGTGCCAGTCGAGCACCTCCGCCCAGAACCGGGCGAGTTTCGGAGCGTCCTGGCAGTCGATCGCGATCTGGTACAGAGAAACGGCCATGCCCGCCAGTGTGCCTGGCGGGCATGGCCGTCGCAGTCCGTTGCCGAAAGAGTCAGACGTTGAACCCGAGCGCTCGGAGCTGCTCCCGGCCGTCGTCCGTGATCTTGTCGGGGCCCCACGGCGGCATCCAGACCCAGTTGATCTTCAGCTCATTGACGATGCCGTCGGTCGCGGCCTTCGCCTGGTCCTCGATCACGTCGGTCAGCGGACAGGCCGCCGACGTCAGCGTCATGTCCAGGGTCGCGATGTTGGAGTCGTCGATGTGGATGCCGTAGATGAGGCCCAGGTTGACGACGTCGATGCCCAGCTCGGGGTCGACGACGTCGTACAGCGCCTCGCGGACCTCCTCCTCGGACGCCGGCTTCGTGAGGGTCGTCTCGTTGTCGCTCATGCGGTCTTCCTCGCAGCCTTGTCGCGGTCTTCGCCCATCGCCTGGGCCGTCGCGTCCTTCCACGCCATCCAGCTCAGCAGCGCGCACTTCACACGGGCGGGGTACTTGGAGACGCCGGCGAACGCGACCGCGTCCTCCAGCACCTCCTCCATCGCGTCGTCCGGCTCGATCTGCCCCTTGGACTGCATCAGCTCCAGGAAGGTGCCCTGGATCTTCTGCGCCTCAGCGAGCTCCTTGCCGACCAGAAGTTCGTTCAGGACGGAGGCGCTGGCCTGGCTGATGGAACAGCCCTGGCCCTCGTAGGACACGTCCTCGATACGCGATCCGTCGTACTTCACACGGAGGGTGATCTCGTCGCCGCACGTCGGGTTGACGTGGTGCACCTCGGCGTCCCCGTCCCGCAAGCCCCGCCCGTGGGGGTGCTTGTAGTGGTCCAGGATGACGTCCTGGTACATCGAATCCAGCTTCACAAGTCGCCGCCTCTACCCGAAGAAGTTACGGACGTGCTCCAGGCCGTCGACCAGAGCATCGACCTCTGCCGGCGTGGAGTACAGATAGAACGACGCCCGCGTGGTCGCAGGAATTCCGTACCGCAGGCAGACGGGACGCGCGCAGTGGTGACCCACGCGCACCGCGATGCCCTGCTCGTCGAGGACCTGGCCCACGTCGTGCGGGTGGATGTCACCGAGCGTGAAGGAGATCGCCGCGCCGCGGTCCTCGGCCGTGGAGGGGCCGATGATCCGCAGGTCGGGGACCTCCAGAAGCCGCTTCACCGCGTACTCGGTGAGCGCGTGCTCGTGCTGGGCGATCTTGTCCATGCCGATCGAGCTCAGGTAGTCCACGGCCGCGCCGAGGCCGACGGCCTGGGCGATCGGGGGCGTACCCGCCTCGAACTTGTGCGGCGCCGGGGCGTAGGTGGACGAGTGCATCGAGACGGTCTCGATCATCTCGCCACCGCCCAGGAACGGCGGCAGGTCCTCCAAGAGCTCCTGCCGGCCCCACAGCACACCGATACCGGTCGGGCCGCACATCTTGTGGCCGGTGAACGCCACGAAGTCGGCCTGAAGCGCCTGTACGTCAAGCACCATGTGCGGCGCGGCCTGCGAGGCGTCGATCAGCACCAGCGCGCCGACGTCCTGCGCCCGGCGGACGATCGCCTCGACCGGGTTGACCGTGCCCATGATGTTGGAGACCAGCGTGAAGGAGACGATCTTCGTCTTCTCGGTGATGACCTCTTCGATGTTCGACAGGTCGAGCCTGCCGTCGTCGGTGAGGCCGAACCACTTCAGCTTCGCGCCGGTGCGCTGCGACAGCAGCTGCCACGGGACGATGTTGGAGTGGTGCTCCATCTCCGTGATGACGACCTCGGTGTTGCTGTCCACGCGGTAGGGCTCGTCGGCCCAGCCCAGCATGTTCGCGACGAGGTTGAGCGACTCCGAGGCGTTCTTGGTGAAGATCACCTCGTCACGGCTCGGCGCGTTGATGAAGGCGGCGACCTTGTCGCGGGCGCCCTCGTACAGCGCCGTGGCCTCCTCGGCGAGCACGTGCACGCCGCGGTGGACGTTGGCGTTGTGCTGCTCGTAGTACTCGCTGAGTACGTCGATCACCTGGCGCGGCGTCTGGGAGGTCGCCGCGTTGTCCAGGTAGACGAGCTTCTTGCCGTCGTGGAGCACCCGATCGAGGATCGGGAAGTCCTTACGGATCGCCTCTGTGTCCAGGAGGCCCGGCAGTGTGATCACGCGGTGACGCCTCCCTTGGCGGTGTATGCCTCGTAGCCCTCGTTCTCCAGCTTGTCGGCGAGCTCGGGGCCGCCCGACTCGACGATCCGGCCGTTCGCGAAGACGTGCACGTGGTCGGGCTTGATGTAGCGCAGGATGCGCGTGTAGTGCGTGATCAGCAGGGTGCCGACCTCGCCGCTCTCGCGCACGCGGTTGACGCCCTCGGAGACGATCCGCAGCGCGTCGACGTCCAGGCCGGAGTCGGTCTCGTCGAGGACCGCGATCTTCGGCTTGAGCAGCTCGAGCTGGAGGATCTCGTGGCGCTTCTTCTCACCGCCGGAGAAGCCCTCGTTGACGTTGCGCTCGGCGAAGGCGGGGTCCATGTTGAGACGCTCCATGGCCTCCTTGACCTCCTTCACCCAGGTACGCAGCTTGGGGGCCTCGCCGCGGATTGCGGTGGCGGAGGTGCGCAGGAAGTTGGAGACCGAGACGCCGGGGATCTCGACCGGGTACTGCATGGCGAGGAAGACGCCGGCGCGGGCGCGCTCGTCGACGGTCATCTCCAGGACGTCCTCGCCGTCCAGGGTGACGGTGCCGCTGGTGATCGTGTACTTGGGGTGACCGGCCAGCGAGTAGGCGAGGGTCGACTTGCCGGAGCCGTTGGGGCCCATGATGGCGTGGGTCTCGCCCTGCTTCACGGTCAGGTCGACGCCCTTGAGGATCTCCTTCGTGGCGTTGTCGGCCTCGACGGAAACGTGCAGGTCGCGGATTTCAAGCGTTGCCATGGGTGACTCAGGACTCCTGGGTGACGGAGACGAGCACATCGTCCCCTTC
The DNA here is from genome assembly GCF_056835925.1 of Streptomyces sp. WAC00040. Lineage (NCBI taxonomy): Bacteria > Bacillati > Actinomycetota > Actinomycetes > Kitasatosporales > Streptomycetaceae > Streptomyces > Streptomyces sp. WAC00040. The sequence continues at coordinate 25,252 of NZ_JAKQZE010000006.1, forward strand.
GATCTTGACGGGGTATACGGGGACGGGGCGCGTCGCGGGAAGGCCCGACGGCTTGCCGGTACGGAGGTCGAAGGCGCTGCCGTGCAGCCAGCACTCGATCTGGCAGTCCTCCACCTCGCCCTCCGAGAGGGAGACGTTGGCGTGCGAGCAGATGTCGTGGATGGCGAACACCTCGCCCTCCGTGCGCACCACGGACACCGGCGTGCCGTCGAGTTCCACCCGCTTCGGGGTGTCCTCCTCCAGCTCGCTCAGCGCACAGGCTTTGACGAAGGCCATCAGGCGGACGCCTCCAGTACCGACGCCTCCAGCTCGGCATCGATCTTGGCGAGCAGGCGCTCCTCGACGTCCGGCAGACCGATCTGCTGGACCAGCTCGGCGAAGAAGCCACGGACGACGAGGCGCCGGGCCTCGGCCTCCGGGATGCCGCGGGCCATCAGGTAGAACAGCTGCTCGTCGTCGAAGCGGCCGGTGGCCGACGCGTGACCGGCGCCGGCGATCTCGCCGGTCTCGATCTCGAGGTTCGGCACCGAGTCGACCCGCGCGCCGTCAGTGAGGACGAGGTTGCGGTTCATCTCGTAGGTGTCGGTGCCCTCGGCCACGGCGCGGATGAGTACGTCGCCGATCCACACCGCGTGCGCGTCGTCGCCCTGCAGCGCGCCCTTGTAGACGGCGTTGGACTTGCAGTGCGGCATGTTGTGGTCGACGAGGAGGCGGTGCTCCTGGTGCTGGCCCTTGTCGGTGAAGTACAGGCCGAAGAGCTCGGCCTCACCGCCGGTGCCGGAGTAGGAGACCCGCGGGTGGAGCCGCACGACGTCGCCGCCGAAGGTGACCACGACCGACTTGAAGGAGGCGTCCCGGCCGACCAGCGCGTTGTGCTGGGCGATGTGGACTGCCTTGTCGTCCCAGTCCTGGACCAGGACGACGGTCAGCTTGGCACCGTCGCCCAGGATGTAGTCGACATTCGCCGCGAGCACCGCGTCGCCGGTGTGGTCGATGACCACGACCGCCTCCGCGAAGGCGCCGAGCTCGACGACCTGGTGGCCGAAGGCCGTGCCGCCCTCTCCGTGCACCGCGATGCGGATCGGCTCGGCGAGCCGCGCCTCCTTCGGCACGGTCACGACCGTGGCCTGCTCGAAGGAGGAGTACGCCTGGGCGGCGACCCGGTCCACCGGGGTGCCGGCCTTGCCGAGCCGCGCGTCGTCGCGGCCGACGGTCTCGACGGTGACGCCCTCGGGGGCTTCGATGTCGACCTTGATCCCGGTGCCGGTCGCGGCGGCGGTGCCGTCGTGCAGACCGGCGAGGCGCTCCAGCGGCGTGAACCGCCACTCCTCCTCACGGCCGTGCGGGACCGGGAAGTCCGCCACGTCGAAGGACGGGGGCGCACTCATACGGGTGGCGACGGTCGACTCGGCGGCCACCGCGATCGAGCCGGCGGTGGTGGAGCCCACCGGGATGTTCTGAGCCTCAGCCATGGCTGTCGTCTTGCTCTCTTCCTACGTCAGAAGTCAGTCGCTGCTTGCGGTCCCGGAGGGCGTCAGCCCACCGAGCCCTCCATCTGCAGCTCGATCAGCCGGTTGAGCTCCAGCGCGTACTCCATGGGGAGTTCCTTGGCGATCGGCTCGACGAAGCCGCGCACGATCATCGCCATCGCCTCGAACTCCGTCATACCGCGGCTCATCAGGTAGAAGAGCTGGTCCTCCGAGACCTTGGAGACGGTCGCCTCGTGCCCCATGGAGACGTCGTCCTCGCGGACGTCGACGTAGGGGTAGGTGTCAGAGCGGGAGATCGTGTCGACCAGCAAAGCGTCGCAGAGCACGTTGGACTTCGCGCCCGGCGCGCCCTCGCCGATCTCGATCAGACCGCGGTAGGACGTACGGCCGCCGCCTCGCGCCACCGACTTGGAGACGATGTTGGACGAGGTGTTCGGGGCCATGTGGACCATCTTGGCGCCGGCGTCCTGGTGCTGGCCCTCGCCCGCGAAGGCGATGGACAGGGTCTCGCCCTTGGCGTGCTCGCCCATCAGGTAGACGGCCGGGTACTTCATGGTCACCTTGGAGCCGATGTTGCCGTCGACCCACTCCATGGTCGCGCCCTCGTACGCCACGGCGCGCTTGGTGACCAGGTTGTAGACGTTGTTCGACCAGTTCTGGATGGTCGTGTAGCGGCAGCGGCCGCCCTTCTTGACGATGATCTCGACCACGGCACTGTGCAGCGAGTCCGAGGAGTAGATCGGCGCGGTGCAGCCCTCGACGTAGTGGACGTACGCGTCCTCGTCGACGATGATCAGCGTCCGCTCGAACTGACCCATGTTCTCCGTGTTGATACGGAAGTAGGCCTGCAGCGGGATGTCCACGTGGACGCCCTTGGGGACGTAGATGAACGACCCGCCGGACCACACGGCCGTGTTCAGGGACGCGAACTTGTTGTCGCCGACCGGGATGACGGTGCCGAAGTACTCCTGGAAGAGCTCCGGGTGCTCCTTCAGCGCGGTGTCCGTGTCGAGGAAGATGACGCCCTGCTCCTCCAGGTCCTCACGGATCTGGTGGTAGACGACCTCGGACTCGTACTGCGCGGCGACACCGGCGACCAGGCGCTGCTTCTCCGCCTCCGGGATGCCGAGCTTGTCGTAGGTGTTCTTGATGTCCTCGGGCAGCTCCTCCCACGAGGCGGCCTGGGCCTCGGTGGAGCGCACGAAGTACTTGATGTTGTCGAAGTCGATGCCGGAGAGGTCGGAGCCCCAGCTGGGCATCGGCTTCTTGTCGAAGAGGCGCAGACCCTTCAGCCGCAGCTTCAGCATCCACTCCGGCTCGTTCTTCTTCGCGGAGATGTCGCGGACGACGTCCTCGGAGAGACCGCGCTTGGCCGCGGCACCCGCCGCGTCGGAGTCGGCCCAGCCGAATTCGTACTTACCCAGACCCTCGAGTTCGGGGTGGGCAGTCTCCGTGGGGAGAGTCATGCGGGGTTCCTCCCGGCCGTGCTTGCAGAAGCTGATGGTGTGGTGCGGGTCTGTGTGGTGCTGTCGCCAGGCGGGTCGCCCGGTGGCGGCGAGGTGCCGCCCTGGGGCGCACCGCGCGGGATGAACGTGGTGCAGACGCCGTCGCCGTGGGCGATGGTGGCGAGCCGCTGCACGTGTGTCCCGAGTAGTCGCGAGAAGACCTCGGTCTCCGCCTCGCACAGCTGCGGGTACTTCTCGGCCGCGTGGGCGACCGGGCAGTGGTGCTGGCAGAGCTGCTCTCCGACCGGCGCGCTGCGGGCCGTAGCAGCGTACCCGTCGGCGCTCAGGGCTTTCGCGAGCGCTTCCGTACGCTCCTCGGGCGCCGCGGCCTCGACGGCCGCCCGGTAGGCCACGGCCTGCGCCTCGATCCGGTCCCGGGCGAAGGCGGCGACGGCCGCCTCTCCTCCGGCGTTCTCCTCGATCCACCTCAGGGCGTCCACTGCCAGCGTGTCGTACGACTGGTCGAAGGCGTCCCGGCCGCAGTCGGTCAGGGCGAACGCCTTGGCGGGCCTGCCGCGGGTGCGGGCGCCGTAGACGCGCTGCTCGCGCGCCTCCACGACGTTCTCGGAGACGAGGGAGTCGAGGTGCCTGCGGACGGCCGCCTGGGTCAGCCCCAGACGCCGTGCGAGATCAGCCACGGTGGACGGTCCGTGGTCCAGGATGGAGCGCGCGACACGGTTGCGCGTGGAGCGCTCACCGGTCGCGAGTTCCTCCTGAGGAGCGTCGCCGAGGTTTTTCACAACGCCATTGTTGCGTAATTCTTCAGAGAGTGACAAGCGGCGTCCCGATCATCGTCCGGTGCCGTACATCACTTAGGCATACCTAAGCTGACCTGCGGAAATGATCAACCGGAGGGCTGAAGCCCTGGTGAGACCCCCTGGGCCGCGCGCCCGCCCGGACCGCCCCCGGGAACCCGCGGGCCGGTCGCCCCGGAGGCCCGCCTAGACTTCCCGGCATGCTGAGCGAGCCTGCCGTCCGGATCCGGGGCCTGGTCAAGCGGTACGGACCCAAGGCCGCCGTGGACGGCCTGGACCTCGATGTCGCACCCGGCTCCGTGACCGCCGTCCTCGGGCCCAACGGGGCCGGCAAGACCACCACGATCGAGACCTGCGAGGGCTACCGCCGCGCCGACGCCGGCACCGTGCGGGTCCTCGGCCTCGACCCGGTCGCCGACGCGGCGCGACTGCGGCCCCGCATCGGTGTGATGCTCCAGTCGGGCGGTGTCTACTCCGGCGCCCGCGCCGGCGAGATGCTCCGCCACATGGCCTCCCTGCACGCCCGCCCGTTGGACGTGGACGCCCTGATCGAACGCCTCGGCCTCGGCAGCTGCGGGCGCACGACCTACCGGCGGCTCTCCGGCGGCCAGCAGCAGCGCCTCGCGCTGGCCATGGCCGTTGTCGGCCGCCCCGAGCTGGTCTTCCTCGACGAGCCCACCGCCGGTCTCGACCCCCAGGCCCGGCGCGCCACCTGGGAGCTCGTACGCGAACTGCGCGCGGACGGTGTCACCGCAGTGCTGACCACGCACTTCATGGACGAGGCCGAGGAACTCGCCGACCACATCGCGATCATCGACGCCGGCCGGGTGGTCGCCCAGGGCAGCGCGGAGGAGCTGTGCCGCGGCGGCGCGGAGAACACCCTGCGCTTCACCGGACGCCCGGGCCTTGATGTCGGCTCCCTGCTGAAGGCGCTCCCCGACGGCTCGGCGGCCGCGGAGCTCACACCGGGCGAGTACCGGATCACCGGCGAGGTCGATCCGCAGCTCCTGGCGACGGTCACCTCCTGGTGCGCACAGCACGGCGTACTGCCGCACGGCATCTCGGTGGAGCGGCACACCCTCGAGGACGTCTTCCTCGAACTGACGGGCAAGGAGCTGCGCGGATGAGCGCCGGCACGTACACACCGGCGCCGGGCGCCGCACCACTGGGCCGCATGATTGTCTCGCAGGCCGCCTTCGAGACGAAGATGCTGCTGCGCAACGGTGAGCAGCTGCTGCTCACCGTCGTCATCCCTTCGCTGCTGCTCGTGCTGTTCTCCACCGTCGACATCGTCGCCGTGCCGACGGAGACGAGTGGCGGAAAGGGACAGGCGGTCGACTTCCTCGCCCCTGGTGTCCTCGCGCTGGCCGTGATGTCCACCGCCTTCACCGGCCAGGCCATCGCCACCGGGTTCGAGCGCCGCTACGGGGTGCTCAAGCGGCTCGGCGCCTCACCGATCCCCCGCTGGGCCCTGATGACCGCCAAGACGCTCTCCGTGCTCGTCACGGAGATCCTTCAGGTGGTCCTGCTGACCGTCATCGCGTTCGCGCTCGGCTGGTCGCCGCAGGGCAGTCCGCTCGCCGTGCTGCTGCTGCTCGTCCTCGGCACCGCGGCCTTCTCGGGACTCGGCCTGCTCATGGCCGGCACGCTCAAGGCCGAGGTCACCCTCGCTGCCGCCAACCTCGTCTTCCTGCTGCTGCTCGTCGGCGGCGGTGTGATCGTGCCGCTGGACAGGTTCCCCGACGGCGTCGCGTCCGTGCTGGGACTACTGCCCATCTCCGCGCTCTCCGACGGACTTCGTGACGTCCTCGGGCACGGAGCCGGCATGCCGTGGGGCAATCTGGGCATCCTCGCCCTCTGGGCGGTGCTCGGACTGGGCGCGGCCGCCCGGACCTTCCGCTGGGAGTGACACGCGCGCCGGGACGACCCTGCCGAGACCCGCACGGAGCGCACGGTGGGAGGCCTGGATGGAGCGAGCTGCCGCGCTGCGGCTGGACGCAGAGTGGGCGAAGGTCAGGACCGGCAGGCCCACGTCCTCGTCCGGGACGCGGATGCGGATGCTCACCGATCTGATCTCCGCCCTCGCCCCTCACGCGGAGGGCGACCTGGCCATCTCCGCCCGGCTGAGCCTGCGGTACGGGGACCTGGCCCGGCACCACTTCGACACCGGCCGGCGCGCCGACGCGCTGAGCGCCGTCGAGAAGGCCGTCCGGCACTGCGCGGAGCCCGCCCGGCACGACGACGAGCACGCCCGCTGGTACGCGCGGGCGCTGATCAGCCGGTCGGTGTACCTCGCCGAGCCGCTCAGCGACGAAATGGGCCTGCCCCGGTACGCCTTCCGGCCGCACGGCGAACAGCCGTGCGCCGAGGACCGCCTGGCCGGACTCGCCGCGGTGGAGTCCACGCACAGGGCGATCGCCGTGTGGGAGCGGCTCGACCTCTCCGACCCGGTCAACCGGGAAGGTCTCGCCCAGGCACACGTCTTCCTCGGCGACCGGCTGGAGGAGCTCGGCAGGCCGGTGGACGCGGCCGAATGGGCCGTACGGGCAGAACGGGAGTTCCAGGCGCTCTGGCAGCCGCCCGACCCTGCGGAGCGCGCCCACGCCGCGATGCTCGAGCACCTCGGCGACCAGCTCGAACGCCGCCTGCGCCGCTGCCCCTTCGAAGGCGGCCTCACCCAGCTGCAGAAACGCGAACTGCTGCCGCGGCGTCTGCTGCCCCTCGCGGTCCTGTCCGCGCGGATCGACGGCGTGGCGCCGGAAGCGGTCGCGCAGGGCCTCGGACTGGAGCGCGCCGAAGTGGACCGGATCCTGCGCGCCAACTCGTGGCGGGCCGTTTGGCGGTTCGACGTGCGCCGGGCCGACGGCTCCTGGGAGCCGCTGGCGCACCCCTGGCGCGGCATGGACGCCGTGACCGACTGCACGGCCGAGGCGGTGGCCGCCGAACTGACGGACGCCTTCCTCCACTCGCCCGACGTGCCGCCGGAGCCCACTTCGTGGCGTTTCGCACTGTGGTGGGACGAGGAGGACCACCTCGACGGCTCCCGCTTCCGCACGGCCTCCGCGCCGGCGCCCGGGGAGCCGTCGAGGAGTGCGTCGACGGCCCCGCCGTCACCCTCCCGCGTGTCCTCCGCGGACCCCTCGTGAAACCGTGCACAAGGGCCCGCTTACGATAGGGGCCGTGCAGACCCCCCTCGCCCATATCGCCCAGCGCTGGACACCGTCGCCCAAAATCCTGCGGCGCGCCGCGCTCTCAGCCATCGTGATGACCGTCGTCATCATCGTCACCGGCGGCGCCGTAAGGCTCACCGGCTCCGGCCTCGGCTGCGACACCTGGCCCAAGTGCACGGACGACAGCCTCTTCGCCACACCCGAGCAGGGCCTCCACGGCGCGATCGAGTTCGGCAACCGGATGCTGACGTACGTCCTGTCGGCGGCCGTCGGCTGGGCGATCGTCGCGGTGCGCGCCGTGAAGCCCCGGCGGCGCGGTCTGACCAGGCTGGCCTGGGCGCAGTTCTGGATCGTCATGGGGAACGCCGTCATCGGCGGCGTCACGGTGTGGGCGGGCCTCAATCCGTGGTCCGTGGCCGGCCACTTCCTGCTGGCCAACGCGCTGCTCACGGTCGCGACCGTGACCTGGGTGCGCACCCATGAAGGCGACGGCGCACCTCGTCCGCGGGTCCCGCGGCCGGTCCGCAAGCTGTCCTGGGCGATCGTGGCGGTCTCAGCGGTGCTGATCACCCTCGGCACCACGGTGACCGGCTCCGGCAAGCACGCGGGCGACAGCAGCGACGTCCCGCGGATGCCGTGGGACTGGGCCGCCGCCGCGCACGTCCACGCGATCGCCGCGTGGGTGGTGTGTGCGCTGGCCGTCGCGATGTGGCTCGTCCTGCGCGTGGTCGATGCCCCCGACGACACCCGCGCCCGGGCGCGTGACCTGCTGCTGGTGGTGCTGCTTCAGGGCGTGCTCGGCTACGTCCAGTACTTCACCGGCGTGCCGGAGCTGCTGGTCGGCGCGCACATGCTCGGCTCCTCGCTGATGTGGATCGCGGTGCTCAGGCTGGCGCTGAGCCTGCGGGAGCGGGAGGCGCTGCCGCTGCCGACCACGACGCCTCGGGACACGGACGCTCTGACCTCCGCCTGACGCGCCTTCGCCGGCGCGGGCTTGTCCCCCACACCACCTCCGAAACCCGGGGCAAGCCCCAGGACCCCCGTACCGCCCTGCGGGCGGCGTACCGCGCTTCGCGCGGTGCCCTCAGGCGCCGGCGGGCTAAGAATGCCGCTGCGCGGCACTCCGGCCCCGTGCCCTGCCGGCGGAGCTTCCGCTGTCGCGAAATCAGCCCCGCAGGCGATTGAGGCGCGGTGGCCGGGTCCGGGTGGAGCCCGGTTCGGGAAGGGCGGGGATGGGACAGGCACGGTGTCAGGCGGGCAGCCCGTACACCCGCCGCCGGCATCGTCGCCGCCTGCTCCGCGTCGCCCCGCGACCACGCACCGTCGCGACCCAGCCGCCGAGCACCCGGCCGAGCGCATCACGGAAGGACCGCGCGCCGACGACAGGAAGCTACGGCAGGCCCCGTACGCCGCTGGAGAACAGGAGCTTGCCGAAGGGGGCTAGTTCGAGGATCTCCGCCAGGCCGCCGCCCTTGCGGGCGGCCCCCAGCAGGTGCTCAGCAGGACCGGATCGGTGAGCGGGTCGCCCACTCGGCGGCCCGCGAGCCGGCGGCCGGCCGCTCCGCGCACCTCGGCCGGGTCCCGGTGGCTCCGGCCGGTCCGCCACCCGCTCGACGGCGGCGGTGGTGAAGGCGACGGCCGAGCCGGCCGCCCCGTGGACGGCCTCCGCGAGGTTCGCGAGGAAGGACTCGCGGTTCCTGAGGTGTCCACGACCTGCTCGACGAGCAGTTCGAGGCGGACGATCTCGCGTGCCTGGGCCGCCCCGGCCGCGGCGAGCTCCGCGGGGCCGGCGAAGTCCCCGGGCGGGCCGGTGTCCACGAGGTAGGTGGCGATGCCGGTGTCCCGCACAGAAGACGTCTGCCCGCCTCGACCACTCCGAGCTCGCGGCGGCGGGCCAGGTAGTGGGCGGGCGGGCAGTGCGGTTCGAGCCCCAGGAGCGGCGGGTACCGGCGCCGGACCGCGAAACCGGTCCGGTTGTCGAGAAAGGTGGTGCCGGAGGCCGGCGGGGCCCCGCCGTCGGGGCGCCGGTACCTCTCGAAGGTGCCGAGGCCCGGTTCCGTGCGGAGCACCCCGTGGCAACTGGTCGACCAGACGCACGGAGGACGCGGTGTCGATCATCGGGAGCTCCCTGTCCAGGACCGTGCTTTCACAGCCCTGACGGGTGAGCACCGCGTGAGGTGTTGGTCAGGCGTTGGAAGGGCCGCCGACCTGGATGCCGGCCATGCGGCTCCACTCGTACGGGCCGGTGCGGACCTTCGCGGCGAAGTCGCCGTCGAAGGACTCGTGGAGCGTGATCCCGGACTTCTCCGCGGCGGTGACGGCGACGGTGTGGTCCGGTGCCACGAGGTCGCCCCAGGCGCCGTCCTCGCCGACGAGCACGATCCGGGTGCCCATCTGGCCGATGTAGGCAAGCTGGCCCTCGGCACCGCCGTGTGCGCCGGCGAAGGCCTTGATCTGCTTGGCGAGCTTCGCGGCCTTGCGCTCGGCGCGGGCGTCGGCGGCCGGCGAGGAAGCGGTCTCTTCAACCTTGGTTTCTGCCATGAACCGCATGCTACTCGTGGGTAGATCGACTGGCGACGGCAGAACCGAGTGGCCTCGGCCACCTTGCGGGCGGCCGCTGCGGTCAGCGCAGGAAGGGGTCCACCGCGACGGCCACGAACAGCAGCGACACATAGGTGATGGACCAGTGGAAGAGGCGCATCTCCTTGAGCTTGCCGCCCGTCTCGCCCGCCTTGGCCCTGCTCTGCAGCGCGTGCGCCTCCCACAGCCACCAGCCGCCGGAGACCAGCGCGACCGCCGTGTAGAACCAGCCGGTGTAGCCGAGGGGAGTCAGCAGCAGCGAGACGGCGACCATGACCCAGCTGTAGAGGACGATCTGCCGGGCGACGACCCTGTTGCCCGCGACGACCGGGAGCATCGGCACGCCGACCCTCGCGTAGTCGTCCTTCACCTTCATCGACAGCGGCCAGTAGTGCGGCGGCGTCCAGAAGAAGATGACGAGGAACAGGATGACGGCGGCCCAGGACATCGAGTTGGTGACGGAGGACCAGCCGATCAGGACCGGCATGCAGCCGGCGATGCCGCCCCAGACGATGTTCTGCGCGGTGCGGCGCTTCAGGATCATCGTGTAGACGACGACGTAGAAGAGCAGTGCGCCGAGCGACAGCGCGGCCGACAGCCAGTTGACCAGCAGCCCGAACCAGAGCGTGGAGACCACGGCGAGCGTCAGACCGAAGACGAGGCCCTCGCGCGGCGACACCATGCCGGTGACGAGCGGCCGCTGCGAGGTGCGGTCCATCAAGGCGTCGATGTCGCGGTCGATGTACATGTTGAGCGCGTTGGCGCCGCCGGCGGAGAGGTACCCGCCCAGGCACGTGGCGAGCACGAGCCACAGGTCGGGAACGCCCTGCTCGGCGAGGAACATCACCGGAACGGTGGTGATCAGCAGCAGCTCGATGATCCGCGGCTTGGTCAGTGCCACGAACGCCTTGGCGCGGGCCCCGAACGGCCGATGGCCCCCCGGGCCGGTAGCCAGGACGACCCCCGCGGGTCGGGACTCGACGGCCGTCACGCACACCCCTGACAGAGAAATCCCAGCAAGTCTCTGGGAACGCCTCCCAGGCCCGAAGGGCCGTGGGTGCAGTGAAGACCCGGTAAGACTTGCGCGTACCACGCCACTCTAGACGCTGCCCGTACGCCGATCTTCGCGGGGGTCGACTCGTGTTGAGCGCCGGCCCGACGCCGGGCGTATACATCGCCGACAGGCGGGGAACACCCGACGCCCGCACCCTGGCAGTGTCCAATTGGAAAGACGCGTGGCCGAAAAGGAGCGCGTTGCTGCGAGGGTAGGCTCGACAGCGCCCGGTACACGCCTCTGTCACCGGGATTCGACATGTGGAGAGGAGCCCTGACTCAGGGTGAGCACCAAGCCGACCACCACAGACCTCGAGTGGACCGCGTTGGACCAGCGGGCAGTCGACACCGTCCGCGTCCTGGCCATGGATTCCGTACAGAAGGTCGGCAACGGCCATCCGGGTACGGCCATGAGCCTGGCCCCCGCCGCGTACGTGCTCTTCCAGAAGCTGATGCGGCACGACCCCGCGGACGCCGACTGGACCGGCCGTGACCGGTTCGTCCTGTCCGCCGGACACTCGTCGCTGACGCTCTACATCCAGCTCTACCTGGCGGGCTACGGCCTGGAGCTGGACGATCTGAAGGCGTTCCGCACCTGGGGCTCGAAGACCCCCGGCCACCCGGAGTACGGGCACACCACGGGCGTCGAGACGACGACGGGGCCGCTGGGCCAGGGTGTCGCCAACGCCGTGGGCATGGCCATGGCCGCCCGCTACGAGCGCGGCCTGTTCGACCCGGACGCAGAGCCGGGCACGTCCCCCTTCGACCACACGGTCTGGTGCATCGCCGGTGACGGCTGCCTCCAGGAGGGCATCTCGGCCGAGGCCTCCTCGCTGGCCGGGCACCAGAAGCTCGGCAATCTGGTCCTGCTGTGGGACGACAACCACATCTCGATCGAGGGCGACACGGAGACGGCCGTCTCCGAGGACACCCTCCAGCGCTACGAGGCGTACGGCTGGCACGTCCAGCGCGTCCAGCAGCTGGAGAACGGCGACCTCGACCCGGTCGGCCTCTACAACGCCCTGAAGGCCGCGCAGGCCGAGACCGAGCGCCCGTCGTTCATCGCGGCCCGCTCGATCATCGCCTGGCCCGCCCCGCACGCCCAGAACACCGAGGCCGCGCACGGCTCGGCACTGGGCGACGAAGAGGTCGCGGCCACCAAGCGCGTCCTGGGCTTCGACCCGGAGCAGAGCTTCGAGGTCTCCGACGAGGTCCTCGGGCACACCCGTGGCGCTCTCGACCGCGGCCGTGAGGCCCGTGGCGAGTGGGAGAAGACGTTCGCCGCGTGGCGTACGGCCAACCCGGAGCGCGCCGCCGAGTTCGACCGGATCCGGTCGGGCGAGCTTCCGGAGGGCTGGGAGGACGCGCTGCCGGAGTTCGAGACCGGCAAGGGTATCGCCACCCGCGCCGCGTCCGGCAAGGTCCTCCAGGCGCTCGGCGCCGTCGTGCCCGAGCTCTGGGGCGGCTCCGCCGACCTGGCCGGCTCGAACAACACCACGATCGACAAGACGTCGTCGTTCCTCCCTGCGGGCAACCCGCTGCCGGAGGCCGACCCGTACGGCCGGACGATCCACTTCGGCATCCGCGAGCACGCGATGGCCGCGGTCATGAACGGCATCGCGCTGCACGGCAACACCCGCGTCTACGGCGGCACCTTCCTGGTGTTCTCCGACTACATGCGCAACGCCGTGCGGCTCTCCGCCCTGATGCACCTGCCGGTCACCTACGTGTGGACGCACGACTCGATCGGTCTCGGCGAGGACGGCCCGACCCACCAGCCGGTGGAGCACCTGGCCTCGCTGCGCGCCATCCCGGGCCTGAACATCGTTCGCCCGGCCGACGCCAACGAGACCGCGATCGCCTGGCGCGAGATCCTCAAGCGGTACACCAAGGAGTTCGGCAAGGGCGCCCCGCACGGCCTCGCGCTGACCCGCCAGGGTGTTCCGACCTACGAGTGGAACGAGGACGCGGCCAAGGGCGGCTATGTGCTCTTCGAGGCCGAGGGCGGCGACGCCCAGGTGGTGCTGATCGGCACCGGCTCCGAGGTCCAGCTGGCCGTCGGCGCCCGCGAGCAGCTCCAGGCGGCCGGCATCCCGGCCCGCGTGGTCTCCATGCCCTCGGTCGAGTGGTTCGAGGAGCAGGACCAGGGGTACCGGGACTCGGTGCTTCCCCCGTCGCTCAAGGCACGAGTCGCGGTCGAGGCCGGCATCGGTCTCACGTGGCACCGTTACGTCGGTGACGCCGGACGCATCGTCTCGCTGGAGCACTTCGGCGCTTCCGCGGACGGCAAGGTCCTCTTCCGTGAGTTCGGTTTCACCGCCGAGGCCGTGGCCGCCGCAGCGCGGGAATCGATCGAAGCCGCCGCGCGCTGACGCCGGTACACGACAAGTAGGAGATGCAATTCTCATGACAGACGCACTCAAGCGCCTCTCCGACGAAGGCGTCGCGATCTGGCTGGACGACCTGTCCCGCACCCGGATCACCTCCGGCAACCTCGCCGAGCTGATCGACCAGCAGCACGTCGTGGGTGTCACGACCAACCCGTCGATCTTCCAGAAGGCGATCTCGGACGGCCACGGCTACGACCAGCAGCTGGAGGACCTCGCGGCCCGCAAGGTGACCGTCGAGGAAGCCATCCGCATGATCACGACGGCGGACGTCCGTGACGCCGCCGACGTGCTGCGCCCGGTGTTCGACTCGACGGGCGGCCAGGACGGCCGGGTCTCCATCGAGGTCGACCCGCGTCTCGCGCACAGCACCAAGGCGACCATCGCGGAGGCCAAGCAGCTCGCCTGGCTGGTGGACCGTCCGAACACCTTCATCAAGATCCCGGCGACCAAGGCCGGCCTGCCGGCGATCACCGAGGTCATCGGCCTCGGCATCAGCGTCAACGTCACGCTGATCTTCTCGCTGGAGCGCTACCGCGAGGTCATGGACGCCTACCTGGCCGGTCTGGAGAAGGCGAAGGCCGCGGGCCTGGACCTGTCCAAGATCCGCTCGGTGGCCTCGTTCTTCGTGTCCCGCGTGGACACCGAGATCGACAAGCGGCTGGACGCGCTGGGCACCCCCGAGGCCAAGGAGGCCCGCGGCAAGGCGGCCCTGGCCAACGCCCGGCTGGCCTACGAGGCGTACGAGCAGGTCTTCTCCTCCGACCGCTGGGCCGCGCTCGACAAGGCGCAGGCCAACAAGCAGCGCCCGCTGTGGGCCTCGACCGGCGTCAAGGACAAGGCGTACAAGGACACCCTGTACGTGGACGAGCTGGTCGCCCCCGGCACCGTGAACACCATGCCGGAAGCCACGCTGATCGCCACCGGTGACCACGGGCAGATCACCGGCGACACCGTCCGTGGCACCTACGAGCAGGCCCGCGCGGAGCTCGAGGCCGTGGAGAAGCTCGGGATCTCCTACGACGAGGTCGTCCAGCAACTCGAGGACGAGGGCGTCGAGAAGTTCGAGGCGTCCTGGACCGATCTGCTCAAGTCGACCGAGGCCGAGCTCAAGCGCCTCGCACCCTCGGAGGGCTGAGCGACTTGTCCGGTATTGGCGGAGCCAACCCGCTCCGTGATGCTGCAGACCGACGGCTCCCGCGTATCGCGGGGCCGTCGGGCCTGGTCATCTTCGGCGTCACGGGCGACCTTTCGCGCAAGAAGCTGATGCCAGCCGTCTACGACCTCGCGAACCGGGGGCTGCTGCCGCCGGGCTTCTCGCTCATCGGCTTCGCCCGGCGCGAGTGGGCCCACGAGGACTTCGCGCAGGAGGTCCACGACGCGGTCGAGGAGCACGCGCGCACGCCGTTCCGTGAGGAGGTCTGGCAGCAGCTCATCCAGGGGATGCGGTTCGTCCAGGGCACCTTCGACGACGACGACGCGTTCGAGCAGCTCAAGTCCACCATCGAGGATCTCGACAAGGTGCAGGGCACCGGTGGCAACTTCGCGTTCTACCTCTCCGTGCCGCCGAAGTTCTTCCCCAAGGTCGTCCAGCAGCTGAAGAAGCACGGGCTGGCGGACCAGAAGGAGGGTTCCTGGCGGCGCGCGGTCATCGAGAAGCCGTTCGGTCACGACCTGGTCTCCGCCAAGGAGCTCAACCAGGTGGTGCACGAGGTCTTCCCGCCGAACGAGGTCTTCCGCATCGACCACTACCTGGGCAAGGAGACCGTTCAGAACATCCTGGCGCTGCGGTTCGCCAACACGCTCTTCGAGCCGATCTGGAACCGGTCGTACGTCGACCATGTGCAGATCACGATGGCCGAGGACATCGGCATCGGCGGCCGGGCCGGCTACTACGACGGCATCGGCGCCGCCCGTGACGTGATCCAGAACCACCTCCTCCAGCTGCTGGCGCTGACCGCTATGGAGGAGCCCGCATCCTTCGACGCGGACGCCCTCGCGGCGGAGAAGACCAAGGTCCTCGGCGCGGTGAAGCTTCCCAAGGACCTGGCGCAGAACACGGTCCGCGCGCAGTACACCGCAGGCTGGCAGGGCGGCGAGAAGGCCGTCGGTTACCTCCAGGAAGACGGCATCGACCCCAGGTCGAAGACCGACACCTACGCCGCGATCAAGCTGGAGATCGACAACCGCAGGTGGGCGGGCGTCCCCTTCTACCTGCGCACCGGCAAGCGGCTCGGCCGGCGCGTCACCGAGATCGCGGTCGTCTTCCAGCGGGCCCCGCACTCCCCCTTCGACTCCACGGCGACCGAGGAGCTCGGGCACAACGCCCTGGTCATCCGCGTCCAGCCGGACGAGGGCGTGACCATGCGGTTCGGCTCCAAGGTGCCGGGCACCTCGATGGAGGTCCGTGACGTCTCGATGGACTTCGCGTACGGCGAGTCGTTCACCGAGTCCAGCCCCGAGGCCTACGAGCGCCTCATCCTCGACGTGCTGCTCGGCGACTCCAACCTCTTCCCGCGGGTGGAGGAGGTCGAGCTGTCCTGGAAGATCCTCGACCCGATCGAGCAGTTCTGGGACGCGAACGGCAAGCCGGCCCAGTACACGGCCGGCACCTGGGGCCCGGACGAGGCGGACGAAATGCTCGCACGAGACGGACGGAGCTGGCGTCGGCCATGAAGATCGACCTTACGGACACCACGGCCAGCAAGATCAACAAGGCGCTGGTGCAGGGCCGCCGAGCGATCGGCACCCCGGCCGTCGGCATGGTCCTCACCCTGGTCATCGTGACTGATGAGGAGAACGCCTACGACGCGCTGAAGGCCGCCAACGAGGCGTCCCGCGAGCACCCTTCGCGCACCCTCGTGGTCATCAAGCGGGTCTCACGCTCCCCGCGTGACCGTGCGAAGGCCAGGCTCGACGCAGAGGTGCGGGTGGGCGCGGACGCGGGCACCGGCGAGACGGTCGTGCTGCGCCTGTACGGCGAGGTCGTCGACCACGCCCAGTCCGTGGTGCTGCCGCTGCTGCTGCCGGACGCCCCCGTCGTCGTCTGGTGGCCGGTCAACGCGCCGACCGACCCGGCCAAGGACCCGCTGGGCTCGCTCGCCCAGCGCCGGGTGACCGACACCTACGCCGCCGAGCAGCCGGTGCGTGAGCTCGCGGCCCGCGCGGAGGCCTACACCCCCGGCGACACCGACCTGTCCTGGACCCGGATCACGCCGTGGCGCTCGATGCTCGCGGCGGCGCTGGACCAGGTCACCTGCAAGGTCACCTCCGTCGAGGTGGAGGGCGAGGAGTTCAACCCGAGCTGCGAGCTCCTCGCGATGTGGCTCGCGGACCGGCTCGACGTCCCGGTGAAGCGGTCCTCGTCGGCCGGGCCCGGCCTCACCTCCGTACGACTGGAGTCCGACTGCGGACCGATCGTGCTGGACCGGCCGGACGGGTCGCTCGCCACGCTGTCCATCGAGGGCCAGCCGGACCGTGCGGTCGCGCTGAAGCGGCGGGAGACGGCCGAGCTGATCGCGGAGGAACTGCGCCGGCTCGACCCGGACGACACCTACTCGTCGGCGCTCCGGTACGGGGTGGAGCGCCTGGGCGCGGCCACGTCGGCCGCGGCGGAGTCCGCTCCGGACCCGGCCCCGGCCGGGAAGAAGGCGGCGCCGGCGGCAAAGAAGGCCGCCTCCGCGAAGAAGGCGGCAGCCCAATGACCGCCGCTCCGCAGCTCGTCGTGCACCGCGACAAGGAGCTCATGGCACAGGCGGCCGCGGCCCGGCTGATCACGAAGATCGTGGACGCACAGGCCGCGCGCGGCTCGGCGTCCGTGGTCCTCACCGGCGGCCGCAACGGCAACGGGCTGCTGACCGCGCTCAGTTCGTCCCCGGCCAGGGACGCCATCGACTGGTCGCGGCTCGATCTGTGGTGGGGCGACGAGCGGTTCGTGCCGTCGAACGACCCGGAGCGCAATGTCACGCAGGCGCGTGAGGCGCTGCTCGACGCCGTGCCGCTGGACCCGTCGCGGGTGCACGCCATGCCCGCGTCGGACGGCCCCTACGGCTCCGACGTGGACTCGGCGGCCGCCGCCTACGCGGCGGAACTCGCCGCGGCGGCGCGCCCCGAGGACCACGGCCCGGTGCCGACGTTCGACGTCCTGATGCTGGGCGTCGGACCGGACACGCATGTGGCGTCGCTGTTCCCCGAACTCCCGGCGGTCCGCGAGACGGAACGCACGGTCGTAGGGGTCCACGGTGCGCCCAAGCCGCCGCCCACCCGCATCTCGCTCACGCTGCCGGCGATCCGCGCGGCACGTGAGGTGTGGCTGCTCGCGGCGGGTGAGGACAAGGCGAAGGCGGCGGAGATCGCACTGTCCGGAGCGGGCGAGATCCAGGCGCCGGCGGCGGGAGCGTACGGCCGGGCGCGGACGCTGTGGCTGCTGGACGCGGCGGCGGCGTCCGAGCTGCCGCGCGAGCTGTACCGCCCGGCTTCCGCCTGATCGATGCCGCCGCGGCCCGGCCCGCCCACGCTTCCCTCACCGCGACCACGTGTCGCGGCGACCCCGGAAGCGCCGCGCGGCGGCCCGGGCCGCTCGCTCCGGCGGCGGACCGGGCGGGCGGCTGCGGGCGGTCCCGCTCCTTCCCGCCACGGGCCGCTCGGACGTCGCGGCGATGCATGACGGCCACCGTGACGATCGCCGCGAGGAGCGACCATGCGCCGAACACGATCCACGCCTCGATGACCGACACCGGGTACTTGCTCCTGGAGCAGTCGCGTGCCGGGTTCCGCACAAGGGCCTGCCACGCCGAGAGCGGCATCGGGGCGGCTGTTCACCAAGCCGGCGGCCCGTGACCGGGTCCAACTGGTGGTCCTCGCCCACGAGCTGGGCCCGGTGTCGCCGTCGCGCTGAGCGGGCGCGCATGCCGCGAGCCGCACCGCTGCCCGCCGCCGGGGTGAGCGCGCGTCGGGCGGTTCATGGGAGCCCGATCTGTCGGAAGCGGACGGCTGAGGCCGGTGGATGCAAGGCGTCGTACGGACCGGCTCGGGCGAGACGTCCCGGTGCGGCCCGCCCGTCCAGCCAGGTACCACCGCGTCAGGGAGCCGGATCCGAGTCGCGCTCCAGGAACGGCTCCAGCAGCCCCGGCACCGCCTCCGACGCGAACGTCAGGCCCTCCCCCTCCGCGGCGTCGTAGACGCCGTACGCGCCCGCGCCCGCCGCCGTCGTCGTCGCCATCAGCGTGATCAGGCCCGCGCGGCGCTGAAAAACGGAGCGGCGGGCCGTCCATCCGATCACGCCCGTCCGCTGCAGTGCGACCGTGCTGCGGCGGACGGTTCCGGAGCGGGTGACGAGGTAGTCGCCTGCGATCCCGTGGCCGAGCGCCCGGTACGCGTCGAACGCGAGGAGCACCGCGACGGGAACGCCGATCGCCGCCCAAGCGGCGGCGATCCACAGGAGCACGGGCGTGAGCAGCGCGCCGAGGAGCGCGAGGACCGCCGCGGGCAGCAGCGCCGCGCTCAGTGCCCGGCGCAGCCGTCTGCCGCGGGCGGCCCGCGGGTGGGGCGTCAGAAGGGCCTGCCGCATCGGGGAGGCGGACTCGCGGAGCACCTGGGCTGCGACCTCGTCGGCCATCGCCCGCGGCACCGCGGGCAGCAGGACGTTGATGTCGGCGTGCTTGTCCTTCTCGTCCTTGACGAGCCCGGTGGCGACGGCGTCCAGCCTCGCGGCGCCGAAGAGTCTGATGCCCAGAGGTTCGACCAGGTCGACGCCGCGCAGCCGGCGTTCCTCGATGGATATCGAGCGTGACGTGAACAGGCCTCGCCGCACCCTCAGTGTGCCGCCGGGCTCCCGTTCGAGCCGGTAGTTCCACCACATCTCGATCCAGAGCCCGAGCGCGCCGACGACACCGGCGACAAGCGCGGCGGCGGCGAGGGTGACGATCACCCATACGAGGGGGGTGTCCCGGAAGCGGTCCCCCACCCAGTCGATGACCTCGGCCTGTGCCCCGAACCACTGGCTGACCTGCATCACCGCACCCACCGCCGCGCCGCCGAGCAGTGGGGCGACGAAGGAGACCGGCGCGTAGCGGATCCAGGCCGGATCGAGGACGGCGAGCGCGCCGTCGGGGTGGGTGGCCGCCTCCCCCGGGGTGGTCCTGGCGAGCAGCTCGAGCCGCAGCCGTTCGCCCTCCGCCCGGCTGACGGCGTCCAGTTCGAGGGTGGACTCACCGCCGACCACGTGTTCGCCCGTGCCGATGCGGACCTTGACCAGTCCGAGGGCGCGCAGCAGCACGTTGGCGGTGAGGTCGACGCTCCGGATGCGTTCGCGGGCCAGCGACCGGCGCTTGACCAGGACCAGCCCGGTGTGGAGTTCGACCCGCTCCGGTCCTGTGCGGTAGCGGGTGCGCTGCCGGCGGACCAGGTCGGCACCGGTGCCGGCGCCGATGACCAGGGCCGCACCCGTCAGCACCCAGCCGAGGGCCTTCCACAGCGGCATGCCACCCGCGAGCCCGAGGAGAGCGGGGAGCCCGGCGCCGGCCGCGAAGCCGGCCGTGACCAGGGCGGTCACCAGGACCGTGCGCCTGTCGAGCCGCCGCCACTCCCCTTCCTGTGCGCTCATGTCGCGTCCCCGGGCGTGGCCCGGGTGATCAGGGTGAGGCTCTCCGCCAGTTCGGCGGCGACCTCGTGGTCGAGTCCCTCGATCCTTACGGCGCCCTTGGCGGAGGCAGTGGTCACAGTGACGGTGGCGAGCCTGAACGCCTGCTCGAGCGGCCCTCTGACCGTGTCCACGGTCTGGATGCGGGACATGGGCGCGATCCGCCACTCCTGCCACAGCGCCCCGGTGCGTACGTACACCGCCTCGTCGGTGACCTCCCAGCGGTGTACGCGGTACCACCAGAGGGGGAAGAACGCGGTGCAGGCGAGACCGACGACGGCGATCACACCTGCCGGGACCAGCAGCCAGGTGCGGGCGGGCTCGATGAACGCGCCCAGCACGGACAGCACAAGAGCCGGTACCGCGGCGGTCAGCATGACCTGCGCGCGCCACCAGTTGACGGCCCGTGCGTTCAGCCGGTTGTTCGGCGGCCGCAGCCGCACCGTGTTCTCCCCCGCCATCAGGTCACCGGCCGCGCAGTGTCCGGTACTTGCCGGCCAGCGTCGCGGTGGAGCTGTCGAGCTGCTCGCCGCCCCTGCCCTCGGTCAGCACCGGCTCGATCTTCTTCGCGAGGACCTTGCCGAGCTCGACTCCCCACTGGTCGAAGGAGTCGATGTTCCAGATCGCGCCCTGCACGAACACCTTGTGCTCGTAGAGGGCGATCAACTGTCCCAGTACGGAGGGCGTGAGGTCCTCCGCGAGGATCGTCGTCGTCGGGTGGTTCCCCTGGAACGTCTTGTGCGGCACCAGTTCCTCGGCGACGCCTTCCGCCCTGACCTCCTCGGGCGTCTTGCCGAAGGCGAGGGCCTGCGTCTGCGCGAAGAAGTTCGCCATCAGCAGGTCGTGCTGCGGAACGAGTCCGGCGAGCAGCCCGGGGACCGGCTTGGCGAAGCCGATGAAGTCCGCGGGGATGACCTTCGTGCCCTGGTGGATCAGCTGGTAGTACGCGTGCTGGCCGTTGGTGCCGGGGGTGCCCCACACGACGGGGCCGGTCTGCCAGTCGACCGGATTGCCGTCACGGTCGACCGACTTGCCGTTGGACTCCATGTCGAGCTGCTGGAGGTACGCGGTGAACTTGGACAGGTAGTGCGAGTAGGGCAGCACCGCGTGCGACTGGGCTTCGAAGAAGGCCCCGTACCAGACGCCCAGAAGACCCAGCAGGAGCGGGGCGTTGGCCTCGGGGGGCGCGGTGCGGAAGTGCTCGTCGACGAGGTGGAAGCCGTCGAGCATCTCGCGGAACCGCTCGGGGCCGATCGCGATCATCAGGGAGAGGCCGATCGCGGAGTCGTACGAGTAGCGGCCGCCGACCCAGTCCCAGAACTCGAACATGTTGGCCGTGTCGATGCCGAAGTCGGAGACCTTCTCGGCATTGGTGGACAGGGCGACGAAATGCTTGGCGACCGCGTCGGGGCCGACCCGGAGGTTCGTGAGCAGCCACTCGCGGGCGGAGGTGGCGTTGGTGATCGTCTCGATGGTGGTGAAGGTCTTCGAGGCGATGATGAAGAGCGTCTCCGCCGGGTCGAGATCCCTTACGGCCTCGTGGAGATCGGCCCCGTCGACGTTCGAGACGAAACGGAGGGTCAGGTCCCGTTCGGTGTAGGACCGGAGCACCTCGTACGCCATCGCGGGCCCGAGGTCGGAGCCACCGATACCGATGTTGACGATGTTCCTGATGCGCCTGCCGGTGTGGCCGGTCCACTCGCCGGAGCGGATCCGCTCCGAGAAGGCGGCCATCTTGTCCAGCACCGCGTGGACGTCCGGCACCACGTTCTCGCCGTCGACCTCGATGACGGCGTCCCGCGGGGCGCGCAGAGCCGTGTGCAGGACCGCGCGGTCCTCGGTGGTGTTGATCTTCTCGCCGCGGAACATGGCGTCGCGCAGACCGGCGACGTCGGTCGCGGCGGCCAATTCGCGCAGCAGGACCAGCGTCTCGTCGGTGATCAGGTGCTTGGAGTAGTCCAGGTACAGATCACCCACCTGGAGGGTGTACTCGCTGCCGCGCTCCGCGTCCGCCGCGAACAGCTCCCGCAGATGCGTTCCGCCCAGCTGCTCGCGGTGCTTGCCGAGAGCGGTCCACTCGGGCATCCGGTTGAGCCTGGTCTTGCCTGCGTTCATCTCGGACATCAGCCCACTTCTTCTCGTACCTGCCTGCATGCCCCGCTGCGGTTCCAACCTAATTGATCAGGCCGGTCGGTGAGGCGTCGGCGGGGCGGCGCACGAGAAGCGGCCCGGTAAAGACAAGTCCGGCCGTCACCCATTTCGGGTGGCGGCCGGACTCAAGAACTAGATCTCGCCCCGCAGTTTGGCGAGCGCTTCCGCGAGAATCGCCTCGCCGTCCGCGTCGCTGCGCCGCTCGCGAACGTACGCGAGGTGCGTCTTGTACGGCTCTGTGCGCGGCGGGTCCGGCGGATTGTCCCGGTCCTGGCCGGCCGGGAACCCGCACCGCGGGCAGTCCCACGTGTCGGGGACCTGTGCGTCACTGGCGAAGCTCGGCTGCGTCTCGTGCCCGTTCGAGCACCAGAAGGAGATGCGGAGGCGCGGCGCGGACTCGCCTCGCTCTGCCTCGCCCATCGGCCCCGCTCCGACCCGGCTTCCCCGGATCGCGTTGCCACTTGCCACGGTCGTAACTCCCTGCGTGATGGTGCTGCACAGCGTCTCACAGCGGCTGCGCCGCGAGTGCCCCAGTCTACGTAAGGCCCAACGCTCGTCCAGTGATTGGAGTTACACCCCAGCTCGGGACGCGGAATCGGTGGGTCAGCTGTCCAGCTTCATCAGCAGACCAAGTACGACAATGCACGCGAACCACAGCAGACCGACCACGACGGTGATGCGGTCGAGGTTCCGCTCGGCCACGGAGGAGCCGCCGACAGAGGACTGCATTCCGCCACCGAACATGTCGGAAAGACCGCCGCCCTTCCCCTTGTGCATCAGCACGAGCAACATCAGCAGCCCGCTGAAAATGATCAGGGCGATCGAGAATCCCATAACCACGGCTGGACCCTACTTCCTGGCAATTCTCTTGGACTCAATACGGACGACGGGGGCCCGGGCTCGATGTGTGAGCCGCAGGCCCCCGCAAGGGTACGCCGGATCGGCGCTACCGCATACTCACTGGTCGCGGAACCGGACGATCTTGACGAACTCGTCCGCGTCCAGCGCCGCCCCGCCGACCAGGGCGCCGTCCACGTCAGGCTGGGCCATGATCGCGGCGACGTTGCCCGCCTTCACCGAGCCGCCGTACTGGATCCGGACCTTGTCGGCCAGCTCCTGGGAGTACAGCTCAGCGAGACGGCCGCGGATCGCACCGCAGACCTCCTGCGCGTCCTCGGGGGTGGCGACCTCGCCGGTGCCGATGGCCCATACCGGCTCGTAGGCGATCACGATGGTCTCGGCCTGCTCGGCCGGGACATCCTTCAGACCGCCGTCGAGCTGGGCGAGCGTGTACTCGACCTGGTTGCCGGCCTTGCGGATGTCGAGGCCCTCGCCGACGCACAGGATCGGGGTCAGGCCGTGCTTGAAGGCCGCCTTCACCTTGGCGTTGCAGATCTCGTCGGTCTCCGCGTGGTACTGGCGGCGCTCGGAGTGGCCCACGGCGACGAAGGCGCACTTCAGCTTGGCCAGCATCGGGCCGGAGATCTCGCCGGTGTAGGCGCCGGAGTCGTGCGCCGAAATGTCCTGGGCGCCGTACTTGATCTTCAGCTTGTCGCCGTCGACCAGGGTCTGGACGGACCGAAGGTCGGTGAAGGGCGGCAGGACGGCGACCTCTACGGCGTCGTAGTCCTTGTCGGCCAGCGCGAAGGCGAGCTTCTGGACGTGAGCGATGGCCTCGAGGTGGTTGAGGTTCATCTTCCAGTTGCCCGCCATCAGCGGGATGCGGCCCTGGTCAGTAGCAGTCATGCGGGGTCAGTCCTCCAGTGCGGCAAGGCCGGGAAGCGTCTTGCCTTCGAGATATTCGAGGCTCGCGCCGCCGCCGGTCGAGATGTGGCCGAACGCCTTCTCGTCGAAGCCCAGGATTCGGACGGCAGCGGCGGAGTCGCCGCCGCCGACCACGGAGAAGGCCGGGGAGTCGACGAGCGCCTGGGCAACGGCCTTGGTGCCCTCGGCGTAGTCGGGGTGCTCGAAGACGCCCATGGGGCCGTTCCAGAAGACGGTGGCCGCGTCGGCGAGCTTCGAGGCGTACAGCTGGCGGGTCTTCGGACCGATGTCCAGACCCTCCTGGTCGGCGGGGATGGCGTCCGCGGCGACGACGGTCGGGTTGGCCGGCGCCTTGGTCTTCAGGTCCGGGAACTCGTGCGAGACCAGCACGTCGACGGGGAGCACGAACTCCACGCCCTTGGCCTTGGCGCGCTCCAGGTACTCGAGCACGGCCGGGACCTGGTCCTCCTGGAGCAGCGAGATGCCGACCTCGTGGCCCTGGGCCTTGAGGAAGGTGTACGCCATGCCGCCGCCGATGAGGATGCGGTCGGCCTTCTCCAGCAGGTGGTCGATGACCCCGAGCTTGTCGGAGACCTTGGCGCCGCCGAGCACGACGACGTAGGGCCGGCTGACGTCCTCCGTGAGCTTCTTCAGGACGCCGACCTCGGTGTCGATCAGGAAGCCTGCGGCGTGCGGCAGCCGGGCCGGGAGATCGAACACGGACGCGTGCTTGCGGTGCACGGCGCCGAAGCCGTCGCCGACGTAGACGTCGGCGAGGGAGGCGAGCCGGTCCGCGAAGGCCCCACGCTCGGCGTCGTCCTTGGAGGTCTCGCCGGGGTTGAAGCGGAGGTTCTCCAGGACGGCGACCTGGCCGTCCTGGAGGTCGGCGACAGCGGCCGTGGCGGACTCACCGACGGTGTCGGTCGCGAACTCCACGTGCGTGCCGAGCAGCTCCCCGAGCCGGGCGGCGGCCGGGGCCAGCGAGAAGGCGGGGTCCGGGGCGCCCTTGGGGCGGCCCAGGTGCGAGGCGACGACGACCCGGGCCCCGGCCTCCGCCAGCCTGGCGATGGTCGGCTGCACGGCCCGGATGCGGCCGTCGTCGGTGATGGTCGTGCCGTCGAGCGGCACGTTGAGGTCGGCGCGGACGAATACCCGCTTGCCCGCGACCCCGTCGGCCAGCAACTGGTCGATGGTCTTCATGTTTTACGGCTCCTCGGAGGGCTGCACGCGCGACAGGGCTCGAACGGCGCCACTTTGCGCTGCCCGAGCCCTGTTGCTCACATCTTTGTGCTCTCGTTGCAGATCAGGTGCAGATCAGATCAGGCGCTGCTGATCAGAGCTGGTTGCCCACGAAGACCGTAAGGTCCACGAGGCGGTTGGAGTAGCCCCACTCGTTGTCGTACCAGCCGAGGATCTTCACCGACTTGCCCTCCTGGACCATGGTCAGCGAGGAGTCGAAGGTGCAGGACGCGGCGTCGCCGACGATGTCCGAGGACACGATCGGGTCCTCCGTGTAGAAGAGGACACCCTTCAGGTCGCCGTCGTCGGCGGCCTTCTTGAACGCGGCGTTGACCTCGTCCTTGGTGACCTCACGCTCGAGCTCGACGACCAGGTCGGTGGCCGAACCGGTCGGGACCGGGACGCGCATCGCGATGCCGTCCAGCTTGCCCTTCAGCTTCGGCAGGACCAGGGCGGTGGCCTTGGCGGCACCGGTGGTCGTGGGGATGATGTTCTCCGCGGCGGCGCGGGCGCGACGCAGGTCGGAGTGGGGGAAGTCCAGGATCCGCTGGTCGTTGGTGTACGCGTGGACCGTGGTCATCAGACCCTTGACGATGCCGAAGTTCTCGTCCAGAACCTTGGCCATCGGCGCCACACAGTTGGTGGTGCAGGAGGCGTTGGAGATGACGTGGTGGTTGGCGGCGTCGTACTTGTCCTGGTTGACGCCCATCACGATGGTGATGTCCTCGTCCTTGGCCGGAGCCGAGATGAGGACCTTCTTGGCGCCGCCGGCGATGTGCTTCTCGGCGTCGGCCTTCTTGGTGAAGATGCCCGTCGACTCGATGACGATGTCGACACCCAGCTCGCCCCACGGAATGTCGGCGGGGTTGCGCTCGGAGAGCACCTTGATGGTGTGGCCGTCGACCGTGATGGTGTCGGCGGTGTTGCTCACCTCGGCCTTGAGACGGCCGAGGATGGTGTCGTACTTCAGCAGGTGGGCCGTGGTCGCAGTGTCACCCAGGTCGTTGACAGCCACGATCTCGATGTCTGCACCCTGCTCCAGCAGCGCGCGGAAGTAGTTACGACCGATGCGGCCAAAGCCGTTGATGCCTACGCGGATCGTCACGAACCGATCTCCTCGTTGGTACGCCGGTTTTCGACGCCGGCGAGTTGTATGGGATGTCCCCGACCGCCTACGACCCTACCCCCCTGAAGGCCCCGTAGTGACATCGAGATGCCGTGTGTGCAACACGGTGGCCCGTACCCGCCAGTAGGAATTCCGGCCACCGTGTCCCGCACCGGATCGCGGGGCGTTCACGGCGCCGCCCCGCGCCCGGTCACGGCTCTTCTCAGCGCCGCAGCGCCCTGAGAGCCGCGGCGACGATCCGCTCACGGTCGGACGCCGTTCGCACGTGCTCGAGGCCGAAACCGATCAGCACACTGTCGCGCGTGCTCACCGCCGACGCGGACGGATACAGGTCCTGACTGCGCTCCCAGTTCCCCCGCAGAGCGGGGCTGCCCTCAGGTGGGCCGGCGGCCGCCCACGGCTCCAGCGAGGTCTCGAAGCCCTCGACGGGCTGCTCCACGCCGCCGGTGACGAGCCGGGTGTCGTCGACGAAGACACCGCGGCCGCCGTCGCTCGGGTCGGTGACATAGGAGACGGAGACCTCGATCCGCTTGCCCGCGTAGGCGCTCAGGTCGAAGGAGGCCGCCCGCCAGCCGTCGGACGCCCCGGTGAAGGCGTTCCACGCGCCGGTGGTGCCGCTCGCCGTGCACGCGCCCTCGCCGAGGGTGAGGTAGTGCCGCAGGAACGGGTGCTGATCGATGTAGAAGCCGCCGTCGCACTGCGCCGGGACCTCGGTGGAGGTGCCGCCGCCGGCGTCGGGGAGCGTCGTCCAGTCGTCCTGGCCCACGGTGTGGACCTCGACGACGGCGTTGTCGTAGCCGGGCTCCGTGTCGAAGCTCAGCCGCATGTCGAGGGCGGGCCGGTCAGCGGCCGCCGTGCCGGTCAGGTCGATCGTGCGGGACAGCCGCGCCCACGAGGAGTTGCGGTGGGTGACCGCCGCGTACCACTCACCGCCGTACGGTGAGAACGGCATCCTGGCGCCCGGGTAGTCACCGGCGGCGGCGCTGTCGAACTGCGGGAACTCGTCCGGCGGCAGGGTGTCCGAGGTGATCGTGTAGGCGCCGGCCGCGTCCAGCGGGTTGCCCGGGACGCCCCCGAGGGCGCCGGAGGCGCCGGTGAGGCGTCCCGTGCCGAGGAAGCCGGTGACTCCGGCGAGCGAGGCCCGTCCAGAGGCCCCGAGGTAGTACTGCGAGAAGTCGTCACTCAGCGCCCCGCCGAGGTTGGCGTCACCGCCGGCGCGCTCGCCCATGGAGACGAGCTTTCCGCCCTCGTTGAGGTAGGCCCGCACCGCCTGCGTGGTCGCCCAGGACGGCTCGGCCGCGCCCGAGTACCAAAGGACGGTCCGGAAGTGGCCGAGGACCGCGAGTGGGTGCGGGGCACCCTGCGTGGCGACGTCCCAGACGGCACTGCGGTGGCCGCCGGCGGCCAGGGCGCGGGTGTAGGCGGCGCTGTGCGCGGCGGCGGCCGTGCCGCCCTCCTCCGCGATCACCAGCGTGTCACCGCGCGGGCGTTCCGCGACCGTGTACGTGAAGTGCTCGCTTTCGGTGCGCCCGCCGCTCCTGGTCCTGCCGGTGAACCACACCTCGACCCGGTCGCCCGGCTCTGCGCCCTCGACCTCGGCGCGGTACTCGTCGAAGTGGAGGTTGTCCTCGCCGCCGAACCGCTCGCCGCCCTTCCACGGGTGCAGCTCCGCGTCGTGCGTGCGGCCGCCGTTGATCCGGTAGTTGAGCTCCTTGTCACGCAGCGACCTGCGGGCGGTGACAGAGACCTCCTGGTCCTCGCCCCGTGCGTAGGACGTGGCGAAGGTGTCGGGGGTGAAGTCCGCCGCCGTGAGGTCCAGCGAGGAGGACGGCTGGTCGGGATGGGCCGCGGTCTCGGCCACGGAGAGCGCGAAGGGGATGTTCTTGGCGAACTCCTGCTGGATGAGTTCCTCGTCGTCGGGGAAGGTGAAGATGGACGCGCAGTCCGCGGCGTTCCACTCGTCGTCGGGGTCGACGCGCGAGGCGGTGGCGCAGGTCGACATCTCGGGGGTGTACATCATCATCCCGTTGACATTGGCCGCGTGGCCGTCGGCCTCGCCGTTGGTGGTGTAGAGCTCGGAGGAGAGCTGGGGCCGGTAGCCGGGGATCGCGGAGTTGCCCGGCGTGCCCGCGAGGGCCCGGTAGAGGACGTCGTCGGGGGTCGGTGTGGCGACCTGCCAGCCGACTCCGTACAGCAGCAGCTGGGCGGCGGAGTGGTAGTTGATGCCGTACTGGAAGCCGATGCGCTTCTGGAAGCGGTCGATGGCCTTGGTCTCCGGCTCGGATCCGGGGCCGGTGCCGCGGTAGGTCTCGTCGAACGGGTCGGGCGAGGACCCCTCGTTGTCGTAGCCCCACTTGTAGGCGAAGTTGCGGTTGAGGTCGACGCCGTCGCCCGCGGTGATCCGCCCGTCGCCGTTGTTGTCGCGGAGGTTCTTGCGCCACTGGCGCTCTTCGGCGCCGGTGAACGTGTGGTCGTAGCCGTCGGGGTTGGCCGACAGCACGAACCACAGCTCCGTGGAGTCGACGATCTTCGTGATCCGCGGGTCCTTGCCGTAGCCGTCGAGGTAGTGGTGCATCAGCCGCCGGGTCATCTCCGGGGTGATCCACTCCCTGGCGTGCTGGTTGGACATGTAGAGGGTGGCGGGCCTGGAGCCGTCGCGGTACCTGTCCGCGCCCTTGGAGACCTTGAGAGCGAGGATGTCCTGGCCCTTGACGGTACGGCCGATGCTCACGACCTTGGTGAGGGCCGGATGGGCCCTGGCGGTGGCGAGGATCTCGTCCTTGAGGCCGCCTTCACCGCTGTACGGGCGGAAGACACCGTCGCCTGCGGCGGCGAGGCGCTTCTCCGTCCTGGCGGAGAGGGTGTGCTCGGTGATGTCGAGGCCCTGCTCACGCAGTTCGCCGGCCTGCCGCTCGGTGAGGTGGAGCTCGACGGTGGCGGTGCCCTTGTCCGGGATCTGCTCGCCCAGCTCATGGCCGTCGCTGCCCGCCGCGAGGATCAACGGGACCTGTTCCTTGCTCACTTCCGCATGCCATACGGCGAGTTCTTCGCCGTTCCCGCCCCCGGAGTCGGCCTGCGCGATCGGCGCTGCCGACACTCCCGCGACCAGGAGTGCGGCAGCGGCGAGGATCGATCTCGCTCTGCGTCTCATAAGCCCCCCTTGCTGTTGTCTGCCAGGAAAGTGCTCGTGTCCGCCGTGATGACGGGCATGCGACAGGCTCATGACTCTCCATGATCATGTCAATAGGGCCGGATCGGCCCACGCGGGCTGGGAAACGACACTGCCGACGCCTCAAGAGGCGTCGGCAGTAAAGCTGTTGAGCTACATGCCAGGAGGGTCAGCCGACCAGACCGTCGGCCATCTCCTCCGTCAGATTCGACTCCGTACCCGGGATACCCAGGTCCTGGGCGCGCTTGTCCGCCATCGCCAGCAGACGGCGGATCCGGCCCGCGACCGCGTCCTTGGTCAGCGGCGGGTCCGCGAGGGCCCCCAACTCCTCCAGCGAGGCCTGCTTGTGCTCCATGCGCAGCCGGCCCGCGGCCGCGAGATGCTCGGGCACCTCCTCGCCGAGGATCTCCAGAGCACGCTGCACCCGGGCGCCCGCCGCCACGGCGGCACGCGCCGAGCGGCGCAGATTGGCGTCGTCGAAATTGGCCAGTCGGTTGGCGGTGGCGCGCACCTCGCGCCGCATCCGCCGCTCCTCCCACGCCAGCACCGACTCGTGGGCCCCGAGCCGCGTCAACAGCGCGCCGATCGCATCACCGTCACGGACCACCACCCGGTCCACGCCCCGCACCTCGCGCGCCTTCGCGGCGATCGAGAGCCGACGGGCGGCGCCCACCAGCGCGAGGGCCGCCTCCGGTCCCGGGCAGGTGACCTCCAGGGAGGACGACCGGCCGGGCTCGGTCAGCGAACCGTGCGCCAGGAACGCGCCCCGCCAGGCGGCTTCCGCGTCGCACGTCGCACCCGAGACCACCTGGGGCGGCAGGCCCCTGATCGGGCGCCCACGGCCGTCGACCAGACCCGTCTGACGGGCGAGCTGGTCACCGCCCGCCACCACCCGCACGACGAACCGGGAGCCGCGGCGCAGACCGCCGGGCGCCATGACCATCAGCTCCGAGCTGTGGCCGAAGATTTCCAGGATGTCCCGTTTGAGCCGACGTGCGGCGATGCCGGTGTCCAGCTCCGCCTCGATCACGATGCGGCCGCTCACCAGGTGCAGACCGCCCGCGAACCGCAGGATGGCCGAGACCTCCGCTTTTCTGCAGCAGGTCCGGGTGACGGGGAGCCGGGAGATCTCATCCTTCACCGCTGCCGTCATCGCCATGGGCCGATCCTTCCATGCATCCGAAAAATACGGTCGTACGCGGCGGCCAACAGTTCCGGGTCGTGCTTCGGAAGTCCGTCGGGAGAGGCCACCGGAGCCAGCTCGACCGCGGCGCCCAGCCGCTTGGCGGCGTCGGCGAGGGACTCGCGGTCGGGCACTGCGGCCTCGTCGGCCAGCACCACGTCCAGGGCGAGTTTAGGCGCGTGTCGTCCCAAAACCTCCAAATGACGCTGCGGGGAGAAGCCCTCAGTTTCTCCGGGCTGGGGCGCGAGATTGAGCGAGAGCACCCGGCGCGCCTTGGTCTGCACCAGCGCGTCGAGCAGCTCGGGCACGAGGAGGTGCGGGATCACCGAGGAGAACCAGGAGCCGGGACCGAGGACCACCCAGTCGGCGTCCAGCACGGCCTCCACGGCCTCAGGGACGGCCGGCGGGTCGTTCGGCACGAGATGCACGGACTGCACCTCACCCGGCGTGAGCGCCACGGTCGCCTGGCCGCGCACGGTGTCCACCTCGTCCGGGCGGCTCGGGTCGTGCCCGCGCACCAGCGCCTGGAGCTCGAGCGGCACGGCCGACATGGGCAGCACCCGCCCGTGCGCGCCGAGCAGCTTGCCGACCAGGTCCAGTGCCTGGACATGGTCGCCGAACTGCTCCCACAGCGCCACGATCAGCAGATTGCCGACCGCGTGCTCGTGCAGCTCGCCCTGGGACTGGAAACGGTGCTGGATGACCCGCGCCCATGTCTGACCCCAGTCGTCGTCGCCGCACAGCGCCGCCAGGGCCTTGCGCAGGTCACCGGGCGGCAGCACGCCGAGTTCCTCACGGAGCCGGCCGCTGGAACCGCCGTCGTCGGCGACGGTGACGACAGCCGTGAGGTCGCCGGTGATACGGCGCAGCGCCGTGAGGGAGGCGGACAGCCCCATCCCGCCGCCGAGGGCGACGACCTTGGGCTGGGCTCCGCGCTTCCGGGCCGACGGCGTGCGCGTGGTCCTGCGCAGCCGCCGCAGCCGGAGGTTGCGTCCGGTCACTCGCGCCCCAGGTCCCGGTGGACGACGACGGTCTCGACACCGGCGGCGGACAGACGGGCGGCGAGCTTCTCCGAGGTGGCGACCGAGCGGTGCTTGCCGCCGGTGCAGCCGACGGCGACGGTCACATAGCGCTTGCCCTCGCGGCGGTACCCGGCGGCGATCAGCTGGAGCAGCTCTGTGTAGCGGTCGAGGAACTCCTTGGCGCCGGGCTGGTTGAAGACGTAGTTCGACACCTCGTCGTTCAGGCCGGTGAAGGGACGCAGCTCCGGCACCCAGTGCGGGTTCGGCAGGAAGCGCATGTCGACGACGAGGTCCGCGTCGACGGGCAGGCCGTACTTGAAGCCGAACGACATCACCGTGGCCCGCAGCTCGGGCTTCTCGTCGCCCGCGAACTGGGCGTCCATCTTGGCGCGCAGCTCGTGGACGTTCAGGCCGGAGGTGTCGATCACCAGGTCGGCGTCGCCGCGCAGCTCCCGCAGCAGGTCGCGCTCGGCCGCGATGCCGTCGACGATCCGCCCGTCGCCCTGCAGCGGGTGCGGACGCCGGACCGACTCGAAACGGCGCACCAGGGCGTCGTCGGAGGACTCCAGGAAAACGATCCGGCGCGTGACCTGCTTGGCGTCCAGGTCGGCCAGGGACTCGCGGAGATTGTCGAAGAAACGCCGGCCGCGTACGTCGACGACGACCGCGATCCGGGCCACGTTGCCCTGGGAGCGGGCACCGAGCTCCACCATCGTGGGGATCAGCGCGGGCGGCAGGTTGTCGACGACGAACCAGCCGAGGTCCTCCAGGCACTTGGCTGCCGTACTGCGGCCCGCGCCAGACATACCGGAGATGATCACCAGCTCCGGGATGGCCACGTCCGCCGCGGCCTCACGGGGCTCGGTGCCGTTGCCCGTACTCACGTCTGCTGCTCCGTCTCCGTCGTGCTCAGTCATGTCGTGCTGCCCCCGTCGCTGTCTTCAATGATCTCTCCTGTCGCGGTGTTCACGGCGGGCGCGGGCGCCGCCGACTGCGCCAGCGCCACCACCACCGACTCGGCGGTCTTGCGCCCCATGCCGGGAACCTCGCAGATCTGCTCGATTGTCGCCTGCCGCAGACGCTTGACCGAGCCGAAATGCTTGATCAGGGCCTGCTTCCTGGTCTCCCCGAGACCGGGGACCGCGTCAAGGGGGCTGGTCCTGATGCGCTTGGACCGCTTGGACCGCTGATAGCGGATGGCGAAGTCGTGAGCCGTGTCACGCACCCGCTGGAGGAGATACAGGCCCTCGCTCGAACGCGGCAGGACCACGGGATCGTCCTCGTGCGGCAGCCAGACCTCCTCGAGCCGCTTGGCGAGACCACAGACCGCGACATCGTCGATCCCGAGCTCGTCCAAGGCGCGCTTGGCCGCGGCGACCTGCGGCTGCCCGCCGTCGACGACGACCAGCTGCGGCGGGTACGCGAACTTCTTGGGCCGGCCGTCGTCCTCCAGCGCCTCGTGCGCCGGGTCCTCGCCGCCGATCCACTCGCCGGTGCGGTCCTTCTCCGCGAGATAGCGCTTGAAACGCCGGGTGATCACCTCGTGCATGGACCGGACGTCGTCCTGCCCCTCGAAACCCTTGATCTGGAAGCGGCGGTACTCGCTCTTGCGGGCGAGGCCGTCCTCGAAGACGACCATGGACGCCACCACGTCCTCGCCCTGGAGGTGCGAGATGTCGAAGCACTCGATGCGCAAGGGGGCCGAGTCCAGGCCGAGCGCCTCGGCGATCTCCTCGAGGGCGCGGGAGCGTGTGGTCAGATCGCTGGCGCGCTTGGTCTTGTGCAGCCCGAGCGCCTGGAGCGCGTTGCGCTCGACGGTCTCCATCAGGGCCTTCTTGTCGCCGCGCTGCGGAACGCGCAGGGAGACGGCCGCGCCGCGCCGGCCCGCCAGCCACTCGGTGACGGCTTCCGTGTCCTCCGGCAAGGCGGGGACGAGGACCTCCTTGGGGACGGCGTCGCCGCTCTCCTCGCCGTACAGCTGCTGGAGCGCGTGCTCGACCAGGCCGGCCGTGTCCACGTTCTCGACCTTGTCGGTGACCCAGCCGCGCTGGCCGCGGACGCGGCCGCCACGGACGTGGAAGATCTGGACGGCGGCCTCCAGCTCGTCCTCCGCGAGCGCGATGAGGTCGGCGTCGGTCGCGTCGGCCAGCACCACCGCGTTCTTCTCGAGGGCGCGCTTGAGGGCCTCTATGTCGTCCCGCAGCCGTGCGGCCTTCTCGTACTCCATCTCCTCGGCGGCGGCCATCATCTGCTTCTCGAGGCGGCGGAGGTAGGTGCCGGTGCGGCCGGCCATGAAGTCGCAGAACTCCTCGGCCAGTTCGCGGTGCTCCTCGGGGGTGACGCGGCCCACGCAGGGCGCCGAGCACTTGCCGATGTAACCGAGCAGGCAGGGGCGGCCCTTCTGCACGTGGTTGCGGAAGACGCCCGCGGAGCAGGTGCGCACGGGGAAGACGCGCAGCATCAGGTCGACGGTCTCGCGGATGGCCCAGGCGTGCCCGTAAGGACCGAAGTACCGCACGCCCTTGCGCTTGGCGCCGCGCATGACCTGCACTCTCGGGAATTCCTCGTTGAGGGTGACAGCCAGATACGGATAGCTCTTGTCGTCGCGGTACTTGACGTTGAACCGGGGGTCGTACTCCTTGATCCAGGAGTACTCCAGCTGAAGCGCCTCCACCTCGGTGGAGACGACCGTCCACTCCACGGAGGCCGCGGTGGTCACCATGGTGCGCGTGCGCGGGTGCAGATTCGCCAGGTCCTGGAAGTAGCTGGCGAGGCGCTGGCGCAGGCTCTTGGCCTTGCCGACGTAGATCACCCGGCGGTGCTCGTCACGGAACCGGTAGACCCCTGGCGAGTCGGGGATCTGTCCCGGCTTGGGGCGGTAGCTGGAGGGGTCGGCCATGCCGTCCACCCTACTGGCGGACAGTGACAGCCCGGCCACTCCCGTCCGGGACATGATCGCCCCTCCTTGTCCCGCCACGGGGGCGCCGGACGCCGATGGCCCGGCGACCCTTGTCGCGGGCAGGTCAACACGCTTCAATGCGGGGTTACGCGCCGCTGTGAACGGCCCGATCCGGATGTGAACACTTCCGTCCGGCGCTCCACGTCCCCGGAGGAATCGATGGGTCACACCGAGGCCGACCTGGCACGGGTGCTGAACACAGGCCCCTTCCATCTCGCGCTCCGCGCCGCCCTCGCCGTACGGGGCCTGCCGCTCCAGCGCGTGCAGCACCACCTCGCCCACCGGGGGATCAAGGTCGGTGTGACGAGTCTCAGTTACTGGCAGCAGGGCGCCCGGCGCCCGCAGCGCCCCGAGTCGCTACGGGCGGTGCGAGCCCTGGAGGAGGTCCTCGGCCTCCCCGCCCGCTCCCTGGTGCGGCTGCTCGGCAGCGGCAAGGACGTCGGGACGGCGGAGACCGAGCGGCCCGCCGGCCGCTCGCACCACGCGCTCGTGGACTCCCTGGACGCGGCGGAGCGGCTCCTCACCGGTCTCCGCTCCCCCGAGGGCCGGGGCCTGCACACCATCGGGCACCAGGAACGGGTTCGGATCGGTGCGGGGCGGCAGCTGCTGGGACGTGACTCGCAGCAGGTCGTGCGCGCCCACCGCGACGGCGTCGACCGCTGCCTCGCCGTCCACCGCGGCGGGACGGGCTGCGACCCGGCGGCCGTCGCGGTGAGCGCCCTGGAGAACTGCCGCCCGGGCCAGGTGCGGTGGGACCGGGCCAGCGGCGTCGTGGTCGCCGAGTTGCTCTTCGACGCCCCGTTGCGGGAGGGCGAGACATACGTCTTCGGCTACGGCTTCGAGGACGGCACCGGCGGCCCGAGTACCGAGTACGTACGCGGTTTCACCTCCGCGGGCGGGCAGTACATGCTGCAGGTGCGCTTCGAGCAGGGTGCCCTGCCGGAACGGTGCCACCGCTTCTCCCGGGCCACGACAGGGGCGCCGCGGGGCACCCGCACGGAACTCACGCCCGGTGCGCGGCACCGCACGGTGCACCTCGTGGAGCAGGGGGTCCGTCCGGGGATCCTGGGCATCGCTTGGGAGTGGGACTGAGCCCGGTCCCGCGGGCGTGGGTCCTGCCGGGTTACGCGCCGGGACCCGCGACGAGCTTGCCGCCCTCGGCCCTGACCGGCACCTCGGGCAGCGGCACGGTGGCCGGGCCCTTCAGCGCCTTGCCGGTCGTCACGTCGAAGCGGCTGCCGTGGCAGGGGCAGTTGCCCTCGCTGCCCTCCACCTTGTCGAGGACGCAGCCGGCGTGGGTGCACTGAGCGCTGAAGGCCTTGTACTGGCCCTCGGCGGGGCAATGCACGATCAGGCGCTGCTCCCGATACAGCTTGGCCCCGCCGACGGGAACGGCGTCCGCCGGACCCAGGTCCACGGGCGCGGTGGGGGTGGGTACCTCCGCGTGCCCCAGCTTGGATTCGGTGGAACATCCGACGACCCCCAGCCCGGCGGCCCCGGCGACGGCGGCGCCCTTCAGGACGGTACGGCGGGCGGTCGGGGACATGGGGACTCCATGGGTGGGTCGAGTCGGGTGTGATCTGGTTCGGCCGGTGGCATCGCTGCCCCGACAGACCCGACGATACCGGCGGAGATCGCCGCGACGCCGGGCGGGTGGGTGCGGGGCCGCCGCACGGGGCGGATGACGGCGACGCAGATGTTGCCGGGCAACTTCAGCCTCGCCGTCATTCGAGGCGCGGGCGAAGCCCCCGGCCCGGGAAGGGGCGGGGTGGGGAGCCGGGCGGACCCGGCCCCACCCGTCGTCACCCCTTACGCGCCGCCCGCGCCGCTGTCTTCTTCTCAGGCTTGGCCACCGATGCCGCCGCCTTCGCCGACGCCCCCACCTTCGCCGCCTTCGCCGGCTTGCGCGCCGCCGGCACCGCCGCCACCGCGTCGCTGATCCGGTCCGCGTCGAGGATGTCGCGCAGGAACTTGCCGGTGTGGCTGGCCGGGACGCCCGCGACCTGCTCGGGTGTGCCCTCCGCGATCACCAGGCCACCGCCGCTGCCGCCCTCCGGGCCCATGTCCACGACCCAGTCCGCCGTCTTGATGACATCGAGGTTGTGCTCGATGACGATCACCGAGTTCCCCTTGTCGACGAGGTCGGACAGGACGTTGATCAGCTTGCTGATGTCCTCGAAGTGCAGACCGGTGGTCGGCTCGTCAAGGACGTACACCGTGCGGCCGGTGGACCGCTTCTGCAGTTCGGACGCCAGCTTCACACGCTGCGCCTCACCGCCCGACAGCGTCGGCGCGGACTGGCCGAGCCTCACGTAACCGAGTCCCACCTCGTTGAGCGTGCGCAGATGGCGCGAGATCGTCGGGACGGCCTCGAAGAAGTGCAGTGCCTCCTCGATCGGCATGTCCAGGACCTCGGCGATGGACTTGCCCTTGTAGTGGACCTCCAGCGTCTCGCGGTTGTACCGCGCTCCGTGGCAGACCTCGCACGGGACGTAGACGTCCGGCAGGAAGTTCATCTCGATCTTGATGGTGCCGTCGCCGGAGCAGTTCTCGCAGCGACCGCCCTTGACGTTGAAGGAGAACCGGCCTGGCAGATAGCCGCGGACCTTGGCCTCCATCGTTTCAGCGAAGAGCCTGCGGACGTGGTCGAAGACGCCGGTGTACGTCGCCGGGTTGGAGCGCGGGGTGCGGCCGATGGGCGACTGGTCGACATGGACGACCTTGTCGACGAGGTCGTCGCCGTCGACCCGGGTGTGCCGGCCCGGCACCGACTTCGCGCCGTTCAGTTCGCGCGCGAGGTGGGTGTAGAGGATGTCGTTGACCAGGGTCGACTTTCCGGATCCGGAGACCCCGGTGACGGCCGTGAAGACGCCGAGCGGGAACGCGACGTCGATGTCCTTGAGGTTGTTCTCCCGGGCGCCGTGCACGGTCAGCCTGCGCGACGGGTCGACCGGGCGGCGGAGCTCCGGGGTCGGGATGGACCGCTTCCCGGACAGGTACTGCCCGGTGATCGACTCCTTGTTGGACAGCAGCTGCTTCAGCGACCCGGAGTGCACGACCTTGCCGCCGTGCTCACCCGCGCCGGGGCCGATGTCGACCACCCAGTCCGCGACCTTGATCGTGTCCTCGTCGTGCTCCACGACGATGAGCGTGTTGCCCATGTCGCGCAGGCGGACGAGGGTCTCGATCAGCCGGTGGTTGTCCCGCTGGTGGAGACCGATGGACGGCTCGTCGAGAACGTAGAGCACACCGACGAGGCCGGAGCCGATCTGGGTGGCGAGCCGGATCCGCTGGGCCTCGCCGCCCGACAGGGTGCCGGCGGCGCGGTTGAGCGACAGGTAGTCCAGGCCGACGTCGACGAGGAAGCGCAGTCGCTCGTTGACCTCCTTGAGGACCCGCTCGGCGATCTTCTTGTCGCGGGCGTTGAGCTTGAGGCGGCCGAGGAACTCGGCGCACTCGCTGATGGACATCGCGGAGACCTCCGCGATGGACTTCTCCATCACGGTGACCGCGAGGACGATCGGCTTGAGCCGGGTGCCCTCGCAGGTGGGGCACGGCACCTCGCGCATGTACCCCTCGAAGCGCTCCCTGCTGGAGTCGCTCTCGGCCTCGGAGTGCCGCCGCTTGACGAACTGCACGGCCCCTTCGAAGGCCGGGGTCGTCCAGGCGCGCTCGCGGCCGTAGCGGTTGCGGTAGCGGACCTCGAGCTGGGTCTTGTGGCCGTGGAGCAGGGCCTTCTTGGCGCGGGCGGGCAGCCCGGCCCAGGGCATGTCCGTGGAGAAGCCGAGTGCCTGGGCGAGCCCGTCGATCAGGCGACCGAAGTATTCCTTGGTGTGGCCGTGCGACCAGGGGTGGATCGCGCCCTCGTCGAGGGACTTCTCCTCGTCGGGGACGATCAGCTCGGGGTCGACCTCCATGCGCGTGCCGATGCCGGTGCAGTCGGGGCAGGCGCCGAAGGGCGAGTTGAAGGAGAAGGAGCGGGGCTCGAGCTCCTCGAAGGACAGGTCGTCGTACGGGCAGTACAGGTGCTCCGAGTACATCCGCTCGCGCTCGGGGTCGTCCTCGGGGAGGTCGACGAAGTCGAGCACGACCATGCCGCCGGAGAGCCCGAGGGCGGTCTCGACGGAGTCGGTGAGCCGACGCTTGGCGGAGTCCTTCACGGTGAGGCGGTCGACGACCACCTCGATGGTGTGCTTCTCCTGCTTCTTCAGCGTGGGCGGCTCGGCGAGCTGGATGGTCTTCCCGTCGACCCGCGCCCGGCTGTAGCCCTTGGTCTGCAGGTCGGAGAAGAGGTCGACGAACTCTCCCTTGCGCTCGCGCACCAGCGGCGAGAGCACCTGGAAGCGGCTGCCCTCGGGCAGTTCGAGCACCTTGTCGACGATCGCCTGCGGCGACTGGCGCGAGATGGGCCTGCGGCACTCGGGACAGTGCGGCTTGCCGATACGCGCGAACAGCAGACGCAGGTAGTCGTAGACCTCGGTGATGGTGCCGACGGTGGAGCGCGGGTTGCGCGAGGTCGACTTCTGGTCGATCGAGACGGCCGGGGAGAGGCCCTCGATGAAGTCGACGTCCGGCTTGTCCATCTGTCCGAGGAACTGCCGGGCGTAGGAGGAGAGCGATTCGACGTACCGACGCTGCCCCTCGGCGAAGATCGTGTCGAACGCGAGGGACGACTTGCCAGACCCCGAGAGCCCGGTGAACACGATGAGGGAGTCACGCGGGAGGTCGAGCGAGACGTTTTTCAGGTTGTGCTCGCGAGCGCCACGAACGATGAGACGGTCGGCCACGCCGGTCCGCACCTTTCTGAGTAGAAGCGGAGGCACAGCCCCCGTCCGAGGCTGATTCCCAGCCTATGGGGGCCGCCAGTAGATGAATGCCTGACTTTCAAGGATGCCTCCACCGAGCGTATAGCACGCGCATTCGATTTTAGGCCGTCGGTCGAGACCTTCACCCGATCGAGTGGGCGGGGCTAGGGTCGACCTCATGATCGATCCTGTGAGCGACCTGCGCTCTGTACGTGAAGCAACGGACCGGCTCCTCACCGCAGCCGCCGGACTGGACAACGCGGCCGTGGCCGGACCGTCACGGCTGCCGGGCTGGACCCGCGGGCACGTACTGGCCCATGTCTCCCGTAACGCCGACGCGCTCGTAAATGTTCTCGAAGGCCGGCCGATGTATGTCACAGGTGAGGCGCGCGACGCCGACATCGAGCGCGACGCGCCCCGCCCGCTCCCCGAGCAGCTCGACGACCTGCGGGCCTCTGCCGAACGCTTCCAGGAGGCGGGCCGCGCCTCCGGTGACTGGGAGCGCACCGTGGAGCTGCGCAACGGCGTGACCGACCTGGCCGCCCGGGTCCCGTTCCGCCGCCTCGTCGAGGTCGAGCTGCACCATGTCGACCTGGGAGCCGGTTACGAGCTGGAGGACCTGCCGAAGGAGTTCACGGAGCGGGAGACCGAGTTCCTGGCAGAGCGCTGGAGCGGCCGCTCCGACGTGCCGCCGACCACCGTCCTCGCCTCCGGCGGCGAGTGGCGGACGGGCGGTTCCGAGGGCACGCCGGTCACCGTCTCCGGCTCCCCCGCCGACGTCCTGGGCTGGTTGTCCGGCCGCCGTGACGGCTCGGCCCTGGAGTGCGCCGGAGGCCCGCTGCCCGTACTGCCCCCGCTATAGGCTGAGACGCATGACATACAGCGGAGCGGTGAAGGTCGGCGGCCCGGCGGACGTGCACGAACTCGCCGACCTGATGATCTCCAAGGTCGCGGTCGGACCGATGGACAACAACGCCTATCTGTTGCGCTGCCGGGCCACCGGCGAACAGCTGCTGATCGACGCCGCGGCCGATCCGGACACGCTGCTGCAGCTGATCGGTGACGACTCCATCGCCTCGGTCGTGACCACGCACCGGCACGGCGACCACTGGCAGGCGTTGGAGGACGTGGTGCGGGCGACCGGCGCACGCACCTACGCCGGGCGTCATGACGCGGACGGCATCCCCGTGCCCACCGACGTGCCCGTCGACGACGGCGACACGATCCGGGTGGGCCGAGTGGAGCTGACCGCCCGTCACCTGGTGGGTCACACCCCGGGATCGATCGTGCTCGTCTACGACGACCCGCACGGCCACCCTCACGTCTTCACCGGTGACTGCCTGTTCCCGGGAGGCGTGGGCAACACCCACGACGATCCGAAGGCGTTCACGAGCCTGCTCGACGGCGTGGAGGAGAAGCTGTTCGCCCGTCTCCCCGACGAGACATGGGTCTATCCGGGACACGGCAAGGACACCAGTCTGGGCGAGGAGCGGCCGCACCTGGCCGAGTGGCGCGCACGCGGCTGGTGAGGCAGCCGGGCTCCGCGCCGGCCCCAGGGCCGGCGCGGAGCCCACAGGCTCGGTCAGCTTGTGGTGCCGAGCAGTTCGAGCACCAGGCGTGTGGT
Source organism: Streptomyces sp. WAC00040 (assembly GCF_056835925.1). Classification (NCBI taxonomy): domain Bacteria; kingdom Bacillati; phylum Actinomycetota; class Actinomycetes; order Kitasatosporales; family Streptomycetaceae; genus Streptomyces; species Streptomyces sp. WAC00040. Next base: position 65,874 of record NZ_JAKQZE010000006.1, read on the forward strand.
GTGCGCGTGCCAGCCGGCCGCGCCGCGGAGCATCGCGTGGTCGCCGCCGGCCACGGGCAGTTCGCGGACATCGGCGCCCGCCGCTCGCGCCCGTGCGGCGAACGCCCAGGTCTCCGCGGGGTCGGTGATCCGGTCGCGGTCGCCGTGCAGCAGTACCACTGTCCTGCCTTCGAGGTGGTCGACCGGGTCCTCCGGCGGGCACCAGGGGGCGAGCCCGACGACCGCCTTCACCTGCGGGTGTCCCGCCGCGTGCAGGGCGGCCCGCGCGCCCATGGAGTGGCCCACCAGGACCGTCGGCACCGCCCCGGTCAGCGTGGCCAGTTCTTCCAGAGCCACGCGGGCGTCGCGGGCCGCGTCCGCGCGCTCCCCGTTCCAGCCGCGGTGGCCGTAGCGGACCCGGCCGAGCGCCACACGCTGCCCGGCCGTGGCACGGCCTATGGCTCGCGCGAACGGCTGCATCCGCGCCAGCGGGAGGTTGAGGGCGGGCGGTGGCTCCAGTGCGTCGGCGCGACCTCCGTGCAGCAGCAGGACGGCGGCCAGCGGCTCCTGAGCGGCCCGGTACAGCCGCAGCGCGGGCAGCGGCTCCTTCGCGCCTGTCCGTACGGCGATGGCGGTCACATCCCTTGTCTCGGCCGGGTGTTGTCGTGGGTCACGGTACGAGATACCGGGAACGGACGACGGCGGGTGCGGACGGTGCTTCCGTCCGCACCCGCCGGTGCGTGCTTCGCGGCCGCGGTGCCGCGCGGTCCGTCAGGCCTCGACGCTGTCCTTCTTCACGTCCTCCGCCGCCTCCCGCTCGGCCTGCTTCTTGGAGGCGATCAGGCTGGTGATGGTCGTGATGACGAGCACGCCGCAGATGACCGCGAGCGAGACCGGGATGGAGATCTCGGGGACATGCACACCGCTCTCGTGCAGAGCGTGCAACACCAGCTTCACGCCGATGAATCCGAGGATCACCGACAGGCCGTAGCTGAGGTGGACCAGCTTCCTGAGCAGTCCACCGATGAGGAAGTACAGCTGTCGCAGACCCATCAGGGCGAAGGCGTTGGCCGTGAACACGATGTACGGGTCCTGGGTCAGACCGAAGATCGCGGGGATGGAGTCCAGCGCGAAGAGCACATCGGTGGTGCCGATGGCGAGCATGACGACCATCAGCGGCGTCAGGACGCGCTTCCCGTTGTTACGGATGAAGAGCTTGGTGCCGTAGTACTTGTCGGCGACGCCGAAGCGGTGCTCGATCGACTTGAGGAGCCTGTTCTCCTCGAACTCCTCCTCTTCCTCGTCAGACCGCGCCTCCTGGATGAGCTTCCAGGCGGTGTAGATGAGGAACGCGCCGAAGATGTAGAAGACCCAGGAGAAGCTGGCGATGATCGCCGCACCGGCCGCGATGAAGATGGCTCGCAGCACCAGGGCGATGAGCACACCGATCAGCAGCACCCGCTGCTGAAGATGCGACGGCACCGCGAACTTCGCCATGATCAGGACGAAGACGAAGAGGTTGTCGACACTCAGAGACTTCTCGGTGATGAAGCCCGCGAAGAACTCGCCCGACGCCTGGCTCTCACCGGCGAACAGCAGGCCGAGACCGAAGAGCGCGGCCAGCACGATCCAGACCACGGTCCAGATGCCGGCTTCCTTGATCGACACGTCGTGGGGCTTGCGCCCGATGAAGAAGTCGACCGCGATGAGGGCGCTGAGACCAAGAATGGTCAGCGCCCAGATGGTCATTGAAACGTCCACTGCGCCTCCGGCGTCGTACGGCTACTTGATCAGCGTCGTCGCTGCCGGAGGTCTCCTCCACCCGGGCCGTGCGCCACGGGCCGGCGCCCCGGGACCTCTCTGTCGGTCCGTATTGACGGGCACGCCGCGAGTCGGGAGTACTCCCCTCCGCGTAAAGAACCGTACACGAAAGACCAAGGAAAGGTAAAGGCGGAGGTAAAGGGGGGGTCAAGTCACCAGGTCGGTGGCGCAGTCCGCCGCACGGTCAGCGGTTCCAGGACCTGCGGGCCTCCGTCACGCGGGTCAGCACCTGCCGCAGCACGTCACTGCCCTCCGGCACCATCAGCGGCTCGTACGTCCACGCGTGCCGCACCCACGGGTCGGCGAGGTGGTCGTCGGGGACCGGTGTGACGCGCAGCAGCGAGCGCCACAGCGGATCGAGGACCGGACCGTAGGCCGTGGCGTCCTCCCGGTCCGCGACCATCATCAGATGGACGCCGACGGCCGGGCCCTCATCGGCCAGATAACGGAGCTGGGTGACCGCCCGGTCGTCGAAGCCGTGCGGGAAGTCGTTGACGATCAGCAACTGCTCGCCGGTGTCGAGGCCAGGGGGGAGCGAGTCGGCCGCCCCGCCCCGCACCGCCATCGTCACCAGGTCGACCCGCTCGGTGAGTTTTGCGAGCACGGCGCTCACGCCCTGAGCGCCCGCGGCCGGCGGACCGGCGAGGACCCCGGAGTCGACCAGCGGCGCCAGTGAGGCGGCGGCCGAGCCGGCCGGGTCGAGGGCATGGACGGTGAACTCGCCGGGCGGGTACACGGCGAGCAGCCGGGCCGCGAGCGCGACCGCCGAGTCGAGCGCGAGCCGACGCAGCTGCGCCTCGTCCAGCGCCATCGCGGCGTCCGAGCTCGAGCGGCCGCTGTCCACCCACAGGCCGCGCTCCAGCGGCAGCCGCACCAGGCACGGGATCCGCAGCTCGGGGCTCTCCGGCAGATGGAGATCGCCGAGGCGCAGCGCCATCGGAATCTCCATGGGGACGCGGTAGGCGTGCCAGCAGGGGTTGTCCCAGCGGGCGAACGCGGGCGGCAGCGCGGGCTCGACCACCTCGGACTCCGCGACCAGCTGGGCGAGGTCGCGGTCGAGGACCTGGCGGGCCTGGTCGGTCAACTGCTCGCACTTGGCCCGTGCGGCGGCCCTCGCGGCGTCCCCGGTGCTGCCGATGCGGCTGCGCGGGTCGGACAGGACGCTGTCGAGCTCCTTGTCCATCCGGGACTCGGCGAACTCGACGGCGCTGCGGTACGCCGCGACGGTCCGGGCGAGGTCCTCGAACATGCCCCAGACCTGGTTGTAGAGCCGCTCCTCCATGGACCAGCCGCTCGCGTCGCCCGCAACCGGGGCGGCCGGCCGGCCGGGCTCCCCGGGCCGGGCCGCGGGTGCCGGCGGGGGCGGCGCCGACTGCCTGCGCGGATGGGCGTAGTTGATGGGCCCGCCGGGCATCTGCGGGGCGTCCGGCGTGGGTGTCTGCGGTGGAGCGGAGTCGGCGGCGGGCTGGGGGGCGCTGAGGCCGCCGGTGAGCGTGGCGTCCGCGGGCGACGGCTGGTCAGGGCCGGACGCCGCTCCCGCGGCGTCGGTGGCTGTGTGCAGGCGGGCCGGCTCCGCGCGGTGCGCGCGTGGCGCGGCGGTCTCCTGTATGGCCGCCGCCGCCCGGTCGGCCTGGGCCATGCCCTGGTCCGCCAGCAGTTGGGCGAGCCCGCCCGCGTATCCCTGGCCCACCGCGCGGACCTTCCACGCACCCTGACGGCGGTACAGCTCGACGGCGACGAGCGCGGTCTCGGTGTCCAGGCCGGTGATGGTGAAACTGGCCAGCTCGGAGCCGTCCTTGGCCATGACCGCCACGAAGGGCGCGGCGGTGACGCCGAAGCGGTCGGGGCCACCGGTGCCCGCGGGGAGCGCGAGCAGCACGTTGACCTGGTGCACCTCCGCGGGCACCGCGTCCAGGTCGACGGCGAACCGCGGGGACCGCTCGGCGCGTTCCGGCACCTCGACACCGGGCAGGCCCGTGGCGCCGGGACGGGCCACCCACTCCTCGCGCGCGGTCCCCCGCTCGTCGGAGCAGGTGGCGCAGGCGACGACCGGATGTCCGGCCGACACGCGGATCTCAAGTCGGCTGTCGGGCAAGGGGTGGTTCTGCCCCCGGACCAGCTCGGCCGTCATCGCTCTGTCCCCTCGGTGCGCTGCTGTTGCGGTTGGTACGCGGGCAGCTCCCGGCGGCCGGGCCTCCGGGAGCTGCGGTCCGACTGTGAATGCCGCCGGTTCCTACAGGTGCGGCAGGATCGCGGGCATCAGGTCCTGGAACGTACGGCCGTTGGCCGGGTTGCCGAGTGCCGTCATCTGCCAGCCGGCGCCGGCGCGGTGCACCTTCGCCATGATCTGCGCGGTGTACTGGCCACCGCCGTCGAGGGTGTACCGGGCCAGCTCCTGGCCGTTGGTCTCGTCGACGATGCGGCAGAAGGCGTTCTGCACCTCCTGGAACGTCTGGCCGGTGAACGAGTTCACCGTGAAGACGATCTGGTCGATGTGCACCGGGACGCGCTGCAGGTCGACGAGGATCGCCTCGTCGTCACCGCCGGAACCGGCGCCGCCGACCAGGTTGTCACCGGTGTGCTTGACGGAGCCGTCGTCGCTGACGAGGTGGCGGAAGAAGACCACGTCCACCGGCTGCTTGTCGGCGAACAGCACCGCGGAGGCGTCCAGGTCGACCTCCCGGGTGCGCGAGCCGAACAGACCGCGGCGGGGCGCTGCCTGCCAGCCGAGGCCCATCCGCACCGCCGTGAGGGTGCCCCCGTCACTCTTCTGCAGGCTGATGGCCTGGCCCTTGGTCATGTTGACCGTCACGCGCTGTCCCCTTCTCGCGAATTGCCACCGCCCATGTGTGCGGTTGTTCAAGCACCCTACGCAGTCGCACCGACAGCGCGGCGCGGTCGCCCGTTTTTGTGTCGGTCTTGCAACACACCAGGTGTGTGCGCCCGTCACATTCCGCCCACCGGGCTCAGGCGAGCCCGGCCTCCTTCATCTGACGCAGCTCCTTCTTCAACTCGCCCACCTCGTCGCGCAGTCGGGCGGCGATCTCGAACTGCAGCTCCGCGGCGGCCGCGCGCATCCGGTCCGTCATCTCTTCGATGATCCCTGCCAGTTCGGCCGCGGGGCGGTCCGTGAGGATGTCGCCCTTGCGGCCCGCTCCGGCACCGAGCGACGGGACCGGCGCCTTGGCGGCCTTGCCCGGCTTTTCGGCCTTCGCCTGGCGGTAGCCGGTGCCCAGCAGTTCCTCGGTGTCGATCTCCTCGCGTGCGATCGTCGCGACGATGTCGTTGATCTTCTTGCGGAGCGGCTGCGGGTCGATGCCCTTCTCCGTGTTGTACGCGATCTGCTTCTCGCGGCGGCGGTTGGTCTCCTCGATGGCCTTCTCCATCGCCGGCGTGATCTTGTCCGCGTACATATGGACCTGGCCGGAGACGTTGCGCGCCGCGCGGCCGATGGTCTGGATCAGGGAGGTGCCGGAGCGCAGGAAGCCCTCCTTGTCGGCGTCGAGGATCGCGACCAGCGACACCTCCGGCAGGTCGAGACCCTCACGCAGGAGGTTGATGCCTACCAGGACGTCGTACTCGCCGGAGCGCAGCTCCCGCAGCAGCTCGACGCGGCGCAGCGTGTCGACGTCGCTGTGCAGATAGCGGACCTGGATGCCGAGCTCGAGGAAGTAGTCGGTGAGGTCCTCGGCCATCTTCTTGGTGAGTGTGGTGACCAGGACGCGCTCGTCCTTCTCCGTGCGCTCGCGGATCTCGTGCACGAGGTCGTCGATCTGGCCCTCGGTGGGCTTGACGACGACCTGCGGGTCGATGAGCCCGGTGGGGCGGATGATCTGCTCCACGAAGCCGTCGCCGCGGGACAGTTCGTAGGTGCCCGGTGTCGCCGACAGATACACGGTCTGGCCGATTCGCTCGGTGAACTCCTCCCACTTCAGCGGGCGGTTGTCGAGGGCGGACGGCAGCCGGAAGCCGTGGTCGACGAGTGTGCGCTTACGGGATGCGTCGCCCTCGTACATCGCGCCGATCTGCGGGACCGTGACATGCGACTCGTCGATGACGAGGAGAAAATCCTCGGGGAAGTAGTCGAGGAGGGTGTTCGGCGGGGACCCGGGCTCGCGGTCGTCGAAGTGCATCGAGTAGTTCTCGATGCCGGAGCAGGAGCCGATCTGGCGCATCATCTCGATGTCGTACGTGGTCCGCATGCGCAGCCGCTGGGACTCCAGCAGCTTGCCCTGCTTGTCGAGCTCGGCGAGTCGCTGTTCAAGCTCCGCCTCGATGCCGTTGACCGCCTTCTCCATACGCTCGGGACCCGCCACGTAGTGGCTGGCGGGGAACACGTAGAGCGACCGGTCCTCGCTGAGGATCTCGCCGGTGAGCGGGTGCAGCGTGGACAGCGCCTCGATCTCGTCGCCGAACATCTCGATCCGGACAGCGAGCTCCTCGTAGACGGGGAAGATCTCGATGGTGTCGCCGCGCACCCGGAAGGTGCCGCGCTGGAAAGCCAGGTCGTTGCGGGTGTACTGGATGTCGACGAAGCGGCGCAGCAGCTGGTCGCGGTCGATCTCGTCGCCGACGTTCAGCTGCACCATCCGGTCCACGTACTCCTGCGGGGTGCCGAGGCCGTAGATGCAGGAGACGGAGGCGACGACGACGACGTCGCGCCGGGTGAGGAGGGAATTGGTCGCCGAGTGGCGAAGCCGCTCGACCTCCTCGTTGATCGAGGAGTCCTTCTCGATGTAGGTGTCCGACTGCGGGACGTACGCCTCGGGCTGGTAGTAGTCGTAGTACGAGACGAAGTACTCCACCGCGTTGTTCGGCAGGAGCTCGCGGAACTCGTTCGCCAACTGGGCGGCCAGGGTCTTGTTGGGTGCCATGACCAGGGTGGGTCGCTGGAGCTTCTCGATCATCCAGGCAGTGGTCGCCGATTTGCCCGTGCCCGTCGCTCCGAGCAGGACGACATCCTCCTCACCGGCACGGATGCGTCGCTCCAGCTCGGCGATGGCCGTCGGCTGGTCGCCGCTGGGCTGGAAGTGGCTGACGACCTCGAAGGGCGCCACCGTACGTTCGATCTTGGAAACGGGCCGCATGCAACAACCGTACGACCACCCACTGACAGTCGGGACGAGAACGGTGGCGGACCGCCCGCCTCAGCGGCGGTCCGCTCCCCAGGGGTCCCGCCCGGCCCCCCGTCCGGAGGCCCGGGCGAGGGGCCGCCGGATCCTCGGCGCGGCCAGGTCGGGGCGCAGCGCCCTGCCGTCGCCGCGCCCGGGCCGGTCGGGCCCGCCGGTCACGAGCAGCGGGTCGAACAGGACCGCGATGCCGGCGATCAGCAGGAACAAGGCGGGACCGACGAGCATCGGTGCGAGAAGTTCGGCCGGCGGGTCGCCGGCGACCGCGGCGTCCACCGCTTCGTGGACATGGACGTTCACGGCGGCCATCCCGGTGTAGTGCATTCCGCTCACGGCGAGGCCCATGAGCAGGCTGGCGCCCAGGCTGACCATGAAGCCGTGGACGGCCACCGCTGCCCAGAGCGCCGCGGTGGCCGCGACGACGGCGATCACGACGGACAGGGCGACCGTGAGGGTGTCGTACTCGATGCGTCCCGGCAGTCGTATGCCGTTCATGCCCAGGTAGTGCATGGAGGCCACCCCCAGTCCGGTGATCGTCCCGCCGGTGACGAGGGACATCCGGGTCGCGCCGCGGTGGCCGACGATGAAGATCCCGATGCCGGCCATCACGATTCCCACGGCAAGGCTGGCGAAGGTCGTCACCTTGTCGTAGCCGATCGGGGCTTCTTCGACGGTGAAGCCCATCATCGCGATGAAATGCATGCTCCAGACGCCCGAGCCGATCGCCGTCGCGCCGAGCGCCAGCCAGCCCGGCCGGAACGAGCCCTCCCCGCGTACGGACCTCGTGGTGCAGCGCAGTCCCAGTGCTCCTCCGAGGCATGCCATGAGGTAGGCCGCCACCGGGGTGACGAGGCCGTAGCCGAAACCGTCCACCGTGCCCTGCATCCCGTGCACCCTTCGTCCCGTGCGATCCCCGGCGCCCTACGATCCCCGCGATCTTGGATGGAACGTCTGGTTCTGGGCGAGCGTACGGCTCCCGGAACCGCCCATGGAAGTACGGGCAGACGTCTTCACAGAGATTTGTCGACCCGGGCACCGCGTCCGCCCACTCGGCCGCATGCCCAAGACCGCCCGGGGGCGGACCCGTTCACCTTGTGGCCATACTTCGCCTGTGCCTCATTGGCCCGGAGCTGCCACTCTCGGCCCGTCCGGGATCCGACGACGTGAGGAAGAATCCATGTACGCACGCCCCGTCGCTGTACTGGCCGCCACGACTCTGGGACTCACCGCGCTGGTGCTGCCCGGCACCGCGGCAGCAACCGAGCAGTCCGCCGTCGGCCATGAGGACACTCCGCAGGTGATCGCTCACCGCGGCGCGTCCGCCTACGCACCGGAGAACACCCTCGCGGCGATCGACCTCGCCGACGAGATGGGCTTCGCCTGGGTGGAGAACGACGTCCAGCGCACCGAGGACGGGGAGCTCGTCGTCATGCACGACGACACACTCGCGAGGACCACCGACGTGGAGCAGCGCTTCCCCGACCGCGCGCCGTGGAAGGTGAAGGACTTCACCGCCGCGGAGATCGCCACCCTGGACGCGGGCAGCTGGCGCGGCGCCGAGTGGGCGGGCGCCCGGGTGCCGACACTGAAGCAGTACCTCGAACGCGTGGACGAGAACAACCAGAAGCTGCTCCTGGAGATCAAGAAGCCGGAGCTCTACCCCGGCATCGAGAGGGACACCCTGCGCGTGTTGCGCCAAGAGGGCTGGCTCGACCGGAGCCACGTGCGAAGCAGGCTCGTCATCCAGAGCTTCGGCGTGGACAGCGTCAGGGCGGTGCACCAGCAGCGCCCCGACATCACGACCGGCTTCCTCGGCACCCCGGCGGTCCCCGACCTGCCCTCGTACGCGGCGTTCACCGACCAGATCAACCCCCCGCACGCCTCCCTCAGCGCCGAGTACGTCGCCGCGGTGCACGCTCTCAAGGGCGCGCACGGCAAGCGGCTGCGGGTCAACACCTGGACCGTGAACAATGCCGCGGCCGCCACGCGCGTGGCCGGCTTCGGCGTGGACGGAATCATCACCAACAACCCCGACATCGTGCGGGACGCCATCGGCTGACCGACGCCGCCGGCCATCCGTGACCGTACGGCCGGCCGTCCAGGGCCGACTGTCAGTGGCCCGCCGTACGGTGGTCGGCATGAAGACCTTCGAGTGGGCCGTGACCGGCACGGACATCGGCCCACTGCTCCTCGCCGCGACCGACGAGGGCCTGGTGAGCGTTGCCTTCCACGCCGGGCCGGCGGTACGGGACCGGGTGACCGCGCAGTTGGCGGACCGGCTGGGGGCCGAGCCCGTCGAGGACCCGGCGGGCCGGCTCACCGAGGCGATACGCCAGCTCCAGGCCTATTTCGCCGGCACGCTGCGCACGTTCGACCTGCCACTGGACTGGTCTCTCTCGTCCGGCTTCAACCGGCAGGTGCTGCGGGAACTGCTGGCCGGCGTGGGTTACGGCGCGGTCGTGGGATACGGGGAGCTCGCGGCCCGCGTCGGCCAGCCGGGCGCGGCACAGGCGGTGGGCGCGGCGATGGGCTCCAATCCGCTGCCGGTCGTCGTGCCGTGCCACCGGGTGGTCGAGACGGACGGCGGGCTCGGGGGCTTCGGCGGGGGGCTGGAGACCAAACGGCAGCTGCTGGCCCTAGAGGGTGTGCTGCCGCAGCCGCTGTTCTGAGGAGGCGGAGGGCCCCTGACAGGGGCTGCTTCCCGGATCTCACGGGCAGGCCCGCCCCCGCGATCCCTTCTGAGACACTGCGCCGGTGACCATACCGTCCGACGCTCCTGACATACCCGAATCTGCCAAGACCGCCCTGGCGGCGGAGGAACTGCCCGCGATACGCAGGCGCATCAACGCTGTGCTGATCGCCAGCCAGATCCTCGGCGGGCTCGGGGTCGCCACCGGTATCGCACTGGCCACGGTGCTCGCCCACGAGGTCAGCGGCACCGAGGCCCTGGCCGGGCTCGCCCCGACCGCCACCGTCGCCGGCACCGCGCTCCTTTCCGTGCCGCTGGCCGCCCTGATGACCGCGCGGGGCCGGCGGCCCGGACTGGTGCTGGCCTACCTCATCGGCGCGCTCGGTGCGGGAGTGGTCGTGGTCGCCGCGGTCCTCGGCCACTTCCCGCTCCTGCTGGTCGGGATGGCGGGCTTCGGAGCCGCGTCGTCAGCCAATCTGCAGGCCCGGTTCGCCGCCGCCGACCTGGCGGAGCCCGAGCGGCGCGGCCGTGCCATCTCCACCGTCGTATGGGCGACGACGATCGGAGCGGTGCTCGGACCCAACATCGCCTCACCGGCCGGCCGGAGCGTGTCGGGCCTCGGCATCCCGCCTGCCGCGGGGCCGTTCCTCTGGGCGGCCGGGGTGTTCCTCGTCGCCGCCGTCCTCGTGCTCGTCCTCCTGCGGCCCGACCCGCTGCTCACGGCACGGGCGATGTCCCCGGCCGACCGCTCCCCGGAAGGCCGGTCGCTGAAGGCGGGGCTGCTCGCCGTGCGCGAGTCCCCCATGGCGCGGCTGGCGCTGGTGACCGTGGCCGTATCGCACACCGCCATGGTGTCGATCATGTCGATGACCCCGGTCGCGCTCGGCCACCACGGGGCCGGCATCGAGCTGATAGGCCTGGTGATCAGCGGCCACATCGCGGGCATGTACGCCTTCTCCCCGGTGATGGGCCGGCTCGCCGACCGCGTCGGACGGCTCGCGGTGATCGGGCTGGCGGCGGGCCTGCTGTGCGCGGCCGCGGTGCTCGCCGGAACCGCCGGCGGCAACCACGGGCAGACCGCCGTGGGGCTGTTCCTGCTGGGCCTCGGCTGGTCGGCGGGACTCGTCTCCGGTTCCACGCTGCTCACCGAGTCCGTCCCGCAGCCCACAAGGGCGGCGGTCCAGGGCCTGTCCGACCTGGCGATGAACACGGCGGCCGGCGTGGGCGGCGCGGCGGCGGGCCTGGTGGTGGCGCAGGCGGGGTACGGGTGGCTGAACGTGGTGGGCGTGGTGCTGTTGCTGCCGATGGCCGGACTGGCGGTGCACAGGGCGTTCGCCCGGGCGTAGGGGCGTGGCGGCTGTATGCCGGCCGGCCCGCCCCTGGCGGCGGGAGGGCCCCGGACGGGCTCGAGCTGCCCCGCGCCCGTCACCGCACCGGCGTCGGTGAGGATGCCCGTGCCACATGGAGACGGGGCCGGCCCGTGCCGTCGGCGGGGACCGTCCAGACGTCGGTGCCCCGGCCGTCCTTGCGCGGCAGCGCGTAGGCGATCGTGCCGTCGTCGAGCCACGCAGCCTGGTCGTCCACGCCGCGGGTCTCCGCCAGGGGATGCTCGCGCATGGTCGCCAGGTCGAGGACGTGGAGTCGCCACGGCCGGGCCCGGTCGCCGCCGCCGGTCCTCTTCTTGAAGGCGATCCGCCCGTTGTCCGGTGACAGCGAGGGGCATTCGACGTTCTCGCGCAGCGCCCGCGCCGACCAGGTGCGCATGTCGCCCTCCACGAGATGGGCGCGTCCCTTGGACGAGACGGTCGCGTAGAAGCGGTTGTCGTCGCGGGCGAAGGTGACGCCCCAGTAGTTGACGTCCGGCGCGTGGTAGCGGCGGCCGTCGACGGTGAGGGGGATCTGTTCCATGTTCTTGATCAGGTAACCGGTGCGCAGGTCGAGGATGGAGGTGCGCGTGGAGAAGGACGAGCCTGCGTACGAGTCCCCCACGGCGAACATCGTCCACGACAGCATGCGTCCGGACGCCGACACCCGTGCCCGGTCGGGGATTCCGGGCAGCGTGATGCGGCGGGTCTCGCGCAGCCGGCGGTCGAGGACGACCGCGTGGGCGCGGGGCGGCACGCCCGGACGGCGCTGGAGACACAGGGCGGTGCCGCCCGCGGCGTGGAAGCGGTCGCAGGAAGGGCCGCCGGTCGTGCGGGGCGCGTCCGGTTCCTGCTCCGCCGCGGGCCGGTGGGCCACGCGGCCGTCCCCTTCCTGAGTGCTGCGGAAATACAGTCGGGGGCCGGCGAGTTCGAAGGTGTCCTCCGCGGCGGCCGGCCGGTCGCCGCGACCGGAGGCGTTCACCGTGTATCCGACGGCGACGCCCGCGAGCACCACCGTGGCGAGCACGAGCGCGCCGATCCGCCGGCGGGAACCGGCCGTGGAGGGGGACGAGGGTGGCTTCATGGCGACTGCCTTTCCTGTTCCGTACGGGGCAGAGCGGCCCGGGCGAGTACCAGGGCGGTGAGCATCGCGGCCGCGGCCGCGGCGAGCGCGGGCCTCGGGCCCCACAACGTCCACGCCGCGCCGAACGCGGCGGCGGCGACCAGCCGGGCCACCGCCTGCCCGGTCTGGAGCAGCGCCAGGCCGCTCGCCCGCCGGGCGGCGGGCAGCAGGGGTCCGGCGAGCGCCATGAGCACGCCGTCGGTGGTCGCGTAGAAGGCGCCGACGAGAACCAGGACGAGGGTGAGCACGGCCGTGCCGTTGATCGGCGTGAGCAGCAGCAGGTAGACGGCGAGCAGGGCGCCGTGCCCGCACAGGAACGGGACCCGCCGGCCCACGCGGTCGGCGAGGCGGCCGGCCGGGACGGCGAGCAGCAGGTAGACGGCCGCGGCGCCGAGCGGGAGCAGGGGGAACCAGACCACGCCCACGTCAAGCCTGCGTTGCAGCAGCAAGTAGACGAACGCGTCGCCGATGGTCGCCGCGCCGAGCAGCGCCGCGGCGGCGAGTATGCGGCGGAAGGCCGGGCTTCTCAGCGGCTCGAGAACCGAACGGCGGGCGCCGGCGGGGCGCGCCGGGCCGGGTGCGGGCGGGATGAAGTGCCCCGGTACCAGTAGGACCAGCAGCACCACGCCCAGCAGCCCGATGCAGAAGCTGACGACGAACACAGCGTCGTAGGCGTCCGCGGTCGCCCACAGCAGACCGAATGCGGCGAGCGGGCCGAGCAGCGCTCCCGTCGTGTCCATGGCGCGGTGGACGCCGAAGGCCCGGCCCAGCGACTCGGGCGGACCGCTGAGTGTGATCATCGCGTCGCGGGGGGCCGTCCTGATGCCCTTGCCGATCCGGTCGGCGGCCAGCGCGGCCGCGATGCCTCCGGTCGCGCCGCCCGCGAGCAGCAGCCCGAGCCGGGAGAAGGCGGAGAGCGCGTAGCCGGCCCCGGCGACGCGTTTGTGCCGGCCGCCCCGGTCGGCGGCGTGGCCGCCGGCGAGCCGCACCAGGGCGGTCACGCCGTTGAACATCCCGTCGAGGAAGCCGAACTGAAGGGGCGACAGGCCCAGTCCGAGGACGAAGTAGAGCGGCAGCACGGCGGTGACCATCTCGGAGGAGATGTCGGTGACGAGGCTGACTGCTCCGAGCGCGATCACGGTGCCGGGGACCCGCCGCGCCGCCCCGGGTTGTGATCCCGGTGCGGGCGGCGTGTCAGGCCGGCCGGTGGTGGCCAGATACATCGTCAGTGGCAGGCGTAGGTGGGGCTGGTGTCCTTGACGGCGCCGTCGGAGGCCACGTAGCTCCAGCGGTACGTCGTGTGGGTGAAGTCCAGTTTCAGCACGCCGTACGGGCCGCTGATGCGCTTCTGGCTGTTGGGCTGGACCTCCTCGATCGCGTAGGGCTCGGCGCCGCCCGTACCGCCGACGATCTGGACGATGCCGTCGGCGGTGGCCCGGCCGGCCGGGTCCTGCGGCGCGAAGCGCTCGTAGTGGTGGTCGTGGCCGCCGAGGACGAGATCGGCCTTGGCCCGGTACAGGATGTCCCAGACGGGCCTGCCGACGGGGTCGTTGCCGTGTCCGCCGGAGCTGAAGAGCGGATGGTGCCAGTAGGCGGCGACGCACTGCTTGCCGTTGCGGGCGAGATCGTCCTTGAGCCAGCTGATCTGGGCCGGGTCGTCGAAAGTGTTGGAGTCGAGGGCGACGAAGTGCCAGTTGCCCTCGTCGTAGCTGTAGTAGGGCTTGCCCTGCGGGTAGGCGATGGCGCCGAAGTACTGCTTGTAGCCCACGAACTCGCCCGCCGGGTCGTACGACTCGTGATTGCCGGGTACCGGCCGGGTCTTCGCCTTGAAGGCGCCCCAGGTCTTGTCGTAGTAGTTGCGGAAGTCGGAGAGACGGGCGTCGTCGTACTGGTTGTCGCCCATCGTCAGATAGAACTTCGGGTTGATCTGCTGGGCCCTGGCGGCGGTCCTCGGGTGGGCGCAGGAGCTCGACGACACGGTGCACTGGGCAGCGATGTCGCCCGCCGCGACGACGGTGAACGCGCCGGTCGGCGGTTCGCCGCCGTCGACCGTGCCGTAGACGTCGACCTCCCAGAGCGAGTAGCCGTACTGGGTGCCGCGTGCGGTGCCGTAGACGCGCAGATAGCGGCCCTTGCCGGCGAGGCCGGTGAACTCGTCCCTGCCGCCGTCACCCGCGGTCTCGGTGGCGATGGGCGTCCAGGCGGCGCCGTCGGCGGACATCTCGATGCGGTACTGCCGGGCGTGGGCGACCTCCCAGTCGAGCGTGACCCGCGAGACGGTGGCGGCGCCGCCGAGGTCGACGCTGATCCACTGGGGGTCGCGGCCCTCGGCGGAGGCCCAGCGGGTTCCCGCGTTCCCGTCGAAGGCGTTGGAGGCGGCGAACGCGGAGCCTTCGAGGGACGAGGCGGTGGCGGTCCCGCCGCGCGAGATGAGGGAGTCCGCGGCGGCGGTGCCGGCGGCATCGGCACGTCCGGGACGGGCGATGAGGACGGCGGCGATCAGCAGCAGTACGGCGGAGAGGGCGAGTACCGCGGTCCGGCGGGGTGGGGTGGAGGCGGTCAGGCGCATACCTGGCTCCCTGGACGGGGACGGCGAGAGCTGGACTCCTTGCGACGCGCCGTGCCCGGGCAGGGCTCGGCGTACAGCGGCCGGGTCAGAGCTCTCGCTGAGCGCGTCACGCCCACAGGGTCGGGCGCCGCGCCGAGCCGCTGCCGGGATGGTGACAAGCAGCCATGCCCCTGTCAATGGTCGTCAGTAAACTTTCCTTCCAGTCACACCCGTCCACCCGAGGTTTGCGCCCCGCTCCCCCGCGCCAGGGATGGGACATGCCGAAGACCGCAGCCATGGTGTCCGAAGAGGTCAGGGAAGCCCTCCATACCGGAGTGCCCGTCGTGGCCCTGGAGTCGACGATCATCGCGCACGGACTGCCGCGTCCCCGCAATCTGGCCGTCGCGACGGAGCTCGAGGCCCTCGTCCGCTCGGGCGGTGCCGTCCCCGCGACCGTCGCCGTGCTCGACGGAAGGGCCCATGTCGGGCTCACCAAGGCCGAGTTGGAACGGGTCGCGGGCGACCCCGGGATGCGCAAGCTCGGCCACCGCGATCTCGCTCCCGCCGTCGCCATGGGGGCGAGCGGCGCGACGACCGTCTCCGCCACGGCGTTCCTCGCCGGCCTGGCCGGCGTCCGGGTCTTCGCGACCGGCGGCCTGGGCGGCGTGCACCGGGGCTGGACCGAGACCCAGGACGAGTCGGCGGACCTACGGCTGCTCGCCCAGGTGGGCATCACGGTGGTCTGTGCCGGCGTGAAGTCGATCCTGGACGTCCCGGCCACGCTGCAACGGCTGGAGACCCTGGGGGTGACCGTGATCGGTTACGGGACCGGCCACTTCCCCGGCTTCTATCTGGCCTCCTCCGGCGAACCGGTCGACTGGACCGTCGACTCCCCTGAGGAGGTCGCCGCCGTGATGCGCGCCAAGGACGCCCTCGCCGAGCCGTTCTCCTCGCTGATCGTGGCCAACCCCGTGCCGGCGGAGCAGCAGTTGGACCCGGCGCTGCACGACCGGGTGCTCGCGCGGGCGCTCGACGAGGCGCGCGAAGAGGGCGTGACCGGGCAGGCTGTCACGCCGTTCCTCCTCGAGCGGCTGATGCGGTACACCGACGGCGCGTCCCTCGAGGCCAACCTGGCGGCCGTGCGCGGCAATGTCCGGCTGGCGGCACGGATCGCAGCGGCATACGCATGACCGGACTCCTCGTCGTGGGCGATGTCGTCACCGACGTCGTGGCCCGGCACAGCACGCCGCTCGCGCACGGCACGGACACCCCCGCCACGATCCGCATCGTGCCCGGTGGCGCCGGATCGAACGTGGCGTGCTGGGCGGCGTACCGGGGCTGCCGCGATGTACGGCTCCTCGCCCGCGCGGGCGTCGCCGACCTGGAGTGGCACGCGGCACGGCTGCGTACGGCGGGCGTGCGGCCGCTGCTCGTGCCCGACGACGAGGTGCCGACCGCGACGGTCGTCGCTCTCGTCGACCGCACGGCGGAGCGGACGTTCCTCACGGACAGCGGAGCCGTACTACGGCTGTGCCCGGCCGACTGGTCGCCCGATCTGCTGGAGGGGGTCGGTCACCTGCATCTCTCCGGCTATCTGCTGTTCTCCGGCACCAGTCGTGCGACGGCGCTCGCGGCGATGGCCGCGGCGCGGAAGGCAGGCGTCACGGTGAGCGTCGATCCGGCCTCCGCCGGATTCATCCGCGAACACGGCGTCGAGCGGCTGCTGTCGGACCTCGGCGGCGTGGACGTCCTGCTGCCGAACACGGACGAGGCGCGGCTGCTGACCGGTCTGCCCGACCCCGCCGACGCGGCCGTGAAACTCAGCCGGTCGGTCCCGCTGACCGTGGTGACATTGGGTGCAGGGGGCGCGCTGGTGGCCGAGGCCGGCACGGTCACCGCCCGCCTCCCGTCCAGTGCCGCCCAGGTGCTGGACACCACGGGCGCCGGTGACGCCTTCACAGGAGCGTTCCTCGCCGCACGGCTGGCGGGTGCGGACGCCCGCACGGCAGCGGAGGAGGGCTGCCGGGCCGGTGCGGAGGCGGTGGCGCTGATCGGCGGCCGCCCCTGAGCCGGGCCGCTCGGCCGGGCCCGCCGTCGGCGGCGGGGTCAGGCGGCAGCCGACCAGGCCGGATGCCGTGGGTCGTCCGCCCGTACGAGGATGTCCGCCGCGTCAGCGGGACCGACCTCTCCCTCGTACCGGGCGTACGCCGGAAGCGTCCAGCGCTCGCCTTCTTCCGTGCGGCGGTCCAGCGCGGGCGGAGAGAGCCTCAGATGCACGGTCAGGTCGAACGGGAACCAGTGCCCGAGCAGAAAGGGACCGTGCAGCAACAGCACCCCGCCGGGCGGGAGTTCGACGTGCTGGCTGCGGGTCGCCCGGTCCGTCAGCGGGTCCCACAGATCGGGCAGGACCCGTCCACTGCCGCCGGCTTCCAGCGGCCCGAAGACCTCACGCCAGAGCGCGCCCGTGTCGAACCAGCCGTTGTAGTAGCTGTCGGGGTCCTCGCGCCCGTACTCGTAGCGGAGCGACGCGGGGCGCAGGAACCCGCCGGTGCCCACCACGACGACACCCCGCCCGCGCACCCGCAGCGCCTCGCCGACGAGCTCCGCGAGCTCGCCTGGACGTGACGCCGGAGCACCGTCCACACCGACGCGCAGCCAGGGGCTGCCGTCGGCGGCGGTCGTTCTCAGGACACGCTCGGCCAGGTTCTCGGCCAGCCGCTCCCAGGTGATCGGTTCGAGTCGCACACACCCATCCTCACCGACCGGCCCGGCGCGGCGGCAGGCTATCCGGCCGCGCAGTCCGGCGCGTCCTCGTCCACCGAGAGCGGACTGCCCGTGGGCAGGAAGTACGTCACGTACAGGACGACCGGTTCGGTGCCGAGGTTGCGTCCGAGGTGGCGATGGCGGGCGCCCGCCGGTTCCAGGATCGCGCCGCCGGGACCTGTGACCTCGAGGGAGCAGTCGTCCAGTGTGCGGGTCAGCGTGCCCGACCGGACGACGGCGAGGACCTGGCCGGGGTGATGGTGCCACCCCGTCGTGCCGCCTGGGGCGATGGTGAGGGTGCGGACGACTACATCCGTGGGCCCCTTGGCCGTGATCTTGAGCGAGTCGCCGGACGTGCCCTGGGCCAGGACCGTCCCCGTGACGCCGCTGCCGGGAGTCGCGTTCGCGGCGGACGGGACGACCGCCAGCGCCGCCATGCAGCCCGTCAGAACCAGCGCCGTACGTACGTCGAACCGCTTGCCCATCACCGTGAAGCCACGCATGGCCGGTCCCCTCCGAGTCATCGCTCCGGCAAACGCCTCAAGCTATCAAGTGGTTACCGGAAGTAGGACGTCACCGAGGACTTGACGCGTCTCTCCACTGCGGTGATCTGATTCGCTCGTGCACGGAGCCGGCGAACAGACCGGCGCTGAGCCACACACCCTCGCACGACATATCAAGTCCGGGAGCACCACATGTGGACAGCGCTCATCGCGGTCATCGGCACCTTGCTCGGGTCGGTGGCGACCCACTTCTTCCAGCGCCAGACCGCGGAACGCACCGCGGCCCTCGCGCGGGCGGAACAGCTGCGCCAGGAGCGGATCTTGGCGTACAGCGCCTTCGCCGGCGCGCTCGTCGACTACCGCCGCGGCCAGAACGACCGCTGGCACCGGGCGCTGGAGACGCCGGGCAGCACCGTCGCGGAGGAGGCCCGCATCGACTCGTACCGACTGCGCTCGAGCGCCCATCAGGCGTTGATCCGGGTCCAGTTGGTGTGCGACGACCGGCAGGCCCTGGCACTGGCGGCCTCCGCGTTCGAGCTCACCAACTGTCTGCACGAGGCACCCGACGAAGCGGACCGCTCGCTCCGCTCCGAACAGGCACGGGAGACGCTGTCGGAGTTCATCGGCGCGGCGGCGCCCGGTGTGCGCTAGAACTTCCGTCCGGGTCCCGGCCTGATCCGGACAATGCGTCAGGAGGGCACCGCCAGGGTACGGACGGGGCTGCCCGCGAGATAGGCGGCGATGTCCTCGACCGCCTCACCGAAGTACCCCTCGTAGTTGCGGCGGGTGACGTAGCCCAGGTGGGGCAGGCCGAGGAAGTTCGGGGCCGTGCGCAGCGGATGGCCGGCGGGCAGCGGTTCCTCCTCGAAGACGTCGGCGCCCGCCCCGGCGATCCAGCCCTCGCGCAGGGCCAGCACCAGGGCATCCTGATCGACGATCGCGGCCCGTGAGGTGTTGACGAGGTAGGCGGTCGGCCGCATCCGCTTCAGTTCCCCGGCGCCGATCAGCCCCCGTGTGCGCGCGCCGAGTTGCAGGTGTACGGAGACGAAGTCGCCGGCCTCGAGCAGTTCCCCGAGCGACCCGGCCCGCCGGACGCCGTGTTCGGCGGCTCTCTCCTCTGTGAGGTTCTGGCTCCATGCCTGGACGTCCATGCCGAAGGCCCGGCCGACCGCGGCGACCTTCGCACCGATCTTCCCGAGGCCGAGAAGCGCGAGCGTACGACCGTGCAGGTCCGCGCCGACCGTGGACTGCCACGGGCCCCCCTCGCGCAGGGCGCCGCTCTCCCTGACCACATGGCGCGCCAGTCCGAGGATGAGCGCCCACGTCAGTTCGGCGGGCGGCTGCGAATTGCCGGCGGTGCCGCATACGGTGACACCGTTGCGGGCCGCGGCTTCGAAGTCGATGGACGCGTTGCGCATCCCCGAGGTGATCAGGAGCCGCAGACGCGGCAACCGGTCGAGAAGGGACGCGGGGAAGGGCGTCCGCTCGCGCATCACGACCAGGATCTCGCAGTCGCCGACCGCCGCGGCCACCTCTTCCTCGGAGCCGAAGTGCTCGTGGAGCGAGCGCACTTCGACGCTGCCCTCAAGTGATGACCAGTCGGCCATGGACAGCGCGACACCCTGATAGTCGTCGAGTACGGCACAGTTGAGCGTCATGGGATCGGAGCGTATCCGCCGGGTACCAACGGGACATGGACCTGGTGGTGATCCAGCCGCTCAAGGGCCGGCACTGCGCCGAGTGCCGCAGGGGCCCGCTACCGATGCATCTTCTCGAGTCCGGCGTTCCGGTCTGTCTCGACTGTGCCGATCTCGGCCATCTCGTGTTTCTGCCCCGGGGCGACGCCGCGCTGACCCGGCGGGCGAGGGAGGCGAGTGCCCTGTGGGCGGTGGTGGTCCGTCGCAACCGCCGCCGTGGCCGCTACGAGCGCCAAGGGCTGCTCGTCGAGGAGCTCGCCCTCGCCCGCGCGGAGTCGGCGTGCCTCGCCGACGCGGATGTCCGGCGCCGCCGCCGGGAGCGGGACGCCGCCCGCCGGGCCGCAGCGGACGTCCGCTTCGCCGCCGAACTGGCGGCCCGGATAAGGAAGCTGTTCCCCGGCTGCCCCGAGGAGCGCGCCGCCGGGATCGCGGCCCACGCCTCCGCCCGGGGCAGCGGGCGCGTGGGCCGCACGGCGGCCGGCCGCTCCCTGGAGGAGGGAGCCGTCACGGCCGCGGTGCGCGCGTCCGTGCGGCACCTCGACACAGGCTACGACGCCCTTCTGATGGCGGGCGTGGCCCGCAAAGAGGCGCGCGCCCGGCTGGCCGAGGAGATCGATGCCGTGCTGGCGTCCTGGAGACGGCACCCGGACGAGACGGGGACCGCAATGGACGCCGCGGAACCTCCAAGGAGCCTGCCCCAGGAGCCGGATCCGGGGCCGCCCGGAATGGTGTCCGGGTCCCCCGCCCCGGACAGCCCCTAGGACGCCTGGGAGGGGCGGAACCGGCGGTACAGCACAAGGCCGCCGAGGATCATCGTCGCGCCGGCCGGCACCGCGAAGGCCAGTGCGTCGGATCCGGTGTGGGCGAGGGACGACCCGGCGGACTGCGGGGCGGGCGCCGGCGCCTCGGGCGCGGCCGGCTGCTCGGACTCCGCGGCCTTCGGCGGGGTGGTGGGCTTCTCCTCGGCCGGCGGCTCGTTCACCGCGGTGTTGCCGGTGACCGGGTTGCCGATGCCGACGACGTTCACGGAGTTGCCGATCACGTTGACCGGCACGTCGATGGGGAGCTGAACGCCGTTCCCGGACAGGACGCCGGGCGATCCGGCCGTCTCGCCGTCCGCGTGGGCGCCGCCGCCGTGCGAGCCGCCCTCGGTGCCGTTCTCGCCGTTGCCGCCGTTGCCGCCGTTCTGGCCGTGCGACTCGTTGACGCAGGAGTTACCCGCCGCCGGGTTGAGCAGTCCGACGACGTTCACCGTGTTGCCGCACACATTCACCGGGACGTGGACGGGAAGCTGGACCTCGTTGCCGGAGAGCACGCCGGGCGAGCCGGCGGCGACGCCGTGCGCACCCGAGTCCGCCTGGGCGTAGCCGGTGGCCATGGCCAGCGCGCCGCCCGTGAGCATCACGGTCGTCAGGCCCTTTCGGTGAACCTGCCTCATGGTTGCCTGCCTTCAGAAGAGAGAACCGCGGGACACTCGCCCGCACCGGAATTAACGCCGTGCGGCCGCATCGGTTCTGCTGAACGAGGCATTCACCCCATCGAGCGTGCGAACCTCGAAGGGCGCCACGCCTTCCGGCCGTACTGGCCGTCGTACTCCTGGATGCGCCGGCCCTGTCGCCGTCGCGTCAAAGCGGGCAGTTCACGCGCCAGTTCGGCGGTGATGGCGGGCACGTCCAGGGTGAGCAGACGGCGGTCCCGCATCAGCACCCTGCCGTCCACAACGGTCGTGCGTACGTCCGAGGACCGCGCGCTGTGCACCAGGGTCGCCGCGTGTCGTGCAGGGGCTGGGGGTGCGGGCCGGTGAGTCCCCCGGAATCAGGTCGGCCCGCCGGCCCGGTGCAAGCGCCCCGATGCGGTCGTCGAGTCCCAGCGCCCGCGCGCTCTGTGCGGTGGCATGGTCGAGCGCCTGCCGTGCGGTCAGCCAGGCCGGGTCACGCCCCGTAGTCTTCTGTACGAGCGCGGTGAGCGTCATGGACTCCCACACGTCGAGCGGGTTGTCGGAGGCGGCGCCGTCGGTGGCCAGCCCCACGGGAAGACCAATCGACGCGAGCGCCCGGATCGGGGTGGTGTCCCAGCCGAATTCGAGGTAGCCGCGCGGCGCGGTGGCGACCGCGATCCGGCCCGTGGCGCGCCGCAGCACCGGGAGGTCCCCGTCCGTGATCCCGGTGCCGTGCGCGATGAGCAGATCAGTCTCCAGCAGCCCGGCCCGCTCCAGCACTTCGACGGGCGCGGCCAGTGGCGGGACTCCAACGGCGTCATCGAGCGGGAGCGTTCGTACGAACTCATCCTGCTGTATCCGGCGGCCGAGGCCCCTACCGCGACCCGCGGATCGAAAGGATCCGTGACGCGTACGCCGCCGCGTACGGCCAGGACTCGGTCGCCAGGCTGGACGAACCGACACCGGCCGACTTCTGACGCCGTCCTCGGGCGGCCGGGCGCCACGCGTCACCCGGCGTCCGTTACGCCGTCACCTGCCCAACAGCGCGGCGAAAGCTCCGACCGGGTCGGTGTCCGGGGTTCCGCGCGGCCACCAGTCCTCGCGGTCGGGGTCCGACTCGTACCCGTACCAGAGCCCGTCACGGCCGAGCCTCAGCTGGAGCGAGCGGGTGGAGAGCTGGTTGCGCCAGGGTCTGAAGCCGGGGAAGTCCGCGGCGGCCAGGGCGGGGCGCGCCCGGTCGAAGGGGCCGGCGGGCGGATCCCACGGCTCCTCCAGCACGGAGAGGGCCGCCGGACCGCCCTGACGCCACGCGGCGACGGCGCGTGCCAGGTCGGTGGGCGTGCGATCGGCCGCGGCGGCGAGGTCGCGGTAGAGGGCGCGGGTGGAGGCGGTCAGTCCGGAGCCGGGATGGGCGGCTGCCAGCCGGACGGCGTCCTGCCACCGGGTGAGCGCCGCGACGGGGTCGCGGCCGGTGGTGAGGAGGGTGTGTGCGCGGGCGGCCGCCTCGCCGGCCAGCAGGTCCAGGGCGAGCGGATCGGGGGCGCCCGGCGCGTGCGGGAAGGCCGGAGGGCGGCCCGCACGCCGCGGTGCCGGGAAGAGCGGCGGCAAGGGCGGCCGTACGGTGCCGAGGGCGAGGGCCTCGCTCGCGGGCACGGTGGCCTGCGGGGCCGCGGCTGCGGCAGCGGTGTGCTCGGCCGCTGAACGGGCCGCGTTGCGGCGGGAGAGCGCCGCGAGGATCTCCCGTTCGCCCCGGCCGCGCATCAGGAACAGCACGAACGGGTCCTCGTCCAGCAGCCTCGCGGTCTGATAGCAGAGCGCGGCGGCGTGCTTGCAGGGGTAGCCGTCGTCCGGGCAGGAGCAGTCGGGGATCAGGTCCCCGGGCGCCGGCAGCAGCTCGACGGCGGCCGCCAGCGTCTGGGGGACGTCCTTGTCGAGAAGTGCGGCCATGTGGTCGGGCCGTGCCGCCGCCGCGGCGAGGAAGTCGTCCCAGTCGTCGTCGGTGAGCGTACGCAGGCGGATCTCCGTGCGGTACGGCCGGGGCCGGCTGCCCTGGACGTACGCCATCACCTTGCCGGGCGTCACCGTGATCGCGGCGACGTGGCCCCGGGCGGCGTAGGCACGGCCACGGACCAGACGGGCGGGATCGAGGGCGGTGTCCTCCAGCGCCTCCACCCAGGCGTTGCCCCACCATGTCGTGGCCGCCTCATCGCCTGCGAGCGGTTCCATCGGGGGAAACGTCCGGCGCTGGTCGTCGTGGAGGCTTCCGGTCGGTGTTCCCGGCCGGGAGCGGGGGCCACCGTGCGCGCGGGGGGTCATGACGGCCTCCGCAGGGAGACGAGGTCGGCCAGTTCACGGTCGGTGAGCTCGGTCAGCGCCGCCTCTCCGGATCCCAGCACCGCGTCCGCCAGGGCGCGCTTGGAGGCGAGCATCTCCGCGATGCGGTCCTCGACCGTGCCCTCGGTGACGAGCCGGTGGACCTGCACAGGCTGCGTCTGGCCGATGCGGTAGGCGCGGTCGGTCGCCTGCTCCTCGACGGCCGGGTTCCACCAGCGGTCGTAGTGGATCACATGACCGGCCCTCGTGAGGTTCAGCCCGGTGCCCGCCGCCTTGAGCGACAGGATGAACACCGGCACCTCGCCCGACTGGAAGCGGTCGACCATGCGCTCACGCTCGGCGATCGGCGTCCCGCCGTGGAGCAGCTGGCTCGGGATCGCGCGGGAGGTGAGGTGCGCGGAGAGCAGGCGGGCCATGGAGACGTACTGCGTGAAGACGAGCACGGAGCCGTCCTCGGACAGGATCGTCTCGAGCAGCTCGTCGAGCAGTGCCAGCTTCCCCGAGCGGCCGGCCAGCCGGACGGACGGGCCACCACCCCCGGACCGGGGATCTCGCCCGCTCAGGGACTCGGCCCGGGTGCCCCGGCCCGCGGCGGACTCCTTGAGGAACTGGGCGGGGTGGTTGCAGATCTGTTTGAGGGCCGTGAGCAGCTTCATCACCAGGCCGCGGCGCGCGATGCCCTCCGCGGCCTCGATCGCCGCCATCGTCTCCCGCACCACGGCCTCGTACAGGGACGCCTGCTCACGGGTGAGCGGCACCGGATGGTCCGACTCCGTCTTCGGCGGCAGCTCGGGCACGATGCCCGGGTCGGACTTCTTGCGGCGCAGCAGGAACGGGCGGACGAGCCGGGCGAGCCGCTCCACGGCGTCGTCGTCCTCGCCGTTCTCCACCAGGCGGGCGTGGCGGGAGCGGAAGGCCTTGAGCGGGCCGAGGAGCCCCGGGGTCGTCCAGTCCAGCAGCGCCCACAGCTCGGAGAGGTTGTTCTCCACAGGAGTGCCGGTGAGGGCCACACGGGCGGAGGTGGGGATCGTACGCAGTGCCTTGGCGGTCGCGGAGAACGGGTTCTTCACGTGCTGGGCCTCGTCCGCCACGACCATCCCCCAGCTCCGGGAAGCGAGTTGCTCCGCGCTGCTGCGCATCGTGCCGTACGTGGTCAGGACGAAGCCGCCGTCCGGCATGTCCAGGGTGCGGCCGGCGCCGTGGAACCGCCGTACGGGCACGTCGGGGGCGAAGCGGGCGATCTCCCGCTGCCAGTTGCCGAGCAGTGACGCCGGGCAGACGACGAGTGTCGGCGCGGTGTGTGCCCGGCGCAGATGCAGGGCGATCACGGTGACGGTCTTGCCGAGTCCCATGTCGTCGGCGAGGCAGCCGCCGAGGCCGAGCGAGGTCATGAGGTCCAGCCAGGCCAGGCCCCGCAGCTGATAGTCGCGCAGGGTCGCGCGCAGGCCATCGGGGGCTTCTACGGGGGCCGTCGCAGCGGTGAGGCGGTCGCGGAGGGCGGCCAGTGCGCCCGTGGGCACGGCCTCCACCGTCTCCCCGTCGACCTCCGCCGTACCGGTCAGAGCCACCGCCAGCGCGTCGACCGGCTCCAGCAGGCCGAGCTCCCTCTTGCGCGCCTTGCGCACGAGATCGGGGTCGACGACGACCCACCGATCACGCAGCCGCACGATCGGGCGGTGCGACTCGGCGAGCGTGTCCATCTCGCCCTCCGTCAGCGGATCTCCCTCGAGCGCCAGCTGCCAGTCGAAGGCGAGCAGTTGCTCGCTGTCGAAGAAGGGCGTGCCATCGGTGGCGGAGCCGGGGGCGGAGCGCACGACGGCAGCGGCCGTGAGCGTGCGCGCGAGCTCTTTCGGCCAGTGCACGGCCACTCCCGCCGCGTCCAGGCGGGTGGCGCCCGGTCCGAGCAGCTCGTACAGCTCGTCCTCTGTCATCGGCAGCACGTCGGGCACGTCCCGCTCGAGCAGGCGTGCGAGCGGCGGCCAGGCGCGGGCCGCGCGGCGCAGCGCCAGGACCGTGTCGATCCGGGCGCGCGGTCCGAAGTGCTCGTCGCCGGCCCCCACCCAGAGCCTGGCCGCGTCCATGATGAGCGTGGGGTCGGCGAGGCTGTGCACCTGGACGACAGCCGCTGCCGCGTTGCGCTCGGTGCCGCCGTCCGGGGTGGTGTCGAAGAACTCGTAGGCGGACAGGTCCAGACG
The DNA here is from genome assembly GCF_056835925.1 of Streptomyces sp. WAC00040. Taxonomy (NCBI): domain Bacteria; kingdom Bacillati; phylum Actinomycetota; class Actinomycetes; order Kitasatosporales; family Streptomycetaceae; genus Streptomyces; species Streptomyces sp. WAC00040. The sequence goes on from NZ_JAKQZE010000006.1 coordinate 91,457, forward strand.
CAGGGAGACACGGACTCCCGCGTCCATGCCGGCCGCCGCCTCGGCGGCCCATTCGCGCGCCCCGGGCAGATGCTGCGGCGCGGCGGCAGCGAACGGCGCGCCCGCCGCGAACTCGGCGGCCGGCGTCCGCGGCAGGCTGTCGGCCACGGCGTCGAACAAGGCACGCACCAGGGCCTCGGGCTCGGGCAGCCGCAGAGGCGGGGAGTCGTCGACGGGGACGGCGTGTGCCTCGTACGGCATGGCAGCGGCGATGGCTCGCAGCTGTGCGATGTCATCGGCGTCCAGCGGCCCGGCGCGCCAGGCGTCGTGGTCGGACGGTGTCAGGCCCGGCAGCAGCCTGCCGCGGGCGACCAGGTGCAGGGCATGCAGCACGGCCGCGCCCCAGCAGGCGGCGGCCGGGTGGGCAGCCGGGTCCCGCCGGGCGGCGATCAGAATCGGGGCGGCGTCCGCGACGGACATGACGACGGCGGGAACCGTGGCGCTGCGGACATCGGGGCCATCGGGCCCGTCAGGGCGGTCCGTGCCGTCCGGGCGGACGACCGTGATCTCCTCGTCCGCTCCGGGGAGGGCACGACCGTCCGGGTCCCAGAAAGCGACGCGGCCTTCGCGGGGCAGCGCGGCAGGAAGGAAGACGGCGGCGACGGCCCGAAGGGGTGCCGTGCCCGTCCCCGCCTGCGTGCCTGAGCCCATGACCGGGATCACCGCGTCCCTCCTCTCCCGTGGGTGCCGACTGCCGACTTCGCATGAACGACCTTACGGGCGGGGTCTGACACTCGAGGCGACGCGGCCGCGTGACCTGGCCTTTCTGTCCTCGGCGGCCCCGGCCCCGGGGCAGCCGCGGGATCCGTCCGCGCCAAGGCGGACCGGGTGAGCCCCGGCACGTGCACCGACATGGCCCCCGACGCCGACGCGACGCGCATGCAGAGCCGCGTCCGTCTCCGGCACATGAGCCCGTGACCGGGCCCCGCCGCCGACCCGCCACGAGGCGCCGCGAGTGCGGAGCTTCCGCCGCGGAGCGCGACGCGAGGCGGCCGCGGACCCGTCACCTCCGATCAGGCAGGAGAAGCACGGCGCCGAAGAGCCGTCGCACGACGGTGCGCCGACCGTCGCGGCTCAGCGGACCGCACCCGGTCACGGCACCATGGGCGGCACGTCGCCGACCCGCGAGGAACCGGTCCGTGAAGCATCCTGCGCGACGTCCTCGCCGCCTCCGGTCACCATCGGCGGCACTTGATCGGCCGGTGGCGCACCGGGCGCTTCGGTGTCCTCACCGATTCCCGCCGCCGCGGGCAGAACGGCTTCGGCAGCCGCGGCCTCCACCTCGTGCGAGGGCGCAGGGCCCGCGCCGTCCACATCACCCTGCGGCCTTTGCGGGGCCTGTCGACCTGCCTGGCCCGGTTCGCCCGGCTGGGGCGCGGCCCGCTCCAGGAACCGCAGCAGCTCCACGGGGAACGGCAGCACCAGCGTGGAGTTCTTCTCGGCCGCCACCGCCACCACGGTCTGCAGCAGTCGCAGCTGGAGCGCCGCGGGCTGCTTCGACATCTCGCCCGCCGCCTGCGCGAGCTTCTTGGACGCCTGGAGTTCTGCGTCCGCGTTGATGACGCGGGCCCTCCGCTCGCGATCCGCCTCCGCCTGCCGTGCCATCGAGCGCTTCATGGTCTCGGGCAGCGACACGTCCTTGATCTCGACGCGGTCGATCTGGACGCCCCAGCCGACCGCCGGACTGTCGATCATCAACTCGAGGCCCTGGTTCAGCTTTTCGCGGTTGGAGAGCAGGTCGTCCAGGTCGCTCTTGCCGATGATGGAACGCAGCGAGGTCTGTGCCATCTGAGAGACGGCGAAGCGGTAGTCCTCGACCTCGATGACCGCGTTGGCCGCGTCGATCACTCGGAAGTACACGACCGCGTCGACGCGCACCGTGACGTTGTCCCGGGTGATGCCTTCCTGGGCCGGCACGGGCATGGTCACTATCTGCATGTTGACCTTGCGGATCCGGTCGACGGCGGGAACGATCATCGTGAACCCCGGGCGTCGCACCTCGCCGTGCAGACGCCCCAGACGGAAGACCACACCGCGCTCGTACTGTTTGACGATGCGCGCTGCGGCCATCCCATAAGCCACGAGCACCGTCGCCACTGCCACGCCGGCCACCGCCAGCTCCTCGATCATCGGGGCACCCCCTCGTCGTCCGGGGCGGTCATCGAATACCAGGGTCAGCAAATACCACGGTATGACCGTTATGCCCTTTCGGGCGATGCCCACCCCTCACGCACATGGGGTCGCCGCCACAACGCCGACCCGGGCCACACCCGGCGCCCCCTGCGTGGCGCCGGATGTGGCCCCGGCCGGGTGCCGCCCTCAGAAGCGATCACGCACAAAGGCCACGAGTTCGGCGTTGTGGCGGCGGCGGACAACCGCGACGACGGCGAGGAGTGCGAAGAAGATGACCGGAGTCAAGGCGTTCTCCCCGGCGAACACGGTCACCTGAGTCACGAAGGCCCCGATCATCAGCCCCATGAGGGCCAAGGCCGAGACTCCCGAAAGCACCGGGATCACCAGGGCCACCGCGCCGGCCAGTTCCAGACCGCCCACCAGGTACATGTACCAGTCGCCATAGCCGATTCTGTCGAATCCCTCCGTCGCGGACGCGTGGGCCACGAGTTTGGGACCGGCGCTCGCGACGGCGAAGAACAGCGCGAGAGCGATCTGCAGCGTGCGTACGGCGATATGTGTGCGCCTGCCCGGCCCTGCGGCCACCGTGCCGCCGGAAGCGGCGGAAGCGGACGCGAAGGAGGTGGCGGGCGTGGTGGGGGTGCCGGCGGACATGTCTGTCTCCTCTGCGAGCGGTGATGGGGTGCGTCGGCGCTCCGGTCATCCGCAGCGCTTTCACACAGTCAGACCGCCGCGGGCACGAAAAGTCATCGCCGCCGGCAGAGGAGAGCGGGTGTCCGGGGGAAAGGGCAGGCATGACAGGTGCATCCTGGAGAGGGAGATGTGATGCCGATGCGTACTGGGAGTGAACCCGTCACCGCGCGCAGTCCTCTGCGTATGCGTTTCTGGCTCGGTGTATGGGGTCTCATCTGGACGGCCGGCGGCACGATCGCCTTCACGATGGTGGACCGGACGGGCTGGGCCGTCGCGTGCGGGGTGCTCTTCGTCGTCGTGGCCGTCGACCTGTTCCTGGTCGTGCGGCACATCCGGCAGGGCCCTCACTACCAGCCGGGCCGTGACGTCCCACCGTACGATCCCGACCGCGGCTGAGCGGCCGGGATCCTCCCATGGTCCCCGTTACGCGAGGTCACTCGGTGTCGAAGCGGGCGGCCTTCAGATACTCCGGATTAGGGTCCAACGCCGCCGCCAGCCGGAAGTGCCGCTTGGCCTGCTCGGGCTTGCCCGCCCGTTCGAAGGTCCGCGCGAGGGCGAAGTGGGCGAACGCGTTGTCCGGCTCACGCTCCAGAACGAGCTCGAATTCGAGTTCCGCCGGCCGCAATTGGGCCGACAGGAAGAACGCTCGTGCGCGCAGGAGACGGGCCGCCGTGTTCTCGGGGTGGGCCGCGATCACGGAGTCGAGCAGCTTGACTGCCCCGCGCGGGTCCCGGGCGGCCAGCAGCTGCTCGGCAGCGCGAAAGTCGATGACGTGCGTTTCCGGATTGCTGTTCGACACGCTCGCATCCTTCCCTGACTGATCCGTTCCAACACGAGGCGGTTCAGGGCTATTCCGGGTGGCCGGCGCGTCGCGCGACGGTCAGCGCCTGGCCCGGAGCCGCGCGGCGGGGGTCAGCGCTGCGCCTTGCCCGAAGCTGCGCGGAGCGTGAGCTCCTGCCACACCTCGCGCACCTGGGGCTCGAGTTTCTCCAGCGGCCCGTCGTTGTCGATGACAAGATCGGCGATGGCCAGCCGCTCCTCGCGCGAGGCCTGTGCCGCCATCCTCGAGCGCGCCTCGCTCTCCGTCATACCGCGCAGTCGTACGAGCCGGTCCAGCTGGGTCTTCTGCGACGCGTCCACCACGACGACCAGGTCGTACAGGGACTGAAGCTTGTTCTCCGTGAGCAGCGGCACGTCGTGGACGACCACGTCGTCCGGGCCGGCGGCCTGCTCCAGTTCGCGGGAGCGGGCGCCGACCAAGGGGTGCACGATGCCGTTCAAGGTGGCGAGGCGCTCCGGGTCGGCGAAGACGATCGAGCCGAGCTTCGGACGGTCCAGGCTGCCGTCCGCGGCCAGCACCTGCGGGCCGAAGGCGTCCACGACGGCGTCGAGCCCAGGAGTGCCCGGCTCGACGACCTCGCGGGCGATCTTGTCCGCATCGACCACGACCGCCCCGTACGAGGCCAGCAGCCGGGACACTTCGCTCTTGCCGGCGCCGATGCCGCCGGTCAGACCCACTGTCAGCATGGGCCGCAGCCTACGCGAGCGCCTCGTCGCGACTTCGGCCAGGCCGCACTGCCGGGCCCCGCCCTGGAGGCCTCCTGGACATCAGCGGCCGTCCGGAACGCCTTCGTCAGGCGTCGCCCTCACGCTCCGCGAGGAAACGTTCGAACTCCCGGCCGATCTCGTCCGCCGACGGCAGGTCCACGGCCTCCGCGACGAGGCTCCCGCGGGTCTCGGCGCCCGCCATCGCGTCGTACTGGTGCTCAAGTCCCTGCACGAGGGCGACGAGCTCTTCGTCGCCCTCCCCTATCTGCCGCTCGATCTCGTTCTGGGTGCGGTGCGCCTCGGTCCGCAGCGCGTGCGCGATTCCGGGCAGCACCAACCCTGTGGCGGCCGTGATTGCCTCCAGCACGGTCAGTGCCGCGTCCGGGTACGAGGAGCGGGCCACGTAGTGCGGCACATGGGCGGCCACGCCGAGTACGTCGTGACCTGCCTGCATGAGACGGTACTCGACGAGCGCCTCGGCGCTGCCCGGTACCTGCGCCTCGTCGAAAGGGCTGCGGTGGCCGGGCATGAGGTCGGTGCGGTTGCCGTGAGGGGTGATGCCCACGGGACGGGTGTGCGGGACGCCCATGGGAATGCCGTGGAAGTTGACCGCGAGACGCACACCGAGCCGCTCGACGATCTGGCCGACCGCGGCCGCGAAGCGCTCCCACTCGACGTCCGGCTCAGGGCCGGAAAGCAGCAGGAACGGCGCGCCGGTGGCGTCCTGGACGAGCCTGAGCTCGAGCGAAGGCGTGTCGTAGCCGGACCAGCGGTCGCGGCGGAAGGTCAGCAGCGGGCGCCGGGCCCGGTAGTCCACGAGCCTGTCGTGATCGAACCGCGCCACCACCTGGTGAGGAAGCGTCTCCAGCAGATTGTCGACGATCTGCTCGCCGGTCTCCCCCGCGTCGATGTAGCCGTCGAAGTGGTACAGCATGACCAGGCCTGCGGACTCCTGCGCGAGCGCCATGTCGACAACCGCGAGGCCCTTCGGCTCCCACTCGTACAAACCCTGCGGATCAAGCACGATTACCGCTCCTCCTCGTGTTCGAAGACAAGAACACGCGCCGGTACATCTGCATTCCCGGTCCCCTCCCGTCATGTGCCTTCCCATGGCGGGAGGTCCCGAACGTCCCACTGCCGTCGCGCAGTTCGGACGCCTGCCCGCCAGGAGCCGGGCTTGGTACGGACCTTGACACCCCATTGCCCGGTCCCTACCGTCACGAACCAACGCACATGTTCAGAAACCCACCCGGTGTTCACGTACGAGAACCGTACGAGGATCGCCCCCACCCGGACCGACGGGAAGGCGCCCCCCATGCGCACCAGAAGACCGCTCCCCTCCTTGCTCGCCTCCCTGCTCGCGGCCGGCGGGCTGTCACTGCTGGCCACCCCGGCCGATGCCGCGTCGGTCATCGACGTGGGCACCGCCACCGAGCTGAAGGCCGCCCTCACGGCGGCCCGCCCCGGCGACACGATCCAGCTTGCCGACGGCACGTACACCGGCAACTTCAAGACCACCGTGGACGGCACGTCGAGCTCCCGCATCACCCTGACAGGCTCGTCTCGAGCCGTGCTCAAGGCGGGCGGCGGCTACGGACTCCACCTCAACGGCGCCTCCTACTGGACCGTCAGGGGCATCACGGTCACCGGCGGGCAGAAGGGGATCATGACGGACACCGCCGAGGGTGTCGTCATCGACTCGGTCACCGTTCACGGCCTCGACATGGAAGGCGTCCACTTCCGCCACTCCAGCCGCGACGGCGTCATCAAGAACTCGCGCATCTATGACACCGGGAACGACGGCAGGGGCATGGGGGAGGGCGTGTACGTCGGCTCGGCCGGCGGCACCTCCGACCGGAGCGACAATGCGCAAATCCTGAACAACACCATCGGTCCGGACGTCGGCGGCGAGGCCGTGGACATCAAGGAGGGCACGACCGGCGCGAAGATCGTCGGAAACACCTTCGACGGGCGCGGCCTGACCGGCGCGAACTACGACGACTCGTGGGTCGACGTGAAGGGCAACAACGTCCTCGTGGAGAACAACACCGGCAGGAACACGACGAACAACGGCTACGAGACCCATACCCAGCAGAGCGGCTGGGGCTGTGGCACCGTCTTCCGCGGCAACAACTCCGATCTGCGCGGCGCGACCGACTCCGAGCAACTCGCCATCAATGTCACCAACCACAGTTCGAACTGCCGCACGACCGTCCACGCGAGCAACACCGCGACTGGAGGCAAGGGTCTGACCAACATCGCGGTCACACCGTAGCCGCCACCACACAAACCGTTGCCTGCCCGGACAGCGGTAAGGCCCGCTCCCCCGAGGGGAGCGGGCCTTACTTCAGCTGGTCAGCTGTCGGGGCAGAGCGTCAGCTCTGGCCGCCGGCCAGCTTCTCGCGCAGGGCGGCAAGCGCCTCGTCCGACGCCAGGGCGCCGGAGTTGTCGTCCGACTCCGAGGAGTACGAACCGCCGGAGGCACCCGCGGGGGCACCGGCCGGGGCAGCGGTGCCACCCTCGGCAGCGGCGGCCTCGTCGGCCTCGCGGGACTTGATGACCTGGGCCTGGTGCTGCTCGAAGCGCTGCTGCGCCTCGGCGTACTGCGTCTCCCACGCCTCGCGCTGGGACTCGAAGCCCGGCAGCCAGTCGTTGGTCTCCGGGTCGAAGCCCTCGGGGTAGATGTAGTTGCCCTGGTCGTCGTACGACGCGGCCATGCCGTACAGGGTCGGGTCGAACTCGACCGAGGCCGGGTCGGCACCGAAGGACTCGTTGGCCTGCTTCAGCGAGAGGCTGATGCGGCGGCGCTCGAGGTCGATGTCGATGACCTTGACGAAGATCTCGTCGTTGACCTGGACGACCTGCTCCGGGATCTCCACGTGGCGCTCGGCCAGCTCGGAGATGTGGACCAGACCCTCGATGCCCTCGTCGACGCGCACGAACGCACCGAACGGAACGAGCTTGGTGACCTTACCCGGGACGACCTGACCGATCTGGTGGGTCCGGGCGAACTGCTGCCACGGGTCCTCCTGCGTCGCCTTCAGCGACAGGGAGACACGCTCGCGGTCCATGTCCACGTCGAGAACCTCGACGGTGACTTCCTGGCCGACCTCGACAACCTCGGACGGGTGGTCGATGTGCTTCCAGGACAGCTCGGAGACGTGGACGAGACCGTCGACGCCACCCAGGTCCACGAACGCACCGAAGTTGACGATCGAGGAGACGACGCCGGAGCGGACCTGGCCCTTCTGCAGGGTGGTGAGGAACGTCTGGCGCACCTCGGACTGGGTCTGCTCGAGCCAGGCGCGGCGGGACAGGACCACGTTGTTGCGGTTCTTGTCCAGCTCGATGATCTTCGCCTCGAGCTCCTTGCCCACGTAGGGCTGGAGGTCGCGGACACGGCGCATCTCGACGAGGGAGGCCGGCAGGAAGCCACGGAGGCCGATGTCGAGGATGAGACCACCCTTGACAACCTCGATGACGGTGCCGGTGACGATGCCGTCCTCTTCCTTGATCTTCTCGATGGTGCCCCAGGCACGCTCGTACTGGGCGCGCTTCTTCGAGAGGATCAGGCGGCCTTCCTTGTCCTCCTTCTGAAGGACAAGGGCCTCGATCTCGTCGCCGACCTTGACGACCTCGTTCGGGTCGACGTCGTGCTTGATCGAGAGCTCGCGGCTCGGGATGACACCTTCGGTCTTGTAACCGATGTCGAGCAGGACCTCGTCCCGGTCGACCTTCACGATGACGCCGTCGACGATGTCGCCGTCGTTGAAGTACTTGATCGTCTCGTCGATCGCGGCGAGGAAGGCTTCCTCGTTACCGATGTCGTTGACCGCAACCTGCGGGGTGGTGGCGGTGGTCTCGGTGCTGCTCGTCATGTGGGAAAGGGCTCCGGTACGGACATTGAAGTCGTAGGTACTGCTACGCCGAGAGCCGGTGTCGCAGCTGCATAACCGGACAGCCTTCGAAGCGACGGCCGAGCGATCCGAGGATCTCTGGAGGCGCCTCGTGAACCGAGGGATACATACAGATGCGAGCGCGGCCTGCTCGGTCTGAGGCGCGCAGGCTCGCAGCGCAACTTGTAGCATACGGGGGCAGCCGGACACGGTCAATGCGCGAAGGCGCACACCAGGGGTGGAAGACCACAATTCCGGCACAACTCTTGTTCGCCGAGGCCACGATGGCGTCTTCCGAAGCACGGTTCTCGGCGCGCTGGAACGCAAACTACAACGACGGTGACGATGAGCCAAGATTTTGAACCGGAAGCGACCCGCCGTAGCACCGGGGATGCGGAGAGCAGCCGGGCGAGCCGCGGCTGGTGGGACCGGAACGCCGACGAGTACCAGAGCGAACACGGCGCGTTCCTGGGCGACGACCGGTTCGTATGGGGACCCGAAGGGCTCGACGAGGCGGATGTGGCGCTGCTTGGTCCTGCCGGTTCGCTGAAAGGACTGGACGTCCTGGAGATCGGCGCCGGCGCTGCCCAGTGCTCACGCTGGCTCGCCGCGCAGGGCGCCCGGCCGGTGGCGCTCGACCTCTCCCACCGCCAGTTGCAGCACGCCCTGCGCATCGGCGGAGACGTGGCGCTCGTCGAGGCGGACGCGGGCGTTCTGCCGTTCCGGGACGGCTCCTTCGACCTGGCGTGCTCGGCGTACGGGGCGGTTCCGTTCGTCGCCGACCCGGTGCGGGTCTTCCAGGAGGTCAGGCGGGTGCTGCGGCCCGGCGGGCGCTGGGTCTTCTCCGTCACCCACCCGATTCGCTGGGCGTTCCCGGACGAGCCGGGGCCCGAGGGCCTGTCGGTGGCCGCGTCGTACTTCGACCGCACCCCTTATGTGGAGCAGGACGAGGAGGGCCGCGCGGTCTACGTGGAGCACCACAGAACGCTCGGCGACCGGGTGCGGGACGTGGTGGCCGGCGGCTTCCGGCTGGTCGACCTGGTCGAGCCCGAGTGGCCCGCCTGGAACAGCCAGGAATGGGGCGGCTGGTCCCCGCTCCGCGGCAATCTGATCCCGGGGACCGCGATCTTCGTCTGCGAGCGGGACTGAGCGCACGGCACACGCGATCGCGGCGCCGGCAGATCCCCGCGACCGGCTCGCGCGGGCGTTGTCGATCCACTCGAGAATGGCCTGGGGGACCGTGACGCGCGGCCGGCCGCGCGTCACGGAACGACCATGCGATGCCGGGATGTCATACAAGCCCACCGGCCTGTGGACAGTCGCGTCCACGGTTCGCCGGGACGTACGAGACTGAGCCCGTGATCCGACACGACGCAATCGACCGCCTTCCCGTCCGCCATGCCGTCGACGAGCTGCTCGGCGCGCTCGACGAGCACGGCACGGCCGTGCTCTGCGCTCCGCCGGGCACCGGCAAGACCACGCTGGTGCCGCTTGTCCTCGCCGAGACCGGCGCCAGGGTCGTGGTCGCGGAGCCACGACGGATAGCGGCGCGCGCGGCGGCGCGGCGGATGGCGTGGCTCCTCGGCGAGAAGGTCGGCGGCCGGGTGGGCTTCACTGTCCGCGGCGAGCGCGTGGTCGGTCCCGAGACCGTCGTAGAGGTGGTCACCACCGGCGTGCTGCTGCAACGGCTGCAGCGCGACCAGGAGCTGGCCGGTGTGGACGCGGTGATGCTCGACGAGTGCCATGAGCGTCATCTCGACGCCGACACCGTCGCCGCCTTCCTGCTGGATGTCCGCGGCACCCTGCGTCCGGAACTGCGGCTCCTGGCAGCCTCCGCGACGACGGACGCGGAAGGGTGGGCGCGGCTCCTGGGTGACGCGCCGGTGGTGCGGGCCGAGGGCGTCGCGCACCCGGTCGAGGTCGTCTGGGCCCCTCCGGCCCGTCCGGTCCGTCCGCCGCACGGGATGCGGGTCGATCCCGCGCTGCTGACGCATGTGGCGTCGGTGGTGCGCAGGGCCCTCGATGAACGTGAGGGGGACGTGCTCTGCTTCCTGCCGGGCGTGGGTGAGATCGGCCGGGTGGCCGGGCAGCTCGCCGGGGTGGACGCGGAAGTCCTTCAGGTGCACGGCCGGGCGCCGACGGCCGTCCAGGACGCGGTGCTCTCCGGGGGCGACACCCGCCGGGTGATCCTCGCGACGTCGGTCGCCGAATCGTCGCTGACCGTGCCCGGAGTGCGCCTCGTCGTGGACTCCGGGCTGGCACGTGAGCCGCGCACCGATCACGCGCGGGGCCTGAGCGCTCTCACGACCGTCCGGGCTTCGCAGGCCTCCGGCCGCCAGCGCGCGGGCAGGGCCGGCCGCGAGGGGCCCGGCACGGTGTACCGCTGCTGGACGGAGGCCGAGGACACCCGACTCCCGCGCTTCCCCGCCCCGGAGATAAAGGTCGCGGATCTCACGGCGTTCGCGCTGCACGTGGCGTGCTGGGGCGACCCGGCAGCCGCCGGCCTGGCACTGCTGGACGCTCCCCCGCCGGGCGCGATGGCCGCCGCGGGCTCCGTGCTGGCCGCGATCGGCGCGGTCGACGCCTCCGGGAGAGCCACCGGCCGTGGCACCCGGATGTCGCGACTGGGCGTGCATCCCCGGCTGGCCCGGGCCCTGCTCGACGGTTCCGCGCAGGTGGGCGCCCGGCGCGCGGCCGAGGTGGTGGCGCTGCTGAGCGACGAACCGCCGCGGGAGTACGGGGACGACCTGGCAGGCGCCTGGCGCGCGGCCCGGCGCGGCAACGACGCGTACGGGGCGCGGTGGCGTGCGGAGACCCGTCGGCTGGAGTCGTCCCTCGGCGGCGGTACGAGGCACCCGTCAGGGCCGTCAGGCGACGACGCCGTCGCTGGGCTCGTCGCCGCGCTCGCCTTCCCGGAGCGGGTGGCGCGGGGACGCGCCGACGGGGCGTATCTGATGGCCTCCGGCACCGGAGGCCTGCTCGACGCGGGGTCGTCACTGCGCGACGCGCCCTGGCTGGCGGTCGCCGTCGCCGACCGCCCCGCCACCGCCGTGTCCGCGCGGATCAGGCTCGCCGCCGTGCTCGACGAGGACGGCGCCCGCCACGCCGCCTCGCATCTTCTGTCCCGTAGCGAGGACGTCCACTGGGAGGACGGCGACGTCATGGCCCGGCGCGTGGAGCGGCTGGGCGCGGTCGAACTGTCCGTCCGCCCCTTGGGCTCACCCGACCCGGAGCTGGTACGGCAGGCGCTGCTGGAGGGCCTGCGACGGGAAGGGCTCGGACTGCTGCACTGGACCCGCGAGACGCACGGGCTGCGCGAGCGGCTCGCCTTCCTGCACAGGGTGCTGGGGCCACCGTGGCCGGACGTGTCGGACGCCGAGTTGCTCGAGCGGGCCGACGAGTGGCTGGAGCCGGAGCTGTCCCGTGCCCGGCGGCGGGCGGACCTCGGCCGCATCCAGGCCGGTCAGACCTTGCAGCGGCTGCTGCCGTGGGCGACCGGCGAAGCGGCCAGGCTGGACGAGCTCGCGCCGGAGCGGATCGAGGTGCCGAGCGGGTCCCGGATACGGGTCGAGTACGGCGGGGAGCAGCCTGTGCTCGCGGTGAAGCTCCAGGAACTGTTCGGTTTGCGCGAGACGCCCGAGGTCGCCGGTGTACCCGTGGTGGTGCATCTCCTCTCCCCCGCCGGCCGTCCGGCGGCGGTCACCGCGGATCTGGGTTCGTTCTGGCGTGAGGGCTACCGGGCGGTGCGGGCGGAGCTGCGCGGCCGGTATCCGAAGCACCCCTGGCCCGAGGACCCGGCGACGGCGGAACCGACACGGCACACGAAGTCGCGGCTCAGACCCTGAGCGGCTCCGGCGCGGGCGACGCGCCCGCGGGGTCAGGGCGGCGGCGTGCCTCCAGCCACAGGGCGAGCGCCGACAGTCCGGCGCCGGCGACGAGGAAACCCCACGGAAGGTAGGAGGTCATGAGCAGGACCGTACGGCGCTGGGAAGTGACCAGTTCGACCGTGGAGTCGACGTAGTCGGGGCGCATCTTCACATGCCCGGCGAAGGCGGTGACCTTGTCGCGCCCACCGAGCAGGGAGCCGCCGCGCAGTTCTTCACGGTGGATCTCCTCGCCGTTGACGGGCGCTCCGGTGACGGGTTCCACCCAGAACATGCGCTTGGTGGTGTACCAGCGGGTGGTGCCGGTCTGCTTCTCCAGGGTGGTCGCGTCGATTCCCGGAATCGGCATCCTCTTCGGGTAGGGCACCTTCGTCCAGGGGATGGTCTGCTCGAAGCAGTACACCTCCAGACCGCGGAACTCCCGGGTGCCCTTGTAGTGGATGGGTGCGGACGTCCGGGCCTGGGCGTCGAAGTACACGTAGTCCCGCTTCTCGGTGAGGAAAGGCCACTTGAACTCGATACCCTCGCGCCGCACCGGGTCGCCGTCGACGGACTCGCCGGTGGCGTGCACCGGCTCCTGGGTGTGCGCGTCGAAGATGTAGCGCTCGGGGATCTGCGACACCATCGCGCCGTCGGGCCCCTGGATGTAGGAGAGGGAGTCCCAGACGACGATGTCGCGGCCGGCGGTGCGCTCGATCCGCTCGGACTCCTCCACGTTGCCCTTGAGGGTCTGCACGATGGTGACCTTCTCGACCTTCTTCGCCTCGAGGGTGCCGTAGTCGAGGAGCGTCGCGGGCTTCGCCTCGAGCACCATCTCCTGGTACTGGCCGGCGGGGATCTTGGCGAGCCGTGGAAAGGCGTACCAGCGCAGCAGCGGGGACAGGGCGGCGAGGAAGACGGCGAGGGCGACGAGGACGAGGCCTGCTCTGCTGCGCATGGCGGCCCTCAGTCCTTGGGACCGGGGACGGTGGTCAGCAGCGGCTTTGGCGAGGTCTCGCCGGAGGGTGCGCCGATCGCGGTGACGGTGAGCACGAGGGCGAGGGCGGCGGCGAGTCCGACGGCGGCGGCGACGAGGACGCGCATGCTCGGCCTCCCGGACTGATCTGATAGGTCGTCAGGTCTGGGCACCGTAGCAACGTGGCCGGAAGAAGAGAACAGACAGCACCGCCCCTGTCCCGGCGGGCGGGGCAAGGGCGGTGCGGGCAGAGCGCTCGGTCAGGGGGCCGTCGACGCGTAAGGCGAAGGGGAAGGGGACGGGGTCGCGCTCGCTGGCGCCGTCACCTGGAGTTCGATGTCCAGGCTGCCGCCGCCGGGAGCGGTGAGACGGAGGACGAAGGTGCCCTGATTGCCGTCGGCGAAGACCTTCGGAAGCTCCAGGACGCCGTCGGCGCCGGTGCGGAGCCCGGTCAGGGTGCGGACGACCGTGCCGTCGGTCTGCTTGAAGTACGGTCCCTTGTCGTTCTCCGCCCCGTTCTCCTTGGAGACGATCATCGTGGCGGAGACCGCCACACCGGAGGCGGCGACTCCGTCGCATGCGGCCCTGACGCGGATGACGTCCGCGAACTCGCCGCCCGTGATGGCCGTCAGGTCCTTGGTGTCGGTCCGGACGATGCTGTCCGCTTCCCGCTCGGTGACGGTGGCCTCGAACTCGACGCCGGGCAGGGAACGCTCGACGACGGTGGCCCGCACCGTGAAGGCACCGGTCCGCTCCCCCGCGACAAGCGCGGGGGCGCTGACCGTGCCGTCCGCACCTGTGGCCACGACGGCGTCCGTACGGCCATCGGTGAAGCGGGTGTCGGTGTCACCGACGATCATGAACCGAACGGCCACCTTGACGACGGGCTGTCCCTTGGCGTTCTCCGCACGGACTTTGACACGCTCGGTGAACTGCCGGCCGGCCACCGCCGTCAGCGTCCCGGTGCCCGCGTCCTCGATACGGCTCACGGGCGCGGGGGCCGGAGTGGACGTCGGGGGCGGGGTCGGCGTCGGCGTGGGACTGGGAGCGGGGTCCGACGGGCTCGGCGTGGGGCTCGGCGTCGGCTTCGGTGCGGGCTTCGACGGACTCGGCACAGGGGTGGGGCTCGGCGTCGGCAACGGGCCCGAACTGTCGGGACCGTCGCCCACCGGCAGAACGCCGGCCCCGTCGGGGACCTGGTGGGCGCCGCGCTTGTAGTACTCGAACCAGGACAGCACCGTGCGCAGGTATTCCCGCGAGTGGTTGTAGCCGAGGATCGCCTGGTCGAGGTCGTCCTTGTTGCCGAGGTCGCGGCCGTTGGCGCAGAGATAGCGGCCCGCGGCGAGCGCCGCGTCGTAGATGTTGTTGGGGTCCTTGCGGCCGTCGGCGTTGGCGTCCTGACCCCAGGTCTCCCATGTCTGCGGGATGAACTGCATCGGCCCGACGGCGCGGTCGTGCACCGTGTCGCCGTCGTAGGCTCCGTTGTCGGAGTCCGAGATGTTCGCGAAGCCGACGCCGTTGAGGACGGGGCCGAGGATCGGTGTGAGCGTCGTGCCGTTCGCGTCCACCCTGCCGCCCCTGGCCTGACCGGACTCGACCTTGCCGATGGCGGCGAGCAGCTGCCAGGGCAGCCGGCAGGCCGGGTCGGACGCGGCGATGGTCTGCTCGGCCTGCTTGTAGGCGGCGAGAACGGAGGCGGGTATACCGGCCTCACCCACGCCGAGTTCCGGCAGATCACCCGAAGTGCCGGGCTTGTCGGGGGTGTTCAGCGGCGGGAGGTCCGTGTAGTACGGAGAGTTTCCGGTCACCGGCGTGCCGGGCGGCGGGGCAGCGTCCGAGGCCTCCTGCCCGGTGCCCGAGGTGGCGGACGTGACGCCGGGCGCCTGTGAGGCGGAGAGTGCGGCCACAGCGGCGGCGGCAACCGCCGTCGTCGTCGCTCCCCTGCGCAGCCGGCGGCCGAATTGCGCTGCCATACGTCTGTTCCCTCCCCATCAGCTGCTGTTCGCGCTCCCCAGCGCGGACTCACGTGACCCTAGTGCACCTTGAGACATCGGCACACCGTGGGCTGACCGGCTTTCACTACTTCGCCACCTCCTGGTCCCCGCCGGATTCCGGACGCCCCCCGCCGCAAGGCATCACTCATACTGGGCCCACTGATCATCATCGGTCACAGGGGGGGTCGCCATGCCGTTCACCATCAGCCACGCCGCGGCGGTACTGCCGGGGCTGCGGAGGAACGGGACCGCGCGCGGTCCCCTGTACGCCTCGGCACTCGTCCTCGGGTCGTTCGCACCGGACACGACGTACTTCGCGGCGAGTCTCCTTCCCGACGCGATGGGCTACGGCGAGGTGACGCACGGGGTGCTGGGCGTGCTGAGCGTCGATGTCGCCATCACCGCGATACTCGTCTGCCTCTGGCTGCTGATGCGGGACCCGCTCGTCGCGCTGCTGCCGGCGGCACAGCAGAGCCGGGTGTACACACTGCTGCGCGGGCGGAAGAGGGTCCGGCCGCCGGTCACCGCGGCCCTGTGGTTCTACGTCTCGGCGGTGATCGGGGCCAGTACGCACGTCGTGTGGGACGCGTTCACCCATTTCGACCGGTGGGGCGTGCGGATGATCCCGGTCCTCGGCGAGGTCGTCGCGGGCTTCCCGCTCTACACGTACACGCAGTACGGCAGTTCGGTTGTGGCTCTCGTCGCGCTGGTGTGGTTCACGGCGTCGGCGCTGCGGCGTGCGCCGGCGGCACCGGAGGCGCCCGTGATGCTGCTCGGCCGCCGGGACCGGCTGCTGGCGGCAGGGCTCATCGCGGTGTGCGTGCCGGCGGGCATCGCGCACCGCTGTGTGCGCTGGTACCAGTACTGGGGCCGGACCGAGACGCCCTTCGACATCATCCCGACGGCCTGCTTCGGGGCCGGGGCCGGGTTGGCCGTGGGGCTGGTGCTGTACGCCACGGCGGTGCGGATGCGTGAGCGCGGGCGGGGAGCGGTCGCTGAGAGCTCCGAGGCGCCGCTGCCGGAGCGGGGAGCGCGTCAGGGCTGACGGGTCCCTGACGCCCGGGGCGCGGAGTTCATGTGCCGGGCAATGTCGGACGCGAACGGCGGCACGCCCCGGCGAGGGGCGTGCCGCAGGCGTCAGTGGGCTGCCGACTCCCAGTCCGTGCCCGAGCCGACCGAGACGTCCAGCGGGGCGCGGAGCGACACGGCCGAGGACATCTCGTGGCGCACGAGTGTCTCGACCTGCTCGCGCTCGCCCGGGGCGACCTCCAGGACGATTTCGTCGTGGACCTGGAGGAGCAGCCTGGACGACAGCTTCGCGTCCCTCAGTGCCCGGTCGACGTTGAGCATGGCGACCTTGACGATGTCCGCCGCGGTGCCCTGGATCGGTGCGTTGAGCGCCATCCGCTCGGCGGACTCACGCCGCTGCCGGTTGTCGCTGTTGAGGTCGGGGAGATACCGGCGGCGGCCGAGCATCGTCGCCGTGTAGCCGGTGGCACGCGCCTCGTCGACGACGCGCCGCAGGTAGTCCCGCACGCCGCCGAACCGCTCGAAGTAGGTGTCCATCAGGACCCGTGCCTCGGCGGGCTCGATGCCCAGTTGCTGGGAGAGGCCGAACGCCGAGAGCCCATAGGCCAGCCCGTACGACATCGCCTTGATCTTGCGTCGCATCTCCGCGTCGACGGCGGACCGCTCGACCGAGAACACCTGGGAGGCGACGGTCGTGTGGAGGTCCTCGCCGGAGGTGAACGCCTCGATCAGGCCCGCGTCCTCCGACAGATGGGCCATGACCCGCAGCTCGATCTGGCTGTAGTCGGCCGTCATCAGGGACTCGTAGCCCTCGCCGACGACGAAGCCTCTCCGGATGGCACGGCCCTCGTCCGTCCTCACCGGCACGTTCTGCAGGTTGGGGTCGGTGGAGGAGAGGCGTCCCGTCGCGGCGACGGTCTGGCTGAACGTGGTGTGGATGCGGCCGTCGGCGGCGATGGTCTTGATCAGGCCCTCGACCGTCGAACGCAGCCTGGCCTGCTCGCGGTGGCGCAGCATGATGACGGGCAGCTCGTGCTCCGTCTGCGCGGCGAGCCACGCGAGCGCGTCGGCGTCCGTGGTGTAGCCGGTCTTGGTCTTCTTCGTCTTCGGCAGGTTCAGTTCGCCGAAGAACACCTCTTGGAGCTGCTTGGGGGAGCCGAGGTTGAACTCGTGCCCCACTGCCGCGTGCGCCTCCTTCACGGCCTGCTGCACGGCGCCCGCGAACTGCTGCTCCATGGCCTCGAGGTGGGCGCGGTCGGCGGCGATGCCGTGCCGCTCCATCCGGGCCAGCAGCAAGGAGGTGGGCAGCTCGACGTCGTGCAGGAGCTCGACGGCGCCGACCTCCTTCAGCTTCCCGCCGAGCGCCTCGCCGAGATCCAGGACGGCACGGGCCTGGGACATCAGCGCGTCGGCCTCGGCCTGTTCGTCGCTGCCGAACGCCAGCTGCCCGTCCGCCGCGGCGGGTGCCAGCTCGCGGTGCAGATACTCGATGGACAGCGCGTCCAGGGCGAACGAACGGCGGCCGGGCTTGACCAGGTAGGCGGCGAGCGCCGTGTCCATGGTCACGCCGGCGATCTCCCAGCCGTGCTCGGGGAAGACCCGCAGCGCGTCCTTGGCGTTGTGCATGACCTTCGGCCGGGCCGGGTCGGAGACCCACGAGGCGAATGCCCGCTCGTCGGACTCGTCGAGCTGGGTCGTGTCGAACCAGGCCGCCTTGCCGTCGGCGGCCGCCAGCGCGACCTCGCTGACGCTGCCGACACCCAGCGCCCACGCGGAGACGGTGGCCACGCCGAGCGGCTGCCTGCCGTGCTGCTCCAGCCAGTACGCCAACTCGCCGGCGCCGAGCACGGTGCCGTCCAGCTCCACACCGGCCTCGGGGGCCGGCGGCTCCTCCTCCGCGGCCCCGGGGTCGACCGCGAGCAGCCGCTCCCGAAGGCTCGGGTTACGGATCTCCAGGACCTCGAGGAAACCCTTCAGCGCGGTCCGGTCGTACGGCGCGCGCTCGAGGTCCGTGACTGCCTTCGGCAGTTCCACGTCGCGCACGAGCTCCGTCAGGTGGCGGTTGAGCTTGACGGCTTCCAGGTGATCGCGCAGCGCCTGGCCGACCTTGCCCTTGACCTCGTCCGCGTGCTCGACGAGCGCCGCGAACGAACCGAACTGGTTGATCCATTTCGTGGCGGTCTTCTCACCGACGCCGGGGATACCGGGCAGGTTGTCGGACGGGTCGCCGCGCAGTGCGGCGAAGTCCGGGTACTGCTGCGGGGTGAGGCCGTACTTCTCCTCGACCTTCGCCGGGGTGAAGCGGGTCAGCTCGGAGACGCCCTTGGTCGGGTAGAGCACGGTGGTGTGCTCGCTGACCAGCTGGAACGAGTCCCGGTCGCCGGTGACGATCAGCACTTCGAAGCCCGCCGCCTCCGCCTGGGTGGCGAGGGTGGCGATCACGTCGTCCGCCTCGAAGCCGTCGATCGCGAACCGCTCGGCGTTCATCGTGTCGAGGAGCTCGCCGATCAGCTCGACCTGGCCCTTGAACTCGTCGGGCGTCTTGGAGCGGTTCGCCTTGTACTCCGGAAAGTCGGCCGACCGCCAGGTCTTGCGCGAGACGTCGAAGGCCACCGCGAAATGCGTGGGCGCCTCATCACGCAGGGTGTTCGCCAGCATCGACGCGAAGCCGTAGATCGCGTTGGTCGTCTGGCCGCTCGCGGTCGTGAAATTCTCCGCGGGCAGCGCGAAGAACGCCCGGTACGCCAGGGAGTGCCCGTCCATGAGGAGCAGGCGCGGTCGGTTGTCTGCCGTCTTCTTCGATGCTGTCTCAGCCACGACCCCGATCCTGCCATGCACCGCTGACATTCCCGACCGCCCGGCCTGGGCTCACCGTTTGTCGGGGGCCCGTGACAGGATCGAAGACGTAGGGAAAGACGTATCGCACAGGCACGGCTCGAAGGGGAGCACGATGGCCAGCAAGCCGCCCTCAGGGGACCCGGTCCAGGACGCCCCGCAGGTCGCGGCCCCGCAGCATGCGGCGGCCGGCCTGCCCGCCATCGGCCACACCTTGCGCGTCGCACAGCAGCAGATGGGAGTGGCCCGCACCGCCCGCACCCTGATGAAGGTCAACCAGAAGGACGGCTTCGACTGTCCCGGCTGCGCCTGGCCGGAGGGCGACAAGCGCCATGTCGCCGAGTTCTGCGAGAACGGCGCGAAGGCGGTCGCGGAGGAGGCGACCCTGCGCCGGGTGACGCCCGACTTCTTCGCCGCGCACCCGCTTCCCGACCTTGCGCGCCGCAGCGGCTACTGGCTGGGGCAGCAGGGCCGGATCACACAACCGATGTATCTCCCCGAGGGCTCCGAGAGGTACGAGGAGGTGACATGGGAACGGGCCTTCGCGATCATCGCCGAGGAACTGCGCGCGCTCGGATCCCCGGACGAGGCGCTGTTCTACACCTCCGGCCGCACCAGCAACGAGGCGGCGTTCCTGCTGCAGCTGTTCGCCCGCGAGTTCGGCACGAACAATCTGCCCGACTGCTCCAACATGTGCCACGAGTCCTCCGGCTCGGCGCTCACGGAGACCATCGGCGTCGGCAAGGGCAGCGTCTCCCTGGAGGACCTGCACCAGGCGGACCTGATCATCGTCGCCGGGCAGAATCCGGGCACCAACCATCCCCGGATGCTCAGCGCACTGGAGCAGGCCAAGGCCTCCGGCGCCAGGATCATCTCGGTGAATCCGCTGCCCGAGGCCGGTCTCGAGCTGTTCAAGAACCCGCAGACCCCGCGGGGCATGCTCAAGGGCACCGCGCTGAACGACCTCTTCCTCCAGATCCGCATCGGCGGCGACCAGGCTCTGTTCCGTCTCCTCAACAAGCTGATCCTGGAGACGGGGGGCGCGGTCGACGAGGACTTCGTACGCGAGCACACCGACGGCTTCGAGGACTTCGCGGCTGCGGCACGGGCCGCCGACCGGGATGCCACACTCGCCGCGACAGGCCTCGGCCGTGACGAGATCGAGCAGGCCCTGCGGATGGTGCTCGACTCCCGCCGGACCATCGTCTGCTGGGCGATGGGCCTGACCCAGCACAAGCATTCGGTCGCCACCATCCGCGAGGTCGTCAACTTCCTTCTGCTGCGCGGCAACATCGGCCGCCCGGGTGCGGGCGTCTGCCCCGTCCGAGGGCATTCCAACGTCCAGGGCGACCGCACCATGGGCATCTTCGAGCGGCCCGCGCCCGCCTTCCTGGACGCCCTGGAGAAGGAGTTCGGCTTTGCCCCGCCGCGCCACCACGGCCTCGACGTCGTGCGGTCCATCGAGGCGCTGCGCGACGGGAAGGCGAAGGTGTTCTTCGCCATGGGCGGCAACTTCGTGGCGGCGAGTCCCGACACGGAGGTCACAGAGGCCGCGATGCGCCGTGCGCGGCTGACCGTGCACGTGTCCACCAAGCTCAACCGCTCGCACGCGGTCACGGGCCGCCGGGCGCTCATCCTGCCCACCCTGGGCCGTACCGACAAGGACATCCAGGCGGGCGGCAGGCAGGTGGTGACCGTCGAGGACTCGATGGGAATGGTCCACGCCTCCCGCGGCAACCTCACTCCCGCGAGCCCCCACCTGCTGTCCGAGCCCGCGATCGTCGCCCGGATGGCGCGCGCCGTGCTCGGCCCCTCCTCGACCACACCGTGGGAGGACTTCGAACGGGACTACAGCACGATCCGCGACCGGATCGCCCGCGTGGTGCCCGGCTTCGAGGACTTCAACGCGAAGATCGCCCGCCCCGGCGGCTTCACCCTGCCGCACGGCCCCCGCGACGAGCGCCGCTTCCCCACTGCCACCGGGAAGGCCAACTTCACCGCCGCCCCCGTCGAGTACCCGAAGGTCCCCGAGGGCCGGCTGCTGCTCCAGACCCTGCGCTCGCACGACCAGTACAACACCACGGTGTACGGCCTCGACGACCGCTACCGCGGCATCAAGGGCGGCCGCCGGGTGGTCCTGGTCAATCCCGAGGACGCTCGCGAACTGGGTCTGGCCGATGGTGCGTACGCGGATCTGGTCGGCGAATGGAAGGACGGCGTGGAGCGGCGGGCCCCCGGCTTCCGCGTCGTCCACTACCCCACCGCACGGGGCTGCGCCGCCGCTTACTACCCGGAGACCAATGTGCTGGTCCCGCTGGACTCCACCGCCGACACCAGCAACACCCCCGCCAGCAAGTCCGTGATCGTACGTCTGGAACAATCACCAACCGTCTAAGCGTTCGCTCAGGCAGCAGGACGAGCAGACGACCACAGGACCAGACAGTCATACGATCGGAGCCGGCATGGGCGAGCAGACCACGGTGAAGTTCCCGCAAGAGGTCATCGACGAGTACGCCGAGCTCGGGGTGGACCTGCCCGCGCTCTTCTCCGCCGGACACCTGGGCGAGCGCATGGGCGTACAGATCCTCGAGGCCGCGGCGGACCGGGTCGTCGGCACGATGCCCGTCGAGGGCAACACCCAGCCGTACGGCCTGCTGCACGGCGGCGCCTCCGCCGTCCTCGCCGAGACCCTCGGCTCCGTCGGCTCCATGCTGCACGGCGGCCCCTCCAAGATCGCCGTCGGCGTGGACCTCAACTGCACCCACCACCGCGGCGCCCGCTCCGGAATGGTCACCGGAGTCGCCACCCCCGTCCACCGCGGCCGCTCCACCGCCACCTACGAGATCGTGATCACCGACGAGCAGGACAAGCGCGTCTGCACCGCACGCCTCACCTGCCTGCTCCGCGACGCTCAGGGCTGAACCGACCCCGCGAAAGACCCGCAAGGCACGGAAAGGGGCCGGGAAGCGAAGCTTCCCGGCCCCTTTCTCATCGCTCCACGGACCGTCAGGCCGCGCCCTCACCGAGGTACGCCGCCCGGATCCGGTTGTCCGCCAGCAGATCCGCCGCCGGCCCCGACATCGCGACCTCGCCCGTCTCCAGGACGTAGCCGCGGTTCGCCAGACCCAGCGCCTGCGTGGCGTTCTGCTCCACCAGCAGCACGGTCGTGCCCTGCTTGTTGATCTCCTCGATGATCTCGAAGATCTGCTGCACGATCAGCGGCGCCAGACCCATCGACGGCTCGTCCAGCAGCAGCAGCTCCGGCTTGCCCATCAGGGCACGGCCGATCGCCAGCATCTGCTGCTCGCCGCCCGACAACGTGCCCGCCTGCTGCGAGCGCCGCTCGGCCAGACGCGGGAAGAGCGTGAACACCCGGTCCATCTCGGCCATGTCGACCGAGCTGAAGCGGTACGCGCCCATCTCCAGGTTCTCCCGCACGGTCATCGTCGAGAAGACCCGCCGGCCTTCCGGCACATGACCGATGCCGAACCGCACGAGCTCGTGCGACTTGATGCCGTCGATGCGCTCGCCGCGCAGCAGCACCTCGCCGTGGCGCGGCTGGAGCATGCCCGAGACGGTGCGCAGCGTCGTCGTCTTGCCCGCGCCGTTACCGCCGAGCAGGGCCACGATCTCGCCCTTGCGCACGGTCAGGTCGATGCCCTTGATGGCCTCGATGGCGCCGTAGAACACACGCATGCTCTTCAGTTCGAGCAGCGTCTCTTCCGAAGTGCCCGCCGTACCGGCGTCCTTCTGCAGCTCAGTCGTGGTGCTCACTTGCCGCTCTCCTCGTCCGCCGCGGTCTCGCCCGGCGCCGTTCCGTCCGACGACTCAGCATCGGCCGACACCTCGTCCGAGGCATCGTCCGCCGCGGACCCGTCCGAAGCAGGCTCGTCCGAACCCGAGTCCTCGGAAGCAGGCTCGTCCGACGCCGGCTCCTCCGAAGCGGGCTCGTCCGACGCCGAGTCCTCGGAAGCAGGCTCGTCCGATTCCGGCTCCTGCGAACCGTCCGTCGCCGCATGCTGCTCCGCGATGGCGGCCTGAACCACCTCCGCGTCCTCCGCCGACGCGCCCAGGTAGGCCTCGATCACCGCCGGGTGCTGCTGCACCTCGCTCGGCGTCCCCTCGGCGATCTTCTTGCCGAAGTTGAGAACCATCACCCGGTCCGCGACCGACATCACCAGACGCATGTCGTGCTCGATGAGCAGCACGCTGATGCCCAGCTCCGTGTTGATACGGCGGATCAGCTGCTCCAGCTCCAGCTTCTCCGTCGGGTTCGTACCGGCGGCCGGCTCGTCCAGCAGCAGCACCTGCGGATCCGTGGCCAGCGCCCGCGCGATCTCCAGACTGCGCTGGTCGCCGTACGACAAGCTGCCCGCGATCTCGTTGAGCTTGTCCTCCAGGCCCACGAACTTCAGCAGCCGGTGCGCACGCTCGTCACTGAGCCGCTCCGCCTTACGCGCGTTCGGCAGACCCAGCATGATCGAGACAGGGCCGGCCTTCAGCCGGGTCTCCGCCGCGATCTTGACGTTCTCCAGCGCCGTCAGCGCACCGAACAACCGGATGTTCTGGAACGTACGCGCCACACCCACGCGGTTGACGATGTGCGGCTTGCTGCCCAGCAGGGACTTCTCGTCGCCGTCCTTCGAACGGAAGACGATCTTGCCTTCCTGCGGGGTGTACGCCCCGGTGAGCGAGTTGAACAGCGAGGTCTTACCCGCACCGTTCGGCCCGATCACCGCCAGGACCTCGCCCCGGCACATGTTGACGTCCACATGGTCCAGACAGGTCAACCCGCCGAACCGCAGCGTCACATCCGACGCCTGCAGCACCAGATCGGTGCCGGCGGCCGAAGGCTGTGCACCGGCCGTCGCGTCGCTCTTCACGTCCGTGCTCATCAGAACTTGCCTCCCGCCGGCTCGGACATCGCGTCCGCGTCGCCGATGCCTTCCTCAGCCATCTTCAGCTCACGCTGCCTTCGCCGGGACGGCCAGACTCCCTGAGGCCGGTAGATCATCATGATCACCAGCAGCGCGCCCAGGTACATGTACCGGTCGGACGGGTCCACCCAGTCCTTCAGCGCCTCCGGCAGCCACACCAGGATCGCCGTGCCGATCAGCACACCCGGGATCGAGCCCATACCGCCGAAGATGACGTACGCCAGGATCAGGATCGACTGGAGAAGCGGGAAGACCTCCGGGTTGATGTACCCGTACTTACTCGTGAAGATCACACCCGCGACACCCGAGGTCGAAGCACCGATCGCGAACGCCATCAGCTTGAACTGAACCGTGTTGACGCCGTTCGCCGCGGCCGCGATCTCGTCCTCACGGATCGCCGTCCACGCACGTCCCACCCTCGAGTGCTCGAGACGCGAGAACAGAATGATCACCAGAACGATGAAGAAGACCAGCAGGTACCAGTAAGGCAGCGGCTTGATCGACCACTTGTACTCGAAGCCCGCGAAGTCGATCGAGAAGTCCGGGATCAGCCGGGCACCCTGCGGACCGCCCGTGAGCCCGTCCGCGTTCTTCGCCACCAGGTAGATGATCTCGTGGAAACCGAGCGTCACGATCGCCAGGTAGTCACCCCGGAGCCGAAGCGTCGGAGCACCCAGCAGCAGACCACAGATCAGACACGTGATCACTGCGACGGGGATGACCCAGAAGTTGTTCAGCACGACCGGAGGCTCGATCGGAAGCCGGCCCGTCCAGTACGCCGTCGAGTAGGCACCCACGGCGAAGAAGGCGAAGAAGCCCAGGTCCAGCAGACCCGCCCAGCCGATCACCACGTTGAGGCCGATCGCCAGGAGCGCGAAGATCGCGATCTGGTCCACCAGCACCGTCTGCCAGGTCCGCTCGAGACCCGACGGAATGACCAGTACCAGGATCAGCAGGACGGCGATGCCACCCAGCTTCACCCGCTTGTCGGTCCGCAGCCGCTCCCGCAGCGTGCCCACCGGGCCACCGGAGACAGCCGAACCGGCCGACTCCTTGGCCTTCGTGACCGCGCCCTTGATCGGCGCCGACGCGAACTCCCGCAGCGCCCACACACCGACCGTAAGACCCAGGCACACCCACAGGTTGGGACCCGTGAGCGTGTTCTCGATCGAGTAGAAGATGTCACGCGTGTTGCCCTGCTCGCCCGTCACCAGGGCCAGCAGCACACCCAGGGCGATCATCGCCCACAGCCGGGAGAAACGCTCCGACTGGTACCACGCCGTACGGCGCAGCTTCGACGCCGCAGACGGCGTCAGGTTCTTCGAGGTGTCGACCGTACTCATGCCGCCCTCCCCACTCGCTCACCGAGGATGCCCATCGGGCGGAACATCAGCACAAGGATCAGCACGACCATGGCCGAGACGCTGCGCCACTCGTCACCGAGCAGCGGCACCGTCATCGTCTCCACGATGCCGATCAGAATGCCGCCGAACATCGCACCGCGGATGTTGCCGATGCCGCCGACGACGGCCGCGGCGAACGCGGTGATACCGGGTATGAAGCCCATCGTGTACGACACCTGGTTCAGGTTGGCGAACAGGAAGCCCGCCACACCGCCCAGCACACCGCCGATGATGAAGGTGCGGGAGATGACCTTGTCGATGTCGACGCCCATCAGGCCGGCGACCTCGGCGTCCTGGGCGACCGCGCGGATGCCCTTGCCGAGCTTCGTGCGGGTCACCAGCAGGTCCAGCGCGATCATCATGACCACGGCCGTCGCGAACTGGAGCATCTGAGTGATGTTCACACCGGCGCCGAACAGCGAGAACACGGTGTGGTTGTCGTACATCTCCGGCAGCGGCAGCGGGTCACGCCCGAACAGCTTGCCGGCCAGGTTGTACAGGAAGAACGAGGCACCGATCGCGGTGATCAGGAAGATCAGCCGCGGCGCGCCACGCCTGCGTAGTGGTCGGTACGCGACCTTCTCCAGGCCGTACGCAGTGACGCCGCCGAACAGCGCCGACCCCGCCATGGCGAGAGCGACAAAGCCGATGGACGCCAGAGCGGACGGGTTGTCCCCCGGACTGACCAGCTGAAGGACGATGAGGCTGCCGTAGGCGCCGAGCATGAAGACCTCGCTGTGCGCGAAGTTGATCAGCTGCAGCACGCCGTAGACAAGGGTGTAGCCGATGGCGATGACGGCGTACAGCGAGCCGAGCATCACCCCTAGGACGAGGTAGTCCCAGAATTCCTGAAGGGACATGGAGCAGACTTCCTTGTGGGAGCTGAGCGGGCGGCGGCGCTCGTGGCGACGAGGGCGGCCCGCGGGCGAATCATTCGAAACAGTGGAAGGCACCGGTTGGGGAACCGACCGCCCCACTTCGCGGACGGGGGCCGGGAGAACTACCGCCTCCCGGCCCCCTGTCGCATGGCATCAGCCACTAAGCCCCAGCGTCAGCCGGCCAGCTCGTTGATGTTGCCCTGGTACCCGATCTTGCCGCCCTTGACCTGGTACAGGTAGACGTCGGTGCCCTTGAACTCACCGTTCTCACCGAAGGAGAAGGTCTTCGTCAGGCCCTTGTAGGAGGCCTTCGCCAGCGCGTCACGCAGAGCCTCACGCTCGGTGTCCGCACCCGACTTCTTGACTTCGGCGATGATCATGTTGGTGATGTCGTACGCCTCGGCGGAGTACGTACCGGGGGCGCGGCCGAACTCCTTCTGGTAGTCCTCGGCGAACTTCTTCGTGCCCGCCTCGACGGTGGCGTCGGTGCAGGGGCAGGTGAGGAACCAGTTCTCGGAGGCGTCACCCGCGAGCTCGACGAACTTCATGTCGTTCGAGCCGTCGCCCGAGATGCCCGCGCCCTTGTAGCCGGCGTCCTTGAGCTTCTTCGCGAACGGAGCGAGGTCCTGGTAGTAACCGGCGTAGATCAGCGCGTCGGCCTTGGAGTTGACGACGTCCTTGGCGGTCGCGGAGTAGTCCGGCGTCTTCTGCGGGACGGACTTCTTGACGACCTCGACACCGGCGTCCTTCAGACCCTTCTCGGCGACAGTCGCCAGGCCCACGCCGTAGTCGGTCTTGTCGTCGATCAGGTAGACCTTCTTCGCCTGCAGCTTCTTGGCGAAGTAGGTCGCCATGCCGGCGCCCTGCATGTTGTCGTTGGGGACACCGCGCAGGAAGCTGGTGAAGCCGTTCTCCTTGTCCGTCAGCAGCGGGTTGGTCGCGGACGGCGAGACCGTCACCAGACCGGACTCCGCGTACAGCGGCGAAGAGGTGTTGGTCGGCCCGGAGAAGGCGGGGCCCACCACGGCGACGACGCTCTCGTCGTCGATGATCTTCTGCGCGGCGGCGGTGGCCTTGTCCGGCAGACCCTGGTCGTCACCGGCGACGTACTCGAGCTTGAAGTCGAGGTCACCCTTGGCGTTGGCCTGGTCGATGGCCAGCTTCACGCCGTTCTGCATGTTCTCGCCCAGTGCGACGTTGTCGCCGGAGAGCGGGCCCTGGAAAGCAATCTTCACGGCGCCGTCGCCGCTGCCGGAGTCACTGCTGCACCCGGTCAGGGCCAGAGCACCCACGGCCAGCGGTATAGCCATTTTGATGATGGTCTTGTTCAGCACTACGAACCCCTCGGAGCCGCGCGAACGATCTTGTCAGTGGGGGAAGTTGGCATCCCCTCACAGGACACCGCTTGTCCGTGCGGTGTGCGGGGAATGTAATCGGGCGTTCGGGCACACGGATAGGTGACCGGAAGATGTGTGATCGCCCTGTGACCTGAGTCATGCGCCGGAAACAGAACACTCCTTACCGGCGACCGGACATGTCAGCAGTGATGCACAAGTACCCGACAAACGCGCAGATGATCTTCACGACCACATTTCCGCCGACCCCGCCAACGCTCTGAACTGCGACGTTCCCCCAAACCCCGGTCACACGACCCGGCCGGAACATGCCCCCGCGCAACCCCTCCCACACACCGCACAGAGCACCTCCGTCTCACCGGACAGCACCTCTCCGGCCGGATCGCGTCACCGTAGCGCGCGACGGCCCGCCGCGCGGCCGAATCGAAAACGACCTTCACAACTTCCCCCACAACAGCACCGGGCCCCCGGTCACCAAGTGACCGGGGGCCCGCCGCAATTCCACCCGTTTGTCCACTTTTTGAGGCGCTACTCCTCCGCCCGTCCTCAGGACCGCTCAGCGCCCTGCCGCCGACTACTGCCCCTTCGCGGCCTTCTTCTCCTCGGCGTCCTCGATGACCGCCTCCGCCACCTGCTGCATCGACAACCGGCGGTCCATCGACGTCTTCTGGATCCACCGGAACGCCGCCGGCTCCGTCAGGCCGTACTGCGTCTGCAGAATGCTCTTCGCCCGATCCACCAGCTTGCGCGTCTCCAGCCGCTGCGAGAGGTCCGCGACCTCCTGCTCGAGCGCCTTGAGCTCGGTGAACCGCGACACCGCCATCTCGATCGCCGGCACGACGTCGCTCTTGCTGAACGGCTTCACCAGATACGCCATGGCGCCGGCGTCCCGGGCCCGCTCCACGAGGTCGCGCTGCGAGAACGCGGTGAGCATCAGGACCGGCGCGATGGATTCCTCCGCGATCTTCTCCGCCGCGGAGATCCCGTCGAGCACGGGCATCTTCACGTCAAGAATGACCAGATCCGGCCGGTGCTCCCGCGCCAGCTCCACGGCCCGCTGCCCGTCACCGGCCTCGCCGACGACCGAGTACCCCTCCTCCTCGAGCATCTCCTTGAGGTCGAGCCGGATGAGCGCCTCGTCCTCAGCGATGACGACACGTGTCGTCAGGGGCGGGACGTGCGACTTGTCGTCGTCATCGGCGGCGGGCTGGGGCGACTCGGGGGCGGTCACGGGGGCTCCTCGGTGCGGGGCAGGTCACTGCCTTCAGAGCCTACCTAGATGAAGGCAATGACCATCACCCGGTACACTCCGACCAGCGACCTGGCCGGGTTGGCGGAATGGCAGACGCTGATGTCTCAAACACATCTGTCCGAAAGGACGTGCGGGTTCGAATCCCGCACCCGGCACCCTCACGAACCGGATGTGCACGTTCTTGTGAACATCCTCCATTTGACACTTCGAGTGATCGCCGGCCACGCAGAGTGGCATTCGTGGAGCTTCGTAGCACGCGAGTGCGACGGCGGGCACTTTCCCTCCTGCGGGAAGGAGCCAAGAACGCCGATGTCGCGCGCACACTTCAGGTGCCCACCGGCACGATCGCCTACTGGAAGCATGCGGACCGCGCCGAGCGTGGCGAGTGTCCCGGTAAGCACGCGCCTACGTGTCCTCGCTGCGACGGTCGCGAGCTGGATGAGCCCGCGTACTCCTATCTCCTCGGGCTTTACCTCGGTGACGGCCACATCATCCAGTACTCGGGGCATCGCGTACCCAGCCTGATGATCACCTGTTCCGAGGCCTGGCCGGGACTCATGGATCAGTGCGAATCTGCGATGCAGGCCGTGTTCCCGGACAACTCCGTCTGCCGGGTCCAAAGAACCGGTTGCCGCAATGTGAAGGTGTACTCGAACCACCTCTGGTGCCTGTTCCCTCAGCACGGCTCCGGCAGGAAGCACGAGCGCAAGATCGCCCTCGAGCCCTGGCAGCAGACGATCGTGGACGCCCACCCGTGGGACTTCGTCCGGGGATTGATCCACTCCGACGGTTGCCGGATCACCAACTGGACGACACGTCTCGTGGCCGGCGAGCGCAAGCGCTACGAGTACCCCCGGTACTTCTTCACCAACGTCTCCGACGACATCCGGCAGCTCTGCACGGACACGCTCGACAAGCTCGGCGTCGAGTGGACGCACTGCACCCGCAACGGCAGCCCGTACAACATTTCCGTTGCCCGACGCGCGTCCGTCGCGCTCATGGACGCACACGTCGGGCCGAAGTACTGACCGTCCCCCGCCGCTAGAGGCTCTCGCCGATGCGGTGTACGCGGACCAGGTTCGTCGAGCCTGCGACGCCCGGTGGTGAGCCGGCCGTGATGACCACGATGTCGCCCCGCTCGCAGCGGCCGATGCGCAGCAACTCCTCGTCGACCTGGGCGACCATCGCGTCGGTGGACCCGACGTGCGGGCCGAGGAAGGTCTCGACGCCCCAGGTGAGGTTGAGCTGGGAGCGGGTGGCGGGGTCGGGGGTGAAGGCAAGGAGGGGGATCGGGGAACGGTAGCGGGAGAGTCGTTTGACGGTGTCGCCGGACTGGGTGAAGGCGACGAGGAACTTGGCGCCGAGGAAGTCGCCGATCTCGGCGGCCGCGCGGGCCACGGCGCCGCCCTGGGTGCGGGGCTTGTTCCGGTCGGTCAGCGGGGGGAGGCCCCTGGCGAGGACGTCCTCTTCCGCCGCGATGACGATGCGGGCCATGGTGCGGACCGTTTCGACCGGGTATTTGCCGACGCTCGTCTCGCCGGAGAGCATCACCGCGTCGGTGCCGTCGATGACGGCGTTGGCGACGTCGGAGGCTTCCGCGCGGGTGGGGCGGGAGTTGTCGATCATCGAGTCGAGCATCTGGGTGGCGACGATGACCGGCTTGGCGTTGCGCCTGGCGAGCTTGATGGCCCGCTTCTGCACAATCGGTACCTGTTCCAGGGGCATTTCGACGCCGAGGTCGCCGCGGGCGACCATGATCCCGTCGAACGCGGCGACGATGTCGTCGATGTTCTCGACCGCTTGCGGCTTTTCGACCTTCGCGATGACGGGCAGGCGGCGGCCCTCCTCGTCCATGACGCGGTGGACGTCGTCGATGTCGTTGCCGTTGCGGACGAAGGAGAGGGCGATGACGTCGGCGCCGATGCCGAGGGCCCAGCGGAGGTCTTCGATGTCCTTTTCCGACAGGGCGGGGACGGAAACGGCCACACCGGGGAGGTTCAGGCCCTTGTGGTCGGAGACCATGCCGCCTTCGACGACGGTGGTCGTGACGCGGGGGCCGTCGATGGCGGTCACCTCAAGGGCGACCTTGCCGTCGTCGACGAGGATGCGTTCGCCGCGGCTGACGTCGGAGGCGAGACCTTGATAGGTGGTGCCGCAGATGTGGCGATCACCCTCGATGTCCTCGGTGGTGATGGTGAACGTGTCGCCGCGTTCAAGCAGTACGGGTCCCTCACGGAAGCGGCCGAGACGGATCTTCGGGCCTTGAAGGTCCGCGAGGATGCCGACGCTCCGGCCGGTTTCGTCGGAAGCCTTTCGTACGTGGTGGTAGCGCTCCTCGTGGTCGGCATAGGTGCCGTGGCTGAGGTTGAAGCGGGCGATGTCCATTCCGGCGTCGACGAGTGCCTTGATCTGCTCGTACGTGTCGGTCGCGGGGCCCAGGGTGCAGACGATTTTTGCTCGGCGCATGTTTCGAGCCTATGGCTTACCGGTCGGTAGAGAATTGGGCGTGCGTGACTACTCAACAACCTTTGCATGAAGGGCTATTGACAAGTGTTGAATTGTGCGCGCGGGTGCTCGGATGAGCAGGGGAAGCCTTCCGCTCACAATTGCGGCGGCGTCATGGTGAAGCGCGCGTTCACCTGGGCGTAGACGGTCTGCCGCTGTGGCTCGAGGTCGAGGGCGGGGGCGGCCTCCGCCACGGCTGCTCCGGCGAAGCCTCGCGTGCTGCCGGGCGGGGCAGGCATCGCGTAGCGGGGCGGGGCGGCTTCAGCTCCGATGTCGGCGAGCTCGACGAGGGCGGCGAGTCTGCCGCCGACGGCTTCGGCGTATTCGCGGGCGCGCTGGACGGCTTCCCGTACGGCCTGGCGCCGGGCTTCGCCGTGGGCGGGCGAGTCCGGGCGCAGTGACCACCAGGGGCCGTTGACGTGGGTGAGCTCGAGGTCGGCGAGGCGGGTGGTGAGTTCGCCGAGGGCGGTGAAGTCGCTCAGTACGGCGGTGATGTTGACGCGGCCGTGGTAGGCGTGGATGCGTTCGCCGCGGCCGTGCTGGGTGAGTTGGGGAGTGACGGAGAATGCGCCCGTCTCGAGCTTTTCGACCGCCTGGCCGTAGGACTTGACGAGGTCGAGTGCGGCAGCGTTGCGGCGGGTGAGGTCTTCGAGGGCGGCGCGCCGGTCCTTGCCGCGGGCACTGATCGTGATGCTGATGCGGGCGATCTCCGGGTCGAATTCGATGCGTGCCTCGCCGCGTACGGCGACCCGTGGTTGTTCCGGTGTGGCGTAGGGGGCGGTGGGAGCGGGGGGTGTGGTGTCGTCCATGGGTGTCTCCCTCGCGCGGTCGGGTCTGTCGTCCCACTGTCGCATCCGGGTCGGACACTCGGGTTCGGCGTTCGGGTCGCTCGGTCGAATCCGGCTGTCCGGTCCGGCATTCCGGATCGCGCCCCGGCCGGACTTCGGATCGAAACCTGTCAGGGGTGTTGCGGGGGTGGCTCGTAGGCCAGAATCTACGCGCGTTGTGCATGTGATCGAGGGAGACGAAATGCCGCTGAACCGTAGGACGTTCCTTGAGCGGTCGGCCGCCGCCGGGGCGGGTGTCGCTGTCGCGGGGGTCGCTGCCGCGCCCGCGGTGGCCGAGGAGCGGGGCGAGGAACATGGGCACGGACGTCCGCGGAAGCGGTACTCATTCACCGTGCTGGGGACGACGGATCTGCACGGGAATGTCTTCAACTGGGACTATTTCACGGACAAGGAGTTCGACGACAAGGCGCACAACGACGTGGGCCTGGCGAAGATCTCGACGCTGGTGAACCGGATCCGTGAGGAGAAGGGCCGGCGCAACACGCTGCTGATCGACGCCGGTGACACGATCCAGGGCACCCAGTTGTCGTACTACTACGCCAAGGTCGACCCGATCACGGCCGAGCGCGGTCCGGTGCATCCGATGGCGCAGGCGATGAATGCCATCGGCTACGACGCCGCGGCGCTCGGCAACCACGAGTTCAACTACGGCATCCCGGTGCTGCGCAAGTTCGAGGAGCAGTGCGACTTCCCGCTGCTGGGTGCGAACGCGCTGGACGCCAAGACGCTGCGGCCGGCGTTCCCTCCGTACAGCATGCACCGGCTGCGCACGCCGCACGGGCGTGATGTGCGGGTGGCCGTTCTCGGTCTGACGAATCCGGGCATCGCGATCTGGGACAAGCAGAACGTGAGCGGCAAGATGGTCTTCCCCGGCCTGGAGGAACAGGCGGCGAAGTGGGTGCCGAAGCTGCGCTCGATGGGCGCGGACGTGGTGGTCGTCTCTGCGCATTCGGGTTCCAGCGGCACGTCCTCCTACGGTGACCAGTTGCCGTACGTAGAGAACGCGGCGGGCCTGGTGGCCGAGCAGGTGCCCGGTATCGACGCGATCCTTGTGGGGCACGCGCACACGGAGATACCGGAGTACTTCGTCACCAACAAGGAGACCGGTCGGCAAGTGGTTCTCTCCGAGCCACTGAAGTGGGGGCAGCGGCTGACGCTGTTCGACTTCGACCTGGTGTGGGAGAAGGGCCGCTGGGTGGTGGAGCGGGTCGGGGCGCAGGTCCTGAACTCGAACACGGTCGTCGAGGACCCGAAGATCACGGGGCTGCTGGATGACGAGCACAAGAAGGTCGTGGCGTACGTCAACCAGGTCATCGGCACGTCGACGGCAGCGATGTCCACGACCGACGCGCCGTGGAAGGACGAGCCGATCATCGACCTGATCAACCATGTCCAGGCCGAGACGGTGAAGGCCGCGCTTGCGGGCGGCGAGTACGCGGCCCTGCCGGTGCTGTCGCAGGCGTCGTGCTTCTCCCGGACGGCGGCGATCCCGGCGGGCGAGGTGACCATCAAGGACGCGGCGGGGCTGTACCCGTTCGAGAACACTCTCGAGGCGCGGCTGATGACGGGTGCGCAGCTGAAGGAGTATCTGGAGTTCTCGGCGCGGTACTACGTGCAGACTCCGGCGGGGGCGCCGGTGGACACGTCGAAGCTGACGAACGCGAACGGTACGCCGGACTACAACTACGACGCGGTGTCGGGTCTGACGTACGAGGTCGACATCGCGAAGCCGGCCGGCTCGCGGATCGTGAAGCTGTCCTTCGAGGGCGCCACGGTCGACCCGGCCGCGCGGTTCGTGCTCGCAGTCAACAACTACCGGGCGAGTGGGGGTGGCAATTTCCCGCACATCGCCGCGGCGCAGCAGTTGTGGGCGAACTCGGAGGAGATCCGGAACACGATCATCGCGTGGGTGCAGGCGAAGGGTTCGGTGGATCCTGCGGAGTTCGCCTCTGTGGGCTGGAAGCTGACGCGCGACGGCGTGCCGGTGTTCTAGCCCTCCGCGTGGGCCGTCCAGCGCTGTGATTCCAGTGGTGTGAGCGGGGGCGTCTGGCCGGGAACGCCGGGCGCCTCCTGCTGCTGGAGGCCGAAGCTGGTGAAGGCGGTGCGGCGGGGCAGCGGGTAGTGCTCCTTGCCGGTGAGGGAGTTGAGGATGCTCGCGCTGCGCCAGGCGGCGAGCCCGAGGTCGGGGGCGCCGACGCCGTGGGTGTGGGTCTCGGCGTTCTGGACGTAGAGGGATCCGCTGACGGCGGGGTCGAGGTCGAGGCGGAATTCGCTGTCGACCAGGGGGCGTCCGGCGCGGTCGCGGCGGATGTAGGGGTCGATGCCGGCGAGGAGCCGGGTGAGCGGGCGTTCGCGGTAGCCGGTGGCGAGGACGACGGCGTCGGTGGTGAGGCGGGAGCGGGTGCCCTGCTGGATGTGTTCGAGGTGGAGCTCGACACGGGTTGTGGCGACCCGGCCGGCGGTGCGGACGGTGACGCCGGGTGTGAGGACGGCGTCGGGCCAGCCGCCGTGCAGGCTGCGGTGGTAGAGCTCGTCGTGGATGGCGGCGATGGTGTCGGCGTCGATGCCTTTGTGGAGCTGCCATTGGCGGGGCAGCAGCTCGCTCCGGACTTCTTCCGGCAGGGCGTGGAAATAGCGGGTGTAGTCGGGGGTGAAGTGTTCGAGGCCGAGCTTCGAGTACTCCATGGGTGCGAAGGCTTCGGTGCGGGTCAGCCAGTGGAGCTTCTCGGCCCCGGCCGGGCGGGCACGGAGCAGGTCGAGGAACACTTCGGCGCCGGACTGGCCCGAGCCGATGACGGTGACGTGCTCCGCGGTGAGGAGCCGTTCGCGGTGCTCCAGGTAGTCGGCGGAGTGGAGGACGGGCACGCTGGGGTCGTCGGCGAGCGGGCGCAGCGGTTCGGGTACGTACGGCTCGGTGCCGACGCCGAGTGCGATGTTGCGGGTGTACGCGCGGCCCAGTGCCTCGGCCTCGCCGTCGGCGTCGAGCTGGGTGAAGTCGACCTCGAACAGGTCGCGTTCGCTGTTCCAGCGGACGGCGTCGGCCTGGTGGCCGAAATGCAGGCCGGGGAGGTTGTCGCCCACCCAGCGGCAGTAGGCGTCGTACTCGGCGCGCTGGATGTGGAAGCGCTCCGCGAAGTAGAACGGGTAGAGCCGGTCGCGGGAGCGCAGGTAGTTGAGGAACGACCAGGGGTTCGCGGGGTCGGCCAGGGTGACGAGGTCGGCGAGGAACGGGACCTGGAGGGTGGCGCCCTCGATGAGGAGTCCGGGGTGCCACCGGAAGGTGGACCGCTGCTCGAAGAAGGTGGTGGCGAGTCCGCCGGGGACTCCGTGGGCGAGTGCGGCGAGGGAGAGGTTGAACGGGCCGATGCCGATGCCGACGAGGTCGTAGGGGCGGTCGGGCTGCTGGGCCGGTGGTGTGGCGGTCATCGGGGGGTGCTGCCTTCCACGAGGTCGGTGAGGGTCTGCAGGGCGCCGTTCGCGGTGTGGGGGTTGAGCAGGGTGGCCTTGAGCCAGAGCCGGCCGTCGGCGCGGGCCCTGCCGAGGACGGCGCGGCCCTGTACGAGCAGGGAGCGCCGGATCTCGGCCGTCTCTTCGTCGCTGGCGCCGGTGGGCCGGAACAGGACGGTCGAGAGGGTGGGCCGTTCGTAGAGCTCGAGGCGCGGGTTCTTGTCGACGAGGTCCGCCAGGTCCTGGGCGGCGGCGCAGGTGCGGTCGACGAGGGCGGCGAGGCCGGTACGGCCGAGTGCCTTGAGGGTGACGGCGATCTTGAGGATGTCGGGCCTGCGGGTGGTGCGCAGGGAGCGGCCGAGGAGGTCGGGCAGTCCGGCGTCGGTGTCGTCCTCAGCGTTGAGGTATTCGGCGGTGTGGCCGAGCGGCGCGAGGCGGGCGGTGTCGGGTACGGCGAGGAGTCCGGCGGCGACCGGCTGCCAGCCGAGTTTGTGCAGGTCGAGCGTGACGGAGTGGGCGCGTTCGAGCCCGGTGAGGAGGTGGCTGCGTTCGGTGCTGAAGAGGAGCGGGCCGCCGTAGGAGGCGTCGATGTGCAGTTGGGCGCGGTGGCGGTCGGCGAGGTCGGCGATCCGGTCGAGGGGGTCGATGCGGCCGGTGTCGGTGGTGCCCGCGGTGGCGACGACGAGGACCGGGCCGTGGAGGTGGGTCAGTGTGTCGTCCAGTGCGGCCGGGTCGTCCAGGGGGACGGTGAGCGGCTCGGGCAGTCCCAGAAGCCAGGCGGCGCGGCCGACGGAGTGGTGGGCGCTGTCGTCGCAGACGACCTGGACCGGTGTGCCGACGCGCTCGCGTGCGAGGAGGAGAGCGAGTTGGTTGGACTCGGTGCCGCCGGTGGTGACGATCGCGTCGGGTGCGGTGCGGCCGGGGTACACCTCCGCCGCGAGCGCACGGGTGACCTGTGCCTCCAGTTCGGAGGCCGCGGGCGCCTGGTCCCACGAGTCCATGGACGGGTTGAGCGCGGAGGCGGCGAGGTCGGCGGCGACGGCCAGTGCGAGGGGCGGCGTGTGGAGGTGTGCCGCGCACAGGGGGTCGGCGGGGTCGGCCGCACCGTGGGCGACGGCGCGGACGAGGGTGCGCAGGGCGGGGGCGGCGCCGGCGCCGTGCTCCGGGAGCACGTCACCGAGGCTCTGACGCATCAGCGCGGCGACGGCGTCCGGCCCGCCGCCAGGTACGGGGCCGCCGCGGGCGATCGCGCCTTCGCCGAGTGCGTCGAGCACGAGCGCGAGCAGAGGGCGTAGGGCGTCGGGGCCGGTGATTCCTCCCGCGAGGGGCGGGGTGTTCATGAGGCGGGGTCCTTCGGCGAGGCGCGGGAGTGTCACCCGGCGGGTGTCACCCCACGGTGGCGAGGGGCTCGGCGTGGCGCCCGCAGATCCCGACGATCGGAACCCGAAAGTGGTATCGCCTCAAGGAAGGGAAGGGGCTGGGGGCGGGCGCCTGGTATAGGCGCGTGCGTGCATTGCGGGGGGCGCCCGGGCGCGGGGTCCGCTGAGCGGGCGTGGCCGCCGGGCGAGCGCGTTTGCGTGAGGGCCTCGCCGCCGCGGACGCGGGGTCCGCTGCGGGGGACCCGCCGGGCGGGTCCACTGCCGGTGGCGAGTCCGCTGCGGGAGGGCTTCCGCGGGCGCGTGATCCGCTGCCGAGGGCGGGCCGCCTGGCGGATCCGCTGCGCGAGGGCGGGGCCGCTTGGCGGGAGCGTTGCCTGAGTGCCTCGCCGCCGCGGACGCGGGGTCCGCTGCGCGGGGGCTTGTCCCCTTACCCTCCCCCTACGGCCTGGCGGCGGCCTGGCGGCCGTAGGGGGAGGTTGGGGGCACCGCGCGGAGCGCGGTACGCCTCCCGCGGGACGGTACCGGGCCGGGGCTGAGTCCGGTTCGGAAGAGGCGGGGCAGGGTCGGGAAACGTCACACTGCCCGGACCCGCAGGGCCCTGCGCAGGTCGTCGATCTGGTCGGCCAGCTTGCGCCGCAGTGCCGGGAGCATGTCCGTCCCGGCCAGGCAGGTCTCCCCCGCGCCCAGTGCCTGGGCGTCGACGGCGTGGACGGGGAAGGCGTAGCGGCCGCAGGCTTCGGCGATGGCCGGGCCGCGGCGCGCGGCGAGGGCTACGGAGTCGGGGTAGAAGCGCGGGACGTACTCGCGTACGAGGTCGGCCTGTTCGGGCTGCCAGAAGCCTTGCGCGGTGGCCGCGAACAGGTAGTTGGACAGGTCGTCGCCGGTGAAGAGCCGGGCCCAGGCGGCGGCCTTGGCCTCGGGTGTGGGGAGGGCGGCGCGGCAGCGGGCCGCGCCTTCCTGCCCGGTGGCGCTCGGGTCGCGTTCCAGTTCGGCGGTGATGGCCGCGTCGTCGGTGGCGCCGAGGACGGCGAGGCGCGTCAGGACGCGCCAGCGCAGTTCGGGGTCGAGCTCGGGCCCGCCGGGGACGCTGCCTTCGGTGAGCCATTCCTGGATGGGCTCCGGCTGGGTGGCGGCGTCGATGTAGTGGCGTACGGCGGTCAGGCGCAGGCCGGGGTCGCTGCCGTCCTCGGTGCGGCGGAGCAGTGCGCGGCTGATGCGGGTGAGGGTGGCGAGCGCGGCGGGGCGCTGGTCGGGGGTGAGGTAGCAGTCGGCGATCTGGCCGGCGGCGAAGGCGAGGACGCCCTGGACGATGGCGAGGTCGTTCTCGTGGGGCAGGTGGGTGTCGGCCGTCTCGAGGTAGGCGGTGGGGGCAAGTTCGCCGTCGCGGACCATGTCCCGTGCGGCGTTCCAGACGACGGCCCTGGTGAGGGCATCGGGGATGCCGGACAGGGAGTCGACGACGACGGCCCAGGAGGCGGCGTCGAGGCGGACCTTGGCGTAGGTGTTGTCGCCGTCGTTGAGGACGATGAGCGCCGGGCGGCGTCCGGGGCGGGGTGCTGTGCTGCCGGTCTCGGGGACGTCGATCTCGAGGCGGTCGCGCAGGACGAGGCGGCCGGGGTCGATGGGGTCGGCGTCGTAGGCGCCGACGGCGATGCGGTGGGGGCGGCTGCCGTCCTGTTCGACGGTGAGTGACCAGCCGCCCGCGGTGTCCACGACGGCCGGGCTGAGCATGTCGACGCCGGTGGTGCGCAGCCACGACTCGGCCCAGGCGTGCACGTCGCGGTCGGTGGCTCCGGCGAGGGAGTCGATGAAGTCGGCGAGGGTGGCGTTGGCGAACTTGTGTCGGGCGAAGTGGGTGTTGATTCCGGCGAGGAAGTCCTTCTCGCCCAGCCAGGTGACGAGCTGGCGCAGGGCGGAGGCGCCCTTGGCGTAGGAGATGCCGTCGAAGTTGAGCATCGCGGACGCGGTGTCGGGGACGGCGTCGGGGTCGGGGGCGACGGGGTGGGTGGAGGGACGCTGGTCGGCGTCGTAGCCCCAGGATTTGCGGGCGATCGCGAAGTCGGTCCAGGTGTCGGTGAAGCGGGTGGCTTCGGTGAGGGTCTGGTAGCCCATGTATTCGGCGAAGGACTCGTTCAGCCAGATGTCGTCCCACCACTTGAGGGTGACGAGGTCGCCGAACCACATGTGGGCCATCTCGTGGGCGATGACCATGGCGCGGGTCTGGCGTTGGGTGTCGGTGACTGCGGAGCGGTAGACGAATTCGTCGCGGAAGGTGACGAGGCCCGGGTTCTCCATGGCGCCGGCGTTGAACTCGGGGACGAAAGCCTGGTCGTAGGAGTCGAAGGGGTAGGGCTCCTCGAACTTCTCGTGGTAGCGGTCGTAGCACTGCCGGGTGATGTCGAGGAGTTCGTCGGCGTCGGCGTCGAGGTAGGGGGCGAGGGAGCGGCGGCAGTGGATGCCGAAGGGCAGTCCGGCGTGCTCGGTCCGTACGGAGTGCCAGGGTCCGGCGGCGACGGCGACCAGGTAGGTGGAGAGCAGCGGGGTGGCCGCGCAGGTCCAGCGGCCTTCGCCGTGGTGGGTGGCGACGCCGTTGCCGAGGACGGTCCAGGCTTCTGGCGCGGTGACGGAGAGCTCGAAGACTGCCTTGAGGTCGGGCTGGTCGAAGGCGGCGAAGACGCGCTGGACGTCGTCCATGAACAGCTGGGTGTAGACGTACGTCTCGCCGTCGCTGGGGTCGGTGAAGCGGTGCATGCCTTCGCCGGTGCGGGAGTAGCGCATCCGCGCGTCGACGCGCAGTTCGTGCTCGCCGGCGCTCAGGCCGGTCAGGGGGACGCGGTTCTCGGTGAGGGCGCCGGGGTCGAGGGGCTGTCCGTCGAGCGTGAGGGAGCGCAGTTCGGCGGGCTTGATCTCGACGAAGGTGTCACCGGCCGCTGTCGCGGTGAAGTGGATGACGGTTCGGGAGTCGAAGGTCTCGTCGCCGGTGGTCAGATCGAGGTCGATCGTGTACCGGTGTACGTCGAGTTGCCGGGCTCGGGTCTGCGCTTCGTCGCGCGTCAGTACGGACATGGGCCCATGCTGCCTGATGGGCCCCGGTCGGCACACGGGGTGGTGGTTGCGCTGTCAGCGCACACCGGCTCCCGCGCGCGGGCGTTCGGGCGGGGTGGGGCGGACGCGGCGCGCGGGTCGGACGGGTCAGTGCTGTGGGCTCTCGCCGGGCTGGTCGGCGATCTGCTCGTGGTGGCGGATCACTTCGGCGATGATGAAGTTCAGCAGTTTCTCCGCGAACGCCGGGTCGAGTTTCGCGCTCTCGGCGAGCTGGCGCAGCCGTGCGATCTGGCGGGCCTCGCGGGCGGGGTCGGCGGGCGGCAGGTGGTGCTGGGCCTTGAGGTGTCCGACCTGCTGGGTGCATTTGAATCGCTCGGCGAGCATGTGGACGACGGCGGCGTCGATGTTGTCGATGCTCGAGCGCAGGCGGTCGAGCTCGGCGCGCACGGATTCGTCGATGTCACTCGTGGTCATGGTCAGGGAGCTTACGTCGGCCGGGCGCCGATGGTCGGAGGGTGTTCAGGGTCCGGGACGCGGGTGCTCCAGCCGCCGGGTACGGCCCTGCCCTGCTGTTCCCTGAAACGGACAGGTGCGAGTCCGACGCGGCGGGTGAACAGGCGGGAGAAGTAGGCCGGGTCCTCGTATCCGACGCGGCGGGCGACGGCGGCGACGGGCAGGTCGGTGGCGGCGAGGAGTTCCTTGGCGCGGCCGAGGCGGATGCCGAGGAGGTAGTCCTTGGGGCTGCAGCCGGCGCCTCGGCGTACGGCGGTCCGCAGTTCTGCGGGGGTCATGCCATGGCGTGCGGCGTGTTCGGCGACGGACATCGGCCGGAAGGCGTCGCGGGCGAGCGCGGTGAGGACGGGGTCGCCGTCGGGGCCGAGGTCGGCGCGGGCGCGACGCAGGGCGACGAGCAGTTCGTGGACGGCGGCGCCGGTCTCGACCTCGAGGAGGGGGTTTCCGCGGCGGGCGGCGCGGGCGATCTTGCCGACGGCGGCCCGTGCGCCGGCGGCGTCGGACAGGGGTACGACGGGCCGGTCGGGTTCGATGTAGCCGAGCTCGGTGTAGGTGGTGGTGGCGGGGCCGGTGAAGTCGACGAACGATTCGTCCCAGCCTGCGGCGGGGTCGGGCCCGTAGTGGTGGGGAACGCCGGGGGTGAGCCAGATGAGGGCGGGCCCGGTGACGGTGGTGCGCCGCCCGTCGGCGGCGCGGTACCAGCCGCTGCCGGCGCTGATGACGACGGCGACGTGGTGGTCGAGGGTGCGGGGGCCGACGGTGGGGAGACTGCCGTGCTGGAGGCCGACGCCGAGGCACACCAGCCCGAGCCGGTGGTGCAGGGGGCCAGGGGTGAAATAGCGCATCCAGGTGTGGTACATGCCGATTCGTCGCTCCTTCCCGGTCAGTCCAAGGAGAGCCGATCTTTGTCCATGGACCGGCCGCGCGCCAGGGGTGATCGTGGGGGCGGCGGTTGCGAGAGAGGGACGGGCCGGTGGCTGACTTCACCGTGGGCGACACGGATTTCCTGCTTGACGGGCGCCCGGTGCGGCTCTTGTCGGGGGCGCTGCACTACTTCCGGGTGCACGAGGGCCAGTGGGGCCACCGGTTGTCGATGCTGCGGGCGATGGGTCTCAACTGTGTGGAGACGTACGTCCCGTGGAATCTTCACGAGCCGGAGCCGGGCAGGTACGCGGACGACGGGGCGCTGGGGCGGTTCCTGGACGCGGTGCACGCGGCGGGGATGTGGGCGATCGTGCGGCCGGGTCCGTACATCTGCGCCGAGTGGGAGAACGGCGGCCTTCCGTTCTGGTTGACCGGCCGGGTCGGGCGGCGGGCGCGTACGGAGGACGCGGAGTATCTGGGCCATGTGGAGCGCTGGTTCACCAGACTGCTGCCGCAGGTCGTGCAGCGCGAGATCACGCGCGGTGGGCCCGTGGTGATGGTGCAGGTGGAGAACGAGTACGGCAGTTACGGCTCGGACGGCGGCTATCTGCGGCAGTTGGTGGAGCTGTTGCGGTCGTGCGGGGTGAGCGTGCCGCTGTTCACCTCCGACGGTCCGGAGGACCACATGCTGTCGGGCGGTTCGGTGCCCGGTGTGCTGGCCACGGTGAATTTCGGGTCGGGCGCCGGGGAGGCGTTCGCGGCGCTGCGCCGGCAC
This sequence comes from Streptomyces sp. WAC00040, assembly GCF_056835925.1. Classification (NCBI taxonomy): domain Bacteria; kingdom Bacillati; phylum Actinomycetota; class Actinomycetes; order Kitasatosporales; family Streptomycetaceae; genus Streptomyces; species Streptomyces sp. WAC00040. The sequence continues at coordinate 133,664 of NZ_JAKQZE010000006.1, forward strand.
CGTCCGGCGGGGCCGCTGATGTGCATGGAGTTCTGGTGCGGCTGGTTCGAGCACTGGGGGGCCGAGCCGGCGCGCCGGGACGTGAAGGAGGCGGCGCGGGCGTTGCGGGAGATCCTGGAGGCCGGCGCGTCGGTGAATGTGTACATGGCTCATGGCGGGACGAGTTTCGGCGGCTGGGCGGGCGCGAACCGGTCGGGTGAGCTGCACGACGGCGGGTTGGAGCCGACGGTGACGTCCTACGACTACGACGCGCCCGTCGACGAGGCGGGCAGGCCGACGGAGAAGTTCTGGCGCTTCCGGGAGATCCTCGCCGGCTATCAGGAAGGACCGCTGCCGGACCTCCCGCCGGCTCCGGCGGTCCTGTCGGCACCGGTCCGGGTGGAGCTCGCCGAGTGGGCCGCGCCGAAGACGGTGCTGCGGCTGCTCGGCGACGACGAGTGCGAGGCCCCGGTGCCGCTGACGTTCGAGGAGCTGGGTGTCGGGCGGGGGCTGGTGCGCTACCGGGTCGACGTACCGGGACCGCGGGAGCCGTACCCGCTGCGGGTGGCGGGGCTGCGCGACCGCGCCGTGGTGTTCGTCGACGGGGTGCGGGCAGGGGTGCTGGACGGCGGTACGCCGGCGCTGGGGGTGCCGGTGGCGGGACCGGCGTCGTTGGAGCTGTGGGTGGAGTCGCTGGGCCGGGTCAACTACGGGCCCCTGACGGGTGAGCCGAAGGGCATCACCGGCGGGGTGCTGCACGAGCGGCAGTTCCTGCACGGTGTCCGGGCGTGCGCACTGCGGCTGGAGGCGTTCGAGGCACCGGCGGCGCTGGCCGGAATGCCGTGGGGTGTCCCTCCGGCGGGGGCGGCCGGTCTGTACCGGGGCACGTTCGAGGTGGCCGAGCCGGGTGACGCGGGGCTGGAACTGCCGGGCTGGACCAGGGGTTTCGTGTGGGTGAACGGGTTCAACCTGGGGCGCTACTGGTCCGCGGGACCGGCCAGGCCGCTGTACGTGCCGGGGCCGGTGCTGCGCGCCGGCGGCAACGAGGTGTGGGTGCTGGAGCTGGAAGGCGCCGCGGCGGACGCCGCCGTACGACTGGAGTGCGTGGCGGCGGACACCGCCGTGCGGCCGGGGTGATCCGTGACGGAGGGGCAGGCCGCCGGGCCTGCCCCTCCGCCGTGTCCGGTTCTCTGCGGGGTTGTCTCCTGCGGGTTCCCTACAGGGTGGCGGCCGCCGACTTGATCGCGGCCGCGAAGGTGGACACCTCGGTGTAGACGCCGGGGTAGCCGGCCCTGGCGCAGCCGTAGCCCCAGCTGACGATGCCGACCTGGGTCCAGACGCCGGCGTCGTCCTTGCGGAACATGGGACCGCCGGAGTCGCCCTGGCAGGTGTCGACGCCGCCCTCGTTGTAGCCGGCGCAGATCTCCTCGTTCGCGACGAGTTCGTCGTACGCCTGCCCGCAGGCCGCGTCGGAGACGAACGGGACCTGCGCCTTGAGCAGGTAGCGCTGCTGCGCGCCGCCCTCACGGGCCGCGCCCCAGCCGGCGACGGTGAAGGTTCCGTTGTTGTACGCGGTGGTCTCGGCGATCTTCAGCGTGGGCAGGTTGATGGGCTGGGCGAGCTTGATCAGGGCCCAGTCCTTGCCCGTGCCGTTGTAGCCCGGGGCCTGCAGCACCTTGGTGGAGCGGACCTTGATGGCGCTCGAGCTCCGGAGGTCCACGACGCCGGCGGTCGCGGTGATGCTGGTGTTGTTGCCGGAGCCGCTGACGCAGTGGGCCGCGGTGAGCACGATGTCCTTGGCGTAGAGGGCGCCTCCGCAGCCCATGGACAGCCGGACCATGAAGGGGAACTCACCCTGTGCGGCGCGGGTGCCGCCGACCACGGGCGGGGCGGCGGCGGACGCGGAGGTCGGCTGGAGGCTCACGGCTGCGAGGATGACGGCACCGGCGGCGACACATCTCTTGAGCGCGCTCAGAAGCTTCAACTGACTGCCTCTCGTGGGGGGTTGAGGGGAACACCCCGCCGGGCACAGCCGTACGGAACCGCCGGGTGCGGACAGCCGGACGACCCAATGATGACATGTGCTCGACAAGGCGCTGTCGGGAGTATGAGACCCGGGTAGCGGACACCACAAGAAGCGCCTTTCGGCCAGTCCCCTCCGCCCGCCGGCCCCGCCGCGCCGTAGAGTTGAACCCTGCTCGGGCGGGCGGCCGGGCGGCAGCCGGCCCGAAGCCGCGCGGACGCGGAAGCCGTACAGGAGGCATGGGGGTACGGGAGTGGGCAACGGCAGCGAGGTCGTGCACGGCTTCCCGCACCTGGACACCGTGCGGTCGGCGATCACCGCCCTGTACCGGCGGCTCTCCCCCGAGAGCGTGCTCTCCTACGCGCCCAGCGTGCTGCCCGCCGACGTCGCCTTCGGCGACAGCGACGATCTGCATCTGGGCGCACAGCGCGTCGCCCGCGCCCTTGTGCACCATCTGCGGCTGCCGGACGCCCGGGTGATCGTCAGCTTCCGGGAGATGGAGCACGCGGCGAGCGTGGAACTGACCGCAGGACCCGAGTACTTCATCGAGCTGAACGACCGGTTCCGTACCCACCGCCGGGACATCGGCGCCGCCCTCGCGCACGAGATCACCCATGTTCTGCTGCACCGGCTCGATCTGTCGTTCCCGGGCACCCGTGACAACGAGATCCTCACCGACACCGTGACCACGTACCTGGGCGCCGGGTGGCTGCTGCTGGACGCCTTCCGGGAGGACGCCGTCTCCAGCCAGAAGCTCGGCTACCTGACCCCCGAGGAGTTCGGCTACGTCCTCGCCGGGCGGGCGATGGCCTTCGACGAGGACCCTCGGACCTGGTTCACCAGCCCGCAGGCGTACCACGCGTACACCCGGGGCCGCGCGCAGGCGCTGCTCGAGGCGCAGCAGCCCCCGCTGACCACGGCCGGCCGACTGGGCAGGCTCCGTTACGCGAAGGACCGCCGGCACGCCAGGGACCATCCGGGCGCGGCTGCGTCGGGACCGTTCGCGTATGCCTTCGAGCACGGGCCGGAGGGGCTGAAGGTGTCCTTCCCGTGCACCACCTGCCACCAGCGCATCCGGGTACCGGTGCGGGGGCGGGTGCGGGCCCGCTGCGGCCTGTGCCGAACCGTTCTCGAATGCGACACCTGACCCTGCTTCCGTAGGGTCGGACCATGACGAACCAACCGGTGGCGCACGAACCGGCCGCAGCGGCCCGGGAACTGTTCGAGGCGCTCCACACCAGTGACGACGACGCCGTGGTGCGGTTGCTGCGGGCCGGCGCGGACCCGGAGAGCACCGACGAGGACGGCAGGACCGCCCTGTACCTGGCGGCGACGGGCAACGAGGCGGGAATCGTACGGCTGCTGCTCGCCGCCGGCGCCGACCCCGACCGGACGTGCGGCCCGGAAGCCGGCGACCTGCCGCTGTGCGGGGCCGCGGTCTGGGGGCACACCGAGGCCGTGCGGGCGCTGCTCGCCGCCGGCGCCGCGCCCGACCGCCGCGAACTGCTGGGCTTCACCGCGATGATCTGGGCGGTCGGACAGGGACGCACAGACACGGTGGAGGCGCTGCTGGAGTACGGCGCCGACCCCGATCTGCCCGGCCCGGCCGGCGAGGCGCCGCTCGTGCTCGCCGCCCGCCGCGGGTCGCCCTCGACGGTGCGGGCCCTGCTGCGGCACGGCGCCGGTGCGCGGGCCGAGACGCTGGAGGAGGCCCTGGAGGAGGCCCGCCGGTGGATGACGCTCGATGTGGAGGAGGAACTGCGCCGGGGGCTGCTCGCGTACGACCCCGGGGCCGAGACCGTGTCGCGGCGCGTCGAGGAGGACGGCGGGGCGACCGTCGTGGTCGAGGTGCTGCACGACGGAAAACCGACGGCGGGGAGCGAACAGCAGACAGGCCACGGCGCGATCGCCACGCTCCTCGAGGAGCGGCTCGGGCTGCGCACCCCGTACGCCGCCCTGGCGGAACGCGCCCTGCTCCACGGCAGCCCGGAGCGGGACGAGTGGATCGAGGCGGTGACGGCGCTGTGGCGGCGCGGCGACGAGGAGACCTTCCGAGCGGCCGCCGAGTGGTTCGCGAGCGACGACGTGCTCCGGCAGACGTTCGCCGCCGACGTGCTCGGCCGGCTCGGCTTCACCGCGGGGCCCGACGGGCAGATCGTGCGGCCGTACGCCGCGCGGGCCCTGCCGATGCTGCGTGAACTGTCCCGGGAGGCGACAGACCCCGAACTGCTCCAGGCGGTGCTGCTCGGGCTCGGCCACCACGGCGACCCGGCCACGCTCCCCGAGATCCTGCGGCACGCTGACAACCCGGACGCCGCGGTGCGCCTGCGGGTGTCGCTGGCACTCGTCGGGCTGGTCCCCGGGGACCACGCGGAGGCGGTACGGACACTGATCACGCTGATGAAGGACGAGCAGGCGTCGGTGCGGGACTGGGCGACGACGGCCCTGGCGGGCGTCGACGCGGACACGCCCGAGATCCGCGACGCGCTCGCCGCCCGGGCCGGGGATCCCGACCCGGAGACGGTGGCCGAGGCCGCCAGAGGCCTGGCGATGCGCCAGGACCCGCGGGCCGAGGACGTCCTGGTGCGGCTGCTCGCGGACGAGGACCCCGACGGCTACGCCCACGACACGGCGGCGAACGCGGTGCGCCACCTGCGGGACGAACGGCTCAGGCGCCGCCTCGAGGGGACCCTGCCGCGGCGCCCCTGACGGTTCCGGCGGACCTCCGGATCACGACCTGCCGGGGCGCGGCTCGGCGGAGTCCGGGCCTGCCGGGCGTGCCCTCCGGGACAGCCCGAAAAAATCTTGGACGGCGATGTCGAGAACCCGTGACCGGCTCCGTCCCTGCAGTGAACGCGGCCACAACGGGCCGCACAGCACCGAGGAGAACACCATGGCCAAGTACCTGCTTCTCAAGCACTACCGCGGTGCCCCGGCGGCGGTCAACGACGTGCCCATGGACCGGTGGACGCCGGAGGAGATCTCGGCCCACATGCAGTACATGCACGACTTCGCGGACCGGCTCGAGAAGACCGGCGAGTTCGTCGACGGTCAGGCTCTCGCCCCCGAGGGGACGTTCGTGCGGTACGACGGTGAGGGGCGCCCGCCGGTCACCGACGGCCCGTTCGCCGAGACCAAGGACCTCATCGCAGGGTGGATGGTGATCGACGTCGACAGCTACGAGCGCGCCGTCGAACTGGCCGGGGAGCTGTCCGCCGCACCCGGCGCGGGCGGGAAGCCGATCCACGAGTGGCTCGAGCTGCGCCCGTTCCTGACCGCGCCGCCCACCATCACGGAGTGACGTCACCGATGAACGAGGCCCTGCTCCGGAGCCTCACGCCGAGCGTGCTCGGCATCCTCGTCCGCCGCGGAGCCGACTTCGCGGCGGCCGAGGACGCCGTGCAGGACGCGCTGGTCGAGGCGGTCCGCGTCTGGCCGGCCGATCCCCCGCGGGACCCGAAGGGCTGGCTGGTCACCGTCGCCTGGCGCAAGTTTCTCGACGCGGCCCGGGCGGACACGGCCCGTCGCCGGCGTGAGGACGTCGTCGAGGAGGAGCCGGCACCCGGGCCGTCGCCCGCGGTGGACGACACGCTCCAGCTCTATTTCCTGTGCGCCCACCCGTCGCTGACTCCGTCGTCCGCGGTCGCGCTCACACTGCGCGCCGTCGGCGGGCTGACGACCCGCCAGATCGCCCGGGCCTACCTGGTTCCCGAGGCAACCATGGCGCAGCGCATCAGCCGGGCCAAGCGCACCGTCTCCGGGGTGCGGTTCGACCAGCCCGGCGATGTCGCCACCGTGCTGCGTGTGCTCTACCTGGTCTTCAACGAGGGCTACTCCGGCGACGTCGACCTGTCCGCCGAGGCCATCCGGCTCACCCGGCAGCTAGCGGCCGCGATCGACCACCCCGAGGTGGCGGGGCTGCTCGCACTCATGCTGCTCCACCATGCCCGTCGCGCCGCCCGGACCGCGCCCGACGGCAGCCTGGTGCCGCTCGCCGAGCAGGATCGCGGCCGGTGGGACACGAAGTCGATCGCGGAGGGCGTCCGGATCCTGCAGGCGGCCCTTGCCCGCGACCGGCTGGGCGAGTTCCAGGCGCAGGCCGCCATCGCGGCACTCCACGCAGACGCGCCCACCGCCGAGGAGACCGACTGGGTGCAGATCGTCGAGTGGTACGACGAGCTCGCGCGCCTGACCGACAGCCCGGTCGTCCGGCTCAACCGCGCGGTGGCCGTCGGTGAGGCCGACGGACCGCGCGCCGGCCTGGCGGCGCTCGCGGCGCTGGACGACTCCCTGCCCCGCCACACGGCGGTGGCGGCCTACCTCCACGAGCGCGACGGCGACCTGGCGAAGGCGGCACGGCTGTACGCCGAGGCGGCCAGAAAGGCGCCCGACCTCGCCGAGCGCGACCACCTGACGCGCCGCGCCGCCCGGCTCAACGCCCGCCGGTGACGCCACGGGGCCGCGCCCGGATCCGGGCGCGGCCCCGTGGCGACGCCGGTCGCCCCACACGGGGACCGGCAGGGCGCAGGGGTACCGGGTCAGCCCGCCGTGCCGCGGCCGCCACGCCTCGCACGCCCACGTCCGGCGGCCGAGTTCCGTGACGCCTCGACCGCGCCGGACGGCCCCGAAGCACGGGACGCCTGGGCGCCCCCACGAGAGCCACGGGATCCGGCACGAGCCGCCCGCGGCGCCTCCGCCGCGCCCGTTCCCTCACCGCGCCGGCGCGAAGGACGCCGCCGTCCGGTGGAGGAGGGAGCGGTCACGGCCGGCTGCGGGACCTCGATGGTCACGGCCACGCCGGACGGCTCGCGTGCTCCCGTGAGCCGGCTGAGTTCCTCGTCGCTCGACTTGACCCGTGCCGTGCGCGGACTGATGCCCGCGTTCGCCATCAGGCGGGTCATCTCGCGGCGCTGTTCCGGCAGGACCAGGGTCACGACACTGCCGGACTCGCCGGCCCGCGCGGTGCGACCGCCGCGGTGCAGATAGTCCTTGTGGTCGACGGGCGGGTCTACGTTCACGACCAGGTCCAGGTCGTCGACGTGGATGCCGCGGGCCGCGACATTCGTGGCGACGAGCGCGGTGACCTGGCCGTTCTTGAACTGGTCCAGGGTGCGGTTGCGCTGCGGCTGCGAGCGCCCGCCGTGCAGGGCGGCTGCCCGTACACCGCTGGCCAGCAGCCGCTTGGCGAACCGGTCGGCGGTCCGCTTGGTGTCCACGAAGAGGATCACCCGGCCGTCGCGGGCGGCGATGCGCGTGGCGACGGCCTTCTTGTCGGTCTCGTCCAGCACGTGCAGGACGTGGTGCTCCATCGTGGTGACGGCACCCGCCGACGGGTCGACGGAGTGCACGACCGGATCGGTGAGGAACATCCGCACGAGCCGGTCGATGTTCTTGTCGAGGGTCGCGGAGAAGAGCATCCGCTGCCCGTCCGGCTCGACCTGCTTCAGCAGCGCGGTGACCTGCGGCATGAAGCCCATGTCGGCCATCTGGTCGGCCTCGTCGAGGACCGTGATCGCGACGTCGCCCAGGGCGCAGTCGCCGCGTTCTATGAGGTCCTTGAGGCGACCCGGCGTGGCCACGAGCACCTCTGCGCCGCGGCGCAGCGCCCCGGCCTGCTTGGTGATGGACATGCCGCCGACGACGGTGGCGATCCGCAGCTGGGTCGAGGTCGCGTACGGGGCGAGAGCGTCGGTGACCTGCTGCGCGAGCTCGCGGGTCGGTACGAGGACGAGCGCGAGGGGCGCCCGGGCCTCGGCCCGGCGGCCGGCCGTACGGGCGAGCAGCGCGAGACCGAAGGCGAGGGTCTTGCCGGAGCCGGTGCGGCCGCGGCCGAGGATGTCCCGGCCCGCGAGGGAGTTCGGGAGGGTGGCGCCCTGGATCGGGAAGGGCTCGGTGACGCCCTGGGCCGCGAGGGTCTTCAGCAGGGCGGCGGGCATGTCCAGCTCGTCGAACGCCGTCACGGCGGGCAGCGCGGGGGTGACGGTTTCCGGCAGGGTGAATTCCTGCGGGGGCGCCGCGCTGCGGGCGCTCGCCCTACCGGAGCCGGATCCCCTGCCGGAGCCGGTCCCCTTGCCGGAACGGATCCCGGAGCCGGGGCCGTTTCCGGCGCCGGATTCGGCCGGGCGCCTGCGGGCCGGCCGGGCGGACCTGGCGGCGGAGCGGTCCGGTCGTTCGGAGCGGTTCATGCGGAGTTTTGCCTTCCTGGGGCCTGTGGACAGCAAGAGCCGGGGCCCGCACCGACGAAGGTGCGGGCCCCGGCTGCAGGAGCTGCGAGATACGCGCCCGGCAATCAGGCCGGGAGGATGTTCTCCGCCTGCGGGCCCTTCTGGCCCTGCGTGACGTCGAACGTCACCTTCTGGCCCTCCTGGAGCTCGCGGAAGCCCGAGGTGGCGATGTTGGAGTAGTGGGCGAAGACGTCGGCGCCGCCGCCGTCCTGCTCAATGAAGCCGAAGCCCTTTTCCGAGTTGAACCACTTCACGGTTCCAGTAGCCATGTCAATCTCCTAAAACAGGGGCAAGCCGAAAATCCACACCTCGTGGATTTCCCGTCGCTGCATTGACCCCCATCCGGAAAAGCCGGAAACAATAATGTGCGCCTGAGGAAGCATTCCCGTCAGGCGCACACAAAGTTCATGGGTACCAAAACTGCAACTACGCCACCGTAGCACGCCGAGGCCAGGAAGTCGTGGATCAGACACGCCCGATGATCGTCACTCTCCCCTGACCACCGCGTTCGCACACGGTCCGCCGGCCGCGACGGGCGACGGTCAGGTCCGACTTCGCGGCGCGGCTTGATCATGTTTCTCCGCCCCGGTTGCGCCGAGCGGGTGACCCGGCACGACGGCCCTCCGTCGAGGGGCTCACCCCGGCCGGACCCCCTGCCGGGCGCGCCGGCGTAGCCGCCGCTTCGACGAAGGGCGCCTCGGCCGTGACTCCAATTCCTCCTCCACGGCGTGGAGTTGCGTTGTCCAGCTCGATCCCGTCCCAGGACGCCGGGTCGTCCGCCAGGACCTGTCGAAGGGGGTCAGCTGCGCCGCCGGGTGCTGACCGGGCCGCCCGGAGCCCAGTGCCGCACGACGAGCTCGTCGCCCTCGACCGACGTCCGCACCACCTCGGTCAGCTCGGCCCGGAACAGGTGGTACGGCTCCGGCGGATTCACGTCCTCGGTGAAACGGACCTTCTCGGCCGGCTCGGTGACCTCGAGCGCGCGCCCCGAGATTCTCACGTCACCGCCGTCCATGGAGTCGTCGGCGCCCGGGTTCGAGTGCAGCGCGAACCGCGGATCACGCAGAAGGTCCTGCGCCTTGCGGGAGCCGTGCATCATGCCGAGCCACAGCTCACCGAAGCGGAACGTGACCTCCAGACCCGTCACCCGCGGCGAACCGTCCTTGCGCAGGGTCGCCAGTACGTGATGCCGGTACTTCTCGAAGCGGTGCTGTACGGATGCGGCGAACTCGGGCTCCGCCGTCACGAAGGCGGTCCAGCTGGATTGCGTCATGACCTCATCGAACAACGGAATGCGGTCATCTTCTGTCTGGTTCTACCGGTGTCGTGGAGAGCGGCCGCGGCCTGCGGTGCTGGAAGGGCTACAGGCCCCCGGTACGGGGCCTCACCGGACGATTCCCTGGGCGCGGGCGGCGGCGAGCCACTGCGGGAACTCGGCCACCAGCCGGTCGTACAGCTCAGGGTCCGGGACCTGACGCGGGTCGAGCCCCGCGTGGAAGAAGCCGGCGTTGTCGACGGGGCGCTTGGCGGGGACGGCGAGCTCGTCCAGCTTGCGCAGGAAGTCGAACTGCGAGCTCCGCTTGTTGCCGAAGCCGACGAACTGCCAGAAGAGCGGAAGCTTCGCCGCCTTGCAGAGATAGCGTTCCGCGGCGAGCTTGTTGATGGGCCCACCGTCCGTCTGGAAGACGACGAGCGCGGGGTCGGTCGACCCGCTGTCCATGTAGTGGTCGATGACGGCGTCCATGGCCAGGTGGTAGCTGGTCTTCCCCATGTGCCCGAGACCGGAGACGATCTCGTCTATCCGGCCGCGGTGGTTGTCCAGGGCGATGTCGGTGACCGCGTCGACGTCCGTGGAGAAGAACACGACGGGCACGGTTCCGTCGTCGTCGAGATGCGCCGACAGCCCGAGAACCCGGTCCGCGAGAGCCTGGACGCTGCCGTCCTTGTAGTAGTCCTTCATCGACCCCGAATAGTCGACGACGAGATAGACGGCGGCGCGTTGCCCGTGCATGCCGTGCTTCTGGAGGGAGACACCCGCGGTCTTGTAGAGGCTGACGAGCGCGGGGGCGCACTGCTCGAGCTTCTGGAGGCTGACGGGCATGCGGGCTCCGTTCGTCGACTGCGGACGCCCTGACAATATCTGCCTCCACGGGGCCGGTTCCCTCCCCCGCGGGAGCGAGCCCGCCGCAGGCGCCCACGCCCCCGCACACACCACGGCGCCTGCCAAGGTCCGGTCGGGGACAGGCAGGCGCCGTGTTCAGTTCCGTACGCCGTTGTACGGGACGTTTCAGTGGGGCGGACCGACGGACCGCCGGACCGGTCAGACCGTCAGCGCACGGTCCGTCGGCCGGATCGGCGCGGGCAGCGCACTCGCGCCCGTCAGGTAGCGGTCCACGCCGCGCGCCGCAGAGCGGCCCTCGGCGATCGCCCACACGATCAGCGACTGGCCGCGGCCGGCGTCGCCCGCGACGAACACGCCGTCGACGTTCGTCGCGAAGTCCGCGTCACGCGCCACGTTGCCGCGCTCGTCGAGGTCGAGGCCGAACTGCTCGACCATGCCGTTGGACCGGTCGATGCCGGTGAAGCCCATCGCCAGGGTGACCAGCTGTGCCGGGATGCGGCGCTCGGTGCCGGGCTTCTGCTCCAGCTTGCCGTCCTTGAACTCCACCTCCACGAGGTGGAGTGCCTGGACGTTGCCGTCCTCGTCGCCCTCGAAGTGGGTGGTGGAGACGGAGTAGACCCGCTCGCCGCCCTCCTCGTGCGCGGAGGTGACCTTGTAGAGCATCGGGAAGGTCGGCCACGGCTGGTTGGCGTTCCGCTCCTCGCCCGGGCGAGGCATGATCTCCAGCTGGGTGACTGACGCCGCCCCCTGCCGGTGGGCGGTGCCCACGCAGTCCGCGCCGGTGTCGCCGCCGCCGATGACGACGACGTGCTTGCCCTCCGCGGTGATGGGGGGCGCCACGAAGTCGCCCTCCTGCACCTTGTTCGCGAGCGGCAGGTACTCCATTGCGAAGTGGACACCGTTCAGTTCACGGCCCGGCACGGGCAGGTCGCGGGAGACGGTGGCGCCGGCCGCGACGACGACCGCGTCGTAGCGGCGGCGCAGCGCGTCGGCCGGCATGTCCTTGCCGATCTCGACCTCGGTGCGGAACTTGGTGCCTTCCGCGCGCATCTGCTCGATGCGGCGGTTGATGTGCACCTTCTCCATCTTGAACTCGGGGATGCCGTAGCGCAGGAGCCCGCCGATGCGGTCGGCGCGCTCGTACACGACGACCGTGTGCCCGGCGCGGGTCAGCTGCTGCGCGGCGGCGAGACCGGCCGGGCCGGAGCCGATGACAGCAACGGTCTTGCCGGAGAGGCGCTCCGGCGGCTGGGGGGTGACGTCGCCGGAGTCCCACGCCTTGTCGATGATGGAGACTTCGACGTTCTTGATGGTGACGGCGGGCTGGTTGATGCCGAGCACGCACGCCGCTTCGCAGGGTGCCGGGCACAGACGGCCGGTGAACTCCGGGAAGTTGTTGGTGGCGTGCAGCCGCTCGGAGGCGGCGCCCCAGTCCTCGCGGTAGGCGTAGTCGTTCCACTCGGGGATGAGGTTCCCGAGCGGGCAGCCGTTGTGGCAGAACGGGATGCCGCAGTCCATGCACCGGCCGGCCTGCTTGCTGATGATCGGCAGCAGGGAGCCGGGGACGTAGACCTCGTTCCAGTCCTTGACGCGTTCCTCGACGGGGCGGGTCTCGGCGACCTCGCGCCCGGTGGTCAGGAAGCCCTTGGGGTCAGCCATTGGTCGCCGCCTCCATCATCTTCTCGGTGGTCTCCTGCTCGGAGAGACCGGCGAGCTCAGCGGCGTCCTTGGCGGCGAGCACTGCCTTGTACGTGGTCGGGATGATCTTGCTGAAGCGGTCCACGCTCACGGACCAGTCGACGAGAAGCTTCTCGGCGACGGTCGAGCCGGTCTCCTCGAAGTGGCGGCGCACGACATCGTGCAGCCACTGCTTGTCGGTCTCGTCCAGGGTTTCGATCGCGCCGAGGTTGCCGGAGTTGACGTTGTCCCGGTCGAGGTCGATCACGTAGGCGATGCCACCGGACATGCCGGCCGCGAAGTTGCGGCCCGTCTCGCCGAGGACGACCGCGTGTCCGCCGGTCATGTACTCGCAGCCGTGGTCGCCCACGCCTTCGGAGACCACCAGCGCACCGGAGTTGCGGACGCAGAAGCGCTCGCCGGTCCGGCCGCGCAGGAACAGCTCGCCGCCGGTGGCGCCGTAGGCGATGGTGTTGCCGGCGATGGTCGAGTACTCGGCCAGGTGGTCGGCGCCCCGGTCGGGACGGACGATCACACGGCCGCCGGAGAGGCCCTTGCCGACGTAGTCGTTGGCATCGCCCTCGAGGCGCAGCGTGATGCCGCGCGGCACGAACGCGCCGAACGACTGGCCGGCGGAGCCGGTGAAGGTGATGTCGATGGTGTCGTCGGGCAGGCCCGCGCCGCCGAACTTCTTCGTCACCTCGTGGCCGAGCATGGTGCCGACGGTCCGGTTGATGTTCCGGATGGCGACCTGGCCGCGGACCGGCTGGGCGTCCTCGGCGGTGGCGGCGTTCAGCGCCTCCGCGGCGAGCTCGATGAGCTCGTTGTCGAGGGCCTTCTCCAGGCCGTGGTCCTGCTCGGCGACCTGGTGGCGCACCGCGCCGTCGGGCAGTTCGGGCACGTGGAACAGCGGCGCCAGGTCGAGGCCCTGCGCCTTCCAGTGGTCGACGGCCCGGTCGGTGTCGAGCAGTTCGGCGTGGCCGACGGCCTCCTCGATGCTGCGGAAGCCCAGCTCGGCCAGGATCTCGCGGACCTCCTGAGCGATGAACTCGAAGAAGTTGACGACGAATTCGGCCTTGCCGGAGAACCGCTCGCGCAGGACCGGGTTCTGCGTGGCGATGCCGACCGGGCAGGTGTCCAGGTGGCAGACGCGCATCATGACGCAGCCGGAGACCACGAGCGGGGCGGTCGCGAAACCGAACTCCTCGGCGCCGAGCAGCGCGGCGATGACGACGTCGCGGCCGGTCTTGAGCTGGCCGTCGGTCTGGACGACGATCCGGTCGCGCAGGCCGTTGAGCAGCAGGGTCTGCTGGGTCTCGGCGAGGCCGAGCTCCCAGGGGCCTCCCGCGTGCTTCAGGGAGGTCAGCGGGGAGGCGCCCGTACCGCCGTCGTGGCCGGAGATCAGGACGACGTCCGCGTGGGCCTTGGAGACACCGGCGGCGACCGTGCCGACGCCGACCTCGGAGACCAGCTTCACGTGGATGCGGGCGGCCGGGTTGGCGTTCTTGAGGTCGTGGATCAGCTGAGCCAGGTCCTCGATGGAGTAGATGTCGTGGTGCGGCGGCGGGGAGATCAGCCCCACGCCGGGGGTGGAGTGCCGGGTCTTGGCCACCCACGGGTAGACCTTGTGGCCGGGCAGCTGGCCGCCCTCGCCGGGCTTGGCGCCCTGGGCCATCTTGATCTGGATGTCATCGGCGTTGACCAGGTACTCGCTCGTCACGCCGAAGCGGCCGGAGGCGACCTGCTTGATCGACGAACGCCGCTCCGGGTCGTACAGACGCTCCGGGTCCTCGCCGCCCTCACCGGTGTTGGACTTGCCGCCCAGCTGGTTCATGGCGATGGCGAGGGTCTCGTGCGCCTCCTTGGAGATGGAGCCGTACGACATGGCGCCGGTGGAGAAGCGCTTGACGATCTCGGAGACGGGCTCGACCTCGTCGACGGAGATCGGCTCGCGGCCCGAGGTGCCGTCGGCGGTCTTCAGGGCGAACAGGCCGCGCAGCGTCATCAGCCGCTCGGACTGCTCGTTCACCCGCTCCGTGTACTTCTTGAAGATGTCGTACCGCTTGTTGCGCGTGGCGTGCTGCAGGCGGAAGACCGTCTCCGGGTCGAAGAGGTGCGGCTCGCCCTCGCGGCGCCACTGGTACTCGCCGCCGATCTCCAGGGCGCGGTGCGTGGCGGCGATGCCGGAGGCCGGGTAGGCCTTGGCGTGCCGAGCGGCGACCTCCTTGGCGACGACGTCGAGTCCGGCGCCGCCGATCTTGGTGGCGGTGCCGTTGAAGTACTTGTCGACGAAGGCCTCGTTGAGACCGACGGCCTCGAAGACCTGCGCGCCGCGATAGGAGGCGACCGTGGAGATGCCCATCTTGGACATGACCTTGAGGACGCCCTTGCCGAGGGCGTAGATCAGGTTCCGGATGGCCTGCTCGGGCTCGAGGCCCTCGATGAAGGTGCCGGCGCGGACCAGGTCCTCGACGGACTCCATCGCGAGGTACGGGTTGACCGCGGCGGCGCCGTAGCCGATGAGCAGGGCGACGTGGTGGACCTCGCGGACGTCACCGGCCTCGACCAGCAGGCCCACCTGGGTGCGCTGCTTGGTGCGGATGAGGTGGTGGTGGACGGCGGAGGTGAGCAGCAGCGACGGGATGGGCGCGTGCTCGGCGTCCGAGTGCCGGTCGGAGAGGACGATCAGGCGGGCGCCGTCCTCTATGGCCGCGTCCACCTCGCCGCAGATCGCCTCGATACGGGCGGCGAGCGCGTCGCCGCCGCCGGAGACCCGGTAGAGGCCGGCCAGGGTGGCCGCCTTCATGCCGGGCATGTCGCCGTCGGCGTTGATGTGGATGAGCTTGGCCAGCTCGTCGTTGTCGATCACCGGGAAGGGCAGCGTGACGCTGCGGCAGGACGCCGCGGTCGGCTCCAGCAGGTTGCCCTGGGGGCCGAGCGAGGAGTACAGAGAGGTGACGAGCTCCTCGCGGATGGCGTCCAGCGGCGGGTTGGTGACCTGCGCGAACAGCTGGGTGAAGTAGTCGAAGAGCAGCCGCGGGCGCTCGGAGAGGGCCGCGATCGGCGAGTCCGTGCCCATGGAGCCGAGCGGCTCGCCGCCGGTGCGGGCCATCGGCGCGAGAATGACGCGCAGCTCTTCCTCGGTGTAGCCGAAGGTCTGCTGGCGGCGGGTGACGGAGGCGTGGGTGTGGACGATGTGCTCGCGCTCGGGGAGGTCCTCGAGCTCGATCTCACCGGCCTCCAGCCACTCCTGGTAGGGGTGCTCGGCGGCGAGGGCGGACTTGATCTCGTCGTCCTCGATGATGCGGTGCTCCGCGGTGTCGACGAGGAACATCTTGCCGGGCTGCAGGCGGCCCTTGCGGACGACCTTGGCCGGGTCGATGTCGAGGACGCCGACCTCGGAGGAGAGGACGACAAGGCCGTCGTCGGTGACCCAGTAGCGGCCGGGGCGCAGACCGTTGCGGTCGAGGACCGCGCCGACCTGGACGCCGTCGGTGAAGGTCACGCAGGCGGGGCCGTCCCAGGGCTCCATCATCGTGGAGTGGTACTGGTAGAAGGCGCGCCGGGCGGGGTCCATGGAGTCGTGGTTCTCCCACGCCTCGGGGACCATCATCAGCACCGAGTGGGGCAGTGAACGGCCGCCGAGGTGGAGCAGCTCCAGGACCTCGTCGAAGGAGGCGGAGTCGGAGGCGTCCGGGGTGCAGACGGGGAAGATCCGGTCGATCTTGCCGGCGCCGGAGTTGAACAGCTTGGAGGCGAGCTGCGACTCACGGGCGCGCATCCAGTTCCGGTTGCCCTTGACCGTGTTGATCTCACCGTTGTGCGCGACGAAGCGGTACGGGTGTGCCAGCGGCCAGCTCGGGAACGTGTTCGTGGAGAACCGCGAGTGGACGAGCGCGACGGCCGTTGCGAAGCGCCGGTCGGACAGGTCCGGGAAGAACGGCTCCAGCTGGCCGGTGGTCAGCATGCCCTTGTAGACGATGGTCCGCGCGGACAGCGACGGGAAGTAGACGCCTGCCTCGCGCTCGGCACGCTTGCGCAGCACGAAGGCCTTGCGGTCCAGCGCGATGCCCTCGCTGCTGCCGTCGCCCACGAAGAGCTGACGGAAGGCGGGCATGGTGGCGCGGGCGCCGTTGCCGAGCAGGTCGGGAGTGACCGGGACCTCACGCCAGCCGAGGACGGTGAGGCCCTCTTCGCCGGCGATCGTCTCGATCTTCGAGACGGCGGCCTCGTTGTCCTCCGCGTCGGCCGGGAGGAAGGCGATTCCGACGGCGTACGAGCCGGCCTGAGGCAGCTCGAACGCGGTGACCTCGCGGAGGAAGGCGTCGGGGACCTGGAGAAGGATGCCCGCGCCGTCGCCGGAGTCGGGCTCGGAGCCGGTGGCGCCGCGGTGCTCGAGGTTCCGCAGTACGGTCAGCGCCTGCTCGACCAACTCATGGCTGGCAACACCGGTGAGGGTGGCCACGAACCCGACACCGCAGGCGTCGTGTTCGTTACGGGGGTCGTACATCCCCTGGGGGGCGGGGCGACCGTCCATGGGCGACCAGGCGTCGGAACGCATCGGCTCTCCCGTCGTCGTCGTGGCATGTGCAGTGCCGAGGGACGACGTTGGCCCTCCGCGAAATTTCGTGCAGGTTACATGATGGAGTGCTTCTCGAGAAGTGGATAGCTCATTCCAGCATGCGGACACCGCCTCTGGCGGTAAAGGTGGGTCACAACGGACAAATCGATATCCGGAGGACTCTCGCAGAGCAGGCTTCATTGCCCACAGTGTTTTCGGCTCATGCCCGGCGATTGCGGATTCGAAACCACCGAGTAACGGCTACTTATGTCGTGCCATGCATAGTGTCTCACCCATGGGCGCCTTCGCGGCAGGACGTACGTCACAGGGTGCGGGACGCGGGCCGGAAACGCGAACGCACCGGCTCCCGCAGAAGCCGGTGCGGTGACGAGGCCGGGCCGCGTGGCGTCAGACGGCTGTCCCGATGAGAGTGCCGAGGGCGTATGTGAGCGCGGCAGCGGTGCCGCCGAGGGCGAGCTGGCGCACGCCGCTGAACCACCAGCTGCGGGCCGTGACCTTCGCCACCAGCGCGCCGCACGCGAACAGACCGACGAGCGCCAGAAGCACCGCGGGCCAGAGCGTGCTCGCGCCGAGGAGGTACGGCAGCACCGGCAGCAGCGCTCCGAGCGCGAACGAACCGAACGAGGACACGGCGGCGACGAACGGGGAGGGCAGGTCGTCCGGGTCGATGCCCAGCTCCTCGCGGGCGTGGATCTCGAGGGCCTGGTCGGGGTCCTTGGACAGCTGCATCGCCACTTCACGGGCGAGCGCGGGCTGCACGCCGCGGGCCACGTACAGGGCGGCCAGCTCTTCCATCTCGTCGACCGGATGCTTGCGCAACTCCCGGCGTTCCACGTCCAGTTCGGCCTCGACCAGCTCGCGCTGGGACGCGACGGAGGTGTACTCGCCGGCCGCCATGGAGAAGGCGCCGGCGGCGAGTCCCGCGAGTCCCGCGATGACGACGGTCTGCTGCGAGACCGCCCCACCGGCGACACCGGTCATCAGTGCGAGGTTGGAGACCAGTCCGTCCATCGCGCCGAACACCGCCGGACGCAGCCAGCCACCGTTCACATCGCGGTGCGTGTGGTTGTCACGGTGCGCCTCGTGCAGCGTGGCCTCGGTCTCGATGATGGACACAGATCTCCCCTTTCTCCGGCAGTGGCCCGATCGGCCCCGCCCCCCTCGTCGCCCTCGAAGATACGCCGGATGTAAGGGGCGTACCAGCAAGGCAGGCTTTACTTACCTGGCTCGGAGAATGGGCGAATCGGGTGACAGAAACGTTCCTCCGACTCATTGCGGGCGGCTCGTGGCACAGATCGAGGAACAAGGCTCGCGCGCGCGAAGGGGACCTTCATGGAAGTGCTGGAAGCGTCCGGCTCCGGTTCCACCGCCGCCCTGCTCGACCGGGCCCGCGGAGCACTCCTCGGCCTCGCGGTCGGCGACGCGCTCGGCGCCCCGGCCGAGAACCTGCGTCCCTCCGAGATCCGCCGCCGTTGGGGCCGCATCGAGGGCTTCGTGAGCGACGACCCGGCGGGCACCGACGACACCGAGTACGCGATCTTCTCCGGTCTGCTGCTCGCCCGCCACGGCTCCGCGCTGACCGTCGCACATGTCGAGTCGGCGTGGCACGAGTGGATCGCGGACCTGGACGAAGGGCCGTTCCGCGGGGCGGGGTTCAGCGAGCGCGGCACCTTGGAGAACCTCCGCAGGGGCCTCGCGGCCCCCATCTCCGCGCAGCACCGGCACGCGTGGAGCGACGGTCTCGCGATGCGGGCCGCCCCCTTCGGCGTCTTCGCCGCCGGCCGCCCCGCGGAAGCGGCACGGCTGGTGGCCGTCGACGGGAGCGTCAGCCACGACGGCGAGGGCATCTACGGCGGCCGGGCGGTGGCGGCGGGTGTCGCTGCGGCCATGGGCGGCGCGGGCCCGGCGGGAGTGATCGGCGCGGCGCTTTCCGTCGTCCCCATGGACTCCTGGACGGCCCGCTCCATGCGGCGCGCGGTCGTCGCCGCCGGACGGACGTACCCCGACGCCCTCTCCATGGAACGGGCCGTCCGCTCCGCGGTCGTCATCGGCGGCTACCCGTGGACGGATCTGGCTCCCGAGGCGGTCGGCCTCGCGTTCGGCGCGTTCGCCGCGGCACGGGGCGACTTCCGTACGTCGGTGCTGACGGCGGTCAACATGGGCCGTGACGCCGACACCACGGCGGCGGTCGCCGGCGCGCTGGCGGGCTCGGTGTCCGGTACCGCGGCGATCCCGGAGGAATGGGCATCGGCCATCGGCCCGGTCCGCGGCAGCTGTCTCCCCTCCATGCGGGGCTACCACGTCCTGGACATCGCCGATCTGCTGACGCCGGACGACGGGGACGACGCGGCATGACCCCCGGCCCGGACCCCGTCCCCGACACCGCGAAGCCCGGCACGTCGCCCGACACCGAAGCCGTCGGCCGGACGCGGGGCGCCGGCGACCGGGTGCACATCCACGACACCCACAAGCCCGGGCCCCCGGACGACACCGAAGCCGCCCGCCGCACACGGGAGACCACCGACCGGGTGCACATCCACGACACCTACGAGCCCGGGCCCCCGGACGACACCAAAAGCGCGAGCGGGACGCGGAGCACCGATGTGGTCCTCGTTCACGGCACATTGACCGGCCGGGCGCCGGCGGCGACGGCACGCGCCCCGCAATACGCTCCGGCCGTCGCCCTCGGCATCCGGCCCTCGGGCGAGACGGCCCACACGCGCGGCACCTCGCTCGGCACGCCGGCACCGAAGCACACACGGCCCGGCGGGCGCCCGGCGCGCAGGACGGAGTACCTCGCGCCGGACGGACCGCGCCGGATCGAGGGCCTCCTGCTGGGACTCGCCGCCGGTGACGCCGCAGGATGGCCGGCCGCACGGCACCGTGCCGCCCGGATGCCCGAGTGGACCCGGCGTCTGACCCGCGAGCTCGACACCTTCGCCGAGCAGAACGCCACGACGACCCTGCCCGTCCCCATCGCGCTCAACCAGCCGCCGGAGCCCCTCCGGCTGGGCCCCTCCGACGACGCCGAGTGGGCGGCGTTCGCCGCCGGGACGGTGCTCACCGCCTCAGGGCAGCTCTTCCGTGGCCTCGCCGCGGAGCGCCGTATGCGGGCCGCGATCGACGTCGCCTGGAACTCCCTCGCGGGCCAGGTCGCCGCGGCCGCAGAGCGCGCTCCCGAGGTCGAGTCCGCCGTGCTGCCCCTGCGCGCCCGCATCTCCGTGCGCGCCGGGCTCGGCAACCTGGCCACCGGTCTGCGCCCTCCGGCCACCGGCCACGACAACCCGCACTACTTCGATGACGCCGCCTGTGTGCGGGCCGCCGTGCTCGCCGTCGTCCACCCGGGCGACCCGGCCTCGGCCGCCGGGCTGGCCGAGTTCGACGCCCGGTACACACAGGACGGCGACGGGGTCCACGGGGCCCGCGCCATGGCCGCCGCCGTCGCCGCCGCGCTCGGCGGCGCGGACGTGGACACGGCCGTCGACGCGGCGCTCGCCCAGCTCCCGGAGGCTACGGAGATCGGCCGCAACGCGCACCACGCGGTCGCGCTCGCCCGCGACGCGTCGGGCGCCTTCGAGTTGGTACCGCTGCTCGAGCACCAGATCGTCGACCATGTCTACAGCTACGGCATCGCCGCCGCGGAGACCGTGCCGGTCGCGCTCGCCGTCGCCGTCGCCGCGCGCGGCAAGGTCGCGGAGGCCGTGCCCGCGGCCGCTTGTCTCTCCCGCGTCGCCGACTCGGCGCCGGCCCTCGCAGGCGCGCTCACCGGGGCGCTCGGCGGCGGCACTTCCCTGCCCGCCACCTGGCGCGACGCCTGCCGCACACTGGCCGGCTGTGCGCTGCCCCGTCTCGCGGGGACGGACCTCGTCGAACTCGCCGCCCTGCTCGAAACGGCGCTCCGCCCGCCCGGAGGGCTGCCGCTGGGTGCCGTCCCGCCCACGGGGTAGCCGAAACCCCGGCGCGAGGTCCGCCGTTGCCGGCCACCACAGGGGGACAATTCCGACATGACGACGACCACGGCGGCGACGAAGACGGCCGCAGCAGCGGCGACGAATCCCCTCTCACTCGAAGACCGGATCACCGGCAGCCTCGTCGGCGCAGCGGTCGGCGACGCGCTGGGCGGCCCTGTCGAGGGATACACCCCCGACCAGATCGTGGAACGGCACGGCGGCCGCGTCACCGGCATCGTCGGCCCCTGGCACGGTGACGAGTGGCGCACCGCACGCCCCATCGCCCCGTACCACAAGGGTGACGGGCACATCACCGACGACACCCTGATGACGCACGCGCTCATCGGGGTGTACGCCACGGTCCGCGACCACCTCGACGCGTACGCCGTCGCCGACCACCTCGTCCCGGACCTCATCACCAACCCCCGCTGGATCCCGGAACTCGAGGCCGAGGCCATTCCCCTCCAGCGGCTCTTCCTCGCCGAGAAGTGGCTCGTCGCCCGGCTGCACTACGGGCACCACGACCCGCGGGAGGCGGGCAGCGGAAACATCGTCAACTGTGGTGCCGCGATGTACATGGCGCCGGTGGGTCTGGTCAACGCGGCCAACCCCGTGGCGGCCTACGCGGAGGCGGTCGACATCGCGGGCGCCCACCAATCCTCCTACGGGCGGGAGGCGGCCGGAGTGTTCGCGGCCGCCGTCGCCGCCGCGTGCCTGCCGGGCGCCACCCCGGCCTCCGTCGTCGAGGCGGCGACGGCCCTGGCGAAGGACGGCACCCAGGCGGCGATCGAGTCGGTGGCCGAAGCGGCCGCACGGCACACGGACTTCGAGTCGGCGCTGGTGCCGCTGCGGGCGGCGGTCGCGCCGTTCGACACGGTCGGCCCCGACTACCGCTCACCCTCACTGGGCGCACGCCGCCCCTCCCGCCTCCACTCCATCGAGGAGCTCCCGATCGCGCTCGGAATGCTCCTCGTCAACGACGGCGACTACCGCCGTACGGTCCTGTCGGCCGTCAACTACGGGCGGGACTGCGACTCGATCGCGACGATGGCCGGCGCGATCGCGGGCGCCCTGAGCGGCGAGGCGGCCGTGCCGGAGGAGTGGGCCCAACAGGTCGCGGAAGCCAGCCGTGTCGACCTGCACGCGCCGGCGGCCGAACTGGCCGCGATCGCACGCGAGATCCACGAACGGGACACCCGGCGCCGGCGGGCCCACGAGGCGGCGTTCGCCACGCTCACGGGCACGGCACGATGACGCAGACGCTGCGGCTCACCTGGGTCCAGCCGGAGGACCTGATCGGCCATGAACTGAGGCAGGCGGAGGAGGACGGCAGGGACGGATCGCCGGTCCGGGACCGCTGGCTGGCGGCGGGCGGCGCGCTCGCCCCGGAGCGCGCGGGGGCGTCGCGGGCGTCCGCGCCGGGCGCGCTGCGGGCACTGGCCGAGGAACTGCTCGGCGAACTGGCGGCCCTGCCCTGCCCGTCGACCGCCGACGAGCCCATGTCGCTCGCCGGCATCGCGGCAGCCTGCCGCCTGCCCCTGGCGGCCGACGGCCACGGCGCGGGAGGCGGCGGTAGAGCGCGGCAGGCCCTCATGGCCGAGTCGGACACCGGCGTCCCGGCGTCCGGGCCTCCGGCGGCGCCGGAGCAGGCCGAGCGCTCCGATGTCGTAGGCAGCGGTACGCGAACGACCCGCGCCCCCGGCCCGGCGGACACACCCCTGCCACGGCCGGCGCACCGGCTCGAAGACGCGCTGCACGCCGCCTGGCTCGGGCGCGCCGCCGGCTGCCTGCTCGGCAAACCCGTCGAGAAGCTGCCGCTACACGCCATCCGCGACCTCGCCCGCGCCACCGGCAACTGGCCTCTCACCACCTGGTTCACCGCCAAGGGTCTGCCGCCGGAGCTCGCCGCCGCCCATCCGTGGAACCGGCGCAGCGCCGCCACCTCCCTCGCGGAGAACATCGACAGCATGCCGGAGGACGACGACCTCAACTATCCGCTCCTCGGCCTTCTTCTCCTCCAGCGCCACGGCAGGGGCTTCACCACCGACGATGTCGCCCGGCTGTGGCTGGACGAGTTGCCGGCCGGGCGCACGTTCACGGCGGAGCGCATCGCGTACCGCAACCTCCTGTGCGGCATCGAGCCCTCGCTGACCGCCTCCCACCACAACCCGTTCCGCGAATGGATCGGCGCGGCCATCCGCGCCGACATCCACGGCTGGACCAACCCCGGCGCGCCCGAGGCCGCCGCCGCGCAGGCGTACCGGGACGCCTGCCTCACGCACACTGCGAACGGCGTGTACGGCGCCATGTTCACCGCCGCCGCCATCGCCGCCGCGGCCACCGGCACCGCCGATGTGCACGCGGCGATCGCCGCCGGCCTCACCGTCGTCCCGCCCCGCTCACGCTTCGCCGCCGCCGTGCGCTTCGGCGTCCGCGCGGCCGCGGAGCACACCGACTTCGCCGACGCCGTCGACAGCGTCCACGCCGAGTACGGGGCCTACCACTGGGTGCATGTGCTGCCCAACGCCGCGCTGCTCGTCGCCGCACTCACCCATGCCGACGGTGACTTCACCGGTTCCATCTGCCGCGCCGTGTCCGGCGGGCTCGACACCGACTCGAACGGTGCGACGGCCGGATCGCTCGCGGGCCTGCTGGCGGGGCGGCCGGACGCCCTGCCCGAGCGGTGGACCGCCCCGCTGAAGAACCGGCTCGCCACCTCCGTCACCGGGTTCGACGGCGTCGGCTTCGACACGCTCGCCCACCTCACGCTCAAGGAGGCACTCCGCCCATGACAGGCATCGTGGTGCTCGGCAGCACCAACATGGACCTCGTCGCCTTCGTGGCGCACGCGCCGAAACGCGGGGAGACCGTCACGGGGCGCGAGTTCCGCACGGTCCCCGGCGGCAAGGGCGCCAACCAGGCCGTCGCTGCGGCACGCGCCGGCGGCGATGTCGCGATGATCGGCGCGGTCGGCTCCGACGCGTTCGGCCCCCAACTGCGGCACACCCTCGAATCCAGCGGTGTCGACATCGACCTGCTCCGGACCTCCGAATGCCCCTCCGGCACCGCCCACATCGTCGTCGACGACGAGGGCGGCAACGCCATCGTCGTCATCCCGGGCGCCAACGGCACCGTCACCGCCCTCGCTCCCGGCGAGGAAGCCCTCATCGCCACCGCGGACACCCTGCTGCTCCAGCTCGAACTCCCCCTCAGCGCCGTCCTCGACGGTGCAGAGGCAGCCCGCCGCCACGGGGTGCGGACGGTCCTCACCCCCGCCCCCGCCCAGCCGCTGCCGCCCGAACTCCTCGCCGCCACCGATCTGCTGGTGCCCAACGAGCACGAGGCGGCCACCCTCACCGGCATCGCCGACCACCGCTCCGCTGCTCAGGAACTGCTGCGCCAGGTCCCGGAGGTGGTCATCACCCTGGGGTCCGCAGGCTGTCTGTACGCGGCCCGGGGCACCGAGCCGATCAGCGTCCCCGCACCCGCCGTGCACGCCGTGGACACCACCGCGGCGGGCGACACCTTCGTCGGTGCCCTGGCCGTGGCCCTCGGTGAGAAGAAGCCGATCAGGCAGTGCCTGGCCTGGGCATGCGCGGCAGCCGCCCTGTCCGTCCAGCGCCCGGGAGCGTCCTCTTCCATGCCGTACCGCTCCGAGATCGACGCCGCCTCATGAGCCCTGCGTCGTCTCCCCTCCCCCCGAACCCCCTTCCCTTGAATCCCCTTCCTCTGGAGGGTCACCATCTCCCGGAAGGCCACCGTCCGCCGGAGGCTCGCCTTCCGCTGGAGGGCCTGCGGGTCCTCGACCTCGCGACCCTCTTCGCCGGCCCCCTGTGCGCCACGATGCTCGGTGACTTCGGCGCCGAGGTCATCAAGGTCGAGCACCCGACCCGCCCCGATCCGTCACGCGGCCACGGCCCGGCCAAGAACGGTGTCGGGCTGTGGTGGAAGGTCCTCGGCCGCAACAAGCGCAACGTCACCCTCGACCTGTCCGCCCCCGGCGGCCGGGAGACCCTGCTCCGTCTCGCCGCGACCGCCGACGTGGTCGTCGAGAACTTCCGCCCCGGCACGCTGGAGAAATGGGGGCTCGGCTGGAACGAACTGAGCGCGGCCAACCCACGGCTGGTCCTCGCCCGGGTCACGGGCTTCGGACAGTTCGGCCCGTACTCCCACCGCCCCGGTTTCGGCACCCTCGCGGAGGCGATGAGCGGCTTCGCCGCCGCCACCGGCGAACCGGAAGGTCCGCCGACACTTCCCCCGTTCGGCCTCGCCGACTCCGTCGCCGCCCTCGCCACCGCCTATGCCGTGATGACCGCACTCGCCGCCCGCGCCACCACCGGCCGCGGCCAGGTCGTCGACATGGCGATCATCGAACCGATCCTGGCCGTACTCGGCCCGCAGGCGCTCTGGTACGACCAGCTCGGCTATGTCCAGCCCCGCACGGGCAACCGCTCCCGCAACAACGCGCCGCGCAACATCTACCGCACCGTGGACGGCAGTTGGCTCGCCGTCTCCACCTCCGCCCAGTCCGTCGCGGAACGCGTCATGCATCTTGTGGGCCGGCCCGAGCTCGTCGACGAGCCGTGGTTCGCCACCGGAACCGGCCGCGCCGAACACGCCGGCGAGCTCGACGACGCCGTCGGCGGCTGGATCGCCCGCCGGACCCGCGACGAGGTGGTCGACGCGTTCGAGAAGGCGGAGGCGGCCGTCGCCCCCGTCTACGACATCAGCGACGTCATGGAGGATCCGCAGTACCAGGCGCTCGGGACCATCACGGACGTACCGGACCCCGAACTCGGAACGCTGCGTATGCAGAACGTCATCTTCCGGCTGTCGGAGACCCCCGGCCGTATCCGCTGGGCCGGCCGGCCGCACGGCGCGGACACCGAGGAGGTCCTCACGGAACTCGGCCTGACCTCCACCGACATCACCGCACTCCGCACCCAAGGGGCACTATGACCATCCCCCTCACCTGGCTCTACGCCCCGGGCGACCGCCCGGAAGTGGTTCGCAAGGCCATCGCCTCGGAGGCCGACATCGTCATCGTCGACCTCGAGGACGCCGTCGCCCAGGGCCGCAAGCCGTACGCCCTCGACGCGACGGCAGAACTTCTGTCGTCCCCCCAGCCGCTCCCTGTCCATGTCCGCATCAACTCCCCCCATGACGTCGAGGCACTCGCCGGACTGCCGGGTCTGAGTGCCCTGCGTGTCCCAAAGGTCGCATACGCCACTGACATCCAGCAGATCGCGGCCCGCGCACCGGGCCTCCCCTTGTACCCGCTCATCGAGTCGGCGCTCGCAGTGGAACACGCGTACGCGATCGCCACCTCGCACGACGCCATCGCCGGCATCGCGCTCGGCGAGTCGGATCTCCGCGCCGACCTCGGTCTCCGCGGCGACGCCGGCCTCGACTGGCCCCGCACACGGACGGTCATGGCCGCGAGGGCCGCGGGGCTCGCGCCGCCGCCACAGTCGGTCTTCCCGGACATTCTCGACCTCGACGGCCTCTACGCGTCCTGCTCCCACGGCAGGTCCCTCGGCTTCCTGGGCCGGGCGGCCATCCACCCACGCCAGCTCCCCGTCATCGAACGCGCCTTCCGCCCGACGAAGGAGGAGATCGAAGCGGCCGAGGACATCGTGAAGGCGGCAGCGTCGGACGCGGGGGCACTGGCCCTGCCGGACGGCCGCTTCGTCGACGCGGCGGTGGTGGCGGCGGCCCGCCGGACGCTGGCGCTGGCGAGCCGCGAGGAGCTCTGAGCGGGTGGCGGGGCCGGAAGGTCGGCCCGTGGGCTGCTGCGGGCGCGTGGCCCGAGGGCAGGTGGCCGCTGCGGATGCGTGGCCGCGGGGGAGGTGGCCGTTGCGCGGAGCCTGTCCCGTGCCCCGCCCCTTGCCGAAACCGGGGCGAGCCCTGGGCCCCGTACGGGCTTCGGGGGTGTCCTCAAACGCCGGACGGGCTGAATCTCGCTTCGCGAAATCAGCCCGTCGGCAACTCGAGCCCCGCCGGTTGTCGAGGCGTGGTGATTCCGGGGCAGAGCCCCGGAATCACCACGCGAAGCACGGTGGCGGGGCCGGCGCAGGCGCCATGCACCCGCGCCGCCCCGCCCACCGCTTCACGCCTTGCCGGGCGACTCCGCCGCATCCGCGGATGCCGGTGTCGTATCCGACGCCGACTCCGACTCCGTCTCGGACTTCGCCGTGCCGGCGCCGTCCCCGGGCTCGCCGTCGGACGACGGGGCCTCCGCGGTCGCGTCGGACTTCGACTTGTCCACCGCCGCCGGCTCCACGATCTCCTCGCGTCCCGGGCGCTTCCGCGACGAGATCACGATGTACGTGACCGCCAGCAGGAAGACAACGATGGAGGTCCAGACATTCAGCCGCACGCCGAGGATGTCGTGCGCCTCGTCGACGCGCATGTACTCGATCCAGCCGCGGCCGGCGCAGTACGCCGCGACATACAGCGCGAACGCCCGCCCGTGGCCCATCTTGAAGCGGCGGTCGGCCCAGATGACCAGCAGCGCCACGCCGATGCACCACAGGGACTCGTACAGGAACGTCGGGTGGTACAGGCCCGCCTCGCGGTTCGCGCCCTCGGTGATCTTGAGCGCCCAGGGGAGGTCGGTCTCCCTGCCGTACAGCTCCTGGTTGAACCAGTTGCCCCAGCGGCCGATCGCCTGCGCGAAGGCGATACCGGGCGCGAGGGCATCGGCCCAGGCGGGCAGCGGGATCCCGCGGCGGCGGCAGCCGATCCACGCGCCGACCCCGCCGAACGCGATCGCGCCCCAGATACCGAGGCCGCCCTCCCAGATCTTGAAGGCGTCGACCCAGTTCTCACCCTCGCTGAAGTACAGCTGGTAGTCGGTGATCACGTGGTAGAGCCGACCCCCGACCAGGCCGAACGGCACGGCCCAGACAGCGATGTCGGCCACCGTTCCGGCCTTGCCGCCCCGGGCGACCCAGCGCCGGTTGCCGTACCAGACGGCTACGAAGACGCCGATGATGATGCAGAACGCATAGCCTCGCAGCGGAAGCGGTCCGAGGTGGATCACTCCGGTCGACGGGCTGGGAATGTAGGCGATGTCCATGGCAGGACCGACGCTACCCTGCCGGGCGGGACGTACGGCAACCCGCCCGGCAACTTCTGGGTAACAGGACACGGCCGTGGCAACGGACACGGCCATGGTCGTCATCATGATCACGAGCGCGGCTCCGGGGCCGGCCGCCGACTGCGCGGGCGCCACCCGGTCGAGGTCGGCCACCGGGCCGGGAGAACCGCCACAGACCCGTCCGGCCTCAGGACGACGACGCTCCGGGGCTCGCGCTCCCGCCCCCGGTCGGCGCCGCCGGCCGCTCGGTGCCCGGCGGCTTGTTCTTGTTGGCCTCGTTGACCCACTTCTTGAAGTTCGCGACGGAGATCTGCTCCTTCCCCTTCGTCGGGAAGATCGACTCTCCGTTGAGGAGCACGGTAGGGGTGCCGGTGAAGCCGCCGGCCTGGAAAGCCTCGTTGGACTTCTTCACCCATCCGTCGTGCTTGCCCTCCTCCACACAGCTGCGGAAGGCGGGCGTGTCCAGTCCCTCGACCTTGCCCGCGAGCTCGATCAGCCTGCCGTTGTCGGCGAAGGCGTCGTCCGGCTCGGGCGGCTGGTTCATGTACAGCACGTCGTGGTACGGGGCGAACTTCCCGGCGTCCTGGGCGCACGCCGCCGCGTTCGCCGCGCGCAGGGAGCCGCTGCCGCCCATGTTCCCGTCGATGATGGTGGCGAGGTGATAGTCGATCCTGATCTGGCCGGCCTTCTCCAGCTCATGGATCGTGTCGCGCAGAGCGTTCTCGAACTGGGCGCAGGCCGGGCACCGGAAGTCCTCCCACACCGTGAGGGTGGACGGGGCGTCGGCCGCGCCGACCGGGATGGCGAGCTGCTCCTCGCCCTGCACGCCGCTCGGCGCGAGGAGCGGCCCCGCGTCCGTCGTGTCGCCCCCGTCGTCCTTGCCGCTGTTGGCTGCCACCAGGCCGGCCACGGCGGCCAGCCCGAGCACGCCCACCACGGCCGAGGCCACGATCAGGGTCCTGCGGCGCTTCTCGCGTGCCTTCTCCCGCGCCCGTTCCTGCTGGAGCCGCTCGCGCGCTCCCCGCTTCCGCTCTTGGTTCTCGCTCACACTCCGCAAACGAACCGGGGAGGCGTGTGCACGCCTCCCCGGTCCCTGATCCACTCGTACGAGCTACGACTTTCTGCGCACACCCCGTGCCAGTTCGCCCGCCAGTTCCCGTACGGCCGCGACGGACGCGCTGTCGTCGGGTGCGTCGAGCATCCGCTTGACGAACGCCGAGCCGACGATCACACCGTCGGCGAACGCCGCGACCTCCGCGGCCTGCGCCGGGTTGGAGACCCCGAGACCCACGCACACCGGCAGTGCGGTCGTGGCGCGGGTACGGCGCACCAGGTCCTGCGCCTGCTCGCCGACGGACTCGCGGGTGCCCGTGACGCCCATCAGCGACGCCGCGTAGACGAAACCTGATCCGGCTGCCGTGATCTTCGCGAGACGGGCGTCCTTGCTGCTCGGCGCGACGACGAAGACGGTGGCGAGGCCGTGCTTCTCGGCGTGCTCCCTCCACAGCCCGGCCTCCTCGACCGGCAGGTCGGGAAGGATGCAGCCGGCGCCGCCCGCCTCGGCGAGCTCCGAGGTGAAGCGCTCGACGCCGTAGCGGTCGATCGGGTTCCAGTAGGTCATCACGAGGACCGGCTTGCCGGTGGCGGCGTGGGCCTCGCGGACCGTGCGCATCACGTCGGCGATCCTGACGCCGCCGCGCAGGGCGATGTCGTCGGCGGTCTGGATGACCGGGCCGTCGAGGACGGGGTCGCTGTGCGGCAGTCCGACCTCCACCACGTCGGCGCCGCCGTCGAACGCGGCCTTGACCGCCTCGATGCCGACGTCGACGGTCGGGAACCCGGCGGGGAGGTAGGCGATGAGCGCTGCGCGGTCCTCGCTCTTCGCCGCGGCGAGTGTGTCGTTCAGCAGCTGGATGTTCCCGCTCACTTGGCGTCCCCCTGGATCTCTGCGGCGCCGTTGTCGGCCGATGCATCGGCCTCGACCTGGGCGTCGGTGTCGTACAGACCGAAGTAACGGGCGGCGGTGTCCATGTCCTTGTCACCACGGCCGGAGAGGTTGACGAGGATCAGCCCGTCCTTGCCGAGCTCGCGCCCGACCTCCAGCGCGCCGGCCAGGGCGTGCGCCGACTCGATGGCCGGGATGATGCCTTCTGTGCGGGACAGCAGTCGCAGCGCCTGCATCGCCGCGTCGTCGGTGACCGCACGGTACTCGCCCCGACCCGAGTCCTTCAGGTACGAGTGCTCGGGGCCGATGCCCGGGTAGTCCAGGCCGGCCGAGATCGAGTACGGCTCGGTGATCTGGCCCTCGTCGTCCTGGAGGACGTAGGAACGGGAGCCGTGCAGGATGCCGGGCTCGCCCGCCGTCAGGGTCGCCGCGTGCTCCCCGGTCTCGATGCCGTGGCCGGCGGGCTCGCAACCGACCAGCCGGACGCCCGCGTCCGGGATGAAGGCGTGGAACAGGCCGATGGCGTTCGACCCGCCGCCGACGCAGGCGACGGCGGCGTCGGGGAGGCGCCCTGCCCGCTCCAGGATCTGCCGCCTGGCCTCCACGCCGATGACGCGGTGGAAGTCGCGCACCATGGCGGGGAAGGGGTGGGGGCCGGCGACCGTGCCGAAGAGGTAGTGCGTGCGGTCCACGTTGGCGACCCAGTCGCGGAACGCCTCGTTGATGGCGTCCTTCAGGGTGCGGCTGCCGGACTTCACGGCGACTACCTCGGCGCCGAGCATCCGCATCCGGGCGACGTTCAGCGCCTGGCGCAGGGTGTCGATCTCGCCCATGTAGATGGTGCACTCGAGTCCGAAGAGCGCGCAGGCGGTGGCGGTCGCCACGCCGTGCTGACCGGCGCCCGTCTCCGCGATGACGCGCGTCTTGCCCATCCGCTTGGTGAGCAGGGCCTGCCCCAGCACGTTGTTGATCTTGTGCGAGCCGGTGTGGTTGAGGTCCTCGCGCTTGAGGAACACGCGGGCGCCGCCGGCGTGCTCGGCGAACCGGGTCACCTCGGTGAGGGCGCTCGGGCGGCCCGTGTAGTCGACCATCAGGCCGTTCAGCTCGGCCGCGAAGGCCGGGTCGGACTTGGCCTTCTCGTACTCGACGGCGACCTCGTCCACGGCGGCGACGAGCGCCTCCGGGATGAACTTGCCGCCGAAGGCACCGAAGTAGCCCTCGTTGTTGGGGACTTGACCCTCCGGGTCGGGGATGAAGTAGTCGCTGGACATGGCGACGCGCTCCTTGTCGTGACGGAAGAAGTGAACGACGCAGGTGGCGCCTGCGGGCTTCCCCCTGCCCTCCCCCTACGGCTTGGCGGCCCTGGGGCCCACTTCCCGCAACCGGGCTCGGCCCTGACACGTACCGCGATCCGCGCGGTGCTTCAAAGGCTCCACCTTCGGACTCCCCCGCCTCGATTGCGGCGAGGCTGATTTCGCGGAGCGAAATCCAGCCCGCCCGGGGGCACCTCCCACGGCCGCCAGGCCGTAGGGGGAGCTTGAGGACACCGCGCGGAGCGCGGTACGGGGTCCAGGGTCCGGGGCTTGCCCCGGTTCGGGAAGGGGCGGGGAGGAGAGAGAAATCCGCCCGAAGGGACGGCCTAGCGGCCGTCCCGCGCCACAGCCCCGCGCCATCGCATCCCGTTGACCTGGCCCGGCTCGTCACCGATCACGTACCGCACCCGCCGCCCGTGCACCCGCCGTGCCGGCGCCCGGCAGCCGCGGGGGCGGCAGCCTCGGGCGAGGCGGGCGTAGGGGTCACGGGGCGCGCCGCCGCCGGCGGTGGCCACCGTCCTGCCGGCGCACGCCGCGGGCACGCCGACGAGCGCGGGGCGGGGCCCCGCGATCCGGCGGGCTCGGGTGCGAGCGACGGCGACGGTCACGGCCGGGTCAGCTCCTGCCGTGCCGCAGCGCGGGGTGCGCGCCCGCGGCCACCAGATCGGCGACCGCGGCCCTCGGGTCACGGCCGGTCACCAGGGACTCGCCGACGAGCACGGCATCGGCGCCGGCGTTGGCGTAGGCGATCAGGTCGTGCGGACCCCGCACACCCGACTCGGCGATCTTGATGATGTGCGCCGGGATCTCCGGGGCGACCCGCTCGAAGGTGGAGCGGTCGACCTTGAGGGTCTTGAGGTCGCGCGCGTTCACGCCGATGATCTTCGCTCCGGCGTCGACGGCCCGCTCGGCCTCGTCCTCGTCGTGGACCTCGACCAGCGGGGTGAGGCCGATCGATTCAGCACGCTCGATCAGCGAGACCAGTGCCTCCTGGTCCAGCGCGGCGACGATCAGCAGGACGACGTCGGCGCCGTAGGCGCGCGCCTCCCACAGTTGGTACGCGGTGACGATGAAGTCCTTCCGCAGCACCGGGATGTCGACCTTTGCGCGTACGGCCTCGAGGTCGGCGAGCGATCCGCCGAAGCGGCGCTCCTCGGTGAGCACGGAGATGACGGCCGCGCCGCCCGCCTCGTAGTCGGCGGCGAGTCCGGCGGGGTCGGCGATCGCGGCGAGCGCGCCCTTCGAGGGGCTGGAGCGCTTGACCTCGCAGATCACCTTGACGCCCTCACCGCGCAGCGCGGCGACGCCGTCCTTGGCCGCAGGAGCCTTGGCGGCGCGCTCCTTGAGCTCGTCGAGGCTGACACGCGCCTGCCGCTCTGCCAGGTCGGCGCGCACACCTTCGATGATCTCGTCGAGCACACTCACGCGAGCGGCCCCCTTCCGGGACGGTGTTGATGGATCAGGATCAGCCATGTCGATGGTATCCGCAGGAGGGCCCTGAGCCCGCATCCGGTCACTGCCTGTCCCACTACCTGGGACTTCACGGAGCCAGTGCCGAGCCGAACGGCAGGTTCCGCACCACACTGAAGATCACCAGCGCGCCGCCCATGACCCACCACCATCCGGTGGAGAGGCCGATCCTCAGGGGGCGTCCCTGTACGGCGCGAATCAGCCACATCACCCACACGACGGCGAAGACCGCGTAGCCCACCACGGCGACGGCGTTGGCGCCGAGAGCGGTGCCGATGTCGCCGTGGATGAAGGCGTGGGCGCTGCGCAGTCCGCCGCAGCCGGGGCAGTAGATGCCGGTGAAGCGCAGCAGCGGACACACCGGGTAGTGGCCCGGTTCGTTCGGGTCGACGGTCCCGACGTACGTGAACGCGGCGGCGACGCCTGCGAAGACTGCGAGAGGTGCGGCGACGCGCCGCGCGGTCGATGCGGGCGGCCCGCCGGGGACGGCCGGCACGGCGCCGACGGGCCACGTCCGAGGGGCGGGGCCGGCGGTCGGCCGGGGCTGCCCCGGCGCCGTGGAGCCCGTCGTGCCGGGGTCGGCGGCCGGGGCCGTGGCGGGGTGGCCGGGGCCGGCCGGCGGCGGGGCGGGCGGGGTGGAAGCTGGGGTCGGGTCCACGCGGTGATTCTCCCCGTTCGACGGCAGCGGCGCAGCCCGGCCTTGCCGGGCTGCGCCGCTGTGCGACATCTGCGTGCGAGGTCTCAGGCCGCGACGTTCTCCCGCGCCGCAGCGCGCTCACGGGCCGCCACCACGTGGTCCGGGTCCTTGGGCGTGCCGAGGCCGGCCATCTTCATCGCGCCGCCGACGACCGCGCCGAGCAGGATGAGAGCAGAACCGGCCCAGAAGCCGACCGGGCTGTTCGCCACCATGAAGACGCCTGCGACACAGAAGCCGATGAAGGCGATGATGACGCCGGTCCAGGCGGCCGGGGTGTGTCCGTGTCCGTGGCTGCTGCCCGCCATGTGTTGCTCCTCGTTTCCGATGCGATTCGTGCGCCGGTGCTCGTGCTGAGCCGGACGCTCGTCCTTCATTGTCACGTACGCCAAGGCGGGCGCGGCGCGGGGGTCACCCTTCGCGCGTCGGATCCTCGCCCCGGTCCAGAGCCTTCCAGAGGTCCTCGGGACGGTCGGGGTCGGCCGGGCGCTCCTGGCGGGCGCGCGGGCTGCCGTCGCGCTCGTAGCGGCCGGACATGGACGGCCACCGACGGCCGTGGCGGAGGGCGAGCAGTCCCGCGAGCAGGATCAGCGCACCGCCCGCCGCAGTGACGTAGGGCCAGACCGTGTGGGAGAGGGCTTCTACGGTGGAGGCGGCGTCGCCGGTGGTACGGGCGGCCTTCTCGTCGAGCGCTCCGGTGTCGGACGCGCCGAGGAGTGCGGCCGTCGCGGCGCCGGCGCCGCTCAGGGCGAGCAGCGCGGCGACGAGCAGCCGGCCGGCACGGCGCACGGCGAAGACCGCGACCAGTGCGGCCAGTCCGACGATCGCGAGTGCCGTGGGGACGCCGGTGACGTCGGAGCCCTTGACGTCGAGGGAGACGGTTCCGCCGCCGACGGACGCGCTGCCCTCGGCCCAGATCCGGCCGGCGGCGAGCAGAACGACGGTCGCGCCGACGGCGCCGAGGAACAGGGCAGCGGCCAGGCTGCGGCGGCTGCTTGTGGCGGGCGTCGCGGCTGCGGCTCGGGGCTGGGGTACGGGTACAGCACTCACGTGCCCCACTATCCCTTACCGCTCGCCGGGTCGTTCAGGCGGTTGGCCGTGTGCACGGCCCGCAGCACCGCGGCCGCCTTGTTGCGGCACTCCGTGTCCTCGGCGACCGGGTCGGAGTCCGCCACCACACCCGCACCGGCCTGCACGTACGCCGTGCCGTCGCGCAACAGGGCGGTACGGATGGCGATGGCGGTGTCGGAGTCGCCGGCGAAGTCCAGGTAGCCGACGCAGCCGCCGTACAGGCCGCGGCGCGACGGCTCGAGCTCGTCGATGATCTGCATGGCCCGGGGCTTGGGCGCCCCGGAGAGGGTGCCGGCCGGGAAGCATGCGGTGAGCACGTCGAAGGCGGTGCGGCCCTCGGCCACCTTGCCCGTGACGGTGGAGACGATGTGCATGACGTGGGAGTACCGCTCGATCGACATGAAGTCGACGACCTCGACGCTGCCCGGTTCGCAGACACGGCCCAGGTCGTTGCGGCCGAGGTCGACGAGCATCAGGTGCTCGGCGCGCTCCTTGGGGTCGGCCAACAGCTCGTCCGCCAGGTCGTTGTCCTCCTGCGGCGTGGCGCCGCGGGGCCGGGTGCCGGCGATCGGATGGACCATGGCGTGCCCGTCCTCGACCTTGACGAGGGCTTCGGGGCTGGAGCCGACGACGTCGAAACCCTCGAAGCGGAAGAGGTACATGTACGGCGAGGGGTTGGTGGCCCGCAGGACGCGGTACACGTCGAGCGCGCTCGCCGTGCACGGGGTCTCGAACCGCTGCGAGGGCACCACCTGGAAGGCCTCGCCGGCCCGGATGCGCTCTTTGACGTCCTCGACGGCGGCCTGGTAGTCGGGGCCGCCCCACAGCGCGGAGAACTCGGGCAGCTCCGAGGTGGGCAGCGCGGTGGGCGGGGAGGCCAGCGGCCGGGCGAGGTCGGCCTGCATGGCGTCGAGGCGGGCGACCGCGTCGGCATGGGCCTCGTCGACGCCGGTTTCGAGGTCGTTGTGGTTGATCGCGTTGGCGATCAGCAGGACCGTGCCGTCCCAGTGGTCGAGGACCGCGAGGTCGGACGTGAGGAGCATGGTCAGCTCGGGCAGCTTCAGGTCGTCGCGCTCGCCGGGGCCGATCTTCTCCAGCCGGCGCACGATGTCGTACCCGAGGTAGCCGACCATGCCGCCGGTGAAGGGCGGCATGCCGGACGCGAGATCACGCGGGGTGTGCAGGGTCTCCACGGTCTCGCGCAGCGCGTGCAGCGGGTCCCCGTCCGTGGGGACGCCGACCGGCGCGTTGCCCAGCCAGTGCGCCTGGTCGTCGCGGACGGTCAGCGTGGCGTCGGAACGCACCCCGATGAAGGAGTAGCGGGACCACAGCTGGGCTGTGCGGCCGTTCTCGGCCGACTCCAGCAGGAAGGTGCCGGGGCGCTCCGCGGCGAGCTTGCGGTAGAGGCCGACGGGCGTGTCGCCGTCCGCGAGCAGCCGGCGGCTCACCGGGATGACGCGGCGGTCGGCGGCGAGCTTGCGGAACGTCTCGAGATCCATGGCGCCAGACCCTACTTGTCCAGGAGTACGTCGGCGTCGAAACAGGTGCGGGCCCCGGTGTGGCAGGCGGCGCCGACCTGGTCGACCTTGACGAGGACGGTGTCGGCGTCGCAGTCGAGGGCCACCGACCTGACGTGCTGGAAGTGCCCGGAGGTGTCGCCCTTGACCCAGTACTCCTGGCGGCTGCGGGACCAGTAGGTGCAGCGGCCGCTGGTCAGGGTGCGGTGCAGGGCCTCGTCGTCCATCCACCCGAGCATCAGCACCTCTCCGGTGTCGTACTGCTGGGCGATGGCGGGAATCAGGCCGTCCGGGCTCCGCTTGAGGCGGGCGGCGATGGCCGGGGCGAGACTGCTTTCGGGGACACTGCTGGTCATACGGGCCATTGTGCCGTGCCGAACGCGGTCCCCGGCGGTGAGTCCACTGGGCGGACCCGGTTCCCCGCCGTACGCTGGCGGGCATGTCGACCCATGCCAAGCGTGAACGACTCCTGTTCGCAGACCTGTTGGAGGCGTCCGGCCCGGACGCGCCGACCCTGTGCGACGGCTGGCGCACCAGGGACCTCGCGGCCCATGTGGTGATGCGGGAGCGGAGGCCCGACGCGGCGGGCGGGATACTGCTCAGCGCCCTCAAGGAGCGGGCGGACCGGATCCAGGCCGAGTTCGCCGCCAAGCCGTACGAGGAGCTGGTGCACCTGATCCGTACGGGGCCGCCGCGGATGTCCCTGTACGGGATCAAGCAGATCGACGAGGCCGCGAACACGGTGGAGTTCTTCGTACACGCGGAGGACGTGCGCCGGGCGCAGCCGGAGTGGACCCCGCGCGAGCTGGACCGGGTCTTCGAGAACGCCCTGTGGGCGCGGCTCGAGAAGGGCGCCCGGCTGCTGGGCCGGAAGTCGCCGGTCGGTCTGGTGCTGCGCAGGTCGAACGGCCAGACGGTGGTGGCGCACAAGGGCACGCCCGTGGTGACGGTGACCGGCGAGGCGAGCGAGTTGACGCTGTTCGCGTTCGGGCGGCAGGACGCGGCGCGGGTGGAACTGGACGGGGACAAGGACGCGATCACCCGGCTGGGCGGGACCGCACTCGGGTTCTAGTGCGGCCTGCTCCCGTGCCTCAGCGGCCCCGGACCCACTCGGCGTACGCGTCCTGCGGTTCAGGGGCCACGGCCGGGGGCATGGCCGGCGGCGCGGGGCGGCGCCGGAGGAGTCCCGAGCCGGCCAGCGCCAGCAGGAAGCCGGCCGGGATGGTGACCAGCCCCGGTGTGTGGAGCGGGAACCAGTGGAAGTCCCGGTCGGGGAAGAGTGAGGTCGGTGTGCCCGACGCCGCCGGTGACCAGGCCATCAGCAAGGCGACCAGCGGCAGCGTCCCGTACACCGCCCAGCGCACGCCGCCCGCCGTGAAGTGGCGGCGGAAGAT
Source organism: Streptomyces sp. WAC00040 (assembly GCF_056835925.1). Lineage (NCBI taxonomy): Bacteria > Bacillati > Actinomycetota > Actinomycetes > Kitasatosporales > Streptomycetaceae > Streptomyces > Streptomyces sp. WAC00040. Next base: position 170,727 of record NZ_JAKQZE010000006.1, read on the forward strand.
CGCGAACAGCAGCACGGGCGGCAGTACGGACGCGGCCCCGGCGAACGCGAACGAGAGCAGCACTTGCGGATTTCGTCCGATCGTCTGCGTCGCGACGAACACGGCCAGAGCTCCGACGACGGCGACCGCCCAGCGCGCCAGCCGCACCTCCCCGGCCATCGAACGGCGCCCGCGGCCGCCCACGCCCGTCGGCCCGGCGAGGTCACGTGTGAAGGCCGACGCCGCGGCGAGGGTGATCCCGGCGACCGTGGACAGGGTGGTGATGAACACGGCGCAGGCGACCACGGCGAACAGCAGGCTGTGCCGGGGACCGCCGGACTCGGGGTCGAGTGCGGTGGTGACCATGAGCAGTGCCGAGTTGCCTCCCGGGTCGGCGGCGACGATGTTCTTGTGGCCGACGAGGGCGGCAGCGCCGAGGCCTACGATGATGACACCGGTGCACAGCACGGCGACCGGCCCGACGGCCCAGGCGGCGGCGCGGCGGGCGCTGCGCGTGCCGCGCAGGGGGTGCAGGCGCATCGTGATGTGGGGCATGCAGGCGGCGCCGAGGACGAGCGTGAGCAGGAAGCCGGTGAGATCGAGCCAGCCGGCGAAGCCGCGCCCGAACTGCAGTCCCGGCAGGGCGTACGAGCCGCCCCGGCTGCCCTGCCGGGCGGCGTCGAAGAGCGAAAGGGGCGACCAGCCGAAGCGGCCCAGAACGATGCCGGCGAGCATTACGACCACGGCGACGACGACAACCGTCTTGAGGATCTGGATGTAGCCGGTGCCGCGCATCCCGCCGAAGGCCGAGTAACAGATCATCAGGGCGCCGCTGGCGACGGTGCATCCGGTGAGGGCACCGGACGGGAGGCCGAACATGGACGTCATGATCTTGCCCGCGACGGCGAGCTGGACCACGAGCAGCGGGAACAGGACGACGATCGCCGCGATCCCGAGGGGCACGCGAACGGAGCGGTCGGCGAGCCGCTCGGTGAGGAAGTCGCCGAGCGTGTAGATTCCGCCGCCGCGCAGCGGCTTCGCCAGCACCAGCATCACCAGGACCAGCGAGGCGACGGTCGCCATGGCGAAGAGGATGCCGTCCGCCCCGACGAGGGCGACGGAGCCGGTGGTACTGAGCAGGGTCGCGGCGGAGACGTAGTCCCCTGCGACGGCGAGCCCTCCGCCGACCGGGCCGAGCGTGGCACCGCCGGCGTAGAAGTGCTCCGGGTCGTCCTGGTCGGCGGCGGCCAGGCCGCACAGCAGGAGCGAGACCGTGACGAACGCGAGGAAGACGACGAGGGCGAGAGAACGGCCCTCGAACCCGGCACCCGACGCGGCGGGCCCGACCAGGTGGATATCAGATGACATGCCGGATACATCAACAGGCATCCATTACCGCGTACAGCGGCCGGTCCGGCATCGGTGCCCGCGCACAGGCACGGGCACCCCGGGGTGTGCGGCGTCACACCACGGCTACCCCTGGCTCTCCAGCAGCCGGCGGGCGGTGAGGGCGAGGGAGACCTCGACGACGTCGGACGGCCGGGACAGCGAGCGGCCGGTGAGCTGTTCGAAGCGGCGGAGCCGGTTGAGGACCGTGTTGCGGTGGCAGTACAAGCGCGTCGCCGCCCGCTGCGCGGAGCCCTCGGCGTCGAGCCAGGCGGTGAGCGTGTCGACGAGCAGGTCGCGGTCGGCAGGCTCGATCGCGTACAGCGGCCCCAGTACGCGCTCCGCGAGCGCCCTGCCGAGGTCCGGGGAGGAGACGACGACCGCGGCCGGCAGGTGGTCGTCGAGGAGGACGACACCGCCGGTGCGGGGGCAGGCCCGCAGTGCGGTTCCGGCGAGTCTTCGCCCCTTGCCGAGGGCGGCGAGACCGGTGACGGCGGAACCGATCCCCACCCGGACTCCGGGGGCGGCGCTCAGCCCTGCGGCGAGGGCGGCCGGGTCGGTCGGCCCTTGGTGGGCGGTGCCGTCGCCGGGGCCGTCTTCGTGGCCGCCGTCCTCGTCGCAGCGGCGGGGATGGGACGCGGCGCCGTCCACCAGGTGCACGATCCCCAGTTCGGCCTCCGGGGTGGAATGCCACACCACGGGAGTGCCGGACGGCAGGGTGACCAGCGGGCCGGGCGCGTGCGGATGGGCGGAGGCGGCCGCGATCACGACGAAGCGGCCGTCCTCCGGCAGTTCGAGCATCGCCGACGCGTCGGGCAGGTCGGTGATCCGGGCAGTGCCGTCGAGCAGCGCCGCCGTCATCAGCCGCAGACGGTTCTCGCGCCGCCATGCCATCCGGCGTTCGGTCTGGCGGTAGGCCTCCGTGACGAGGGCGCAGTGCTCGTCGACGAAGTTCCAGACGTCCGCTGCGACATGGACGAGCAGCCGGATGTCCTCCGGGTGGCGGCGCGCGGTCTCGTCCACCAGTCCCTGCCACACCATCGCCCCGCCGAGCCGGAACGCGTGCAGCACGGCGTCGAGCGGCACGTTCTGTTCGGCGCGTGCGGCGCCGATGGAGCGCGAGGTGCGCCTGGCGATGTCGCGGCTCTCGCGGGGGCGAATCAGGGAGGCGATGTTGTGGCGCAGTGACTGGTACACCTCCTGCCACACCTCTGTCGTGTCGGCTTCGATCGCCGCCCGGTAGGCGGGTTCCTGCTCGCGCAGCTCGCTGACGAGGGTGGTGGTCAGGCCGGCCACGTCGTCCAGAAGTACCTGGGCGGCACGGTGCAGTACGGCGATCGCCTCGGCGTCCAGCAGGGAGCGGGAGCGGGGCAGAACAGCGTGGGGCGCGGGAACCGCCCTGACGCGCGAACGTACGAGATTCGACATGGGCGGCCTCCACCAGGAGTCGGCTCGCTCCGGCGCGCGGCGTGGGACACGACCGCACCGGATCTACCTGACGCTCGCAGAATGGCATACCGCCCAGTCGGTACCCAGGGGTTTGCGGCATAGTTCTCATCACGGTCCAGCAACGCGGGCGGTCGGCGTCAGGCGCCGGAGCGCTCCAGCAGACGTGCCAGTTCGGTCCTCGAACGCACTCCGAGCAGCGCGAACACGTTCCGCAGATGGTGATCGACGGTCCTGGTGCTGACCGACAGCCGCAGGGCCACCTCCCGGTTCGTCGCACCTTCCGCGACATGGTGGGCGATGCGCCGCTGCTGCGGCGTGAGCCGGTCCAGCGGGCCGCTCCCGGAGTCACCGGCCACCGCCTCACCGGCCGCCCGCAGCTCACCGCCGGCACGTTCGGCCCAGCCCCGCGCCCCGCAGCGCTCGAACGCGACGAGGGCGTCCCGAAGCGGGCCGCGCGCCTCCCGTGTCCTGCGCCGGCGGCGCAGCCACTGCCCGTACAGCAGCAGGGTGCGGGCCCGCTCGAAGTCTCCGCCGGCCCGCTCGTGGTGGGCGAGCGCCTCCTCGTAGCGGGCGGCGGCCTCCTCCGGCGGGGCGACGAGGGCCCGGCAGCGGGCGAGCTGGGCGGGTGCGAGCGGGTCGGCGGTGCTCGCCGCCCACGCCCCGAACTCCTCCACGGCGACGGCCGTCCCGTCCGTGCGGCCCGCGAGGACGGCCGCCTCCACGAAGCACGGCACGGCGAGCATCATGACCGCGAAGTGGCCGCGTCGGGGGCCGGGTACGACGAGGGGACGCAGCCGAGCGGCGGCCTCCGCGCACCGGCCCGCCGCGAGGTCCGTCCGGGCCACCGCCCACACCGCGAGGCTCGCGGCCTGGGCCAGCCCGTGCGCGGCGGCGGTGGAACCGGCGGCCGCGGCGTGCTCGGCGGAGGCCTCGGCGTCGCCCTCCAGGGACGCGGTCAGGGCGAGGACGGCGTGCAGATGGGCGGCGCTGTTGCGGCGGCCGAGCTCACGGGCGGCGCGCAGGCCCTCGAGGGCGTGGACCTTGGCCCGCGCGTGCCGGCCGGCGCGCAGTTCGCCGTAGGCGAGGTGCTCCAGTGCCGGGGGCAGCAGCACCCGGGGCCCGTGGACCCGTACGGCGGCCAGCGCCCTGGCGCCCGCCCGGCAGGCGGCGTCCACGTCCCCGACGACGAGCGCGGCGGCGGCCGACCTGAGCAGTACGGCCGGGTCCTCGGCGCGCACTGACGCCTCGACGCATTCCCGCAGCAGCGTGTGGCCGGCACCGGTCCGCCCCGCGAACACGGCCAGCATGCCCGCGACATACCTGCCGAGCGCCTCCCTGCCGTCCGGGCCGCCTCGCCCGGCGCACGGGGAACCGGCCACGTCCGGCGCGTCCGCGGAGCGCGGCCGACCGCCCCGCTCCGTGCCCGGGGCCGCAGCGGAACGCGGGAAACCGGCGGGGGCGGGCGCTTCCGCCACCACCGCCCGGACCCGGGCAAGCGCGTCCGCGTAGCCGTGGGGGTCGCCCATGGCCCAGGCGGCGTCGGCGGCGGCGAGCAGGGCGGCGGTCGAGCGGTCGGCGTCGTCGGCGGCGAGGAGTGCGGCAGCGGCGAGCAAAGACTCGCGGGCGTCGGCCACCGGGCCGTCGCACAGGGCGATCAGCCCGCGTACATGGTGGGCCCGGCCGGAAGCGGGTACGGCACGGACCCGGGCCAGCAGCCCGCGGGCGCGGCCGGGCTCGCCGTCCAGCCAGGCGTGCTCGGCCGCCGCCGAGAACCGCGTGCCCCGCAGGGTCTCGTCGGCCGTGAGTTCCGCGGCCCGCGCGAGGGCCGTGGCCCGGTCGGTGTGCGGCCGGGGAGCGGTGGCCGCTCCCGCCAGCGCGTCGGCGAGGAACGGGTCGTATCCGCCTGCCGCGCAGGCCCGTTGGACCAGGCGCGGCAGGGTGAGGTGCGGCCCCTCGAGGGCGGCGGCCAGCAGCCGGTGCGCGGCCCTCCGGCGCGGCAGCGGCGCGCGGCGCAGTACGGCGGTGCGCAGCAGCGGATGCGTGAAGCGGACCCGTGTGCCGTCGCTGTGGAGTGCGCCCGCGCGCTCGGCGGGCAGCAGGCGGTCGGGGTCGACTCCCGCCAGCCGGGCCGCCCGCAGCAGCAGGGCGGCGTCGGCGCCGGCGCCTTCCGGTTCGTGCTCCTCCGCCGCCGCGGCAAGGAGCAGCAGGAGCCGGGTGTCCGCAGGCAGTGCCTCGGCTCGGGCGGCGTACGCATCCAGGACGCGCTCCGCGCCGGGGAGGGGGTGCGGCAGCGGGGCATGGCCGGCGAGCTGGTCGGGCGTGAGCCGCGCGGTGAGCGCCGTCAGCAGCCCCGGGTTGCCCGCTGCCTCCCGACGCAGCTCGTCCCGTACGAGCGCGTCGGCCCGGCCTTCCGTCAGCCGGTCGATCAGCGCGCCGACGGCCGTGTCGTCGAGCGGTCCGAGCCGCAGCCGGGGCAGTCCGGTGAAGGCGTCCCCGCCGCCCGGATCGTCGGTCGCGGTGAGCAGGACGGCGGCGCGGTCGCCCGGGGCGAGGCGGCGGGCGGCGAAGCCGAGCGCGATGCGCGAGTCACGGTCCCAGGCGTGGGCGTCGTCGACGCAGAGCAGCAGCGGGCCACGGGAGCCGAGGGTCCTGAGCAGCTCCAGCAGCGCGGTGGGCGCTGTGCCGGCGCGGGTCACGTCGTCGACCGGTCCGGGCAGGGGTGCGGGCGCCGAGCAGAGCAGGGCGTGGAGTCCGCTGTACGGCAACAGGGCTTCGGCGGGGGCGGCCCGTGTGTGGAGCACCGTCTCCTCGTGCCGGCTGCCGACGGCGTGCCGCGCGAGGGCGCTGCGGCCGAGGCCGGGCGGCCCGGTGATCACGAGGGTGCTGCCGCGGCCGTCGCGCAGGCGGGCCGACTGTTCGTCGAGGAGGGCGAGTTCACCGCTTCGGCCGTACAGCCGACGGGGACTGTGCACGGTCGTCGATGGATTCACGCCCGGCAACTTACTCCCGCGTAACTACCCTCCGGAAGGGTTCGGTCCGCGCTTCGTCGCCGTGGCCCGCCGCACTGGGCGCTGTCCCATCGTGAGCCGCTCCGGGCTGTGCGCCCGTACAGCACGTTGCCGGTGGCCGGGTCCGCCACCGGCAGCGTCATGTCGTCCGGGTGGAGCCGGCTCCGGACGGGAGCCGGCTCCCGATGGTCAGGAGGTGTGCGGGCAGTTGCCCCGGTACTCCTCGATGGTCAGGCCGGGCCGCGGCAGCGGGCAGAGGAACTGCTCGTACCGGGTGTCGTTGTCGATGAACCGCTTCAACCACGAAATGCTGTACTTGGCGATCGTGGTGTTGCTGCTGTTCGGGGTGAAGTGGTTGGCGTTGTTGAGCTCCAGGTACGCCTTGTCGAGCGACGCCGGCAGCGACTGGTAGAACGGCTCCGAGTGCGAGGAGACGGAGGCGACGGTGTCACCGTCGGCGCCGATCACCATGGTGGGGGTGCGCAGTTCGGGCCAGGTCTTGTCCGTGTTCCAGCCGGTCAGCGGGATCGCCGCCTGCAGCGAGGGACGGGTCTTGGCGGCCTCGAGCGTGCCGCCGCCGCCCATGGAGTGGCCCATGACCCCGAGCCGGGTGCCGTCGATCCGGCCACGGACCGAACTGCGCTGGGTCAGGTAGTCGAGCGCGGCGAGGAGTTGGTCGCCCCGGCTGTCGGGCTGGTCGTAGATGGTGTTGGTGTCGATGGTGAAGACCACGAAGCCCTGGGAGGCGAGCCGCGGGCCGAGCCACGCGATGGACGACTCGTAGGCGGTGAAGCCGGGCGAGATGGCGACGGCCCCGAACGTGCCGTCCGCGGTGGACGTCGGGTAGTAGATCGTGCCGCCGCCGAAGCCCGTGACGGCCAGCGAGGAGACGGACGTCTCGGAGACCGGGTACGGGCCGCGCGAGGCCTCGATGGAGGCGACGGTCGGAGCGGGACCGCGCTCGTACGGGTTGTCGGCGGCCTGGGCCTGCGTGCCGGGCAGGAGGGTGGCGCACAGGGCTGCCGCCGCTGCGGCCGCCGCTCCCGGCAGGGAACGGCGGCGGGTGCGGCTCGTGGGGGTGAGGTGCACGAGGAGGGTCCTCTCGGGTCGAGGCGGTTACGCGCCGCAGGACCTGACCCGTCGTCACCAGGAGTCCGCCGTGCCGGTCGCGTACCGCCGTGTTGATGGCGGTACCACCGTCGGGGCCCGGACCCCGGTAGGGCATCGGCAAGTTCACCGGTCTCCTCGCGGACCGGGGCCGCCGCGGCGGGCCCGGCACACAGACGAAGGGGCCGGCAGGACGTGATGTCCTGCCGGCCCCTTCGGGCCGCAGCGTCTCAGCGGACCGGGTGGCCCGCCTCGCGCAGCGAGTCCTTCACCTGAGAGATCCGCAGATCGCCGAAGTGGAACACGGACGCGGCGAGCACCGCGTCCGCGCCCGCGTCGATCGCCGGCGGGAAGTCGGCGAGCCGGCCAGCTCCGCCGGAGGCGATCACCGGGACCGTGACGTGCCTGCGCACTGCGGCGATCATCTCGGTGTCGTAGCCGTCCTTTGTGCCGTCGGCGTCCATGGAGTTGAGCAGGATCTCCCCGGCACCCAACTCGGCTGCCTGGTGCGCCCATTCGACGGCGTCGATGCCGGTGCCCTTGCGGCCACCGTGCGTCGTCACCTCGAACGTGCCGTCCGCGGTGCGCCGGGCGTCGACGGAGAGCACCAGCACCTGGCGGCCGAACCGCTCGGCGATCTCGCGGATCAGCTCCGGCCGCGCGATCGCCGCCGTGTTGACGCCGACCTTGTCGGCGCCTGCCCGCAGCAGCTTGTCGACGTCCTCCGCACTGCGCACGCCGCCGCCGACGGTGAGCGGGATGAACACCTGCTCCGCGGTGCGGCGCACCACGTCGTAGGTGGTCTCCCGGTTACCGGAAGAGGCGGTGATGTCGAGGAAGGTCAACTCGTCGGCGCCCTCGGCGTCGTACAGCTTCGCCATCTCGACGGGGTCGCCCGCGTCACGCAGGTTCTGGAAGTTGACGCCCTTGACCACCCGGCCGTTGTCGACGTCCAGGCAGGGGATCACCCGTACCGCGAGGGTCATGCGGCTCCTCCATCGGTTCCGGTCGGCCGGTACGCCTCGACCTCGACCTCGACGACCAGCGAGGGGTCGACGAAGCCGGAGACCACGAGCATCGACGCGGCCGGCCGGACCTCGCCGAAGATCTCCTTGTGGGCGCGCCCGATGTCTTCGACATCGCGGGCGTGCGTGATGTACATGCGGGTGCGTACGACGTCACCCGCGCCGAGCCCGAGTTGCTTCAGCGCGTCGATCGCCACGCCGAACGCGGTGACCGTCTGCTCGTACGGGCTGCCCGCGGCTATCTCGCCGTCGCGGACCGACGTGCAGCCGGAGACCAGGACGAGGCCGTTCGGCAGTTCGACGGCACGGGAGTAGCCGAAGGCCTCTTCCCAGGGGCCGCCGGAGCCGACCCGGCGCACCGGCCCGGAGCCGGAAGGAGGACCTGCGGTCATGCGGACACCGCCGCGAGGGCCTCTTCCAGGGTGAAGGCCTTGGCGTACAGCGCCTTGCCGACGATGGCGCCCTCGACGCCGTCGGGGACCAGGGAGGCGATGGCCCGCAGGTCGTCGAGCGAGGAGACGCCGCCGGAGGCGACGACCGGCTTGTCGGTCGCCGCGCAGACGTTCTTCAGCAGCTCCAGGTTGGGGCCCTGGAGGGTGCCGTCCTTGGCGATGTCGGTGACGACGTAACGGGCGCAGCCCTCGGAGTCCAGGCGGGCGAGGGTCTCGTAGAGGTCGCCTCCGTCGCGGGTCCAGCCACGGCCGCGCAGCGTCGTGCCGCGGACGTCCAGACCGACGGCGATCTTGTCGCCGTGCTCGGCGATGACCTTGGCGACCCACTCGGGGGTCTCCAGCGCCGCGGTGCCCAGGTTCACGCGGCGGCAGCCGGTGGCGAGGGCGGCCTCGAGGGAGGCGTCGTCGCGGATGCCGCCGGACAGCTCGACCTTGATGTCCATGGCTCCGGCGACCTCGGCGATCAGCGCCCGGTTGTCGCCGGTGCCGAAGGCGGCGTCGAGGTCGACGAGGTGGAGCCACTCGGCGCCGGCGCGCTGCCAGGTGAGGGCCGCCTCGAGGGGGGAGCCGTACGACGTCTCGGTGCCGGACTCGCCATGGACGAGACGGACGGCCTGGCCGTCGCGGACGTCGACTGCGGGAAGGAGTTCAAGCTTCGGCATCAGAGGGTCTCGATCCAGTTGGTCAGCAGCTGGGCGCCGGCGTCGCCGGACTTCTCGGGGTGGAACTGGGTGGCCCACAGGGCGCCGTTCTCGACGGCGGCGACGAAGGGCTCACCGTGCGTGGCCCAGGTGACCTGGGGCGCGCGGATGGCCGGGTTGGTGACTTCGAGCTCCCACTCGCGCACCGCGTAGGAGTGCACGAAGTAGAACCGGGCGTCGTCGTCCACGCCGGCGAAGAGCTTGCTGTCGGCGGGCGCCTCGACGGTGTTCCAGCCCATGTGGGGCACGATCGGCGCCTTCAGCGGGCCGACGGTGCCGGGCCACTCGTCGAGACCCTCGCTCTCCACGCCGTGCTCGATCCCGCGGGCGAACAGGATCTGCATACCGACGCAGATGCCCATGACGGGGCGTCCGCCGGAGAGCCTGCGATCGATGATCCATTCGCCGCGGGCCTGCTTGAGGCCGTCCATGCAGGCGGAGAAGGCGCCGACGCCGGGGACGAGCAGTCCGTCGGCGTTCATCGCCTTGTCGTAGTCGCGGGTGATTTCGACGTCGGCCCCGACCCGGGCGAGCGCGCGCTCCGCGGAGCGGACGTTGCCGAACCCGTAGTCGAAGACGACGACCTTCTTCTGTGGCGTCGCTGTGGTCATTCCCAGATCCCCTGAATCCGCATGACACCCGCGATCAGGCACATCGCGGACGCTCCGGCGAGCAGCACGACGGTGCCCTTGGGCATCTTCTGCTTGGAGAACGAGTACGCACCGCCGGCGAGGAACAGCCCGACGACGATGAGAATGGTCGAAAGGCCGGTCACAGGGCGCCCTTCGTCGACGGGAGGATGCCGGCCGCGCGAGGGTCGCGCTCCGAGGCGTACCGCAGGGCGCGGGCGAGCGCCTTGAACTGGCACTCCACGATGTGGTGGGCGTTGCGCCCGTAAGGGACGTGGATGTGCAGCGCGATCTGCGCCTGCGCCACGAAGGACTCGAAGATGTGCCGGGTCATCGTCGTGTCGTACGTGCCGATCATCGGCGCCGTGTTCTCGGGCTCGGTGTGCACCAGGTACGGGCGGCCCGACAGGTCCACGGTGACCTGGGCGAGCGACTCGTCCAGCGGCACGGTGCAGTTGCCGAAGCGGTAGATGCCGACCTTGTCGCCGAGGGCCTGCTTGAAGGCGGCGCCCAGGGCGAGGGCGGTGTCCTCGATGGTGTGGTGCGTGTCGATGTGCAGGTCGCCGTCGGTCTTGACGGTGAGGTCGAACAGACCGTGCCGGCCGAGCTGGTCGAGCATGTGGTCGTAGAAGCCGACGCCGGTGGCGACGTCGACCTTGCCGGTGCCGTCGAGGTTGATCTCGACGACGACCGAGGTCTCCTTGGTGGTGCGCTCGACCCGTCCTACGCGGCCGCTCATCAGTGCTGCTCCTTCTTCAGTGCGCGAACCGCATCGAGGAACGCGTCGTTCTCTTCGGGCGTGCCCGCGGTGACCCGCAGCCGTCCCGGTACGCCGTTGTCGCGGACCAGTACGCCCCGGTCGAGGATCCGCTGCCACGCCTTGTGCGCGCCGTCCTCGCCGTCGAACCGGCCGAACTGCACGAAGTTGGCGTCGGAGTCGGTGACCTCGTAGCCGATGGCCCGCAACTCCGTGACCAGGCGGTCCCGCTCGGTCTTCAGCTGCTCGACGTACCCGAGCAGCGTATCGGTGTGCTCCAGCGCGGCCAGGGCTGTGGCCTGGGTGACGGCGGACAGGTGGTACGGCAGGCGCACCAGCTGGACGGCGTCGACCACGGCCGGGTGGGCGGCCAGGTATCCGAGGCGCAGTCCGGCGGCGCCGAAGGCCTTGGACATGGTGCGGGAGATCACCAGGTTGGGGCGGCCCTCGATGAGGGGCAACAGCGACGGCCGGTGGCTGAATTCCACGTACGCCTCGTCGACGACGACCATCGAAGGCTTTGCCGCCTGTGCCGCCTCGTACAGCTCCAGGACCGTCGCGGCGTCGACCGCGGTGCCCGTGGGGTTGTTGGGCGAGGTGATGAACACGACGTCCGGGCGGTGTTCGGCGACGGCCGCGGTGGCGGCAGCGGGGTCGATGGTGAAGTCGTCGCCGCGCGGGCCGGAGATCCAGCCGGTGCCGGTGCCGCGGGAGATCAGTCCGTGCATCGAGTACGACGGCTCGAAGCCCATGGCGATCCGGCCGGGGCCCGCGAAGGCCTGCAGCAGCTGCTGGATGACCTCGTTGGAGCCGTTGGCCGCCCAGACGTTCTCCCGGGCGACCTCGTGGCCGGTCGTACGGGTGAGGTAGCGGGCCAGCTCGGTGCGCAGTTCGACCGCGTCCCTTTCGGGGTAGCGGTTGAGCTCCCTGGCCGCGTCGCGCACCCGCTCGGCGATGCGCTCGACGAGCGGCTCGGGCAGCGGGTACGGGTTCTCGTTCGTGTTCAGCCGGACGGGGACGTCAAGCTGGGGAGCGCCGTAGGGGGACTTGCCGCGCAGCTCGTCCCGGACGGGGAGTTCGTCCCAGGGGGACACGGGGGTGCTGCCGATGTCGGTCACTGACCCGGCACCTTCCAGTCGAAGCGGGCCTTGAGGGCGGCTCCGTGTGCCGGCAGGTCCTCGGCCTCGGCGAGCGTCACCACGTGGTGGGTGATCTCCGCGAGCGCGTCCCGGGTGTAGTCCACGATGTGGATCCCGCGCAGGAAGGACTGCACGGACAGGCCGGAGGAGTGGCAGGCGCAGCCGCCGGTCGGCAGGACGTGGTTGGACCCCGCCGCGTAGTCGCCCAGGGACACCGGGGCCCAGGGACCGACGAAGACGGCGCCCGCGTTGCGGACCCGGGCGGCGAGGGCGGCGGCGTCGGCGGTCTGGATCTCCAGGTGCTCCGCACCGTAGGCGTTGACGACCTCGAGGCCGTCCTTGATGTCGGAGACGAGCACGATCGCGGACTGCCGGCCGCTGAGCGCCGGAACGATCCGGTCCTCGACGTGCTTGGTCGCGGCGATCTGCGGCTCCAGCTCGCGCTCGACCGCTGCCGCCAGCTCCTCGGAGTCCGTGACCAGCACGGCGGCGGCCAGCGGGTCGTGCTCGGCCTGGCTGATCAGGTCGGCCGCGACGTGGACGGGGTCGGCGGTCGCGTCGGCGAGGACGGCGATCTCGGTCGGGCCGGCCTCGGCGTCGATGCCGATCCTGCCGGTGAAGTAGCGCTTGGCGGCGGCGACCCAGATGTTGCCGGGGCCGGTGACCATGTTCGCGGGCGGGCAGGACTCGGTGCCGTACGCGAACATCGCTACGGCCGTGGCACCTCCCGCGGCGTACACCTCGTCGACGCCCAGCAGCGCGCACGCGGCAAGGATCGTCGGGTGCGGCAGACCGTTGAACTCGGCCTGGGCGGGCGAGGCGAGCGCGATGGACTCGACGCCCGCCTCCTGTGCGGGCACGACGTTCATGATCACGGAGGACGGGTAGACCGACCGGCCGCCGGGGGCGTACAGCCCCACGCGGTCCACCGGTACCCACTTCTCGGTCACCGAGCCGCCGGGCACGACCTGCGTGGTGCGGGACGTGCGGCGCTGGGCCCGGTGGACGAGGCGGGCGCGGCGGACGGACTCCTCCAGGGCCGCGCGCACGGCCGGGTCGAGTTCCTCCAGGGCACGCGTAAGCGCCGCGGCCGGGACCCGCACCTGGTCGAGCTTCACGCCGTCGAATTTCTCGGCGAAGTCGATCAGCGCCGCGTCGCCGCGATGATGCACGGCCTCGCAGATCGGCCGCACCTTGTCCAGGGCGGCCGCGACGTCGAAGTCGGCACGGGGCAGCAGGTCGCGCAGAGCGCCACCCTCGGGGAGGGCGTCGCCGCGCAGATCGATTCGAGAGATCACGGAACCAATTCTCTCAGACCGGATCCCACGCTTGTTTCCCGTATCAGTGGCTGATACAGGCCCCACAAGTTGACCATCACCACTAGCGTTCAGGCCGTCACTCAGCGGGAAGAACAGCTGTACGAGCCAACGAAGCGGAGGAGCGGCAGTGACCGAGCCGCTGGACGACGGGCCCCCGGACGGGCTGAGCCCGACCGAGCTCCACATGTGGAACGCCTTCAGAAACGGAAGCACGTACGACCTCAGCGACACCGATCCCCTCCTGAACGATCCCTTCTCCCCCCTGCCCTGGGGTCCCGAGCGCAGCGTCCGGGCGTCGATCGTGGCACGGCTGCTGCTGAGCGGACCCGCCGCGAGGCCGGGCCGGGTCTGCGCGCTGAAACTGCGCGGCGTCCTGATCACCGGCACGCTCAAGCTGGCCGGCGGCAGCATCTCCCCGTACGTGGAACTGCACGGCTGCCGCTTCGAGAACGAGCTTCTGATGCCGGAGGCGCACTTCACGACCGTGCGCATGGTCGGCTGCGCGATCCCGCGCATCGAAGCGGCCAGGCTGCGCACGGAGGGCGATCTGCATCTGCCCCGCTGCCGCGTCGAGCACGGTGTCCGGCTCACGGACGCCCAGATCGGCACGGACCTGCTGATCAACCAGATCCATGTGCGGCCGGACCGCCGGGGCCGGGCGATCACCGCGGACGGCATGTCGGTGGCCCAGGACTTACAGGCCGAACTGATAGAGACCTACGGCGAGTTCAGCCTGCGCGGCGCGAAGGTGGGCGTCTCGCTCAGTCTGCGCGGCAGCCGCCTGCGGGCGGCGGCGGAGCGCCGCGCGCTCAACGCCCCCCAGCTCAGCGTGGAACGCACGCTGTACATGACGGGCGCCTGGGTGAGCGTCACCACGGGCAACCAGGGCGCCACTCCCCCGTTCGGTATCGCCGCCTACGGCACATCGGCGCGCGCCTCCCGGCTTCAGCCCTTCGAGTGCCACGGCGGCGTCCGGCTCGACGACGGGCGGTTCGGCGACGCGGTCGACCTCCAGCGGGCTCGGTTCGTGCTGAGCCCGCGCGAGGAGCTGTCGCTGCGCAGGATCGCCACCCCCGAGCTGCGGTTCAACGCGGAGCGCCCCGAGGAGGGGCGGGTCGTGCTGAACGGCGCGAAGGTCGTGACGCTGATCGACCTGGCGGCGAGCTGGCCGGGCCCGGGCGGGCTCGCGATGGGCGGCTTCGTCTACGAGAACCTGGTGCCGTACGAGGAGTTCCCGCTCTCCCGGCGGCTGGAGTGGGTGGCGTCGGCGACCCCTGAGTACTCACCGGAGCCGTACGAGCGGCTGGCGACCGTCCTGCGCAACAGCGGCGAGGACGCGGACGCCCGCGAGGTGCTGCTGGCCAAGAACCGCCGCCGCCGGGAGACGCTGCCGCTGGCGGGGAAGCTGTGGGGTTACCTCCAGGACCTCACGGTGGCGTACGGCTACCGGCCCGGCCGGGCGGCCCTGTGGATGGCGGTGCTCTGGGCGGCCGGCGCGATCGCCTTCGCCCAGGTCGCCCCACCGCCCATCAAACCGGACGAGCATCCCGAGTGGAACCCGGCGCTGTACGCCCTCGATCTGCTCATCCCGGTGATCAATCTCGGCCAGGACGGCCACTGGCGGCTCCAGGGCGGATGGCAATGGGCGGCCGCCGTTCTGGTGCTGCTGGGCTGGATCCTCGCGACCACGGTCGCGGCGGGCGCCACCCGTCTCCTACGTCGCGGTTGAGTCACTTTCTTTACCGTCTCTTGACTTCGGCCGGGACAACCATTCCGTTGCCACCAAAGCTTCACAGCTGCCCTCTGGCGCGGTGTTCACCTGCGCGTTTTCAATGGTCCGCACCATGTCACTGATCCGCGCCCTGATCCGTACCGCGCGCATGATCCGTCATACGCCACGGCTCACCGACTGCCTCGCCCCTGACGAGGCGGTACTGCTCGACGCCCCCGACGACCGGCTCGGTCCGGCGCTGGTCGCGGCCGCTGTCGGGGAGTACGAACCGGCCGCCAAGCTGCTGGCGACCACACGGGAATCAGCCGAATGGGAGAACCGCGACCGGTACGTCGTCAGGCTCGCGGCATTCGCCAGGAACCGGGACGAATGGCTCGGCGACTGGTTGGGCGCGGCCCCGCGCGACGCCGACGCCCTCGTGGTCAAGGCCGAGCTCGCGGTCCGCAGGGCCTGGGAGTCGCCCGCCCGCAAGGAACAGCTGCGCGAGGTGGGACCGCTGATCGACGCCGCGGCACAGGCCGGTCCCGGCGATCCCGTGCCCTGGCGGATCGCGCTCGACCACGCGCGCGGCACGCACGCCACGCACACGGCCTTCGAAGCGCTGTGGGAACAGGCCGTCCGCCGCTCCTCGCACCACTACGGCTGCCATGTCGCGGCGCTCAAGTATCTGTCCGCCCAGTGGTACGGCTCGCACCGCGAGTGCTTCGACTTCGCGGAGCAGGCCGCCGTCGACGCGCTCCCCGGCTCGCTGGTGCAGGCCCTCCCGGTACGAGCGGCGTTCGCCCAGCTGCTCGGCGGTGAGGCCAGGACATCGGTGCAGGACGACCGGATCGACGCGGCCGCGGACCTCGCCATCACGCTGTCCCGCGGATACGGGCCCGGCGACCCCTGGCCGGCCGAGGTCCGCAACCTCCTGGCCTACGTGCTGGTGGCCCGGGGGCGCTGGGAGGAGGCGCTGAACCAGTTCCGGCTGATCGGCCCGCACGCGACCTCCTTCCCGTGGTCGTCGGTGACCGAGGACCCGCTCGGACGGTTCCTCCAGGCCAGGGACCACGTACGGATCGAGGTCGCGTCGGCGACGCCGCTGCGTGGACGCCGGTGGGCGCCTCCCGCGGCCGCCAGGCTGTAGGGGGAGGACCGGCCCGCCTGCTCGACCATTACTCTTGACCGCTGTGACCACCGCTCGTCTGCCGCTCTTCCCGCTGAACTCGGTTCTGTTCCCGGGCCTTGTGCTGCCACTGAACATTTTCGAGGAGCGTTATCGCGCCATGATGCGCGAACTGCTGAAGACGGACGAGGAGGAGCCCCGGCGTTTCGCCGTGGTCGCCATCCGCGACGGCCGCGAGGTCGCACCCGCCTCACCCGGCATGCCGGACCCGACCACGGTCGTGGAACGCGGACCCGCCGCCGGCTTCGGCCCAGACCCGATCCAGGCCTTCCACCGGGTGGGCTGCATCGCCGACGCGGCGACCGTCCGCGAACGCGGTGACGGCAGCTTCGAAGTGCTCGCCACCGGCACGACCCGCGTCAAGCTGCTGTCGGTCGACGCGAGCGGGCCCTTCCTCACCGCGGAGCTCGAAGAGATCCCGGAGGAGCCGGGCGACGGCGCCGCCGCCCTCGCGGAAGGCGTGCTGCGGGCGTTCCGCAGCTACCAGAAGCGGCTTGCCGGCGCGCGTGAGCGCTCGCTGTCGACGGGAGCGGAACTGCCGGACGAGCCGTCTGTCGTCTCCTATCTCGTCGCCGCGGCGGCGGTGCTGGACACGCCCGCGAAGCAGCGGCTGCTCCAGGCTCCGGACACCGCGACACGGCTGCGCGAGGAACTGACACTGCTGCGCGCGGAGACGGCGATGCTGCGACACCTGCCGTCGCTGCCCGCCGTCGATCTGACGTGGCGGCCCACCAGCCCCAACTGACGCGAGGACACCTGCCTTGGCGAAGAACGCGACGAAGAAGACGAAGAAGCAGTCGGGCGGTACGCCGGCGACGGTCGCGCTCACGGCGGCGGGCACCTCGTTCACCCTGCACGCCTACGACCACGACCCGTCGTCGCCCTCGTACGGCGAGGAGGCCGCGGAAGCCCTGGGTGTCTCCCCCGAGCGGGTCTTCAAGACACTCGTAGCGGACGTGGACGGCGCGCTGACGGTGGCGGTCGTCCCCGTCGCGGGCCAGCTCGATCTGAAGGCTCTGGCGTCGGCCGTCGGCGGCAAGCGGGCGGCGATGGCGGACCCGGCGGCGGCGGAACGCACCACAGGCTACGTCCGCGGCGGCATCTCGCCCCTCGGCCAGCGCAAGCGGCTGCCGACGGTCCTGGACGCGTCGGCGTCGGCGCACGAGACGATCTGCGTGTCGGCGGGGCGTCGCGGCCTGGAGGTCGAACTGTCCCCGACGGACCTGACGTCCCTGACCTCGGCGACCCTGGCCCCGATCGCCCGCGCGTAGCACCTGCGGGGTGCTGTTTCCCTTCCCCTACGGCCTGGCGGCCGTGGGAGGTGCCCCCGGCGGGCTCGAGCTGCCGGGAACTTGAGCCCCTCCGGCGATCGAGGCGCGGGTTCCCGTGGGGTCCCCCCACGCCGCAGGCGTCAGGGCGAGGAGCCCCCGGTTCGGGAAGGGGCGGGGGAGGGGAGAGCTCCGCGGAGCCGCCACCGCCGCCGCCTGGAAGGAAACGTCACTGCCGGGGCGCGGGCGCCCCCGTCGGCCCCGTCGGCCAGTCCGGCTCCGGGTCCCGCGGCCCGAACAGCGCCGTCAGCCCCAGGTGCACCAGCATCGCCGTCACCGGCCACGCCAGCAGCGCCCCCTTCGCCCGCAGGTCCAGGTACGCGTCGAAGGTGACCCCCTCGCCGACCTGGCGCGCTTGCTCCACCACGTCCCGCGAGGGGCCGAACCATACGCCGATGCCCCAGCCCAGCAGGGAGCCGAGCAGCGCACCGACCGCCAGGGCGACCACCAGGGCGATGCCGCCGCGCCTGCGGTAGAGGAAGACGGCCACCGCGGTCAGCACACCGAGTCCGACGCCCAGCAGCAGGAACGTGCCGTCCGCGCCGATCGCCTCCTCGCCTTCGGTGTCCTTGAGGAAGACCGCCTCGTCGTTGGAGACCAGCGGTACCCGCGGCGCGAGCCACAGCCAGAGGAAGCCCAGGGCGATGCCCAGGAGCGTGACGGCCACCAGGACCAGCGCGGAGTCCCGCAGGTCCTTCCGCAGTTCCGCCGCCGACTCGGCCTCGTCCTTCGCCGTGTCGTACGCGTACATCGAGGACGGCCCCGGTCCGGTGGGCGGCGACTGCCGGGCGTCGTCGTCCCGGGAGGGCTCGTGCGGCTGGTGCGGCGGCGTCAGAGGTGCGGTCACACCGCCATCGTGCCAGGCCCGCCCGGGTGACGCCTCACCGGACCGCTGCCCGCCGGTAGGCCCACGTCGCGACCGCCAGTGAGACGACGCCGACCGCGGCGCAGACCGCGAGGTCGAGGGCGACGGCGGGCCAGTCGGGGTGGGCGTCGAAGGTCCGGGCCATGGCCTCGACCCCGTACGTGGACGGCAGCAGGTCGCGCGCGTAGGAGATCGGTTCCGGCAGCCGGTCGGCCGGCAGGACGCCGAGCAGCAGGGCCGCCGACATGCCGAGCTGTCCGAGCAGCGTGGCCATTTCCTGGCGGGGTGCCAGCAGACCGAGGGCCGCGCCGAGTCCGGCGAGTGCCGCGCCCGACAGCGGGATGACGGCGGCGAGCACCCACAGGTGAGTCAGCGGCAGCTCGAACAGCACACTTCCCGCGACGGCCGTCACCACCGTCCCAGGCACGGTGAAGGAGGCGTACGCGCCCGCCGCGCCGAGCACCACGGCCGCGGGCGGCACCGGCAGCGTGGCGTAGTGGTCGAGGCCGCCTCCGGCGCGTAGCTGGCCGAAGTACTGGGCGAGCAGATTGAGCGCCACGAAGGCGACGACGAGCACGCTCGCGCCCGCGACGACGGCGCGGGCCTCCGTACCGCCGTCGACGACGCCCCGCATCAGGACCATGATCCCGACGGACTGGAACGTGGCCACGAACAGCAGAGGGATGCGGGCGACCCGCGCCCGGGACAGTTGCGCCCGGTACACGGCCGCCAGCGCCGGCAGCAGCCGCGCCCTCGGCGCGAGCGGCGCGGCGGTCGTCTCCTGCGCCGGCGTCCGGCGCACCGACACCGCCGCATCGGATTTGGCGGACACGATGCTCACGCCTTGACCAGCCCCTTCGTCGCGTTCCCCCCGAGTGCCAAGTACACGTCCTCCAGGCTCGGGGTGGCGAGGGTGAAGTCGTCGAGCGCCGCGAAGGCCGCACCTCCGGTCACCGCGGCGACGGCCGCCCGTGCCTCTTCCGGGGCCAGCCGGAGGACCCAGCGCCGCCCCGATTCCTGCGCGGAGCCGCGCAGCGCGGCGACCTCGGGAACGTCGAGCGGGGCCCGCTCGCGCCACACCAGCTCGACCCGTACCTCGCCGGCGACGTGTTCCTTCAGCCCGGACGGGCTGTCGCAGGCGATGACCCGGCCGCGGTCGAGGACGGCGACCCGGTCGAGCACGGTCTCCGCCTCGATGACGTTGTGGGTGACCAGGAGCACCGTCGCGCCGTGCTCCGCGCGGCGCCGGTCGACCGCGGCCCATACGGCGCGCCGTGCGACGGGATCCATCCCGGTGGTGGGTTCGTCCAGTACCAGGACCGGCCGCTCGCCCACCAGGGTGGCCGCGAAACAGGCGAGTCTGCGCTGTCCGCCGGAGAGTTTCTTGAGGGGACGGCCGGCGAGGCCGGTGAGGCCCAGTTCCTCGAGGACGGCGTCCCGTTCCGCGCGCGCTTCGCGTGCGGACAGTCCGCGCAACCGCCCGGTGGTCTCCGCGGCGAGCGCGACGGTCAGTTCGTCGAGCGCGGTGGACTCCTGGCCGAGGTAGCCGATGAGGCGGGCGGCCCGCTCGGGGTGGCGTACGAGGTCGTGACCGAGGACGTGGACCGTGCCGGCGTCGGGGCGCATCAGGCCGGTGAGCTGTCGCACCAGGGTCGACTTGCCCGCGCCGTTGGGTCCGAGCAGCCCGAAGATCTCGCCGCGCCGCACCTCAAGGCTGATGCCGTCGCTGGCACGCACCTCGGGTGTCCCGGGCGTTCCCCGTCTGCCGCGCGCGGCGGGGTACGTCTTGACCAGATCCCGCACCACGCACACCGTACTCACGAGGTACGAGACTACGGGGTCCGTCCGCCCCGGATGCCCTCGGGCCCCGGCTGCTCACCCGCCGGGCCGTGATCGGCGGCCGTCCGTACATCGATCTCCCGCCAGAATCCGGCCCGGATCGCGTAGCGGTCGTGCTCGTCGATCTGGTCGTCCTTGTGCGCGAGAAGTCCGAAACGTGCTGCGTAGCGCAGCAGTTCGCCGTCGATGCGGTGCGGGATGCGGGGGTAGAGCGTGGACAGCTTCTGTACGTGGCCGTTCTCCGGCAGCCGTTCCATCCAGCGCCGCGCGAAGACCTGGCCGACCTCGAAGGGGTCGCCGCCTACGGTGGTGATGTCCTCCTCGCGGTCGGCCCAGCGCTGTTCGGCGCTGGTGAGCTGGGCGAGGGTGGGCAGTGAGGCGCTCTCCGGGGGTTCGCCCAGTGTTCCGCCGCCGGGCCGTTCGATCCAACCCCTGTCGGAGGACCAGCGCAGTGTGGCGTTCGGGGGGTGGGGCGCCTGGTTCGAGGCGGCGGGCTGGCCGGGGGCGCGCAGCCCGGCGAGGTCCTTGGGGGTGGGCACGCCGCCCTTGGGGCCGGCCTGGGCGGGTGCGGGCTGCGCGTCGTCCTCGGCCGGCGCGGTGCTGGTGCCGTTGCGTACGGCGTCCTCCGCACGCTCCGAGGCTGCGGCGAGTGCCGACTCGGGCAGCGGTGCGGAGAGGATCGCCGCGATCTCGGGCCGGGGAACCGGCGGCGGGGCGCAGATGCCGGTCAGTTCCTTGGCGCGTACGGCCCGGGTGATCCAGGCCCGGTCGAGGACCCGGCGCTCGTCGGCCTCCGCGACGAGGTCCTCGGACTGGTTGTAGTCGCCGTCCGCGGCCTGCACGGCCCAGAGGTGGACGGCGACCCCGTGTTCCTTGGCGGACATCAGGCCGGGCAGCAGGTCGCCGTCGCCGGTCACGAGGACCACGTCGGAGCAGGCCCGGTTCCTGGCGAGCTCGGTGAGCTCCGCGTGCATCGCCGCGTCGACGCCCTTCTGTGCCCAGCGTCCGTCGCTGCGGGTCAGGGCGCCCAGCCGGACGGTGACCCGGGGCATCACCCGCAGCCGCCGGTGCTCGGGTTGCGGGACACGGTCGGGAGCGCCGTCGAACCAGTAGATCCGCAACAGGGGTTGCCGGGTGTCGGCCTCCGCGAGTTCGCGCAGGCCCTGGATGAGGGACGCGTGGTCGACGGTGATCCGCGATCGTGCGGGCTCTCCGGCGAGAAGGCTGGCAGCGGCGCCCAGCAGATAGCCGGCGTCCACCAGGACGACGCAGCGGTCCACGCGTTCCACCCTCTTTCGGGAGCTCAACGGTGCTTCGAGATCCGGGATTGTTGCGGGTTTCTGTCGAGTCTGCCCGACCACGGGAGGGTTGACGTCCGGAACTCGATCATCGGCGTGGCGGATCGCGCCCGGGCACCCGCCCACCGGGGCCGACTACGGTCCGCAATGATCCAAAATGCGCCGGTTTTACGGGTATGTGAGTCTGGTCGCGGCCCTGGCCCCTAAACCCCCACAGGAGGCATCCCATGGCCAAGAACAAGAAGCAGGAACGCACTCAGAGCAAGGCTTCTCCCGCGGAGCGCGGCGCCGAGCAGGCGCGCAGCTCCTCGATGGAGGCCCAGGCCGAGCAGCGGGCGCAGGCGGTCACACCTTCCGACGTGGCTCACAAGGGCCGGCAGAAGCGCTTCGGTCACAACTGACCGATCGGAAGCCGATCGCAGACAACGCCAGAAGGGGCGCTCCCGTGACGACGGGAGCGCCCCTTCTGCGAGCGGGACCTGTCAGCCGGCCAGACAGGACGGGCCGAGCAGCACCTTGAGGTCGCCGAAGAGAGCGGGATCGGGCTGGACACGGTGCCGGTCGAGCCGCAGGACCGTGGTCTTGCGGGGGCCCTGGAGCTTGATACGTACCTCGGTGTTGCCCTTGTGGTGGCTGAGGATCTCACCGAGGCGGCTGACCATGGGCGGAGTGACCTTGACCGTCGGAATCGTCACCACCACCGGCGCGTTGGTGCCCGCCGACGACAGGTCGGGGACCATCAGCTCCATCGCGACCAGGCGCGGGATGTCCTCGCGCTTGTCGAGGCGGCCCTTGACGAACACGACGGTGTCCTCGACGAGCTGGGTGGAGACGAGCTGGTAGGTCGCCGGGAAGAACATGCACTCGATGGAGCCGGCCAGGTCCTCCACCGTCGCGATCGCCCATGCGTTGCCCTGCTTGGTCATCTTGCGCTGGAGGCCGGAGATGATGCCGCCGATGGTGACGACCGCGCCGTCCGCGTGCTCCCCGCCGGTGAGCTGGGAGATGGCGGCGTCCGTCTTGTCGGACAGGACGTGCTCGATACCGAAGAGCGGGTGGTCGGAGACGTAGAGGCCGAGCATCTCGCGCTCCTGCGCGAGGAGGTAGGACTTCTCCCATTCGACATCGGAGAACTCGACGTCCAGCCCGAAGCCGGGCTCGTCGCTCGCTTCCTCGCCCATGCCGCCGAAGAGGTCGAACTGCCCCTCGGCCTCCTTGCGCTTGACCGCGACCACGTTGTCGATCATCGGCTCGTGGTGGGCGACCAGGCCCTTGCGGGTGTGGCCCATCTCGTCGAACGCGCCGGCCTTGATCAGGGACTCGACGGTGCGCTTGTTGCAGACGACGGCCTCGACCTTGTCGAGGAAGTCCGGGAAGGAGCTGTACTTCCCCTTCGCCTTGCGGGTCTTGATGATCGACTCGACGACGTTCTGGCCGACGTTGCGCACGGCGGTGAGGCCGAAGAGGATCACGTCGTCGCCCTGCGCGGCGAAGTTGGACATCGACTCGTTGACGTTGGGCGGCAGCACCTTGATGCCCATGCGGCGGCACTCGTTCAGATAGACGGCCGACTTGTCCTTGTCGTCCTTGACCGAGGTGAGCAGCGCCGCCATGTACTCGGCGGGGTGGTTGGCCTTGAGGTACGCCGTCCAGTAGGAGACCAGGCCGTACGCGGCGGAGTGCGCCTTGTTGAACGCGTATCCGGCGAAGGGGACCAGCACGTCCCACAGTGCCTGGATGGCCTCGTCGCTGTAGCCCTTCTCGCGGGCGCCCTTCTGGAAGAGGACGAAGTTCTTGGCCAGCTCGTCGGGCTTCTTCTTGCCCATCACGCGGCGGAGGATGTCGGCCTCGCCGAGCGAGTACCCGGCGATGATCTGGGCGGCCTTCTGCACCTGCTCCTGATAGACGATCAGGCCGTACGTGACGTCCAGGACCTCCCGGAGGGGCTCCTCCAGCTCCGGGTGGATCGGTGTGATCTCCTGCTGCTTGTTCTTGCGCAGGGCGTAGTTGGTGTGCGAATTCATGCCCATCGGGCCCGGGCGGTAGAGCGCGGACACGGCGGAGATGTCTTCGAAGTTGTCGGGCTTCATCAGCCGCAGCAGGGAGCGCATGGGCCCGCCGTCGAACTGGAAGACGCCGAGGGTGTCACCGCGCTGGAGCAGCTCGAAGGTCTTGGGGTCGTCGAGCGGCAGGGCGAGCATCTCCAGGTCGATGCCCTTGTTGGACTTCACCATCTTGATGGCGTCGTCCATGATCGTGAGGTTGCGCAGGCCGAGGAAGTCCATCTTCAGCAGGCCGAGCGACTCGCACTGCGGGTAGTCCCACTGCGTGATGGTCACGCCGTCGGTGTGCCTGACCCACACGGGGACATGCTCGGTGATGGTCTCGCTCGACATGATCACGCCGGCGGCGTGCACGCCCATCTGCCGGACCAGGCCCTCGACGCCCTTGGCGGTGTCGATGACCTTCTTCACGTCCGGCTCGTTCTCGTACATCGCGCGGATCTCGCCGGCCTCGCTGTACCGCGGGTGCGAGGGGTCCGTGATGCCGTTGAGATCGATGCCCTTGCCGAGGACGTCGGCGGGCATGGCCTTGGTGAGCCGGTCGCCCATCGCGTACGGGTAGCCCAGCACGCGGGCGGAGTCCTTGATGGCGTTCTTGGCCTTGATCTTGCCGTACGTGCCGATCATCGCGACCTTGTCGGCGCCGTACTTCTCCGTGACGTACCTGATCACTTCGACGCGCCTGCGCTCGTCGAAGTCGATGTCGACGTCGGGCATGGAGACGCGCTCGGGGTTGAGGAACCGCTCGAAGATCAGACCGTGCGGGATCGGGTCGAGGTCGGTGATGCCCATCGCGTACGCGACGATCGAGCCCGCCGCGGAACCACGTCCGGGGCCCACCGCGATGCCCTGGTTCTTGGCCCACATGATGAAGTCGGCGACGACGAGGAAGTACCCCGGGAACCCCATCTGGATGATGACGTCCATCTCGTACTCGACCTGCTTCTGGCGGTCCTCCGGGATGCCGCCGGGGAAGCGGCGCTCCATGCCGCGCATGACCTCCTCCTTGAACCACGTCACCTCGGTGTGGCCCTCGGGAATGTCGAACTTGGGCATGAGGTTCTTGGCCTCGAACATGCCCGCCGTGTCGACCTGCTGAGCGACCAGGAGGGTGTTGCGGCAGCCCTCCTGCCAGGCGTCGGAGGAGTCGATCGCGTACATCTCGTCGGTCGACTTCAGGTAGTAGCCGGTGCCGTCGAAGCGGAAGCGGTCGGGGTCGGAGAGGTTCTTGCCGGTCTGGATGCAAAGCAGCGCGTCGTGGGCGGTGGCCTCGTGCGCGTACGTGTAGTGGGAGTCGTTCGTGACCAGGGGCGGGATGCCGAGCTTCTTGCCGATCTCCAGCAGCCCGTCGCGGACGCGGCGCTCGATCTCGATGCCGTGGTCCATCAGCTCCAGGAAGTACCGGTCCTTGCCGAAGATGTCCTGGTACTCGGAGGCAGACTTCAGGGCCTCGTCGAACTGGCCGAGGCGCAGCCGGGTCTGCAGCTCTCCGGAGGGGCAGCCGGTGGAGGCGATCAGCCCCTCCGACCACTGGGCGATGGTCTCCTTGTCCATACGCGGCCACTTCTGCAGCCAGCCCTCCGCGTAGGCGTCGGAGGAGAGCCGGAACAGGTTGTGCAGGCCGGTGGCGTTCGCCGCCCAGATCGTCTTGTGGGTGTAACCGCCGGAGCCGGAGACGTCGTCGCGCTTCTGGTGCGGCTGGCCCCACTGGATCTTGCGCTTGTTGCGCCGGGACTCGGGGGCGACGTACGCCTCGATGCCGATGATCGGCGTGACGCCGGCCTTCTTGGCCGAGTGGAAGAAGTCGTACGCCCCGTGGAGGTTGCCGTGGTCGGACATGGCGATATGGGTCATGCCCATCTCGTTGCAGGCCTCGAACATGTCCTTGAGCCGCGCAGCACCGTCCAGCAGCGAGTACTGGGTGTGGACGTGAAGGTGCGTGAAGGGCGGCTTGGTCACGGCGGCGGGCCTCCGGGCTGCAATCTCCTGGGGGTGCGACCCCCAGACCCCCGCTTTGGGGGACAGCGTGGAAGTCTACGTCGCCGCACTGACACCGCGACGGGATCGCCGCGGGGCGCGGCACCTCGATGAGGGGACGCGGCCGGGCCACCGGCGGGCACTCCTGCGTACCGTCATGCGTTGGACGGGGCGGAAATGCTGTCCCATTTGTCATGTACCAGGAGGCACTCAGAGATGCCGGTCCCGCAGCCCACCGCCGAACAGCGCGGCGAGGAGATCCTCGCCGTCTTCGACGTCGCCTTCGGCGAGCTCCTGGCCGCCGACCCGGCCGCCTTCCGGGTCAAGTTCCGCAAGATGGCGGCCTCGGCGTTCGCGTTCTACCGGGGCACGGCCTGTCTTTTCTACAACGACATGGAGCGGGAACAGCATGCCGGTCCCTATCTGGACGAGCGGACGAGCCGGGTGTGGATCCACGGCGATCTCCACGCGGAGAACTTCGGCACGTACATGGACGCCAACGGCCGGCTGATCTTCAACGTCAACGACTTCGACGAGGCGTACGTCGGCCCCTTCACCTGGGACCTGAAGCGGCTGGCCGCCTCGCTGGCCCTGATCGGCTACACCAAGGCGCTGAGCGACGAGCGGATCACGGAACTGGTGCGGATCTGCGCGGCCGCCTACCGCGAGCGCATCCACGCCCTGGCGACCGGCGCCAAGGACGACGACGTGCCGCCCTTCACGCTGGACACGGCGGACGGGCCGCTGCTGGGCGCCCTGCGGATGGCGCGCTCGCTGACCCGGTTCTCGCTGCTGGACTCGATGACCGAGATCCGTGACTTCGAGCGCCGGTTCGCGTCCGGCGGCGGCTCCATCGAGCTGGACGCGGCCACCCGGTACAAGGTCCTGGCCGCCTTCGACGGCTATCTGGAGACGCTGCCCGAGTCCAGCCTGACCCGCCCCGACTCCTACCGCGTCAAGGACGTCGTGGGCCGGCGCGGCATCGGTATCGGCTCGGCCGGCCTGCCCTCGTACAACATCCTGCTGGAGGGCAACAGCGACGCCCTTGAGAACGACGTCGTGATCTACATGAAGCAGGCCCAGACTCCGGCGGTCTCCCGGCACATCACCGACACGCAGGTCCGTGAGTACTTCCAGCACGAGGGGCACCGCACGGTCATCTCGCAGCGCGCCCTCCAGGACCACGCCGACCCGTGGCTGGGATGGACGGAGCTGGACGGCTCCGGCCAGCTGGTGGCGGAGGTCTCGCCGTACGCGGTGGATCTGGACTGGTCCGACATCGACGACCTGGAGGAGATCGCCGCCGTCGTCGCCGACCTCGGCCGCGCGACGGCGACCATGCACGCCGCCGCCGACGACGAGAGTGGCCACTCCCTGGTGCCGTTCTCCACCGAGCGGGCCATCGACGCGGCGATCGCCGCGGACGAGGAGGGCTTCGGCGAGCTGCTCGTGGACTTCGCGCACCGCTACGGCGCGAGGGCGCGTGCCGACCACCAGATCTTCGTCGACCTGTTCCGCAACGACCGGATCCCGGGCCTGTAGGCGCGGGCGCCCGGCCGGAGGTCTTCACGCGCTCCTCTCTTAAGAGGCTCTTAAGAAACACATGGCACACTCGGCGGCGATGGACATGTCCGGGACGCGGCTCAGGGGGCTGCGGGCAGCGATCTTCACGGCACTGGTCGTGACGCTGTCCGCCGCCTCCCATGTGCTGCTCTCCCGCGCCCCGCTGCCGCTGTCCACCGTCGCCGCCCTCGCCGCAGCCGTGTTCGCCGCGGCCTTCGCACTGTCGGGCCGTGAGCGCGGGTTCTGGCGCATAGCCGGGCTGCTGATCCCCCTGGAGCTGGCCGCGGACACGGTCTTCACCACCGGCCAGCATGTCTGTTACGGCCCAGCGGGCGGACCCGTCGCCGGTTCGCTGCGCGCCGTCGGGTTCGACGTGCTGTGCGGCGGCGAGGTCGGCTCGGCTCTGCCGGGCACGGCGCTCCCCGGGGACGAGCAGAGCCTCGCGGCACTGCTGAGCAGTGCCGACCCGGCGCAGCCGTGGCTGCTGCTGGCCGCCCACGTATGCGTCGGCCTGCTGGCCTCGGCCTGGCTGCGGCGCGGTGAGGCCTCGCTGGCCGCTCTGGTGCGGGCGGTCGGCGCCGTCGCCTTCCGGCCGCTGCTTCTGGCGGTGGCGGCGGTGCACGCCCCCGGCCCCGCGCGACCGGAGTCACTTCCTGGCCGGTACCTGCCGCGCTCTTCCCGCACCCGTCTGCTGGTGCACTCCGTGGGACGGAGGGGACCACCCGTTCCAGTCGCGCTCTGCGCCTGAACCGGAGATCCCCCTTTTACGTCCCCGCACGACCCCACACGGAGTGAATCATCATGAGCAAGCGCAACACCCAGGCCAACAAGGCGGCGGCCCGCGAGCGGCTGCGCCAGGAGCGCGAGCGGCAGGCCAAGAAGGACAAGGTCCGCCGGCAGCTCGTCGTCATGGGCTCGGGCATCGGGGTGCTCGCCGTCGCCGGCGGTATCGGCTTCGGCATCATGCAGGCGAACAAGCCCGGCCACTGGGAGTCGGTGGCCAAGGAGTCGAACGTCACCGCGCCGAAGAACACCTCCGGCGAGAACGGGACGACCGTCGTCATCGGCAAGGGCGGCGCGAAGAAGACGCTGGAGCTTTACGAGGACTCGCGCTGCCCTGTCTGCGCGACCTTCGAGCAGGCTGTCGGCGAGACGGTGGACAAGGACGTCGAGGCCGGCAAGTACAAGGTCAAGTACATCGGTGCCACCTTCATCGACGACGCCACCAACGGCGAGGGCTCCAAGAACGCGCTGAGCGCGCTCGGCGCCGCGCTGAACGTGAGCCCCGACGCCTTCCTCGCCTACAAGTCGGCGCTGTACTCGGCCGAGTTCCACCCCGAGGAGAGCGACGACAAGTTCGCCAAGGACTCCTACCTCCTCGAGGTCGCCGACTCGGTGCCCGCGCTCAAGAGCAACGCGGAGTTCAAGAAGAACGTCGAGGACGGGACGTTCGACGCTTGGGCGATGAAGATGTCGGAGACGTTCGACAAGAGCGGCGTCAACGGCACGCCGACGCTGAAGATGGACGGCAAGAAGGTCACCGCGGAGGGCAGCGACAACGCGCCCATGACGGTGGAGGAGTTCAGCACGGCGATCGACAAGGCACTGGCGGGCTGATCCCCGCCCTCCCGGAAGCCGTCGGCGGTCGGGAGGGCGACAGACCGGTTTACCGCTCCGGATGGGCGGGCGAACTTTTTCCGTTCGCCCGCCCATTCGACGTACTGATCAGTAGTCTGATCGGCCGTGACCAGTCGATCTTCCTCAACTCCCAGTCGCCGCACGGTCGTCAAGGCCGCTGCCGCCACCGCCGTCGCCGCACCCGTTCTCGCGGCCACCGCCTCCCCCGCCGTCGCGGCGGACCAGGCTCCCGTATTCCTCCACGGCGTCGCCTCCGGCGACCCGCTGCCCGACGGCGTGCTGCTGTGGACCCGCGTGACTCCGAGCGCGGACGCCCTGCCCGGTTCCGGCAGGGGCGCCGACACCGAGGTGGCCTGGGAGGTCGCCGAGGACCGGGGCTTCACGCAGGTCACCGCGCGCGGCACCACCGTCTCCAGGGCGGCCTTCGACCACACCGTCAAGGTGGATGTGCGCGGTCTGCGTCCGGGTACCTCCTACTGGTACCGCTTCACCGCCGGCGGCGCCGTCTCCCCCGCGGGCCGCACCCGTACCGCTCCCGCCACGGACGCGGCCACGCCGGGTGTGCGTTTCGGCGTGGTGTCGTGCGCCAACTGGGAGGCCGGCTGGTTCTCGGCGTACCGGCACCTGGCGGCCCGCGGCGACCTCGACGCGGTCCTGCATCTCGGCGACTACATCTACGAGTACGCCGCCGGCGGCTACCCGGCCGAGGAGTACGGCGTACGCAAGCACGCGCCGCTGCACGAGATCGTGACGCTCGCCGACTACCGGCTGCGCCACGCCACCTACAAGACGGACGCCGACCTCCAAGCGCTGCACGCCGCGCACCCGCTGATAGCCATATGGGACGACCACGAGCTGGCCAACGACGCCTGGTCGGGCGGCGCGGAGAACCACACGCCCGGCGTCGAGGGCGAGTGGGCGGCCCGCGTCGCGGCCGCCAAGCAGGCGTACTTCGAGTGGATGCCGGTGCGCACGTCCACCGAGGGCACCGTCTACCGGCGACTGCGCTTCGGCAAGCTGGCGGATCTGCATCTGCTGGACCTGCGTTCGTTCCGCTCGCAGCAGTCGGGCATCGGCAACGGCGATGTGGACGACCCCGACCGTACGCTCACGGGCCGGGCGCAGCTGGACTGGCTGAAGTCCGGCCTCACCGCCTCCGACGCCTCGTGGCAGCTGGTAGGCACGTCGGTGATGATCTCGCCGGTCGCCTTCGGTTCGCTTCCCGCGCATCTGCTCGAGCCGATAGCCGAGTTGATGGGCCTGCCCAAGGAGGGGCTGGCCGTCAACGTGGACCAGTGGGACGGTTACACGGACGACCGCAAGGAGCTGCTCGCCCACCTGACGCGGCACGGCATCGAGAACACCGTCTTCCTCACCGGCGACATCCACATGGCGTGGGCGAACGACGTCCCGGTCAGGGCGGCGACGTATCCGCTCTCGGCGTCCGCGGCGACCGAGTTCGTCGTGACGTCGGTGAGTTCGGACAACCTGGACGACCTCCTCCATGTCGCGCCGGGGACCGTCTCGCTGGTCGCGTCGGCGGCAGTGCGCGCCGCCAACCGCCACGTGAAGTGGGTCGACATGGACGCCCACGGTTACGGCGTGCTCGACGTGACCGCCGAGCGCTCGCAGATGGACTACTACACGATCTCCGACCGGACGAAGCAGGACGCATCGTCCTCGTGGTCCCGCTCCTACCGGACGCTCAGTGGAACGCAGAAGGTCGAGCGGGTGAACCAGCCCGTGCGCTAGGGGCGATTTCCAGCCACACGGCGATACGTTAACGGGAGATCACATCATCACGACGGGTGGCGTGATCCGCACCATCAATGCGGACACACCACCCGTCGTCGTCACTGCATTCGTTACGTGCAGATCTCAAACCCCGGACACGGCCGAAACGTTTCTCCCCGATGTCCGTAATCACCCTTGGATTGATTGGGCTTGAAGGGTCCTCATCAAGATCTGACATGCACCCGTAATCTCCCCGCGGTGGCCAGGAAAGGCCCCCTTCACAACCCCCCGCGAGGAGACGTAATGCGCGCTCTTGCCCGTATATCCCCCCGACTGCGCCACCGCGCAGTCGGTACGGCGATCATGGCCGGAACCCTGGCCATCGCCCCGCTCTCCGCCCCGGGCAGCGTCGCCGCGCCGAAGGCGGCCGTATCGGCCGCGGCCACCGCCGAGGACTGCGCGGAGGACGCGCACGCCGGCGCCACCGCCCGTGAGACCCGTCCCGGCGCCGGCCACGCGCACGAGCCCAACGAGATCTCCGAGGCCAAGGCGAAGGCCATGGACGCGGACCTCAAGAAGCG
Source organism: Streptomyces sp. WAC00040 (assembly GCF_056835925.1). Classification (NCBI taxonomy): domain Bacteria; kingdom Bacillati; phylum Actinomycetota; class Actinomycetes; order Kitasatosporales; family Streptomycetaceae; genus Streptomyces; species Streptomyces sp. WAC00040. The sequence continues at coordinate 201,464 of NZ_JAKQZE010000006.1, forward strand.
TCTCGACGCCGCCCGCACCACCGGCCGTGACCTCTCGGCCGCCGCCGCGACGACGATCCCGGTGTACTTCCACGTCATCCACGACGGCGAGACGGGCAAGCTCACCGCCGCCCAGATCAGCAGCCAGCTCGCGGTCCTGAACGCGGCCTACGCCGGCCAGGGCACCGGCAACGTCGACGCGGGCTTCCAGTTCACCCTGGCCGGCACCGACTACACGAACAACGCCTCCTGGTACAACCTGACTTCGGGCTCCACCGCGGAGAAGCAGATGAAGTCCACCCTCCGCCAGGGCGGCGCAGGCGCGCTGAACTTCTACACCGCCAAGCTCGGCGGCGGCCTGCTCGGCTGGGCGACCTTCCCGTCCTCCTACAACTCCAACCCGTCCATGGACGGCGTGGTCGTGCTCGACGCCTCACTGCCCGGCGGCTCCGCCGCCAACTACGACGAGGGCGACACCGCCACCCACGAGGTCGGCCACTGGATGGGGCTTTACCACACCTTCCAGGGCGGCTGCAACGGCAACGGCGACTACGTCACCGACACCCCCGCCGAGAAGAGCCCGGCGTACGCCTGCCCGACGGGCCGTGACAGCTGCGCCAGCAAGACCGGTGTGGACCCGATCCACAACTTCATGGACTACACGTACGACGCCTGCATGACCCAGTTCACCTCGGGCCAGGTGCAGCGGATGAAGGACCACTGGACGGCGTACCGCGCCTGACAGACCGCTCCGACCGGTCCGCCCGGCGCGCGCCCTGCGCGCCGGGCGGACCGCCGTGTGCGACGTCACATACGAGGTGGACCCCCGTGTCCGCCTTCCGCTCCTCAGAGCGTCTCGAGGAATCCCAGGGCCGTCCGCCAGGTCTGCTCCGCCGAAGTCTCGTCGTAGTCGGGCAGATCGGGGTCGGTGAACAGATGCCCGGCCCCCGGATAACGGTGCACCTCCACGTCCGCCCCGGCCCGCTGCATCTGGAGGTACCAGGTGTTCAGCCAGTCGTGCGGCTCGAACGGATCCGGGTCCGCGACGTGCAGTTGCACCGGCAGGCCGTCCACACTCGCGCCCTCCGCGATGTCGGACGTGCCATGCAGAAGCAGCAGCCCGCGCGCCTTCTCGTCACCGAGCGCCAGATTCTGTGCGAGCGCCCCGCCGAGCGAGAAACCGGCGTAGACCAGCCCCTTTTCGGAATGGGGTGCGGCTGCGTGGATCGCCCGCCGCAGCAGCTCGTCCGTGCCGATCTTCTCCCTGAGATCTCTGCCTTCCTCGACGGTCCCGGCGGTTTGCCCCTCGAACAGGTCGGGCACGCGCACCTCGTGCCCTGCGGCACGCAGCCGGTCCGCGGCCGCGTGCACCGCGGGGCGCAGACCGAAGGTCGAATGGAAAAGGATGACGTTCATCCGGCCATCCTGCCAGCCGCCTTCACCGGCACGGAGTTACGGAGACATGGAGAACATATTGCGCCCGTCGGCCGTCATCGGCGGAGCGGTCCTGCTCACCCTCGCGCTCGGCTGGGCCGTCGACCGCGTGCTGCGCCGGATCGACGACCGCCATCCCGAGACCCCCCTGTGGGACATGCTGCGCCGCTGTCGGCTGCCGCTCCAGGTGGTGGTCCTCGGGGCCCTGTTGAGGGGTGCTTACCGGGAGACCCGCTGGTCGCTCGTCGAGCGCCACGAGGCCGTCATCGGTCATGTGCTCTCACTGGTCATGATCGGCGCGAGCGCCTGGCTGGTGACCCGCATCGTCTCCGCCGCCGTGGAGTCCTCGTACACCCGTTACGCGTCCTCCACCCGCGACCCTGCCCGGGTCCGCCGGGTGCGGACGCAGATCACGCTGATCATGCGGATCGTCACGGCAGTGGTCGCCGTGGTCGCCGTTGCCGCGATGCTGCTGACGTTCCCGGGCATGGAGAAGTTCGGCGCCTCGATGCTGGCGTCCGCGGGCATCATCGGCATCGTCGCCGGTGTCGCGGCCCAGTCCACCCTGGGCAATCTTTTCGCCGGCTTCCAGATCGCCTTCGGCGACATGGTCCGCATCGGCGACACGGTGGTGGTGGACGGCGAATGGGGCGTCGTGGAGGAGGTCACCCTCACGTTCCTCGCCGTACGGACGTGGGACGAGCGCCGCATCACCATGCCGGTGTCGTACTTCACGAGCAAGCCGTTCGAGAACTGGTCGCGCGGCGGGGCCCAGATGACCGGGACGGTCTACTTCCAGCTGGACCACTCGGCACCGGTCGCTTTGATGCGTGAGAAGCTCCAGGAGATCCTCGCCGGCTGCAAGGCCTGGGACGGAAGGGACTGGAGCCTGGCCGTGACGGACACCACACCCAGCACGATCGAGGTCCGTGCGGTCCTGACAGCGAAGGACGCCGACGACATCTGGACGGCCCGCTGCACGGTCCGGGAGCAGATGATCGCCTGGCTGGGCGAGAAGCATCCGTACGCCCTGCCCCGGATCGCCACGGCCGCGGCCTCCCTGCCCCCGCGCGGCCAGTGGCCGCGGCAGGCCGCTCCCCCACGGGAGGAAGAGATCCACAGCAACAACGCGGGGGACTACACGCCCACGGACGAAGAGGTCCCCCGCACGGGCCGCGGCTGACGGCTCCGGGGCGTCGGAGCGCCGGTGGGGCACGCCCGGCGCACCGCGGGGCCCGTCCGGTCGTGAGCCGGCCAGGCCCTAAATGGCCCGCCGCATCGCCAGGTGCGGAATGCCGGCGTCCAGGAACTCGGAGCCGTAGGCCTCGTACCCGAGCCGCTCGTAGAAACCGAGCGCATGGGTCTGCGCGTGCAGGTCCACGGCCGCGAGTCCACGCGTCCGGGCCGCCTCCTCCATGGCGCGCACGAGGGCCACGCCCACGCCGAGGCCGCGCGCCGCCTTGCTGACGGCGAGCCTACCGAGCGATCCGACCGTGAGATCGCCGCCGGTCTTCTTGAGCGCGGAGGCGCCGTGCAGCAGCCGGCCGGTACCGAGCGGGCGGCCGTCCTCGGCCACCGCCAGGACATGGATGGTGTCCGCGTCCTCGGCGTCGTACGCGTCGTACTCGATCTCCTCCGGCACCTGCTGCTCGGCGACGAAGACCTCCTTGCGGACGGCGAAGCACGCCTCGCGGTCGGCCGGGCCCACCGCCACCCGCACGCTGTACACCGTCACGCGCTCTCCGCCTCGATCCGGTCCAGCGCCATCTGGAGATCGGCCGGGTAGGTGCTCTCGTACTCCACCCACTGCCCGTCCGACGGGTGCTCGAAGCCGAGTCGCACGGCGTGCAGCCACTGCCGGGTCAGACCGAGCCGCTTCGCCATCGTGGGGTCGGCGCCGTAGGTCATGTCGCCCACGCAGGGATGGCGGTGCGCGGCCATGTGCACCCGGATCTGGTGGGTACGGCCGGTCTCCAGCTTGATGTCCAGCAGCGAGGCCGCGCGGAAGGCCTCGATCAGGTCGTAGTGCGTCACCGAGGGCTTGCCCTCCGCCGTGACCGCCCACTTGTAGTCAAGGGTGGGGTGCCGGCCGATGGGGGCGTCGATGGTGCCGCTCAGCGGGTCCGGGTGGCCCTGCACCAGCGCGTGGTAGCGCTTGTCGACGACCCGCTCCCGGAACTGCTGCTTCAGCAGCGTGTACGCGCGCTCCGACTTGGCGACGACCATCAGGCCGGACGTGCCGACATCGAGACGGTGCACGATGCCCTGCCGCTCGGAGGCCCCCGACGTGGAGATGCGGTAACCGGCGGCGGCGAGACCGCCGATGACAGTGGTGCCGCTCCAGCCGGGGCTGGGATGAGCGGCCACACCGACCGGCTTGACGATCACGACGATGTCGTCGTCGTCGTGCACGATCTCCATGCCCTCGACGGGCTCCGCGACGATCTGTACGGGTGCGGGGGCCTGCGGCATCTCCACCTCGAGCCAGGCGCCGCCGTGCACGCGCTCGGACTTGCCGACGACCGAGCCGTCGACCTGCACCTTCCCGGCAGCGGCCAGCTCAGCGGCCTTCGTACGGGAGAACCCGAACATCCGGGAGATGGCGGCGTCCACACGCTCACCCTCCAGGCCGTCGGGTACGGGCAGGGTGCGGATCTCGGGAATCGTACTCACCCGTCGAGTATGCCTTGTCAGTCCTTGTGGACTGTCCCGTCGGGGTCCAGGCCCTTGAACGACAGCAGCACGATGAGAACACCGCCGCACACGATCGCGGAGTCCGCGAGGTTGAAGACGGCGAAGTGCGCGGGCGCGATGAAGTCCACGACCGCGCCCTCGAAGACGCCGGGCGAACGGAAGATCCGGTCCGTCAGATTGCCGAGCGCCCCGCCCAGCAGCAGACCGAGGGCGACCGCCCAAGGGCCGCTGTAGAGCTTGCGCGCCAGCCGAACGATCACGACGATCACTGCCGCCGCGATGCAGGTGAAGATGATGGTGAAGGCCTCGCCCATGCCGAAGGCGGCGCCCGGGTTCCGTACCGCCTCGAACTTCAGCCAGTCGCCGATGATCTCGATCGGCTCGTGGTGCTCCAGCTTGGCCACCACGAGCAGCTTGCTGCCGAGGTCGAGCAGATAGGCGACGAGCGCCACCGCGAACAGCGCGGCGATCTTGCGCTTGCCCTTCGGCGGCTCGGCGGGCGCCGCAGCCTCGTCGTCAACATCTGGCGTACCGATGATGCGCTCCGCCTCTGCCACGTAAGTCCCTCAACCCTAGGTTCCTGACTGAGGACGAGGGTACGGCACACCTCCGCGCGGTCAGCCTCTGCGTTCCTGCTTCTGCTTGCACTCGACGCACAGGGTCGCCCGCGGGAAGGCCTGCATTCGGGCCTTGCCGATCGGCTGCCCGCAGCTCTCGCACAGACCGTACGTCCCGGTGTCGAGCCGCTGCAGGGCGCGCTCCGTCTGCTCGAGCATCTCGCGTCCGTTGGCGGCGAGCGCCATCTCGTGCTCGCGTGTGATGTTCTTCGCGCCGGTGTCGGCCTCGTCGTCGCCGGCGCCGTCGCCGGAGTCCCGCATCAGCCCCGCGAGAGCCGCCTCCGAGGACGTGATCTCCGCGTTCAGCCGCGCCGCCTCGCCCTCGAGCTCGGCCCGCGCCTCGTCCACCTCCTCCTGGGTCCACGGATCCTCTCCGGGCCGCACCGCCAGCTCGCCCGGCGGTGTCGCGGCCGCCGGCGGGGCCGTGGGAACCGCCACCGCGCTCCCGCCTGCGCCTGATGCCCTACCCGCGGTCTTCTTCGCTGCCACCGTCCTGGCTCCTGTCTGCTTCGCGGCCTCGGCCGCCCCCTCGGCCGCGGGCGCGGCCTGTTTCGCGGCGGTCGCCCGGTCGGCGACCTCCGTGGTCACCGGTACGGGCGCCGGATCGGCGTCCGTACCGGCCTTCTTCCCGGCCCTGCGGGCCGTGGTCCTCTTCGCCGGCGGCGTCTCCTCGACGCCGTCAGCCGCGGCGGCGTCCTCGGCGTCCGCCTTGCCGGCCGGGGTGGTCTTCTTGGGTTCGGCGGCCGCCTTGCCGGTGGTGGCCTCCTCCTCGGTCCCGGCCTCCGCCTTGTCCGCGGGCGCCGCTTGGACCGCCTGCGCCGCTTCGGCTGCCGGCTCCTCGTCTGTCGCCGGCACTTCGGCCGCTGTCTTTTTGGCGCCGGCCTTACCGGCGGTGGGTGCCTTCTTGGTGGCCGACTTCCTGGCAGCCTTCTTCGTGGCGGCCTTCTTGGCCGCCGCGGGCGCCTTGCCTGCCGGGGTCGCTCCGGCCGCCGGCTTACCGGCGTCGGCCGCTGCCTCTTTGTCGGTGGTGGCCGCCTTTCCGGTCCCGGCCGCCGCACTGCCGGACGGGGGCTCGGCTGCCGCCTCGTCGGCCGCTGCATTCCTGGCGGCGGCCCCGGTCCGGGCGGTGCTCGTCCTGGTCGTGGTCCTCCTCGCCGAGGTCCCCTTGGCTGTCGTGCCGCCGGCTGCCGGTCCGGTCGTCTTCTCCGCCGCCGTCGTGGCCTTCCCCGCCGCGCCTCCGCTCCCTACCGCTTCCTCGGCCACCGCCTTCTTCGCCGGGGGCCCCCCGGCTGTCGACCCGCTCGCCGTCGTCTTCCTCGCCGGAGTCCCGCCGCCGGGCTCCTTGCGCGACGCGGACCTGCCGGTGCTGCGGGCCGCCGTGCCCGGCGCTCCCGTGGCGGCCGTCTTGCGGGCCGCCGGCTCCGCGGCGGTGCCGGCCGTACGGGACGTGGACTTCCGGGGCGCGGCCTTCTTCCCGGAGGGCTCCCGGGAGGCCGGCCTCCCGGAGGTCGCCCCCGCGGCGGCGGAACGCGGGGACGCCGTCTTCCCGGCAGTCTTCTTCGCCACCATGGCCGCGGCCCCTTCACATATTGTGATCTTGCTCGCGAATCGTGCTGGGACGATAAATCGACCCCAGCCCCGCGGCAACGGGGCACGCCGCCGGTTCGGCCCGCCCCGCGCTGCGAGAAGCCGGGACTGCATCGGTTGTGCCCAGCTCTCCGCCCGGTAATCCGCCGTGCGGGCCGCACCGCACACGAGGAGGACGTCCACGTGCGCCGTGTGGCCATTCGGGTCAACCGCCCGGCGGTCGAAAAAGCGGTCGGACGCTCGCCGTGGGGGCCCGTACACTGGGCCCAGCGAAAGGCGTGGATGGGGACGAGTAGCGTCGTACGCAGCCATGAGCGACCCGGGGACGGTGAGAGCCCGGGGGCGAGCGCGACGTGAAGCATCACCCCGGAGCCGCCGGAAGAAAGCCGCGGGCATCCCGTGGCCGGTAGAACCGGCGTCGCGACCCCAATGAGGGGGCGGTGACCTGTGCACCGCCAAGGAGGGTGGTACCGCGGGAGCCGCGCAGCATCGGCGCTCTCGTCCCTCCGACGGAAGAGAAACTGTCCGCCGGAGGAGTTCGTAGATGACACCCCCCCAGTACCGTCAGGTGCCGGCCCAGGTCGACCTGCCCGCGCTCGAGCACGCCGTGCTCGACTTCTGGCGCGAGAGCAAGATCTTCACCAAGAGCCTCGAACAGTCCGAGGGCCGCCCCGAGTGGGTGTTCTACGAGGGCCCGCCGACGGCGAACGGCATGCCCGGCGCGCACCACATCGAGGCACGCGTCTTCAAGGACGTCTTCCCCCGCTTCCGCACCATGCGGGGCTACCACGTGGGCCGCAAGGCCGGCTGGGACTGCCACGGCCTGCCCGTCGAGCTCGCCGTCGAGAAGGAACTCGGCTTCTCCGGCAAGAAGGACATCGAGGCGTACGGCATCGCCGAGTTCAACGCCAAGTGCCGTGAATCGGTGACCCGGCACACGGACGCCTTCGCCGAGCTGACGACCCGCATGGGCTACTGGGTCGACCTCGATGACGCCTACCGCACCATGGACCCGGACTACGTCCAGTCGGTGTGGTGGTCGTTGAAGGAGATCTTCAACAAGGGCCTGCTGGTCCAGGACCACCGCGTCGCGCCCTGGTGCCCGCGTTGCGGCACCGGCCTGTCCGATCACGAGCTGGCGCAGGGCTACGAGACGGTCGTCGATCCTTCCGTCTTCGTGCGCTTCCCGCTGACGAGCGGCCCGCTCGCGGGCGAGGCCGCGCTCCTGGTGTGGACGACGACCCCGTGGACCCTGGTGTCCAACACGGCGGTCGCCGCGCACCCCGACGTCACGTACGTCGTGGCGACGAACGGCGAGGACAAGCTCGTCGTCGCCGAGCCGCTGCTGGAGAAGGCGCTCGGGGAGGGCTGGGAAGCCACCGGGCAGACGTTCGCCGGCGCGGAGATGGAGCGCTGGACGTACCGGCGCCCGTTCGAGCTGGTCGAGTTCCCGGCGGAGGCCCACTTCGTCGTCAACGCCGACTACGTGACCACCGAGGACGGTACGGGTCTGGTCCACCAGTCCCCCGCGTTCGGTGAGGACGACCTCAAGGTCTGCCGCGCCTACGGTCTGCCGGTCGTGAACCCGGTCCGCCCCGACGGCACCTTCGAGGAGGACGTGCCGCTGGTCGGCGGCGTCTTCTTCAAGAAGGCGGACGAGGCGCTGACCGCCGACCTCGAGGCCCGCGGTCTACTCTTCAAGCACATCCCGTACGAGCACAGCTACCCGCACTGCTGGCGCTGCCACACCGCGCTGCTCTACTACGCCCAGCCGTCCTGGTACATCCGCACCACCGCCATCAAGGACCGGCTGCTCGCGGAGAACGAGGCCACGAACTGGTTCCCCGACTCGGTCAAGCAGGGCCGCTACGGGGACTGGCTCAACAACAACATCGACTGGGCGCTCTCCCGTAACCGCTACTGGGGCACGCCGCTGCCGATCTGGCGCTGCGAGGACGACCACCTCACCTGCGTCGGCTCGCTCTCGGAGCTGTCCGAGCTGACGGGGACCGACCAGTCGGACCTGGACCCGCACCGCCCGTACATCGACGCGGTCACCTTCGACTGCCCGCAGTGCTCCGCCACCGCGACGCGCGTGCCCGAGGTGATCGACGCCTGGTACGACTCGGGTTCGATGCCGTTCGCGCAGTGGGGCTACCCGTACAAGAACAAGGAGATCTTCGAGAAGCGCTATCCGGCGCAGTTCATCTCGGAGGCGATCGACCAGACGCGCGGCTGGTTCTACACGCTGATGGCCGTCGGCACGCTGGTCTTCGACAAGTCGTCGTACGAGAACGTGGTCTGCCTCGGCCACATCCTCGCCGAGGACGGCCGCAAGATGTCCAAGCACCTCGGCAACATCCTCCAGCCGATCCCGCTGATGGACCAGCACGGCGCGGACGCCGTCCGCTGGTTCATGGCGGCCGGCGGCTCGCCGTGGGCAGCACGGCGCGTGGGCCACGGCACGATCCAGGAGGTCGTGCGCAAGACCCTGCTGACGTACTGGAACACGGTGGCCTTCCAGGCCCTTTACGCCCGCACCTCGGGCTGGGCCCCCTCGGCCGCCGACCCGACCCCGGCCGAGCGCACGGTCCTCGACCGGTGGCTGCTCTCCGAGCTGCACGCCCTGGTGGACCAGGTCACGCAGGCGATGGAGTCCTACGACACCCAGCGCGCCGGCAAGCTGCTCTCCGCGTTCGTCGACGACCTGTCGAACTGGTACGTGCGCCGCTCGCGCCGCCGCTTCTGGCAGGGCGACGCGGCGGCGCTGCGGACGCTGCACGACGTGGTGGAGACCGTCACGCGGCTGATGGCGCCGCTGACGCCGTTCATCACCGAGCGGGTGTGGCAGGACCTGATCGTCCCGGTGACGCCGGACGCTCCCGAGTCCGTCCACCTGTCCTCCTGGCCGGAGGCCGACCTCGACGCCATCGACCCGACCCTGTCGACCCGGATGGCACTCGTGCGCCGGCTGGTCGAGCTGGGCCGTGCGACGCGTGCCGAGTCGGGCGTGAAGACCCGCCAGCCCCTGTCGCGGGCCCTGGTGGCCGCGGCAGGCTTCTCGGCGCTCTCCGAGGAGCTCCAGGCCCAGATCACGGAGGAGCTGAACGTCTCCTCGCTGGCGTCCCTGTCCGAGGTCGGCGGCTCGCTCGTGGACACCACGGCCAAGGCCAACTTCCGTGCACTGGGCAAGCGCTTCGGCAAGGGCGTCCAGGACGTGGCCAAGGCGGTCGCCGCCGCGGACGCCGCCGCGCTCTCCCTGGCGCTGCGGTCCGGCGAGGCCACGCTCGACGTCAACGGCGAGACGATCACGCTCTCCCCGGAGGAGGTCATCATCACGGAGACCCCGCGGGAGGGCTGGTCGGTCGCGTCCGACTCCGGCGCGACGGTCGCGCTCGACCTCGAGATCACGCCCGAGCTGCGCCGGGCCGGTCTGGCCCGTGACGCGATCCGCCTCATCCAGGAGGCCCGCAAGAACAGCGGCCTGGACGTCGCAGACCGTATCGCGCTCCGCTGGACCTCCGAGGACCCCGAGGTCACGTCGGCGCTGGCGGACCACGCGTCGCTGATCGCGGACGAGGTGCTGGCGACGGACTTCGCAAAGGGCGAGGCGCCGGACGACACGTACGGCGCTCCGTTCACGGACGAGGGCCTGTCGCTGACGTTCCGCCTCCGCAAGGCGTAACGCACACGAGCACTGCGGGCCCGGCCACGTTCTGTGACCGGGCCCGCCGTCTTTTCCCGGCGCCTCCGCCCCGGCTGCCTGCGCCGGTTCCGGGCTGGTGGTGCCCGCCAAGGCCAGGGCTCGCTCCTGGCCGCGGGCATCCCCTGGGCATGGTCCGGCCGAGGCCCCGGCGCATGACGAGCCGGCTCGGGTCCGCCGGCCCCCGCCCCGAGCGTGCCCTGGGTGGGCGGCCCGAGGCCCCAGCCGGGAGCCCGGGCGGGCCCGGCCCCCAGGCGCGGGCGCGTGGCCGCTGCGCCGGCCCTGTCCCCTCCCCCTTCCCGTAACCGGGGCAAGCCCGGACCCCCTACCGCGCTCGCGCGGTGGCCTCAAACGCCGGACGGGCCGAGAACCCGCTGCGCGGGCATCAGCCCGTCGGCGCGGAGCCACTCCGGCCGTGCCGGGCACCTCGTCGGCGGCTCCCGACCGGCGGGGGTTCCGCCGGGCCTTCGGCTTCCGCCCCGCCAACGGCTCCAGCCACGCCGGCAGCTTCCCCCGCGCCGCGGTCTCCGTCCGGCCGGCCGCTCCGGCACCGTGTGGCGGCCGCTCCAGCCGTCTTGGGGCGGCCGCACCGGTCACCGCCGGCGCGGCGGCTCAGGTCTCCCCTTGGCGGAGGCTTCTCAAGCCCCGCCGACGAATGAGGCGCGGGATCCGGTGGGCCCACGCCCCCGTGCGGGGCCCGGTGAAGCACACGCCGCCGCACGGGGACCCGGTAGGGCCCGCCGCCGGGCATAGAGGGACCGGGGGATCGGAAACGCTGCGCGGAGCGCGGCGGCAGGCCCGGCGAGACCCACGCCGCGGAGCCGCACAGCGGGCAGAGGACGGGAACAGCCCGCCGCAGGCGCTCCCGCACCTGCCACGCGCAAAAGGCCGGGCCCGGGACGTGTGATCACGTCCCGGGCCCGGCCCCGCAGTCTGCCGACGGCTACGCGCGCAGCGCGCGCAGGCCCGTCAGTTGTCGTCCTCGTCGATCAGGAAACCGCGCATCGGCGAGGGCGCCTGCTGCATCGGCTGCGGCGCCTGCGGCCGAACCGGTGCCATCGGCTGGGTCATCGCCGGCGACATCTGCTGCTGGCCGCCGTACGACGGACCGGACGGCGACGGCCCGTGGCCGCCCATCGTCTGGTTGCCGTAGGACGGGGCGCTCGCGCCGGCCGGTGCCATGGAAGGCGCCGGGGACGGCGGCAGCGACGCGGCCGCGGGCTGGCGCGGCGGGGCCAGGGAGTCGTCCGCCTGGGTCTCCAGCTGACGCAGCTGGCTCTCCAGGTAGGACTTCAGCCGGGTCCGGTACTCGCGCTCGAAGCCCCGCAGGTCCTCGACCTTGCGCTCCAGCGTGGCGCGCGCGGACTCGAGGGAGCCCATGGCGACGCGGTGCTTCTCCTGCGCGTCCCGCTCCAGGGCGTCGGCCTTGGCGCGGGCGTCCCGCTCCAGGCCCTCGGCGCGCGAACGCGCCTCGCCGACGATCTTGTTGGCCTCGGAACGGGCCTCCGCGATCGCCTGGTCAGCGGTCTGCTGGGCCAGCGAGAGCACGCGCGCGGCGCTGTCTCCGCCGGGCCCCTGACCCATCGGACCGGGGCCCTGCGGGCCGCCGTGTCCGCCCATGGGGCCACCCATCGGGCCACCCATGGGTCCGCCCTGCATCGGGCCGGGACCCATCGGGCCGCCAGGACCCTGAGGGCCGCCGTGGCTGGGACCGGCCGGCAACTGCGGTGCTCCGCCCGGCAGCTGGGGCGGACCCATCTGCGGGGGCTGCTGCTGGACCGGCGGTCCCGATATGGCGGCGGGCACGGGGGAACCGGGACCGCCCGGGCCGCGGCCGTCCTGGGGCTCCGGCGGTTTACGCATGCCCTGTTGCTGCTGCTGGTTCTGCGCGGCGGCACGCGTCGCCGCGGCCAGCTTCGCGCGCAGGTCCTCGTTCTCGCGGAGCAGACGGGTCAGCTCGGACTCGACCTCGTCGAGGAAGGCATCGACCTCGTCCTCGTCATAGCCTTCTCGGAGGCGGACGGTCGTGAACTGCTTGTTCCGCACGTCCTCGGGAGTCAGCGGCATCTCTTCTTCACCTCTACGTAGTCGTCGGCAGTCGGCAGGACCGTATCGCTCACATCGAGTTCCCCAAGCCGCGCACGATGGAGATCAGGATGTAGACGATGATCATCAGAACGAAGAAGGACAGGTCGAGTGCCACGCCCCCGAGACGCAACGGCGGGATGAACCGCCGCAGAAGCTTGAGCGGTGGATCGGTGACAGTGTAGGTGGCCTCCAGAACGACCACCATCGCCTTGCCGGGTTGCCATGAACGCGCGAACTGGAAGACGTAGTCCATGACGAGCCGGAAGATCAGCACGACAAGGAAGCACATCAGCGCGATGTAGACCACATCCAGTGCGACGCCCATCCCGCGCTTCCCTCTCCCCTGACTCTCGTCTTCCCCGGCCGTTCGGCCGGGTCGTTCCCGGTGTCTTTTCTCAGCTCTGGTTGAAGAACCCGCCCTCTGCGATGCGGGCCTTGTCTTCCGCCGTGACATCGACGTTAGCAGGCGACAACAGGAACACCTTCTGCGTCACCCGCTCAATGCTGCCATGCAGACCGAAGACGAGTCCCGCGGCAAAGTCGACAAGTCGCTTCGCGTCCGTGTCATCCATCTCCGTGAGATTCATGATCACGGGGGTGCCCTCGCGGAAATGTTCCCCGATGGTACGGGCCTCGTTGTAGGTCCGCGGATGCAGCGTGGTGATGCGGTAGGGCTCCCGCTCGGACACGACCTTGGGCATGATCACCGGTGCACTCTTCTCCATGCTCGGGCGTTCAGGTGTGATGGATGCCACGGGGGCGATCCGTGCCGGGCGTCCGCCGTCGACCGGGAGGGAAACCGGCTCGCGCGGTGCGGGTGGCGCCGGGACCCGCACCGGCTCCTCACGCTCGATCTGGCGGGGAGGCTGGTGCCGCCGGTGCTCCCGCTCGGGCTCCGGCTCGGGTTCGAAGTCGTCATCGGGGTCGAAACCCCGGCCGTCGTACCCATCGTCCTCCACGAGGCCGAGGTAGACCGCCATCTTGCGCATCGCGCCGGCCATTCTCTGAGTCCTCCGCTCTGTGGTGGATCGGCATTCGTCACCAAGTGCCCGCGATCCACTCGGTCTGCCCGCTTTGTGCGGGAATGACCATATTTTCTACTGTGGTCCGACTTGCTTCGCGACGTTACCCGAGCCGGGGTCGGACTCCGAGCACCGCCGTACCGACGCGCACATGTGTCGCTCCGGCCGCAACGGCCTGCTCGAGGTCCGCACTCATCCCTGCTGACACCATGTTCGCAGCCGGATGGGCTGCGCGCAGGCTTGATGAGAATTCCATCAGCTGCTCGAACGCCGCCTGTTGCCGTCCCGCGTACGGGCCGGCCAGCGGCGCGACGGTCATCAGCCCTTCGAGCCGCAGTCCCGGCGAGCCGTCCACCGCCGCCGCCAACTCCTCGATCCCGTCCGGCGCGACGCCGCCGCGCTCCCCCTGCCGGCCCGACTCGGCGTCCAGCGCGACCTGGATCAGGCAGCCGAGTTCGCGTTCCGCCCGCACCGCGGCGACGGAGAGGGCGGAAACGAGCTTCGGACGGTCGACAGACTGCACCACATCGACATAACTCGCGACAGAACGGGCCTTGTTGGTCTGCAACTGACCGACGAAGTGCCAGCGAAGGTTCAGATCCGCGCAGGCGGCGGCCTTGGGGGCCGCGTCCTGATCACGGTTCTCCGCCACATGACGCACACCGAGTTCGTGGAGGAGTCGCACATCGCTCGCCGGATAGGTCTTGGTGACCACGATCAGGGTCACCTCGTCCCGCTCGCGGCCCGCTGCCGCGCAGGCGGAGGCGATACGTTCCTCCACCGCCGCCAGATTCCTGGCGAGTTCGGTTCTGCGGTCGGTCATGGGATCTTCCGGTCCTCCAGCCAGACGTATCCGGCGAGCCGTCCGGTCGTGCGGTCACGCCGGTAGGAATAGTGGTCGCTCGATTCCAGTGTGCAGACCCCGGACTGCCGGCGGTCGCGCACCCCGAGCGCCTCGAGCTGCGCGTGCACCCCGGCCGTGACGTCGACGGCCGGTGTCCCCCAGCTCGTCTCCGACCAGGCGGCCGGCTCGACGGCGACCACTTCCGACCGCATCTGCTCGGGTACCTCGTAGCAGCGACCGCAGACGGCCGGTCCGGTTCGAGCGATCATGCGCTCCGGTTCCGCGCCGAGCTTCCGCATCTCCTCGACGGCGGCGGGCACGACGCCCGCGATCATCCCGGGACGTCCCGCGTGCGCCGCTCCGACCACACCAGCGACCGGGTCCGCGAGCAGCACCGGTGTGCAGTCAGCGGTGAGCACGGCGAGGGCGAGGCCGCGTCGTGCGGTGACCAGCGCGTCGACCGCCGGCACGTCCGGGGTCGGCCACGGCCCGTCCACCTGGGCGACATCGTTGCCGTGCACCTGGTTCATCCAGACCACCGACTCCGGGGCGAGCCCCAGGGACCTGGCCGCGATCTTCCGGTTGGCCAGCACGGCTGCGGGGTCGTCGCCGACGGCGCCGCCGAGGTTCAGCTCCTCGTACGGAACGGCGCTCACCCCGCCCCACCGGTCGGTGAAGGCGAAGTGCGCGCCGCTCTCGTGTATCGCGTCGTGCTGCACAATCACTTCAGGAAGTCCGGAACATCCAGCTCTTCCGCCTGGCTGTCCGGGTACGGACGGGCCGTCGGAACCTGCGCCGGGCCGACCGGCGATCCCAGGTCGCTCGCGACCGGAGCCGGCTCCGCGGGCGTGGGCTCCTCGCGCACGGGCACGGTGCCGAGCCCGGTGGAGCGGGGGCCGTCGGTACCGCGGGGCGGGGTGGGGGCCTGCTCGTCACGCTTGCTGGAGGCGGAGCCGATCACGTTCTCCCGGCGGGTCGGCGGCTGACCGCCGTCGAAGCCGGCCGCGATGACCGTGACCCGCACCTCGTCGCCGAGCGCGTCGTCGATGACGGCGCCGAAGATGATGTTGGCCTCGGGATGGGCCGCCTCGCTGACGAGCTGGGCCGCCTCGTTGATCTCGAACAGGCCGAGGTCGGAGCCGCCGGAGATCGAGAGCAGTACACCGCGTGCGCCGTCGATGGACGCCTCGAGGAGCGGCGAGGAGATCGCCATCTCCGCCGCGGCCACGGCACGGTCGTCGCCGCGGGCCGAACCGATGCCCATGAGGGCCGAGCCGGCCTCGGACATCACGGACTTGACGTCGGCGAAGTCGAGGTTGATCAGACCCGGGGTGGTGATGAGGTCGGTGATGCCCTGAACACCGGACAGCAGGACCTGGTCCGCCGACTTGAAGGCGTCCAGCACGCTGACCTGGCGGTCCGAAATGGACAGCAGCCGGTCGTTCGGGATGACGATGAGGGTGTCGACCTCTTCGCGGAGTTCGGCGATGCCGTCCTCCGCCTGGTTCGCACGCCGCCGGCCCTCGAAGGTGAACGGGCGGGTGACCACGCCGATCGTGAGAGCGCCCAGCGAGCGGGCGATGTTGGCGACGACGGGTGCGCCGCCGGTGCCGGTGCCGCCGCCTTCGCCGGCGGTGACGAAGACCATGTCGGCCCCCTTGAGGACCTCCTCGATCTCCTCGCGGTGATCCTCTGCCGCCTTGCGACCGACTGCCGGATTCGCTCCGGCGCCGAGGCCTCGCGTGAGTTCGCGGCCGACGTCGAGTTTGACGTCGGCGTCGCTCATCAACAGCGCCTGAGCGTCCGTGTTGATAGCGATGAACTCGACGCCCTTGAGACCGACCTCGATCATTCGGTTGATGGCATTGACACCACCGCCGCCGACACCGATGACCTTGATGACTGCGAGGTAGTTCTGCGGTGCTGCCACGTCGAAGGCCTCTCGCCTCGAGTTACGTGTCGCCGCATCGCGGGGCCGCGCTGCGACGACTGATGTCGAATTGGGACGGCCCGACCAGCCGGCTGCCGACCCGAACCCTAACGCTGAAGTTTAGGGTTACCAGTGTGTCTGTTCCCTGGACTCTTCCGAACAGGACACTAAGTCGACAAGTGGCGCCCGTTCAACGAACACGCCGAACCTCCCGTTTTTCTTTTCACCCTATGTGATCACGCACAGCAATGACCAACCAGGGTGCTGGCCAGCACAGATGCGCGTCAACTCCCCGATGAGGCAGGGGCGCTGGGCGCGCTCACATCGAAGCGCCCGGCCTTGGGGGCTGCTTTCATGAGGGCTTCGAGCGCCCGCGCCTTCGCCCCGCCCTCCTCCGAGCTGCCCCACACCACGGTGCGATTGCCGCTCAACTCCAGGGAGAAGTAGTCGTATGAGACTACTTTCACGCTCTGTAGATCGGCTGCGACTTTCGCGGGAAGTTCACCTCTGACCCGGACCGCTTCCGCGACGAGCCGGTCCGCTCCGAATCGGTTCAGACTTGGCGAGTCGTCAACTTGCAGCTGGACCAGGGGAACACCCGCGGGCGCCGTGCCGACCGTGGCGAACCGCACTCCGGTTGCGTCCACTTCGACAAACTTTGTTCCCTTTTCGAGCAGCAGGACCGGCTTTCGCTCGGTCACGACCAGTTCGATACCGTCCGGCCACGACCGTTCGACCGCCACGGACTCGATTCGCGGCAGTTCCTGCCGCAGCCTGGCCTCGATGGCTTCGGTGTCGACCGAGATGAGCGGAGAGCCGATCGGCACCGCCGCCACGGCCCGGACCTCACCGGGCGTGAGGACGCGGGTGCCCCGGGTGGCCACATGCTCGGCGCGCAGCCAGGAGGAGCCGTACAGCAGCCAGAGCGCACCCGCGACAAGGACGATCGCGCCGAGGGCGATCAGCAGGGAGCGGGGGGTGGGCCGCCGGAAACGGCCGGCGGGAGTGTCCTCGCGATGCGGGCGGGCCTTGCCGCCGGGTCCTTCCGGCCCGTCCGGGGGCTTGCGCGCACCGCGTTCCGCGGTGGTCGGTCCGGCCACGCTCCCTGCCTTCTCACGCCTGCCGGCGTGCAGCAATCGCCTCGTACACCATGCCGACGAGCAGATCGTCGGCGTCCCTGCGGCCGAACTCGGCGGCCGCACGCGACATCTCGTACAGCCGGTGCGGATCGGCCAGCACCGGAAGGACGTTGCCCTGGACCCACTCCGGGGTCAGTTCGGCGTCGTCCACCAGCAGTCCGCCACCCGCCTTCACCACCGGCTGGGCGTTGAGCCGCTGTTCGCCGTTGCCGATCGGCAGCGGTACGTAAGCAGCGGGCAGGCCCACGGCGGAGAGTTCGGCGACGGTCATCGCGCCCGCGCGGCACAGCATCATGTCGGCAGCGGCGTACGCGAGGTCCATCCGGTCCACGTACGGTACCGGCACATAGGGCGGCATTCCGGGCATGTTGTCCACGCGCGGCAGTTCGTTCTTCGGGCCGACCGCGTGCAGGATCTGGATGCCGGAGCGCTGGAGCACCGGAGCGATCTGCTGGATCACCTCGTTGAGGCGGCGGGCGCCCTGCGAGCCGCCGGAGACCAGCAGCGTCGGCAGGTTGGGGTCGAGGCCGAAGGCGGCGCGGGCCTCGGGGCGGACCCTCGCTCGGTCGAGCGTCGCGATGGTGTGGCGCAGCGGGATGCCGATGTACCGGGAGTTGCGGAGCTTGCTGTCGGGCGTGGCGACGGCCACGCCGGCGGCGTACCGCGAACCGATCTTGTTGGCGAGGCCGGGACGGGCGTTGGCCTCGTGGATGACGATCGGCACCCCGAGGCGCTTGGCGGCGAGGTAGCCGGGCAGCGCGACGTAACCGCCGAAGCCGACGACGCAGTCGGCCTTGGTCCGCTCGAGGATCTGCTCCGCCGCCTTGATGGTGCCCCGGAGCCGCCCCGGGACGGTGATCAGCTCCGGTGTGGGTTTGCGCGGCAGCGGAACGGCGGGGATGAGCGCCAGCTCGTAGCCGCGCTCAGGCACAAGCCTGGTCTCGAGACCGCGCTCCGTGCCGAGGGCTGTGATGCCCACGCTCGGGTCCTGCCTGCGCAGGGCGTCCGCGAGGGCGAGCGCGGGCTCGATGTGGCCGGCGGTCCCCCCACCGGCGAGTACGACATGCACCGAAATTCACCGCTCTCCGGACGGACGCTTCTTGACGCGCCGTCTCATCGTCTTCCATCTCACCCCGGGCCTCCGCACGGCCAGGGCCGCCTTTGCCGCGGGATCCTCTCGCGCGAAGGCGATCAGCAGCCCGACGGCGAACATCGTCGGCAGCAGCGCGGACCCTCCGTAGGAGAAGAGCGGCAGCGGGACGCCGGCGATCGGCAGCAGACCGAGCACCGCACCGATGTTGACCACGGCCTGGGCCGTGATCCACGTGGTGACGCCTCCCGCCGCGTACCTCACGAAGGGGTCCTCCGTGCGTCCGGCGACGCGGATACCCGCATAGCCTAGAGCCGCGAACAGGGCGAGCACCGACAGCGTCCCCGCCAGGCCCAGTTCCTCCCCGGCGATGGCGAAGATGAAGTCGGTGTGCGGTTCGGGTAGTTGGCCCCATTTTTCCACACTTGCACCGAGACCGGAACCGAACCATCCGCCAGACGCAAGAGCATAGATGCCGTGGACGGCCTGCCAGCACTCGCCTTCCGGTCCGAGGTCGATCGCACCGATGCAGGACAGCCGGGACATCCGGTTCGCGTTGGTCCTGATCAGCAGCAGACCGACGAGACCGGCGATGCCGAGCACCCCCGCGAAGAGCCGGGTCGGGGCCCCCGCGAGCCACAGCAGACCGAACAGGATCGCTGTGAGGATGATCGCCGTGCCCATGTCCCCGCCGAGCATGATCAGGCCGAGGAGCAGGAAGGCGACCGGTACCAGCGGCACCAGCAGGTGCTTCCACTGGGTCAGCAGCCGTCGGTCCTGCTTGCGTGCCAGAAGGTCCGCGCCCCACAGGATCAGCGCCAGCTTGCCGAACTCACTGGGCTGAAGCTGGAAGGGGCCGCCGAGGTAGATCCAGTTCTGGTTGCCGTTGACCGCATGCCCTATCCCGGGCACCTGCACCAGCACCATCAGGAAGACGGTGATCACCAGGAGGGGATAGGACAGCGCCCGGTGCAGTTTGACGGGCATCCGGGAAGCGACCAGCAGCAGGACGGTACCGATGACCGCGGCGACGAACTGCTTCTGGAAGAAGTACGAGGCGGGCAGCGAGTACTCCAGCGCCTGGATCATCGACGCGGAGTAGACCATCACCAGCCCGAGAACGGTGATCAGCAGGCTGCTGCCCAGGATCAGGTAGTAGGCGGTGAGCGGCCGGTCCCAGGCCCTGCGTGCCTGCTCGTACAGCCGCCGGGGCCCGCGGGGGCCGCTTTCGGAGGTTCGCGGGGCACGTGGCCCACCGCCCCGCACACGGGGCGCGCGCCGGACGTCCCCGCCGGTGCGGCTCCGCAGCGCGATGCCGGCTCCGCCGGCGAAGGCGGGTACGCGCCCCACGGGCACGGTGCCGGCCCCGGCGAGGGCGGGCACCGGCCCTGCGGGCACGAGCCCGGCGATCCACGCCCCTGCGGCGCGTACCGCGCCTCCTGCGGCTGCTGCCCGGCCCGGCGCACCCCGGCGGGCCGGGCGGGCCACGCAGCGGGCAGGAGTGCCCCTCTCGGGGGTATCGGGGGCCGACGGGACGGCAGGCACATCCGCCGGGGGCGCCGGCCACCCGGCGCCGGCCGCGTCCGCATACGCACGGTCCGGCGGCAGGGGAGAATCGTCCGCGGTCGTCCTCGCCGCGGCGTCGGTGGCGTGCGGGGCCGCCGTGGCGGGCCCTTCCCGGGTGCCGCGGGCCGGCCGTCGTGGCGGGGTGGTCCCGGCGGCGGGGACGGAGAGGGCGTCTCCCGGGCCCAAGGGCCCCTCGGTGGCCGGCATGGTCGCTGTCCCCTCCAGTCGTGCCCGGCGGCAGCCGGACCTCGCGGCTGTCAGGCGTGCTCGTCGGCGAGGGCCCGGACCGCTTCCGCGAAGGCCTCGCCCCGCTCGTTGTAGTTGGTGAACATGTCCATCGAGGCGCAGGCCGGTGCCAGCAGGACCGTGTCTCCGGGCCGGGCGAGCGAGGCCGCCTCCCGTACCGCCGCGGACATCGCCCCAGTGTCTGTCCGCTCGAGGTCGACGACCGGGACCTCGGGCGCGTGTCGCGCCAGGGCTTCGCGGATCAGCGCGCGGTCGGCGCCGATCAGGACGACGCCCCGCAACCGCTTCGCCGACGCGGTGACCAGTTCGTCGAAGGTGGCGCCCTTGGCAAGTCCCCCGGCGACCCACACGATCGGTTCGTAGGCGGCCAAAGAGGCCTCCGCCGCATGGGTGTTGGTCGCCTTGGAGTCGTCGACGTAGGCGACGCCCGCCACTTCGGCGACGTGCTCGATGCGGTGCGCGTCGGGCCGGAAGGCGCGCAGTCCGTCCCGTACGGCCGCCGGCTCGACGCCGAACGCGCGGGCCAGCGCCGCCGCCGCGAGGGCGTTGGCGATGTTGTGCGGCGCCGGCGGGTTCACGTCGGCGACCTCGGCCAGCTCCTGCGCCTGCTTGTGGCGGTCGGCGACGAACGCTCGGTCCACCAGGATGCCTTCCACGACACCCAGTTGCGACGGTCCCGGCGTCCCGAGGGTGAAGCCGATGGCCCGGCAGCCCTCTTCGACGTCCGCGGCGCGCACGAGTTCCTCCGTGGCGGGGTCGGCGGCGTTGTAGACGCAGGCGACCGTGTTGCCCTCGTAGATGCGGCCCTTGTCGGCGGCGTACGCCTCCATGGAGCCGTGCCAGTCGAGGTGATCGGGCGCGAGGTTGAGCACAGCGGCGGAGTGCGCGCGCAGCGAGGGGGCCCAGTGGAGCTGGTAGCTGGACAGCTCGACGGCGAGCACGTCGTATTGCTCGTCGCCGAGGACGACATCGATGATCGGTGTGCCGATGTTGCCGATCGCGGCCGTCCGCAGACCGGCGGCCGTCAGGATCGAGGCGAGCATCCGGGTCGTGGTCGTCTTGCCGTTGGTGCCGGTGATCGCCAACCACGGCGCAGCGTCCGGGCCGCGCAGCCGCCACGCGATCTCCACGTCGCCGACGACGTCGACTCCGGCGGCCGCCGCGGCGGCGAACAGCGGGCTGGACGGCTTCCAGCCGGGCGAGGTGACCACCAGGTCGGTGCCCTCCGGCAGGGTCCGGGCGTCACCGAGCCGTACGACGACGCCCGCTTCGGCCAGTTCGGCCGCACGCGCCTCGTGCGTCTCGCCGGATCCGCCGTCCACGACGGTGACCCGCGCGCCGAGCCCGGCCAGGGCGCGTGCGGCGCTGACGCCGCTCACGCCGAGGCCGGCGACGGTGACGTTCATGCCCTGCCAGTCGCTCACTTGTCGGCTGCCCATCCCGCGTAGAAGAGACCGAGGCCCACGATGACGCACATGCCCTGGATGATCCAGAACCGGACCACCACAAGGACTTCGGACCACCCCTTCAGTTCGAAGTGGTGCTGGAGCGGCGCCATCCTGAAGACCCGCTTGCCCGTCATCTTGAACGAACCCACCTGGATCACCACGGACATCGTGATGAGAACGAACAGGCCGCCGAGGAGGGCGAGCAGGAATTCGGTACGGGAGCAGATCGCCAGGCCCGCGAGTGCGCCGCCGAGTGCGAGCGAGCCGGTGTCGCCCATGAAGATCTTGGCGGGAGAGGTGTTCCACCACAGGAAGCCGAAGCAGGAACCCATCAGCGCGGAGGCGACGACCGCGAGGTCGAGCGGATCTCGCACTTCGAAACAGGCGTTGGGGTTGGTGAGGGTCACGGCGTTGGCGCAGGACTCCTGGAACTGCCACAGCCCGATGAACGTGTACGCGCCGAAGACCATTACCGAGGCGCCGGTGGCGAGGCCGTCCAGGCCGTCCGTCAGGTTCACGCCGTTCGACATCGCGAGGATCATGAACAGCGCCCAGACGACGAACAGCACCGGGCCGATGGACCAGCCGAAGTCGGTGATGAACGACAGCTTGGTCGAGGCCGGGGTGTTGCCGCGCTGGTCGGCGAACTGCAGTGACAGCACGGCGAAGGCGATGCCGACGATCAGCTGGCCGGCCATCTTCGCCTTGGCCCGCAGACCCAGCGAACGCTGCTTGACGATCTTGATGTAGTCGTCGAGGAAGCCGACCAGGCCCATTCCGGCCATGAGGAAGAGCACCAGGACACCCGAGAAGGTCGGGTCCTCACCGGTGATCACCTTGGCGAGCGCGTACGCGATGAGCGTCGCCAGGATGAAGGAGATGCCGCCCATGGTGGGCGTGCCCTTCTTCCCGGCGTGGCCGCGCGGGCCGTCGTCGCGGATGAACTGCCCGTATCCCTTGCGGGCCAGGAGCTTGATCAGCAGTGGGGTACCGATCAGGGTCAGGAAGAGACCGATCGCTCCCGCGAAGAGGATCTGCCTCATCGGACGGCACCCTCACCCTCGGGACCCTCGAGCAGCGCTTGTGCGATCCGCTCCAGACCGACCGACCTGGAAGCCTTCACCAGCACGACGTCTCCCGGGCGCAGCTCTCTGCGCAACAGGTCGACCGCCGCCTGCGCGTCGGACACGTGCACCGACTCCTCACCCCACGAACCCTCGTTGTATGCGCCCAGCTGCAACCAGGACGCTTCCCTGCCCCCGACCGCGACGAGCTTGCCGACGTTGAGCCGGACGGCAAGCCGCCCGACCGCGTCGTGCTCGACGAGTGCTTCGTCACCGAGCTCGGCCATCTGCCCGAGCACCGCCCACGTACGACGTCCCTTGCCCATGGCGGCCAGCGCTCGCAGCGCGGCGCGCATGGACTCGGGGTTCGCGTTGTAGGCGTCGTTGACGACCGTCACGCCGTCCGGACGCTCGGTGACCTCCATACGCCATCGGGAGAGGGTGCCCGCCTCCGAGAGCGCGAGGGCGATCTCACTGGCGGACATGTCCAGCTCATGGGCGACGGCGGCCGCGGCGAGCGCGTTCGACACGTGGTGCTCACCGTACAGCCGCATGGTCACATCGCTGCACCCGGTGGGTGTGTGGAGCGTGAAAGTGGGTTGTCCGAGTTCGGTGAGACGGACATTCTCGGCGCGTACGGCAGCGTCGTCGGCCTCACCGAACAGCAGCACGCGGGCTTTTGTACGGGAGGCCATGGCACGGACCAAGGGGTCGTCGGCGTTGAGGACGGCGACTCCGCCTTCCTCTCCCGGAGGAAGCGACTCGACCATCTCCCCCTTGGCCTGCGCGATCTGCTCGCGGCCGCCGAACTCGCCGATGTGGGCGGTGCCGACGTTCAGCACGAGACCGATCCGGGGCGGGGTCAGCTCGGTGAGGTAGCGGATGTGGCCGATTCCGCGCGCTCCCATTTCGAGCACCAGGTGCTCGGTCTCCTCGGTGGCGCGCAGCGCGGTGAGGGGCAGTCCGATCTCGTTGTTGAGGGATCCGGGTGTCCAGACGGTGGGTGCCTTGCGCTGGAGCACCTGCGCGATCAGGTCCTTGGTGCTGGTCTTTCCGGCCGAGCCGGTCAGCGCGACGACCTTGGTACCGAGGCGCTCGACGACGCGACGGGCCAGGCGCCCCAAGGCGCTCTGCACGTCGTCGACGACGATCGCGGGCACCCCGAGGGGGCGGGTGGCCAGCACGGCTGCCGCGCCGGCCGCCACCGCCTGCTCCGCGTAGTCGTGCCCGTCGACCTTCTCGCCCTGGAAGGCGGCGAAGAGGCTGCCGGGCTCGACCGCCCGGGAGTCGATGACGACGGGGCCGGTGACCAGTGTGGCCGGATCCGGTATGTCGTGCGACTGCCCGCCGACGATTTCGGCGATCTCGGCGAGGGAGAGGGCGATCACTGGGTCATCCCTGATTCTTATTGGCGGCGGTGCCGACAGCGCGTTCGATAGCGGCGCGCAGTACCTGACGGTCGTCGAACGCGCGGACCACACCGGCGATGTCCTGGCCCTGCTCGTGGCCCTTGCCCGCGACGAGCACGGTGTCGCCGGCCTCGGCACGGGCGACCGCGGCGGCGATCGCCTCCGCACGGTCCTCGTAGACCATCACGTCGCCGCGCTCGTGGACCGGCACCTCCGCGGCACCCGCCAGCATCGTGGCGAGGATCGCGAGCGGGTCCTCGCCGCGCGGGTTGTCGGAGGTCAGCACGGCGGTGTCGGCCAGCCGCGCGGCGGCCGCGCCCATGGGGCCGCGCTTGGTCTTGTCACGGTCGCCGCCGCAGCCGAGCACGATGTGGACCTTGCCCTTGGTGACCTTGCGCAGGGAGCGCAACACGGACTCCACGGCATCGGTCTTGTGGGCGTAGTCCACGACCGCCAGGTACGGCTGGCCCGCGTCGACGCGCTCGAGCCGGCCGGGCACACCGGGCACTGCGGCGATGCCGTCGGCCGAGGTCTGCGGGTCGAGCCCGGCGACGGCGAGCGTGACGACGGCGGCCAGTGCGTTGGCCACGTTGAAGGGCCCGGGCAGCGGCGCCTGGGCGCGTACCCGCTCGCCAGCCGGGCCCACCGCGGTGAAGGTGGAGCCGACTGCGGTGACTTCGACGTCCTCGGCCCGCCAGTCGGCGTCCGGGTGGCCCTCCGCGGAGAAGGTGGTCACGGGCACGGTGGCCTCGTCGACGAGCCTGCGGCCGTACTCGTCGTCGAAGTTGACGACCGCTTTCCGGCTGCGCAGCGGCGTGAACAGCTGCGCCTTCGCCTGGAAGTAGTCCTCCATGTCGGAGTGGAATTCCATGTGCTCGGGGCTGAGGTTGTTGAAGACGGCGATGTCGAAGACACAGCCGTCGACCCTGCCGAGCACCAGGGCGTGGCTGGAGACCTCCATGGCGACCGCGTCGGCGCCGCGCTCACGCATGACCGCGAACAGCGCCTGAAGGTCGGTGGCCTCGGGGGTGGTGCGCTCCGACTTGATGCGCTCGTCGCCGATCCGCATCTCGACCGTGCCGATGAGGCCCGTGGAACGGCCGGCCGCCTTGAGGCCGCCCTCGACGAGATAGGCGGTCGTGGTCTTGCCCGAGGTGCCGGTGATGCCGATCTGGAGCAGGTCGTCGCCGGGGTGCCCGTAGATCTCGGTGGCGAGTTCGCCCATCCGGCCGCGCGGATTCTCCGTGACGAGAACCGGGAGGCCGGTCGCGGCGGCGCGTTCTGCACCGCTCTCGTCGGTGAGGATGGCGGCCGCGCCGAGGTCGGCGGCCTGGGCGGCGAAGTCGGCCCCGTGGAAGCGGGCGCCGGGCAGGGCGGCGTAGACGTCACCCGGGCGTACCGCCCGGGAGTCATGGGTGATGCCGGTGATCTCCGCGGCACCCGGCGACTGCACCCCCAGCCGTGCCGCGAGCTCCGCGAGCTTCGTCGGGCGGGGCCGTTCCGGACGGGGCGCTCCCGTCTGTTTCGCGGGGGCGTCCTGCGGGGCGGTTCGGTACTGATCAGCTTGTGGCACGGCGGTGAGCGTACCGGGCGCACCGGGCCCGGGCGAAAATGAGGGGCGCTCCCCTGGCCGGTTCCCGGGATCGGGGGTGATCGTCGTCACTGGGTACCTCCGGTCACTCGCCGGGTTCGAAGGTCACGGGCAGCCTGGCAGGGCCCTTGCCGGTCGGAGCGACCTGCAGGGTCTTCAGCGCGAACTCCATGACTTTTTGGTAGATGGGACCGCAGATCTGGCCGCCGAAGTAGCTCCCCTTGGTGGGGTTCTGGATGGCGCAGTAGACGGTGATCTGGGGGTCGTCGGCCGGTGCGAAGCCGGCGAACGAGGCGGTGTAGCCCTTGTAGACGCCGAGTTCGGGGTCGACCCGGTTCGCCGTTCCGGTCTTGCCTGCGACGCGGTAGCCGGGGATGCGGGCCTTGGTTCCGGTGCCCTCCTCGTCGTCGACGACGGACTCGAGCATGGTCGCGAGGGTGTCGGCGGTCTTCTCGCTGACGACCCTGGTCCTCTCCGGCTCCTCGGCGGGGGTGAAGCGGCCGTTGGGGCCCCTGGTGCCGCGCACGAGGGTTGGTTCGATGCGCACGCCGCCGTTGGCGACGGTGGAGTACACGGAGGCCGCCTGTACGGCGTTGACGGACAGCCCCTGTCCGAAGGGGATCGTGTACTGCTGCGAGGTGGACCAGTCCTTCGGCGGGGCGAGGATGCCCGGGGTCTCGCCCGGATAACCGAGTCCGGTGGGGCTGCCGAGGCCGAACTTGCGCAGGTAGGAGTGGAGCACCTTGTTGGCCTCCGGCTGCGACGTGCCGAGCTGCCCGGTGGCGAGGATCGTGCCGATGTTGCTGGACTTGGCGAGGACGCCGTTGAGCGTCAGGTACCAGGTGGGGTGGTCGATGTCGTCCTTGAAGAGCCGGTCGCCGCGGTGGAGCCGGTTGGGGACGACGACGTGCGTCGCGGGGGTGGCCTTCTTCTCCTCGAGCACGGCGGCCATGGACACCACCTTGGCGGTGGAGCCCGGTTCGAACGCGTCCTGAAGGGCCGCGTTGCCGAGGGTGGCGGAGGTGGCCTGGCCGAGGTCGTTGGGGTCGTAGCCAGGGGCGTTGGCCATGGCGAGGATCTCGCCGGTGCGGGTGTTCTGCACGATCACGTAGCCGCGGTCGGCCTTCGACTTGCCGACCTGGTCCTCGATGGCCTTCTGGGCTGCCCACTGGATGTCGCGGTCGATGGTCAGTTCCACATCGGACCCGGGGACCGCGGGGACCTCGCGCGAGGTGGCGGTGGGGACACGGCGACCGCCGGACTGGGTGTAGGTGACGGTGCCGTCCTTGCCCGCGAGCGTCTCGTCGAGCATGGACTCGATGCCCCCGCCGCCCCGGTTCGAGGCGTTCACGAATCCCAGTATTCCGGCGGCGAGATCGCCGTTGGGATAGACGCGTTTGCTGCTGGGCTCCTGGAAGACGCCGGCCAGCACGTTGGCCCCGGGACCGCCCTTGCTCTTGTCGGCGGAGGCCTTCTGCGCATAGACGCTCTTGAGGTCCTTGATCTGGTTCCACACCTGCGGCGTCTGGCGGCGTGCCAGCACGGCGTATCGGGAGCCGGGCTTCTTGAGCTTCGCGGCGAGCTCGGCCGGTTCCTTGCCGAGGATGGGCGCGAGCAGTTGGGCCGCCTGTTCCGGCGCGTCGGGGGCCTTGCTGTCCTCGGGCGTGAACATCTTCGGGTCGGCCGTGATGTCGTAGGCATCCACGCTGGTGGCGAGCGCGACTCCGGCCCGGTCGGTGATCTCGCCCCGCTCGGCCGCGAGTTTGCGGCTGAGGTAGCGGTTCTTCTCGGCCTTGGCCGCGTAGGCGCTCGCGTCGACGGCCTGCACCTGGAGCAGCCGCACCACGAAAGCGAGCATCACCAGCGTCAGGCCGAGGCTGACCAGTCTCAGCCGGGGGCGCGGATTGCCGAGCCGTACGCGCCGGGGCGCCGGGCGTCGGCCGGGCTGCGGCCTGCGGGCGGCGGGCCGCTGACCGGGCCGCTGACCGGAGCGCTGGGGGGCCTGCGCGGAGGGCCGCCGGGCGGGGCCCGGTACCCGGCGCCGCGGTGGTTCCTTGGGGGGCACTGCGTCACCTGCCGGGGATCGTCGGGTTCGGCTGCGGGGACGTACGGACGGAGGGGGTGGAGCCGGGAGCGGCGGGCGGTCCCGAGAGCCCCGGCGTCCCGGTGGAGGCCGACGGCGCCTGCCCGGAGGCGCTCGGCGCGGCAGCCGGGGGCCCGGACGGCGACGGCGCTGCGGCGGAGGGCTCGGTGGAGGGCTGCGCCGGTGGCGGCAGGGGCTCCGCGGTGGCCTTGCGCGGTACGCCGAGCACCTTTCCGTCCGGACCGAGGAAGGCAGGGCCGCCGCCGGGGACCATGCCGAGCTCACGGGCGCGCCGCTCGAGGGCGTCGGGGGCCGAGTGACGGTCCACGTCCCGCTGGAGCGCCTGCTGCTCGTCGGTGAGTTCGGTGGTCTTCTTCTTCAGTTCGCTCAGCTCGAAGGAGCCCTGGCTGAGCGAGGAGTTCAGCAGCAGGAGTGTGATCAGCCCACCGGACAGCAGGAGCACGACCAGCAGGACGAAGGGGGTACGGGCCGCGGTGCTCGGCCCCGACGGCATCAGCCGCGTGAGCCGTACGGCCCTTCCCTTCAGTTGCTTGGCCGCTGTGCTCAAGGTGTCCTCCGGTTCTCTTCCCCGCCGGCCGTGCGCAGTCGCCCGCGCGCTGTGCTCACGCCACGTCCTCCCGGATGCGCTCCGCCCCCCTCAGACGGGCCGGGGCCGCTCGGCGGTTCTCGGCGATCTCTTCGTCGCTGGGCAGCTCCGCCCCACGGGTCAGAAGCTTCAGCCGCGGCTGGTACTGCTCCGGCACCACGGGCAGGCCGGGCGGGGCGGTGTTCGCGGCGCCTGCCGCGAACACCTGCTTGACCAGCCGGTCCTCGAGAGAGTGGTACGACAGCACAGCGATCCGCCCGCCGACGGCGAGCGCGGACACCGCGGCGGGAACGGCCCGCTCGAGCACCGCCAGTTCTCCGTTCACCTCGATG
Source organism: Streptomyces sp. WAC00040 (assembly GCF_056835925.1). Classification (NCBI taxonomy): domain Bacteria; kingdom Bacillati; phylum Actinomycetota; class Actinomycetes; order Kitasatosporales; family Streptomycetaceae; genus Streptomyces; species Streptomyces sp. WAC00040. Next base: position 229,937 of record NZ_JAKQZE010000006.1, read on the forward strand.
CGCAGAGCCTGGAAGGTGCGCTTGGCCGGGTTGCCGCCGGTGCGCTTCGCGGCCTGCGGCAGCGCGTCGCGGATGAGCTCGACGAGCCGGGCGCTGTTGGTGAACGGTTCCTTCTCCCGCTCCCGCACGATGGCGGACACGATCCGCTTGGCCTGCTTCTCCTCGCCGTAGGCGCGCAGGATCCGCACCAGTTCGCCGGGGGGATAGGTGTTGAGGACCTCGGCGGCGCTCATGCCCGTCGTCTGGTCCATCCGCATGTCGAGCGGGGCGTCCTGGGCGTAGGCGAAGCCGCGGTCGGCCTCGTCGAGCTGCATGGAGGAGACGCCGAGGTCGAACAGCACACCCTGGACGCGGGGAATCCCGAGGCGGGCGAGCACGTCGGGAAGCTCGTCGTAGACGGCGTGCACCAGGGTCGCCCGCTCACCGAACCGGGCCAGCCGCTCGCCGGAAAGACGGAGGGCCTCCGTGTCCCGGTCGAGTGCGACGAGGCGGGTCTGCGGGAACTGCTCGAGCAGGGCCTCGCTGTGGCCGCCGAGGCCGAGGGTGCAGTCGACGACGACTCCGCCGGGCGCCTGGAGGGCGGGGGCCAGCATGTCCAGGCACCGCTGGAGCATCACCGGGACGTGTCGGGTCTGGCTCATGCGCCCTCTCAGATCCGGCGCGGGCGGGTCATGGCCGGGCCGTGCGTACGCCGCGCACGCGGGGAATGTGCGGGGGGCCGTCGGGTGTGTGGGCGGCCTCCGTGAACTTCGCGTCACTTTAGTCCACTGCTCCGGCCGGTCAATCAACCGGCCAGCGCGTCGCGCGGCCCGCCGTGTCAGGCTTGTGGGTTACCTCACAGCAAGGGTCGTTGACGTTCTTTTGTCCGCTCTCACACCGAGCCTGTGCGGCCGGTGACCGCTACCTTCGAGACATGTCGACTTCTGCGTACCAGCCCGCCGCCGCTCCCGCACGCACCGGCGGCACTGTCACTGATCGACTCGTCGAAGCGAACCAGCGCTACGCCGCGGAGTTCCAGGACCCGGGGATGGACGCCCGCCCGGTCCTCAAGGTGGCCGTGGTCGCCTGCATGGACGCCCGTCTCGACCTGCACGCGGCGCTCGGACTCGAACTCGGCGACTGCCACACGATCCGCAACGCCGGCGGAGTGGTCACCGATGACGTGATCCGCTCCCTCACCATCAGCCAGCGCGCGCTCGGCACCCGCAGCGTGATCCTCGTGCACCACACCGGCTGCGGTCTGGAGACGATCACGGAGGACTTCCGCATCGAGCTGGAGGAGGAGGTCGGGCAGCGGCCGGCGTGGGCCGTCGAAGCGTTCCGCGACGTCGACCAGGACGTCCGGCAGTCGATGCAGCGGGTGCGCACCTCGCCGTTCCTGCTGCACGCCGACGATGTACGCGGCTTCGTCTTCGATGTCACCACGGGCCTGCTCCGCGAGATCGACCCCGCTGAGTGAGTAGCTGAGCACGCGATATAGCACCCCAACCCCGACATATCCCGCCCACTTATCCACAGGCGAGTGACACAACGCGGCAACGCCAACAAGAATGCGGGTGTGACCCCCTTCCGGACCTTCCGGAGGCGGCGTCCATGTTTCGGGGTTGGGCCGTGCCGTCTGAAGTGCGCCGGCCCTTTGAACGGGCCGAGGAGGGCCGGGTGACGACCTATGACGATCGAGCGAGCCTCACGGATCTGACCACCACAGCGGATCATGTCCGCAGGTCGGTCGAGAGCGTGATCGAGGGCAAGCCGGAGGTCGTACGGCTTTCGCTGACTGTGTTGCTCGCGGAGGGACATCTCCTTATCGAGGACGTTCCCGGCGTGGGCAAGACGATGCTGGCCAAGGCGCTGGCGAGATCCATCGACTGCTCCGTGCGGCGCATCCAGTTCACGCCGGACCTGCTGCCGTCGGACATCACCGGTGTGTCGATCTTCGATCAGCAGCGGCGCGAGTTCGAGTTCAAGCCGGGCGCGATCTTCGCCCAGATCGTGATCGGCGACGAGATCAACCGCGCGTCGCCCAAGACGCAGTCGGCGCTGCTGGAGTCGATGGAGGAGCGCCAGGTCACCATCGACGGGCACAGCTACGAACTGCCCAACCCCTTCATGGTGGTGGCCACCCAGAACCCGGTGGAGATGGAGGGCACCTACCCGCTGCCGGAGGCGCAGCGCGACCGCTTCATGGCACGCGTCTCCATCGGTTACCCCAGCGCGGCCGCCGAACTCCAGATGCTCGACGTCCACGGCGGTGTGTCACCGCTCGACGATCTGCAGCCGGTGGCGCACGCCCACGACATCGTGAAGCTGATAGAGGCCGTGCGCGCGGTGCACGTCGCCGAGTCCGTGCGGCGTTACGCGGTGGAGCTGGTGTCGGCGACCCGCAGCCACCCCGATCTGCGCCTGGGCGCCTCCCCGCGCGCCACGCTGCACCTGCTGCGCGCCGCGAAGGCGTCCGCCGCGCTCAGCGGCCGCGATTACGCCCTGCCGGACGACGTGCAGGCACTGGCCGTGCAGGTGCTCGCGCACCGCCTGCTGCCCACGGCGCAGGCCCAGCTGAACCGCCGCACCGCCGAGCAGGTCGTCCTGGACATCGTCCAACGCACAGCGGTCCCGACGAGCGGCACCCCCGACGGTTCGTACACGGCCGGCCGGACGGCCCAGCCGCCGCTCTACGGCCATCAGCCCGGCGCCCGGCGGCTGTGATGTCGGCCGGAGCCGCCTCGACGGACCCGGCCGCGAAGGGCGCCGGCGGAGTGCGCGCGGCACTCGGCGGACTCACCACACGCGGCCGCTCCTTCCTCGCGGCCGGCGTGGCGGCGGCCGTCTGCGCCTATGCGCTCGGCCAGAGCGACCTGCTGCGCGTCGGACTGCTGCTCGCCGGGCTGCCGCTGATCTGTGTGGCCGTCCTCTACCGCACCCGCTACCGGGTGGCCGCGAGCCGCAGACTGTCGCCCGCCAGGGTGCCCGCCGGTTCCGAGGCGCGCGTCCATCTGCGGATGGACAACGTCTCGCGGATGCCGACGGGCCTGCTGATGCTCCAGGACCACGTGCCGTACGTGCTGGGGCCTCGGCCCCGCTTCGTGCTGGACCGGGTCGAGGCGGGCGGCCGCCGCGAGGTCTCGTACCGGGTCCGCTCGGACCTGCGGGGCCGTTACCCGCTGGGGCCGCTCCAGCTGCGGCTGACGGACCCGTTCGGCATGTGCGAGCTCACCCGTTCGTTCAGCGCCTTCGACACCCTCACGGTCATTCCGCGCACCGAGTCGCTGCCCGCGGTGCGTCTGGCCGGCGAGGCCTCCGGCTACGGCGACGGCCGCCAGCGATCACTCGCCCTCGCCGGCGACGACGACATCATTCCCCGTGCCTACCGCTACGGGGACGACCTGCGCCGGGTCCACTGGCGCTCCACCGCCCGCTACGGCGAGCTGATGGTCCGGCGCGAGGAGCAGCCCCAGCGGCCCCGTTGCACCGTGCTGCTGGACACCAGGCGCGTGGCCTATCAGGGGGCGGGCCCCGACTCGGCGTTCGAGTGGGCTGTGTCCGGCGCCGCCTCGGCGCTGATGCACCTGCTGGAACGCGGCTTCGCCGTGCGGCTGTTGACCGACACCGGCACCTCGGTGCCCGGCGAGGGCGCGGACGGGTTCGCCGGTTCCTCCCAGGAGTCCGCCGACTCCGCGGGTCTGATGATGGACACGCTCGCCGTCGTCGACCACTCCGACGGTGCGGGCCTTTCCCGTTCGTTCGACGTGCTCCGCGGCGGGAGCGAGGGTCTGCTGATCGCTTTCCTCGGCGACCTGGACGACGAACAGGCCGCACTGGCGGCCCGGATGCGTCAGCGCAGCGGCTCGGCGGTCGCGTTCGTGCTCGACAGCGGCACATGGGTGAGCGGCGGCGCCGCACCGGGACCGCTCGAGAAGCGGGTCCGGCAGCTGCGTGAGTCGGGCTGGACGGCCCTCCCGGTGACGCCCGGCGCACGGCTCACGGATCTCTGGCAGCAGGCGGCACGGGAACGCGTCGAGGCGTCCGGCGCAGGCACGTACGGTTCGCCGGGAGGTTGGTCATGAGCGGTCGCGCACGGCTCGCGGTGTGTGCCTTCGCCGCCACGCTGATGGCGGCGGGAGCCCTGCTGCCGCTGGTCGATCCGCCCAACTGGCTGTTCCAGGCCGGATTCCTGCTGGCGATTCAGACCGTGGTGGGCGCGCTCGCCCGCCGGGTCCCGCTGCCCCGGCCGCTGACCGTGGCGCTGCAGACTCTGGTCACCCTGCTGCTGCTCACCGTGGTCTTCGTCCGGGGCCAGGCGTTCCTCGGGGTGCTGCCGGGACCGGACGCGTTCGTCCACTTCGGCGAGCTGCTGCGCGCCGGTGCGGACGACGTCGGCAAGTACGCGATTCCCGCCCCGGCCACCGACGGCATCAGGCTGATGGTGATCGGCGGCGTGCTGGTGATCGGCCTCGCGGTGGACGCGCTCGCGGTGACGTTCCGCAGCGCCGCCCCCGCCGGTCTTCCGCTGCTGGCGCTCTACTCCGTGGCCGCGGGGCTCTCCGGCGGCGAGGCGAGCTGGCTGTGGTTCCTGCTGGCCGCGTCCGGCTACCTGCTGATGCTGCTCGCCGAGGGCCGTGACCGGCTGTCCCAGTGGGGCCGCGTCTTCGGCGGCGGCGCGGGCACCCGCAACCGCTCCAAGGGTGGCTTCGACCCGACGGAGGGCCGCCCGCAGGCACCGGTCAGGGCCGGCCGCAGGATCGGCGTCCTCGCGCTGGGTGTCGCCCTCGTCGTGCCGGCGGCACTGCCCGCCCTGGACGGCGGACTGATCGGCGGGGTGGGTAACGGCCCCGGTGGCGGCCCCGGTGGCGGCGGAGGCACGATCTCGGCCGTCAATCCGCTGGTCTCCCTGCAGGACAACCTGAACCAGCCCCAGAACCGCGAGGTGCTGCGCTACCGCAGCAACGCGCCGGACAACCAGGACATGTATCTGCGGATCCTGTCCTTGGACCGGTTCGACGGCACATCATGGCGCTCGTCGCAGCGCAAGGTCACGGGTGTGCCGGAGCGGCTGCCGGAGCCGGTCGGGCTGAGCCCCTCCGTCCAGGTCACCGAGGTCAGGACGAACCTGTCGGCGGCCGGGTCGTACAAGCAGGACTGGCTGCCGATGCCCTATCCGGCGACGGCGGTCGCCATCGACGGCCGCTGGCGCTACGAGCCCGCGGGCCGGACGCTGGTCGGCGACCGGGGGCAGACGACGGCGGGCACCCAGTACTCGGTCAACAGCCTGATCGTGAAGCCGACGCAGGAGCAACTGGCGGACGCTCCCGCTCCCCCCGCCGCGCTCCTTCAGGAGTACACCCGTGTCCCCGACGCGCTGCCCGGCGACGTCCGGCAGACCGCGGCCACGGTGACCAGGGGCGCGGCGAACGACTACGAGCGTGCGGAGAAACTCGAGGAGTGGTTCGCGGACACCGGCGGCTTCACGTACAACACCGACGTCCGGTCGGGTACGGGCGTCACCGCGATCAGCCGCTTTCTGAAGCAGAAGGAGGGCTTCTGCGTCCACTTCTCCTTCTCGATGGCGGCGATGGCCCGCACCCTCGGCATCCCGGCCCGCGTCGCGGTGGGCTTCCAGCCCGGCACCACGCAGTCGGACGGCACGGTGTCGGTCGGCCTGCGGGACGCCCACGCCTGGCCCGAGCTGTATTTCGAGGGTGTGGGGTGGACCCGCTTCGAGCCGACGCCGAGCCGCGGCTTCCGGCCCGAGTACACCCAGGAGCAGACGCCTTCGGGCGGCGCCTCCGACCCGGCTCGGCCGGAGGAGGGCAGCTCCGCGGCCCCCGAGCAGTCGAACCGGCCCGAGGACGACGCCTGCCCCCGTCAGGAGCGGCAGCTCGGCGAGTGCGGCGCGGCCGACCCACGTGACGTCCAGCCGCCGACGGCCGACGACTCGTCGCTGGGCACGGTGCTGCTGGTGACCGGCGGAATCGTGGGCGGTCTGTTGCTGCTGGCCGTGCCGTTGCTGTGGCGGCTCGTGACCAGGTCCCGGCGGCTGGGTGTGACTGTGCGTCGGCCGGCCGAGGGCGATGGGCGTTCGACGGGTGGGGGTCCGGCTCCGGGCTCACCGGGAGCCTCCGCCGCGTCCCTGGACGCGGACGGCGGGGGCGCCGGCCGCACGGCCGTGGACGATCCGGGCCGGACGCTGGCCGCCTGGCAGGAGGTAACCGACTCCGCGTGGGACGTCGGCATCCTCCCCGACGAGTCGCTGACACCTCGCAAGGCGGCGGCGCGCATCGTCAGGCTGGGCAAGTTGGAGGACGAGCCGGCGGCGGCCGTGCACCGGGTGGCCCGCTCCGTGGAGCAGGTCCTGTACGCGCCGGTCCCGAGGGCCGGCACGGGCCTCGCGGACGACGCGCGGCAGATCCAGGCCGGTCTGATCCGCGCGGTGGGGTTCCGGACCCGGATGCGGGCGCTGCTGCTGCCCCGCTCCTCCGTCCGGGTCGTCTGGGCCCTGTCGGAACGCTGGTCGGCCTTCACGGACCGGTGGAACGTGCGGCGGCTGCGGCTCGACCGGTGGACGGCGTTCCTGCGCCGCCGCCCGACCCGCCAGCGCGGCTGACTCCCCGCCTGACCGTCACCGCCCCTGCCGGGCCCGTTCGCCACGGGCCCGGCAGGGGCGGTGGTGCGCCGGGCGGGGCGGTGGGGCGCCAGGCGAGCTCTCGCCGGCGCGCGCACAGGCACCGGCCCGCCTACCTCAAAGCAGACGCGGAGGCGGCCGGGCACCGCCGGCGCTCGGCCACGCCACGCCACCCCACGCCACGGACCGGACCGGCGCTCGGGCGCGCTGAGCACGCCGCGTCGACCGCGAGCCTTCACTCGGCTCTGAGCCAGAGGCATGTTCCCGGGCCACGAGGCGGGAACATGAGTGAGGGGCGACGCTCGAAAGCGTCGCCCCTCACTCGTACTCCGAACTTATGGGCCGGAGGTCCGCTCGTCGTCCGATCGGGACCGGACGGCTCAGTGACCGCCCTGCTCGTCGCGGCGGCGCTGCCACCGCTGTTCGATCCGGTCCATCACGGATCTGCGCTGGTGCGAGTGCCGGCGACCGTGTCCGCCGGCTGTCTGCTGCTGTTCACCTGGCTTCGGCGCCTTGCGCCAGCCCGTGACCGCGAGAACCGCACAGCCGAGCATCACCAGGAAGCCCACCACACTGATCCAGATCTGCTGGGCGACCATTCCGGCCATGAGGAGCGCGATACCCACCAGGAAGCCTGCGACTGCTTGGTAGACCCGTCGCCGGGTGTACGTACGCAGCCCGCTTCCCTCGAGCGCTGTCGCGAACTTGGGATCTTCGGCGTACAGCGCTCGCTCCATCTGCTCGAGCATTCGCTGCTCGTGCTCCGAGAGCGGCACGGAGTCCTCCTCGTCGTCGGTCGCGGGGGCGACCGGTATGCGGCCCTTCCAGGATAGGCAGGGATTCGCCCCCGTGAAACCCGCCCTCTCGCAAAACGCCCTCCGGGCCGCCATGCCCGATCGGGGTGCTGAGGCGTAGATTCCCCAACCTCCGATCCGTCATGCCGGATGGTGTCCCCCGATCATACGGTGCGAAGCCCGACGACGGAGGGTCTGTGGCGTACTCCATCTGCGGCTGCGCCGCTGATCAGCCGCGCTTCTCGCCCAGGACGTGCAGCTGGGTCGCGACGGAATGGAAGGCCGGTAGTTCCGCGGCGGCGGCTTCCAGCTTCAGAAGCGCGTCCAGCGCACCCGGTTCGGTGTCCACGAGAACGCCGGGTACGAGGTCGGCGAAGACCCGCACTCCGTGCACCGCACCGACTTCGACACCGGCCTGTGCGACGAGCTCGGTGAGCTGCTCGGCCGTGAAGCGGCGGGGCACCGGGTCACCCGTGCCCCAGCGGCCGTCGGGGTCGCTCAGCGCCTGGCGGGCCTCGCTGAAGTGCCCTGCGAGGGCGCGTGCGAGGACGGCGCCGCCCAGCCCGGCGGCGAGCAGGCTGAGCGCTCCGGCGGGCCTGAGCGCCTCCACCGCGTTGCGCACGCCCTCGGCCGGGTCGTCGACGTATTCGAGCACGCCGTGGCAGAGGACGGCGTCGTAGCCGCCGCGCTCGACCACGTCGAAGAGGCCGTGGATGTCGCCCTGGACGCCGCGCACCCGCTCGGCGACCCCGGCCTCCGCCGCCCGGCGCTCGAGCGCGAAGAGGGCGTTGGGGCTGGGGTCCACGACGGTGACCCGGTGGCCGAGCTGGGCGGCGGGCACGGCGAAGTTCCCGGTGCCGCCGCCGGTGTCGAGGATGTCCAGCGAGTCCGTCCCGGTCGCCTTGACCCGGCGGTCCAGGGCGTCCCTCAGGACGTCCCAGACCACGGCGGTACGGAGAGAGGCGCGAGAGGGGCGCGGTGGGGTCTCCCCACCGGTGGGGGACGGTTCCGACACGGCAGTTGGCTCCTCGGGCGATGTGCTGGTTGGCCTGCTCCCACCCTATTGCCTCCGCGGCCCGGGCCGACGTTCCGTCTCGTCCCGCCTCCCCTGGACGGCACCCCGCCCGTCTCCGGCGGACCATGCCCGCCCTCCGGCCTGGTTCCGACTGCCCGCTGAACCCACCCGTCCGCGTCCCGGACGTGGCCCGCCTGCGGGACCCGCACCGAATGCCCGCTGAGCAACCGGACCGTGGCCGCCCGGTGCCTGCGGGACCGGTGCCCGCGCCGCCGAGCCCGCCCGTCCGCGCCCCGCACCGTAGCCGGTCCCGGCGGGCCCGCACCGACTACCGAGCCGGCCCGTCCACGCCCCGTAGGCCGTGCCTGCGGCCCGCGGCACCGACTGCCCGCCGAGTCCTCGCGTCTCCGCCCGGCACCGTGGCGGTTGCGGCGGCCCCGGACGGTCTCCCGGCGGAGCTACGTCCGCCTGCCGACCGGTCCCCCGGTCAGACCGCTCCCCCGCTCGCATCCGTCATCCAGCGACATCCCCTCGCCGCGTCGCCGTCCCGCCCTTCGGCATTTCCTGGTCCGGCTGGGACACCCTGGGCCGGGGCAGGGCCGGCTGGAGCACGAGCAGGCGCTCCACGAGGCGCAGGAACATGGCCGCGTCCCTGAGAAGGTCGTCGGCGTCGCGATGGCTGGCCGCGCCCCGTATGCCGGCCTCTGCGCGGGCCCGGCGCTCGGCGCCCGAGGCGAAGAGCAGGCTCCATTCGGACAGCTCCGGCGCTATCTCGGGCAGCACCTCCCAGGCGCTGCGGATGCGCTGCCTGCGCCGCGTGCCGGTCTCGGGGCGGCCGCGGGCGGCGAGCACCGCGGCGGCCGTGCGCAGGGCGGCCAGATGTGCCGTGGCGTACCGCTCGTTCGGCTGGTCCAGGGTCGCGGCCTCCTCGAGTCCGCTGCGGGCCTGGGCGAGCAGATCGAGGGCGGCGGGTGGCGCGGAGGACCGGCGCAGGACGGGATGCACGTCGTGTGCCGGGCCGGTCGATGAGGGGGCAGGGCCGGTGGCGCGGCGCCGGTGAGTGGCGGCTGCTGAGTAGCTGGCCATGACGAGCCTCCTGTCGTCGTGTGACGGCGCTGTGGCCGTATGTGTCCATCGTGGAGGCACCCACTGACAATCGGCCCTGACCTGGCCTTTTGCATCGATCAAGGGTTCGGAGGTAGTTTTTGAACTGACTGGTCAGTGCAAAACTGCGCGGCGGAGGGACCGGGATGGGGATCGGGGTGGGGCAGATGGACGGCCCTCAGGGCGCGGCCATGAGCGCCAAAGACTTCGGGCTGAGAGGCCCGCGCGGGTGGGCCTTCCGCTCGGTGGACATCGAGGCGGAGCCCGGCACCCTCGTCGCGATCGAGGGGCCGTCGGGCACCGGACGCACCTGCCTGCTCCTCGCGCTGACCGGACGGATGCGCCCCACGGAAGGCCATGCGGAGGTCGCCGGCCTGCAACTGCCGCGCAGGATGGCCGCGGTGCGCCGGATCAGCGCGCTCGGTCCGGTGCCGGGTGTCAGCGATCTCGATCCGGCGCTCACCGTCGCGGAACATTTGCGCGAACGCGCGCTGCTGCAGAGGCGCTTCGACGGTTCGGTCCGGGCCCTGTTCCGGCCGCGGGCCGAGCGGACGGCCGCCGCGGCGGAGCGGGTCGAGGAGGCACTGGCAGCCGCCGGACTCGATCTCACGACGCTGCCGAAGCGGGAACGCACGGCCGTACGCGATCTCGAGCGGCTCGAGGAGCTGCGGCTCTCCGTGGCCCTGGCGCTGATCGGCGGCCCCCGACTGCTCGCGGTCGACGACGTGGGCCTCAAGCTCTCCGACACCGAACGGGCCGCTGCGTGGGACCTGTTGCGCTCGGTCGCTGACAGCGGCACGACCGTGGTCGCGGTGTGCGGCGAGGCGCCGGAGGGCGCCGTCGTCGTACGCACCCGGCCCACCGGGACCGGCTCGGACGACAACGAGGACGAGGCCGACGTCGGCATCGAGACCGGCAAGATCCCCACCGAGAGCACCGGCAGGAGCCCGGCCGAAGAGACCGGCAAGGACACCGGCCACGACGTCGGCACCGAGACGGGCACCGGCATGGGCCCCGCCACGAGCACTGAAGAAGACACCGACAAAAGCACCGCCGTGGACACCGACGAGGAGGGGGCGTCCGATGCGATCGCCGAAACTGGCCGCGCTTGAGCTGAAGCGCTTCGGGCGGGGCAAGCTCCCGGCCGCCGCGATCGTCGCGGTCATGCTGCTGCCGCTGCTCTACGGCGCCCTCTACCTGTGGTCCTTCTGGGACCCGTACGGCAGGCTCGACAGGATTCCCGCCGCTCTCGTCAACGACGACAAGGGCGCCACCGCGTCCGGCAAGAGGATCGCCGCCGGTGACGAAATCACCAAGGGCCTGCTCGACAGCGACGTCTTCGAGTGGCACGAGGTCGACGACGCCGAGGCCCGCCGGGGTGTCGAGGACGGCACGTACTACCTCTCGCTGACCATGCCGGAGGACTTCAGCCGGCGCATCGCCTCCAGTTCGGGCGACTCCCCCGAGACCGGCGCCCTCCAGGTCCGCACGAACGACGCGAACAACTACATCGTCGGGCAGATCTCGCGGACGGTCTTCTCCGAGGTGCGCACAGCCGCCTCGACCAATGCCTCACGGTCGTTCCTCGACCGCATCTTCATCTCCTTCTCCGACATCCATGAGGCGACGGAGAAGGCGGCGAAGGGCGCCGACAAGCTCAAGAACGGTGTCGGGAAGGCAAAGAAGGGCTCGGAGGACCTCGCGGACGGCCTGAAGGACGCGAAGGACGGCAGCGGCAAGCTCGCGGGGGGCATCACGAAGCTCCACAAGGGCTCCGGCGAGCTGGAGAACGGCTCCCGTCAGGTCGCCGACGGCACGCAGGTACTCGCCGACAAGGTCAACGGCTACGCCGCCAAGGCGCGTCCGTACCTGAAGGACAACGGGAAGTCGATCGGTGACACGGCCCGGCTTGTGGCCGACTCCTCGCGGGCCGTCCAGCGCAATCTCGGCCTCCTGACCGAACGGGCCCCCGGCGCCGCGCTCCGCGCGCACAAGGCCGCCGACGCGCTGAGCGAGATCCACCGGACGCAGTGCGAACAGGCCCTGCTGCCCGATGCGAAGGCGTGCCCCGAGCTGAAGCACGCCAAGGACACGGCGGCGGACGTCGCCAAGATCGCCGACGACGTCAACGTGCTGATCGGCAACAGCAACGGCGACCTCAAGACACTGAAGAAGAACCTCACCGATCTCGAGAAGAAGGCAGACGACCTGGCCCGGCGCGCTCCGAAGCTGGACGAGGACCTGGAGTACGCCGTCGGCAAGATCAACGAGCTCAACACGGCCGCCCACAAGGTCGCCAAGGGCGCGAACCGGCTGCACACCGGCCTCACCACCGCCAAGAAGGGATCCACCGACCTCGACGCCGGGGTCGGCAAGCTCAAGAAGGGCGCGGGCGAGCTGGACGGGGGGCTGTTCCGGCTCGCCGACGGGTCGTCAGAGCTGGCGGTCGGGCTCAGCGACGGCGTCCACAAGATCCCGGACTACGACAAGAAGGACCGCGACCGCCGCACCGAGGTGATGGCCGACCCGGTCCGGCTGGCCGGCAAGTCCTTGCACCCGGCGCCCAATTACGGCACCGGATTCGCCCCGTACTTCATCCCGCTCTCCCTCTGGGTCGGCGCGATGGTCGCCTACATGATCATTCAGCCGCTCAACCGCCGGGCCCTGTCCACCGGGGCGTCGGCCTGGCGGATCGCCCTGGCCGGGCTGCTTCCGGTGGCGGCGATCGGTCTGCTCCAGGTCGCGGCGCTGATGTCCGTCCTGCACTGGGGTCTCGGGCTGAAGACGGCCCACGCCGCGGGCACCGTCGCCTTCCTGGCCCTCGTCACCTGCTGCTTCGCCGCGATCATCCAGTGGCTCAACGCCCGCTTCGGCGCGGCCGGCCGGATCCTGGTGCTCGCGGTCCTGATGCTCCAGCTGACATCGGCGGGCGGCACCTACCCGGTCCAGACGAGTCCCGGCTTCTTCAACGCCATCCACCCGTTCCTGCCGATGACCTATGTCGTCGAGGCGCTGCGCAGGCTCATCACGGGCGGCGGACTCGGTCCGGTGTGGCAGGCGTGTGCGGTGCTGCTGGCCTTTTCGGCCGGTGCGCTGGCCCTGACGGCCCTCTCCGCCCGCCGCAAGCAGGTGTGGACGCTGGACCGGCTTCACCCGGAGCTGAGTCTGTGACCGCGCCCGGACCTGTGAGAATCGGTGTCATGGACAGCAGCAGCAGACGCCGGGCGACGCGCGCGAAACTCTACGAGGCCGCCGTGACGCTCATCGCGGAGCAGGGCTTCTCGGCCACCACGGTCGACGAGATCGCCGAGCGCGCCGGGGTCGCCAAAGGCACGGTCTACTACAACTTCAAGAGCAAGACCGAACTCTTCGAGGAACTGCTGCGCTTCGGCGTCGGCCTCCTCACGGCTTCGCTCCAGGAGGCCGCCGACCGTACGGCAGAGCGCGGCGGCTCCAAGGTCGAGGCGCTGGACGCCATGATCAGGGCCGGTCTGGTGTTCATCGACCGCTATCCGGCCTTCACCCAGCTGTACGTGGCCGAGCTGTGGCGCACCAACCGCGCCTGGCAGTCCACGCTCCTGGTGGTGCGGCAGCAGGCGGTGGCCGTTGTGGAGACCGTGCTGCGCGAAGGTGTGGAAGCCGGCGAGCTGAGCGAGGAGGTCGACATTCCGCTCACGGCCGCAGCGCTGGTCGGCATGGTGCTGGTGGCGGCACTGGACTGGCAGGCGTTCCAGCGGGAGCGGTCGCTCGACGACGTCCACGGGGCGCTGTCGCTGCTGCTCCACGGCCGGGTGAGCGGCCGCCGGGACTGAGCCAGCACGACGGACGGGGGACGACGGGCGTTACGGGACACGTTCCGGGGAACGCGGCGCGCGACGTCGCCCGATCCCCGGCAGCTCCCCCGCCAGATCGGGAGCGCGGACACGAAACGCCGGGCGGCTGGTCGTCCAGCCGCCCGGCGTCTGCGTTCCCCGTGCCCCCGCCACCCCCGTGGTCCGGAGAGCCCGACCCCCGTTGTCCCCCGTGGTCGTGGGCCCTCCGTCCTGCAACCCCCGTTCCGTCAGGGGAGCCGCACCGTTCCGCCGCCCCGTGTCGTCGGTGCCGGTGCCGCGCCCCTTCCGTGGTCCCCACTCTTCCGTCCGGGCAGGCCCGGCCCCATCCGCGCGGATACTCATCTCGGCGCGTAGGTACGGATACTCAGCGCTCCGCACTCAACCCCACCCGCGGCCGCCGCCGGGTGGTTACGATCGCGTCCGTGTCCGTACTCCCCCTCGTCTTCACCAGCGGCTGGGCCAGCGGGATCAACGCCTATGCGGTGGTCCTCATGTTCGGCGTGCTCGGCGCGACCGGCGTCTCCGACCAGGTGCCGCAGGCCCTCCAGCGCCCCGACGTCCTGATCGCCGCCGGGGTGCTGTTCCTGTGCGAGGCGGTGGCGGACAAGGTTCCGTACGTCGACTCGATATGGGACTCGGTCCACACCGTGATCCGGCCCGTCGCCGGCGCCGTGGTCGCCGCGCTGCTGGCGGGTGAGAGCGGTTCGCTGCCGGAGCTCGCCGCGGGAGCCGTGGGCGGCTCGACCGCGCTGATCAGCCATCTGGTCAAGGCAGGCACCCGGATGGCGATCAACACCTCGCCGGAACCGTTCAGCAACATCGCCGTGAGCGTCGCGGAGGACCTCGGGGTCGCCGGGATCATCTCCTTCGCGGTCTTCAACCCGGTGGCCGCCGCCGTCATCGCCGGGACGCTCCTCGTACTGGGCATCGTCACGGTGCTCTTCCTCGCCTCGAGGATCCGCCGGTTCCTGCTGCGCCGGGCGCAGCGCCGGGAGGAGAGACGCGTGGGCGCGGTGGCCGTCCAGCAGCCACCGGACTGGTGAGCGAAGGTGGGCGGGCCGGGCGCGTACCCGGCCACGAAACCGGTGGTCGCGGGTAATAAAGTCGCGGTCATGGCACGGATTGCGGTGATCGGCGCCGGGATGGGCGCGATGGCGGCTGCCGCCCGGCTGGCTGTGGCAGGCCACCGGGTGACGGTGTACGAGCGTCTGGAGACCCACGGCGGCTCGGTGGGCCGCTTCGAGCGGGACGGCTTCACCTTCGACACCGGACCCGGTCTGCTGCATCTTCCGGCGGTCTGGCGGGACCTGTTCGTCAAGACCGGCAAGGAACCGCTGGAGAAGTGCGTCGAGCTGACGCAGGTGGACCCGGCGAGCCGGCACGTGTTCACCGACGGCACGGACGTCAGCCTCCCCAACGCGTCGAGGGCCGGCACCCTCGCCGCGCTCGAAGCGGCGCTCGGACCGGGTTCGGGCGAACGCTGGGGCGAGTTCCTCAATCGCGCGCGGGACGCCTGGGAGCGCTCACGCCGTCCGCTGCTGGAGGAGCCGCTGCCCGCGGACACCGCCTTCCTGTCGAAGGACCCCTACCCGGCATTGCGGCAGGGCCTGTTGCGGCGGCCGGCCCGCACGCTCGCGGAGATCGGCACGCGCGAGCTCCGCGACCCGCGCCTCGCCGCACTTCTCGACAGCCACGCCGTGGCGTACGGCCTCGACCCCCACGGCGCGCCCCCGTCCGCCGCAGTGCTGCCGTACATGGAGCAGACCTTCGGCTCCTGGTACGTGAAGGGCGGCCTGCGCGCCCTCGCGGACGCGGTGTACGAGCGCTGCGTGGCAAGGAAGGTGGAGTTCGTCTTCGGTGCCGCGGTGACGGGCGTGCTGGAGAAGGAGGGCCGTGCCGTCGGCCTGGAGCTGGACCAAGGCGGGCCGGTGGAGGCGGACATGGTGGTCTCCGGGGCACCGGTGCCGTCGCTGTTCGAGAACCGCATCGTGACGTGGGCCCGTCCCGACGAACGGCCGCATGCGCCCCCGCGGACGGGCACCGGCCGGCTGACCGTCCATCTCGCGCTGCGCGGCGGCCGGCCGGCCGGCACCGTGCACCGCACCCTGGTGCACGCCCCGGCCCCGGCGGCGGAGTGGGACGAGATCCGCGCCGGTCGGACGGGCTCGCGGCCCACCGTGGTCGTGATGCGGCCCGACGACCCGCTGCTGCGGCCGGACGACGATCACGAGACGGTCACGCTGACGTCCACGGTGCCGGCCGAGCCGGCCGGCGGGCAGAGTTGGGCGGAGATCGCGGAAGGGGCCGCCGACAGGATGGTGGCGGCGGCGGAGGCCGCTGTCCCCGGGCTGCGTGAGCGGATCCTTTGGCGCGTGGTGCGCACTCCGGAGGACACCCGCCACGACACGGCTTCTGCCGCGGTCCCGGCCCCGGCGCTGGCCGGGACGTCGGGCGCGTTCCTGCCGGCGATGAACACGTGTCCTGTGGACGGTCTGTATCTCGCCGGGGGCTGGGCACATCCCGGGGGCGGGCTGGCGCATTCGGGCATGTCCGGTGCGCTGGTGGCCGGGCTGATCGTGGAGGGCGCGGACTTCCGCGGCTCCCGCTGAGCGGCGGCGGCCGCCGCTGCCGAAGGTCAGTAGCGGTACTGCTGCTGCTCGTTGTACCCGTTGTCGTAGTAGGCGGGCGGCTGCTCCTGCTGATCGCCCTCACGCTGCTGCGGCACCCACACACCGCCCGGCGGGGTGTCGCTGTAGCCCTCCTGCTGCCCGTAGCCGGCGTACTGCTGCTGGCCGTCGTAGCCGCCGCCGTACGTGTCGTAGGTGCTGTACTGCTGGCCGCCCACATAGGGGTCGGAGTACGCGGCGTACTGCTGGCCGCCGGTCCCGTAGTCGTACTGGCCGGCGTACGTCGCCGCTTCCGCCGGCTGCTGCTGCGCGTAACCGTGGTCGTCGTACGCGTTGTAGGCGCCGTAGCCCGAGCCCTGTGCGGCGTAGCTCTCGTCGCGCGTCCCCGCCTGCTCCGCGTCGGGCCGGGCGGCGTAGGCCTCTTCGGTGTAGACGCCGTACTGGCCGGTGTCGTCGGGCAGCGGCTGCGGCTCGTAGACGGCGGGGCCAGTGGCGCCGGGCGCCTGGCCGACCACGTCGTAGGCCTGCTCGGCCGAGTCGTAGGAGAGGTCGGTGACCTCGAGCGTGGGTTCCCTCGTAGCTCCCTGGTCCGCGCCGGACCGGCGCCGCCTGCTCGCGCCGGGGCTGCCGCCGAGGGCCCAGCCGGTGGAGAAACCGCGCCGGAAGGAGAGGGTCACATAGGTCTGGCCGACCGCGAACGCCATGGCTCCGAGAGCGATCACCACCACGGACGGGAGCAGCACGCCTATCACGACGCCCAGGAAGCCGCCGAACGCGAGCAACCGCCAGCGCAGCCGTGCCTTGTACTGCAGCAGCACCTCACCGAGCAGCCACAGCGCCACGATGCCGAACGCGATATAGAGGACCGTCCAGCCCATGTCCGCCCCTCTCCTGCGGCCGCCGCCCCGGCGCGGGGCGGGTACGACCGGTCACGACTGCTCGTGCAGTCCGAGATTCTCGTAGATTTCGAGCGTCGCGGTGGAGTTGTTGAGCGTAATGAAGTGCAGCCCCGGGACACCCTCGGCGAGCAGCCTCGCGCAGAACTCCGTCGCGAACTCGATGCCAATGGAGCGTACAGCGGCCGGATCGTCCTTGACCGCGAGGATGCGCTCTTTCAGGTCCGCCGGGAAGTGCGCGTTGCTGAGCGTGGCGAAGCGTTCGATCTGCTTGACGCTGGTGACGGGCATGATCTCGGGAATGATCGGGGTTTCGCAACCCGCCGCGCGAACCCGGTCACGAAGCCGCAGATAGTCCTCCGGCACGAAGAACATCTGGGTGATCGCGTAGTCGGCGCCGGCCCGGCACTTGTCGACGAAGTGCCGGGTGTCCTCGCCCCAGTCCTTCGAGCGGGGGTGCATCTCGGGAAAGGCCGCGACGCCCACGCAGAAGTCGCCTGACTCCTTGATGAGCCGGACCAGGTCGGCCGCGTAGCGTACGCCCTCCGGATGCTCGACCCACTCGCCCATCGGGTCGCCGGGCGGGTCGCCGCGGACGGCGAGGATGTTGCGGATTCCGGCGTCGGCGTACTGGCCGATCATGTTGCGCAGTTCGGCGATCGAGTGGTTGACCGCGGTGAGGTGCGCGACCGGCGTGAGGGTGGTGTCGGCAGCGATCTCCTGCGTGGCCTTGACCGTGCCGGCGCGGGTGGAGCCGCCGGCCCCGTAGGTCACGGAGACGAAGTTCGGGGCGACCGCCTCGACCCTGCGCAGCGCGTTCCACAGGTTCCGCTCGCCCTTTTCCGTCTTGGGCGCCCAGAACTCGAACGAGTACGACGTCTTGCCCGTCGCAAGCATGTCGCGCACCGTGCGTGCGCGATCCGTTCTGGTGGAAGCAGTACCGAGGGCCATACGGGCAGGTTAGCCAGACCGAGGGGATCCTCGAACCGAATCAGGGAAATATGTCTGTTTTGTCGGTGTCTTGTCCATCCCTTGGACAGAGATGGACGATCACCGTCACGTCAGGCGGTCCGCTCCCTGACCCGCTTCGCCAGGTCGGCGGCGGCCGCGGCCGGATCGGCGGCCTCCGTGATCGCCCGCACGACGACGACCCTGCGCGCCCCTGCGTCCAGCACCTCGTCCAGATTGGCGGCGTCGATACCGCCGATCGCGAACCAAGGCCGGTCACCGGCCAGGCCCGCCGTGTACCGCACCAGGCCGAGGCCGGGAGCGTGCCGTCCGGGCTTGGTGGGAGTGGGCCAGCAGGGCCCGGTGCAGAAGTAGTCCACCCCCGGCTCGGCGGCGGCGGCCGCCGCCTCGGACTCGCTGTGCGTCGAGCGGCCGATCAGCACGCCGTCCCCGAGGATCGCGCGGGCGGCCGGCACCGGCAGGTCGCCCTGGCCCAGGTGCAGCACGTCGGTGCCGATGGCGTGAGCCACGTCGGCGCGGTCGTTCACCGCGAGGAGCTTGCCGTGCCGGCGGCAGGCGTCGGCGAAGACCTGGAGGTGCTCCAGCTCCTCCGCGGCCTCCATGCCCTTGTCACGCAGTTGCACGATGTCCACGCCGGACGCCAGCACGGAGTCGAGGAACTCGGGCAGGTCCCCCTGCCGCTTACGGGCGTCCGTGCACAGATAGAGCCGGGCGTCGGACAGCAGCGTGCGAGCCGTGGACATGAGGCGATCCCCCCGTTGGGCGGCGGACGCACGGGCCGGGAGGCCCGGGACGTGCGTCCGCCGGCGATGATGGTTTCCGTCGGTTCAGACGGCGAGCGCCTGGGCCCGGCGCTTCACCTCCGTGCCGCGATTCTCGCTGAGCGCCTGGGCAGGCGTGCCCGGCAGGGTCGGGTCGGGGGTGAAGAGCCACTCGAGCATCTCTTCGTCGGTGAAGCCGTCGTC
This sequence comes from Streptomyces sp. WAC00040, assembly GCF_056835925.1. Classification (NCBI taxonomy): domain Bacteria; kingdom Bacillati; phylum Actinomycetota; class Actinomycetes; order Kitasatosporales; family Streptomycetaceae; genus Streptomyces; species Streptomyces sp. WAC00040. The sequence goes on from NZ_JAKQZE010000006.1 coordinate 248,759, forward strand.
CCTCAGCAGGGTCAGGGTCCCGGACAGGCCCTTGACCACCTTGTTGCCGTCGATGAAGGCGGCAGGCACCTGGAGCGCCCTGTTCTCACCGCGGCGCACGGCGATCAGCTGGCCGTCCTTGACCAACTGCCGCACGCGCGTCACCTCGACATCGAGCATTTCCGCGATGTCCGGCAGGTAGAGCCAGGCGGGGACGAGGGCATCGATCTTTGCGTCAATCTCGGTCACGGGGACAAGCCTGCCATCCAGGACCGACAGTCGGTAGCCAGGACCTACCGTGCCGCCGCCTTCAGAGGGACGGAAGGGTCGGCCGCCCGCGCCGGATCCAGCTCGGTCCCGGACACGATCAGCTTGCGGCCCTGTGCCAGATCGCGGGGCCTGCCCACCGTCAGCAGGGCCACGAGGACGCCGTCGCGCAGCCAGAGCACGGACCAGGTGTCCTCCGCCGGACTGCCGCGCCACAGCAGCGTGTCTGCGGCGCCGTGGTGGCCCGCGTACTGGACGAAACGGCCGAACTGCTCGGACCAGAAGTACGGCACCGGGTCGTACGCCTCGGGGGCCCGCGGCTTCGGCTCCTGGGCGCCGACGATGTTCGCCGCGACCGTGCGCGGACCCTGGAGGGCGTTGTCCCAGTGGTGGACGAGCAGCCGCTCGCCGTACCGGCCGGACGGGTAGGAGGCGCAGTCCCCGACGGCGTACACGTCGGGAGCGGAGGCGCGCAGATACTGGTCGGCGACCACCGCGCCGTCCGGGCCGAGCTCGATGCCGGAGCCCGCCAGCAGGGCGGTGGCGGGGCGCGCGCCGATACCGACGACCACGGCGCCGGCCGGGATCCTGCGCCCTCCGGCCAGGACGACGGCCCCCGGCTCGACGGCTTCCACCTTGGCGCCGGTGATCAGCTCGGCCCCGTGCTGCTCGTACCAGGCGGCCATCGGGGCGGCGACCTCGGCGGGCATGGTCCCGGCGAGCGGGCGGCCCGCGGCCTCCACGACGGTGACGCGGCACCCGGCCTCGCGGGCGGCGGTCGCGAACTCGGCGCCGATCCAGCCGGCGCCGACCACGACGATGTCGTGCTGCTCGACGAGCAGCGGCCGCAGCCGGGCGGCGTCGTCGAGCGTGCGCAGCAGATGCACACCGGGGACGCCGACGGTGCCCGGCAGGGTGACCGGCTCGGCGCCGGTGGCGAGGACCAGCACGTCGTAGGGGACCGGGCCGGACACGGTGTCGACCTCGTGCGCGTCGGTCCGCACCCGGGTCACCTCGAGACCCAGGCGCAGCTCGACGCCGAGTGCCTCGAAGTCGATGTCGAAGGCGGAGTCCTCCGCCTTGCCGAGCAGGATCGCCTTGGACAGCGGCGGTCTGTCGTACGGCTGGTGCGGCTCCGCGCCGACCAGTGTGACCGTGCCGGTGAATCCCTGCTCGCGAAGGGCGACCGCGGTCTGCACGCCGGCCATGCCTGCGCCGACGATCACCACGCGCCGCCGCGGCTCGGTCCGCCGCCCCTCGTCCGCCCGCGTCTGATGCTGCCGTTCGTCCACCCGCACACCATACGTACCTGACTGGGGGTCAGGAGGGGCGGATCAGGAAGCCTGCTCCTCCACGACGCTCGTCCCGCTGCCCTTCTGGGACTCCCACCGCCAGCTCTCCTCCAGCCGCACCCGGCCGTCCGGCAGGTCCACGACCGTGGAGAGGCAGTGGCCGGAGGAGGTACCGCCGTCCGTCTTGAGCTGCACATAGCGGAAGTCCAGCCGGTCGCCGTCCCTGGTGCCCACCAGATGACCGCGGACCACGTCGCCGCCCTCGTACTCGGCCCAGATCCGGCCCCGCTCCTCGTGGTACGTGAACCGGGTCCGGGTGCCGACCTGGCCCGGGGCCTGGTCGGCGACCGGGGAGAGGACAAGTCCGTCGAGCGACTTCGCCACTGCTGCGGCTCCCTTACGACGCGTCGGGGCGTGCGGTTAGGGTGGCCACCGTAAGGCACTCGCGGGAGCCGGGACGTACCGGGCTGAGAGGGAGGCTGGCCGGCCTCCGACCGTACGAACCTGATCCGGGTCATGCCGGCGAAGGGAGGGGCTGGACGCCCATGTCTCGTACACCGAGCCCAGACGTCCTCGTCATCGGGGGCGGAATCATCGGACTGGTCACGGCCTGGCGCACCGCGCAACGGGGCCTGCGGGTCGCCGTGGCCGACCCGGAACCGGGCGGCGGGGCCGCGCAGGTCGCCGCCGGGATGCTGGCCGCCGTCACCGAACTGCATTACGGCGAGCAGACGTTGCTCGGCCTCAACCTCGAATCCGCGCACCGCTATCCGGCCTTCGTCGCCGAGCTGGAGGAGACGTCCGGCCGGCACGTCGGCTACCGATCCTGCGGCACGCTCGCCGTCGCCCTCGACGCCGACGACCGGGCGCATCTGCGTGAACTGCACGCCCTCCAGCACCGGTCGGGACTGACGTCCGAGTGGCTCACCGGCCGTGAGTGCCGCCGCCTCGAGCCGATGCTGGCCCCCGGCGTCCGCGGCGGGCTGCGGGTCGACGGCGACCACCAGGTCGATCCCCGCCGGCTGGCCGCGGCCCTGATCGCCGCCTGCGGGCGCGCCGGGGTCGACTTCCGCCGCAGCTGGGCGGAGCGGCTGCTCGTGACGGGCGGCCGGGCGGCCGGGGCGGTACTCGCCGACGGCACGGAGATCTCCGCGGGACAGGTCGTCCTGGCCGGCGGCAGCATGAGCGGACGGCTGGCGGGCGTGCCGAAGGACGTGCTCCCGCCCGTACGCCCGGTGAAGGGCCAGGTCCTGCGACTGACCGTGCCGCGCCCCTACGCGCCGTTCCTGTCGCGCACGGTGCGCGCCGTGGTCCGCGGCAGCCATGTCTACCTCGTGCCGCGCGAGGACGGCGAGCTGGTGGTGGGCGCGACCAGCGAGGAGCTCGGCTGGGACACGACGGTCACCGCGGGCGGGGTGTACGAGCTGCTGCGCGACGCGCACGAGCTGGTGCCCGGGATCACCGAACTGCCGCTCGTGGAGACCCGGGCGGGACTGCGCCCCGGCTCCCCCGACAACGCGCCGCTGCTGGGCCTCACCGAACTGCCCGGACTGCTGCTGGCCACCGGGCACTACCGCAACGGCGTGCTGCTGACGCCCGTCACCGGCGATGTGCTGGCCGACGCGCTGACGACCGGTGAACTCCCGGAAGTGGCAAGGCCGTTCTCGCCACGCCGCTTCTCGTCCGTCCTTCAGGAGCAGCCCGCATGAACACCTCCGTGAACGACAGCGCCGACACCGGCGTCGCCGCCTCTGCCGCTGCCCCCGTCGGTGCCTCGGCCACCGACGCGGTCGCCGCTTCGGCCGCGGCCGGCGATCCGGTCCGCGTCCTCGTCAACGGCGAGTCCCGGGACGTCGCGGCCGGCACCACGCTGGAGCTGGTCGTCACATCGCTCTCCGCCGCGACCTCCGGCGTCGCCGCCGCCGTCAACGAGGCGGTCGTCCCGCGCGGCGAATGGGGCGCCACCCGGCTCGGCGACGGGGACCGCGTCGAGATTCTCACCGCAGTGCAGGGGGGCTGAACGGCCATGGCCGACGACCGTTTCACCCTCGGAGGGACCACCTTCGACTCCCGTCTGATCATGGGCACGGGCGGTGCGCCCAGCCTCGACGTGCTCGAGAGGTCCCTCGTCGCGAGCGGCACGGAACTGACGACCGTCGCGATGCGGCGCCTGGACCCGACGGTCCAGGGGTCCGTGCTGTCCGTCCTTGACCGGCTCGGCATCCGGGTCCTGCCGAACACCGCGGGCTGTTTCACGGCCGGCGAGGCGGTGCTCACCGCCCGCCTGGCCCGGGAGGCCCTCGGTACCGACTGGATCAAGCTCGAGGTCGTCGCTGACGAGCGGACGCTGCTGCCGGACGGCGTGGAGCTGCTCGACGCGGCGGAGACGCTCGTCGACGACGGCTTCACCGTGCTGCCGTACACGAACGACGACCCCGTGCTCGCGCGCAAGCTCCAGGACGTGGGCTGCGCGGCGATCATGCCGCTCGGCTCGCCCATCGGCTCCGGGCTCGGGATCCGCAACCCGCACAACTTCCGGCTGATCGTCGAGCAGGCGGACGTCCCCGTCATCCTGGACGCGGGCGCCGGCACGGCGTCGGACGCCGCACTGGCGATGGAGCTCGGGTGCGCGGCGGTGATGCTGGCGTCGGCGGTGACGCGCGCGCAGGAGCCGGTCCTGATGGCGGAGGCGATGCGGCACGCGGTGGAGGCGGGCCGGCTGGCGTTCCGCGCGGGCCGGATCCCGCGACGCCACTTCGCGGTGGCGTCGTCGCCGCACGAGGGGCGGGGGGCGCTGGACCCGGAGCGGCCGGCGTTCTGAGGGGGGCTGCGGGTGCGTGGGCGCATGCGGCGGGCTCGTCCTCACCGCCCTTTCAGAAACCGGAGCAGGCCCCGGACCTCGTACGGCTTTCGGCCGGGCCCTCGATCGCCGGGCCGGCTCAAGTCGCCCGGCAACCTGAGCCTCGCCGGCGACTGAGGCGCGGCGGTCCGGGGGCGGAGCCTCCGGTTTCGGGAAGGGGCGGGGACGGGAAACGGCCACGTCGCAGCGGCCACCGCCCGCCCCCACCGCGTCACAGCTCGGCTGCAGTCCCGCCCCGTCCCCGTCCGACTCGTCGGACCCGGTCTTCCCGGCTCGTAGAATCGGCGCGTGGATACGACCCTCCAGGACCCCCTCGTCGGGCAGGTGCTCGACGGCCGCTACCGCGTCGATGCGCGCATCGCAGTCGGCGGCATGGCCACGGTCTACCGGGCCGTCGACACCCGGCTCGACCGGGTGCTCGCTCTCAAAGTGATGCATCCGGATCTCGCCACGGACGTCACGTTCGTGGAGCGGTTCATCCGTGAGGCGAAGTCCGTCGCACGGCTGGCGCACCCGAACGTGGTGGGGGTCTTCGACCAGGGCGCGCAGGGCGCGTACGTGTATCTGGCGATGGAGTACGTGGAGGGCTGCACCCTCCGTGACGTCCTGCGCGAGCGCGGCGCGCTCCAGCCTCGGGCGGCGCTCGACATCCTGGAGCCCGTTCTGGCCGCGCTCGGCGCCGCGCACCGGGCCGGGTTCGTGCACCGGGACATGAAGCCGGAGAACGTGCTGATCGGGGACGACGGCCGGGTCAAGGTCGCCGACTTCGGTCTGGTGCGCACGGTCGGTTCCGTGACCAACACCTCGGGCACGGTCCTCGGGACGGTCTCCTATCTCGCGCCGGAACAGATCGAGTACGGCACGGCCGACACCCGTGCCGATGTGTACGCGTGCGGGGTCGTCCTCTACGAGATGCTGACGGGCGCGAAGCCGCACGCCGGTGACACTCCGGCCCAGGTGCTGTTCCAGCACCTGAACGCGGATGTCCCGGCGCCGTCCGCGCTCTTCCCGGGGCTCGCCGTCGAGCTGGACGAGCTGGTGGCGAGCGCGACGGCCCGTAATCCCGAGGTCCGCCCGCACGACGCTGTGGCCCTGCTGGCCCAGGCGCGTGAGGCGCGTGCGGCGCTCGGCGCCGAGGAGCTGGACGCGGTCCCGCCGCGGGCCCGCACCGGGGAACCGAAGGAGGGCGGACCGGACGGCGCCGCGTCCGACGAGGACCGTACGGATTTCATTCCACGCAAGCCGGCCGACGCGGCAGCCGAGGTGCACCACACGGCCCGGCTGATCCTGCCGCCCTCGGAGCGGCCGGAGCCGGAACCGGTGCGTCCGGCCGGTCGGGGCCTGCCGCTGTCGCGTCGCGGTCTGGTTGCCCTGCTGCTCGCGGTGATCACCGTGATCGGTGTGGGTGCGGGTGTCTGGTACATCAACTCGGGCCAGTTCACCCGTGTCCCGCCGCTGATCGGCAAGAGCGAGCAGCAGGCCCGGGAGGCGCTCGACAAGGCGGGCCTGGAGCTGAAGACCGTCCGCCACGACTTCAGCGAGACCGTGGCCCGCGGCACCGTCATCGACAGCGATCCGGGCACGAACGAGCGGATACGGGGCAACGGCTCCGTGACGATCACCGTCTCCCGCGGTCCGGAGATCGTGAAGGTTCCCGAGGTGTCCGGCAGGCCGTTGGCGCAGGCGGAGCGCGAGCTGCGCAAGGTGGGGCTGGCGCCGGGCGTGGTGACCAGGGAGTTCGACGAGAGCGTCGCTCAAGGCTCGGTGATCCGCACGGATCCGGCCGCCGGCAGCGGCCGTAGCCCCGACACCGCCGTGTCGATCGTCGTCAGCAAGGGCGCGCCGATCGACATGCCCGATGTCACGGGTGACTCCGTCGAGGACGCGACGGCCGAACTCGAGGAAGCCGGTCTGAGGGTGAAGGTCGCCGAGGAGCGGATCCACTCCGAGCAGGAGGCAGGCAGCGTGGCCCGGCAGTCGGCCGCCGAGGGGGCCAGCGTGGCCCGCGGCGACACGGTCACGTTGACCGTCTCCAAGGGACCGCGGATGGTGGACGTGCCTGACGTGGTCGGCGACAAGGTGGACGACGCCACCGCCGAGCTGGAGGAGGCGGGCTTCGTGGTGAAGGTCGAGAAGAACTTCCCGTTCCTCGGTGACGAGGTCGAGAGCCAGTCCGTCGAGGGCGGCGGCCAGGCGCCGGAAGGCAGCACGATCACGATCAAGACCAAGGGGCTCTAGTTCTCATGCGCAACCCTGTCGGCGGCCATGTTCCCGTGGCCGGCGGCCTCGCCACGACCGGGCTCGTCTACGCGAGGGAGCTGGAGGCGGAGACCGTGCAGGTCTTCGTGGCCAATCCCCGGGGCTGGGCGACGCCGAAGGGGAATCCGGCCCAGGACGAGAAGTTCCGGGCCGAGTGCGCGGCCGAGGGCATCTCGGCCTGGGTGCACGCCCCCTATCTGATCAATTTCGGCTCCCACACCGAAGCCACCGTCGAGCAGTCGGTCCTCTCGTTGAGGCACTCGCTGCGCCGGGCCCGGGAGATCGGCGCCCGGGGCGTGGTGGTGCACACCGGTTCGGCGACGGGAGGCCGCGCCCGTGAGGTGGCGCTGGCCCAGGTGCGGGAGCGGATGCTGCCGCTGCTGGACGAGCTGACGCATGACGACGATCCGTCTCTGCTTCTGGAGTCGACGGCCGGCCAGGGCTCCTCGCTCTGCTCCCGCACCTGGGACTTCGGTCCCTACTTCGAGGCGCTCGAAGCGCACCCGAAGCTGGGCGTGTGCCTGGACACCTGCCACATCTTCGCGGCCGGGCACGACCTGGCGGCTCCCGACGGGATGGCGCGGACCCTGGATCTGCTGGTGGAGACGGTGGGTCAGGGCCGGCTGAAGCTGATCCACGCGAATGACTCGAAGGACGTCGCCGGGGCACACAAGGACCGTCACGAGAACATCGGCTCGGGCCACATCGGCGAGGAACCCTTCCGTGCGTTGATGGCGCATCCCGCCACCGAGGGCGTGCCCCTGATCATCGAGACGCCCGGCGGCAAGGAAGGACATGCCGCGGACGTGGCCCGGCTGAAAAAACTTCGCTGAGACCCTGCGGAATACCCCTGGGGGGTATACGGTTCCTACCTGTCGGCAGGAACCGCTACCGCGCATTGGGGGCACGCCATGCAGCACGAGACGCACGTGGACCACTCGGAGCACTCGGAGCACTCGGAGCACTCGGAGCAGGGGCACCACGACCACCACGCCCACGCACAGGGCCCGGGGAAGGCGAGCTGGGCCATGGCAGCCAAGGCCACCCTGCACTGCCTCACCGGCTGCGCCATCGGTGAGGTTCTCGGCATGATCATCGGTACCGCGCTGGGCTGGGGCAACGCCCCCACGATGATCCTCGCCATCGCGCTGGCCTTCTTCTTCGGCTACTCGCTGACACTGTGGGCGGTCCTGCGGGCCGGCCTGAGCCTGAAGGCGGCGATCGGCGTGGCCCTCGCCGCGGACACCATCTCCATCACGGTCATGGAGATCGTCGACAACGGCGTGCTGCTCCTCGTCCCGGGCGCGATGGACGCCCACCTGGCCGACTTCCTCTTCTGGGGCGCGCTCGCGTTCGCGTTCCTCGTCGCGTTCGTGGTCACCACTCCGGTCAACAAGTGGATGATCGGCCGCGGCAAGGGTCACGCGGTGGTCCACCAGTACCACTGACTTCCCGCACGGCGGACCTCACGGCCCGGGGCTCAAAGCTCCGGGCCGTCCCCCGGTTCCTCCTGATAGGAGTACCGCTGCTCCCGCCAGGGATCGCCGAGGTTGTGATAGCCCCGCTCCTCCCAGAAGCCACGGCGGTCGACCGTCATGTACTCCACGCCCCGGACCCACTTGGGCCCCTTCCAGGCGTACAGATGGGGGACCACCAGACGCAGCGGGAAGCCGTGCTCCGCCGTCAGCAGCTCGCCGTCCTTGTGAGTGGCGAAGATCGTGCGTTCCGCGACGAAGTCGGAGAGGCGGAGATTGGCACTGAAGCCGTACTCCGCCCAGACCATCACATGACTGACGGAGGGCGCCGGCGGGGCGAGTTCCACGATCGTACGAGCGGGCACGCCGCCCCATTCGGCCCCCAGCATGCTGAACTTCGTCACGCAGTGCAGATCGCCGACCACGCTCGAGTAGGGCAGCGCCGAGAACTCCTCGTGGTTCCAGCAGTGCTTCTCACCGTCGGCGGTGGCGCCGAAGACCCTGAATTCCCAGCGGTCCGGCTTGAACTTGGGTACAGGTCCGTAGTGGGTGACGGGCCAGCCTCGCTGGAGTCGCTGCCCCGGCGGAAGCTCGGACTCCTCTGGTGCGCGGTATTCCCGGCTCTCCGGCTGACCCATGCCTTCAATGGTGACAGACCGGGAGGGGTGGTCATGACCAGGTCTGGGCCGATTCGGGCAACTCCTACTAAGCGTGCACTTACTGGACGCTCCCGTGCCGCGGTGCGAGGATGCGCGAACCTGCCCAGACATACGCGCGGAAGGAGCCTCTGCGATGCAGGGCGACCCCGAGGTCCTCGAGTTCCTCAACGAGCAGCTGACTGCCGAGCTGACCGCGATCAACCAGTACTTCCTGCACGCGAAGATGCAGGAGAACTTCGGCTGGACGAAGCTCGCCAAATACACCCGTGCCGAGTCCTTCGACGAGATGAAGCACGCGGAGGTGCTCACCGACCGGATCCTCTTCCTCGACGGCCTGCCGAACTACCAGCGGCTGTTCCATGTGCGCGTCGGGCAGACGGTCACCGAGATGTTCCAGGCGGACCGGCAGGTCGAGGTGGAGGCGATCGACCGCCTCAAGCGCGGTATCGACGTCATGCGCGCGAAGGGTGACATCACCTCGGCGAACATCTTCGAGTCGATCCTCGCCGACGAGGAGCACCACATCGACTACCTCGACACCCAGCTCGAGCTCGTCGACAAACTCGGTGAGGCGCTGTACATCGCCCAGCTGATCGAGCAGCCGGAGTCCTAGGCGACGGACGGGGCGGGCCGGGCGGTTCGCCGGACGCTACGCGGCTTCGCCGAGCGCGGGCGCCGTGCCTGCGTCCGGCTCCGCGGCCAGGACGGAAGCGCCGTCGCCCTGCTCCTGCAGCTCGCGGCGGGGGCAGGCGCCACGACCCAGGATCCCCTGGATGCGCCGCACGCACGAACCGCAGTCGGTGCCGGCCTTGGAGACGGACGCTATCTGCCGGGGGGTGCAGGCACCGGCATCCGCATGCTCCTTGACCTGCTTCTCCGTGATGCCGAAGCACGAGCAGACGTACACGCCGTTCACCTCCCGGGATCGAATGGTTGTCGCCGTCCCGTTGATCGGTGAGGCTAACCTAACCTTACCCGCAGCCCCCGGCGGGTAAAAGCCCCGAATATGCCGGTGGGGCGTGGATCACATCGATCCACGCCCCACCGGCACATCTCCTCGGCTACTGGTCGCGGTACATCTCCGCGACAAGGAACGCCAGGTCCAGGGACTGGCTGCGGTTCAGCCGGGGGTCGCAGGCCGTCTCGTAGCGCTGGTGCAGGTCGTCGACGAAGATCTCGTCGCCGCCGCCCACGCACTCGGTGACGTCGTCACCCGTGAGCTCGACGTGAATGCCGCCGGGGTGGGTGCCGAGCGCCTTGTGGACCTCGAAGAAGCCCTTGACCTCGTCGAGCACGTCGTCGAAGCGCCGGGTCTTGTGGCCGGACGCCGCCTCGAAGGTGTTGCCGTGCATCGGGTCGGTCACCCAGGCCACGGTCGCGCCGGAGGCGGTGACCTTCTCGACCAGCTCGGGGAGCTTGTCGCGGACCTTGTCGGCGCCCATACGGACGATGAAGGTCAGCCGGCCCGGCTCACGGTCGGGGTCGAGACGGTCGATGTAGGTCAGCGCCTCGTCCACCGTGGTCGTCGGCCCCAGCTTGATGCCGATGGGGTTGCGGATCCTGGAGGCGAACTCGATGTGCGCCCCGTCCAGCTGGCGGGTGCGCTCACCGATCCAGACCATGTGGCCCGAGGTGTTGTACAGCCGGCCGGTGCGGGAGTCGGTCCGGGTCAGGGCCGACTCGTAGTCCAGCAGCAGAGCCTCGTGGGACGAGAAGAACTCGACCGTGCGGAACTCGGCCGGGTCGGTGCCGCAGGCCTTCATGAAGTTCAGCGCGTTGTCGATCTCGCGGGCGAGCTGCTCGTAGCGCTGGCCGGAGGGGGACGACTTCACGAAGTCCTGGTTCCAGGCGTGCACCTGGCGCAGGTCCGCATAACCGCCGGTGGTGAAGGCGCGCACGAGGTTGAGCGTCGAGGCGGAGGCGTTGTACATCCGCTTGAGGCGCTCGGGGTCCGGGATGCGGGCCTCTTCGGTGAAGTCGAAGCCGTTGACGGAGTCGCCGCGGTAGGTCGGCAGGGTCACGCCGTCGCGGGTCTCTGTCGGCTTGGAGCGCGGCTTCGAGTACTGGCCGGCGATACGGCCGACCTTCACCACGGGCACGGACGCTGCGTAGGTGAGGACCGCGCCCATCTGGAGCAGGGTCTTCAGCTTGTTCCGGATGTGGTCGGCGGAGACGGCGTCGAAGGCCTCGGCGCAGTCGCCGCCCTGGAGCAGGAACGCCTCGCCCTTGGCGACGGCTCCCATCCGGGCGCGCAGCTGGTCGCACTCGCCCGCGAAAACGAGCGGCGGATACGACTCGAGGTCCGCGATCACATCGCGCAGAGCCTCGGCATCGGGGTACTCGGGCTGCTGCGCCGCGGGCAGGTTTCGCCAGGTGTTGCCACCGGTAGCGGTGGTCTTAGCGTTCACGGTCACAGGCACAACCCTACGGCTTCCCGCCACCTGTCCGGCCGGGTGACCAGCGACTGAGACGCGCGCCCGAAATGTCCCTCGGGAACGTCCACCCTGTCGCGGAGTGTTACCCTGCGGCGCGTTTTCGAAACGGATCACAACACAAGACGGACCAGGGGTGGGCGTGAGCCAGGGGCACCGCAGAGATCGAACGAAGAAACGGCTCTTCTACGGGGTGGCGGCAGCAGTCGTCGCCACCGCCACGATAGGGACGGTCGCGGTGGCATCACCCGACCTCGTCGGTCTCGGCAGCGACGACGGCAGCCGGAACGAGTCGCTCCAGAGCCAGTTCGCCGAGGCGGCGCGCGAGTTCGACGTACCCCAGAGCGTACTGATGGCGGTCTCGTACCGGCAGACGCGCTGGGAGTCGCACGACGGCGAGCCGAGCGTCACCGGCGCGTACAACGTGATGGGCCTGACGGACGTCGACCCGGAGGACATCGAGACGGAGGAAGCCGGCGAGGAGGCCATCGCCCACTTCAACGGCAGCGGCAAGCGGGAGATCGAGAAGTCCTTCGATCCTGCCAAGGTCCGTCAGATCCTGGCCGAGGCGACCGTCGACACCGACGATCCCCGCCTCCACACCGTGGACAAGGCCGCCGAGCTGATCGACAGCTCCCCCGAGGCGGTCCAGAACGACACCTTCGAGTCCATCCGGGCCGGCGCGGCTCTGCTCGCGGAGTACCAGAAGGAGGCCGGTGCGGAGCTGTCCGACAACCCTGGCGCCTGGTACCCGGCCGTGGCGCGCTACAGCCAGTCGCCGGAGAAGAAGGGCGCCGACCTCTTCGCCAAGCGGGTCTTCGAGTCGATCAAGACGGGTGAGCAGGAGCTCACCCTGGACGGCGAGCAGGTCTCCCTGCCGGCCGACCCGTCGGTCCGGCCGGTCAAGCCGGCGAACGTCCCGCTGGCGGTGAGCTACGCCTCCACCACGGCGGTGCCGACGCCCGAATGCCCCACCGGCCTGAACTGCAACTTCGTGCCGTCGCGCACGTCGAGCACGGGCAAGCGCAACTACACGCTCGCCGACCGCCCGAACCAGGGCGTGGACATCCGCCAGATCGTCATCCACGACACCGAGGGCGGCTACGACGGCTCGCTCGCGGCGCTCACGAACCCGGACGTCCCGGGCAGCGCGCACTATCTGATCCGCGCCTCGGACGGTCTGGTCACCCAGATGATCGAGAACAAGCACCTGGCGTGGCACGCGGGCAACTGGACCCACAACATGCATTCGATCGGCGTGGAGCACGAGGGCTACGCGATCAAGGAAGGCAAGTGGTACACCGAGTCCCAGTACCAGTCCTCCGCCGACCTGGTGAAGTTCCTGGCCACCAAGTACAACGTGCCGCTGGACCGCGAGCACATCATCGGCCATGACGAGGTGGCGCTCCAGACGGACGCCGGCATGGCCAGGCTCCACTGGGACGCGGGCCCGTACTGGGACTGGAACCACTACATGGGCCTGATGGGCGCCCCGCAGGGCGACCAGGGCGCGGGCGGTCCGCTCGCGGCCGGCCAGGTGGTCCGTGTCGTTCCCCCGTTCACCACGGCGAACCAGCCGAAGCTCACCGTCGGTGGCAACGCCGTCACCCCCCGCCCGTCCAACTTCGGCTACCTCTACACGTCGCCCTCGACGAGCGCGTCGACGCTGACCGACCCGTATTTCACGTCCCTCTGGTCCGAGGGCTCGAACTACGGGAACAAGGTCCGTGCCGGTGGCAGCTACGTCGTCGCCGAGGCCAGGACCGACTGGACGGCAATCTGGTACGCGGGCAAGAAGGCCTGGTTCCACAACCCGGGCGGCCAGTACACCGTCCCGGTGGCCAACGCCACGAGCGTCAAGGTGAAGGCCGGTGCGACCTCGGCCAAGGTCTACGGGCGCTCCTTCCCGGAGACCGCCGCCTACACCGCCGCGGGCCTGGAGGCGCCCGGCGACGAGAACGCCCACCTGACGAAGTTCACCTTCGCCTCCGGCCAGGCCTACACGAAGGCCGGACCCGCGGTGAAGGGGGACGACTGGTTCGGCTCCGCGCAGAAGAACGTCATAGGCGACACGCTCTACGTGCCGATCCGCTTCCACCACAAGATCACCTGGGTGAAGGCGGACGATGTCGTGGAGGCCACTCCCACCGCGCCGGACGCCGGCACCACCCGGTTCAACGTGCTCGCGCGTGACGCCGGCGGCTCGCTGTACCAGTACCAGGGCACCGGCACCGCCACGACGCCGTTCTACAGCCGCTACCGCATCGGCGGCGGCTGGCAGGGCTACAACCTGCTCACCGACCTGGGTCCGCTGCGTGCGGACGCTCAGGTGGGCGACATGGTGGCCCGTGACGGCTCCGGCGTGCTGTGGCACTACGTGGCGAGCGGCAACAAGGACCAGCCGTTCAAGCCCCGTCTGAAGGTGGGTGCGGGCTGGAACATGTACAACATGATCTTCAGCACCGGCGACATGGACGGCGACGGCAAGGGCGACGCCATCGGCCGGGAGGCTTCCGGCGTCATCTGGTTCTACCGCGGCACCGGCGTCCCCGGCGCGCCCTTCGCCCCCCGGGTGAAGGTCGGCTTCGGATGGCAGATCTACAACACCATCCTCGGCCCGGGCGACCTGGACGCGGACGGCAAGGCCGACCTGGTGGGCCGTGACGGCTCCGGCGTGCTGTGGTTCTACAAGGGCACGGGCAGCGCCACCGCGCCGTATGCCCCGCGTGTCAAGGTCGGCGCCGGCTGGAACATGTTCAACGCCCTCGTCACCACCGGCGACCTCGACCGAGACGGCACCGCGGACATGGTCGCCCGCGAGCCCTCCGGCGCGCTGTGGTTCTACAAGGGCACGGGCAGCGCCACCGCACCGTTCGCGTCCCGTACGTCCATCGGTCCCGGCTGGCAGATCTACAACACGCTGATCTGATCGCACCGAACCGGCACTCCGCCCGCGGCGCCTCGGCCCGTCCTCATCGTGGGACGGGCCCCGGCACCGCGGGCGGATGCGTTATCGTCGGCGTCATGTTCGCGCAGCAGATCCAGAACTGGTGGTGGACCGCACTCCGGCGGCCCACTGCTTCCTGATCGCGCGCAGCACCGATCGCGAAGGCCGCCCGAGGGGCGGCCTTCACTGTTTCCCGACAGCGGCCGTTCCTCCCTCCTGGAAGGAACACCCCGCATGCTCATCGGACGACTGCTCGACGACGACTGCCCCCCGTTCGCCCTGCTGCACCGCCGTACGCCGGGCCGCGACCACGACACCGTCGAGGTGCTGATCGGTGACGTCCACGAGGCCGCGCGTCTGGCCGACATCCCGGTGGGCGGGCAGCCCGCCCTGGCGCTCGTGCCCTTCCGCCAGATCGCGGAACGCGGCTTCGACGTGACCGACGACGGCACGCCCCTCGCGGTCCTCGTCGCCCGCGAGAGCCATGAACTCGCCCTCGGGCAGGTCCTGGAGGAGCTGCCCCGGCACGACGTGCGCGTCGAGGGGGGCACGTTCGACGTCGGCGACGAGGAGTACGCGGACATCGTGCGGCGGGTCGTCGAGGAAGAGATCGGGCAGGGCGAAGGCGCCAACTTCGTGATCCGGCGCACATTCACCGGTCGGATCGACGGTTTCGGCCGGGCCGACGCGCTCGCCCTCTTCCGACGCCTGCTGACCGGCGAACGCGGCGCGTACTGGACCTTCGTGGTCCACACCCGCGACCGCACGCTGGTCGGGGCGAGCCCCGAGGTGCACGTGCGGATGACCGGCGGCACGGTGGTGATGAACCCGATCAGCGGGACCTTCCGGTACCCGCCCGGGGGGCCGACCTCCGAGGCGCTGCTCGCCTTCCTGGACGACCGCAAGGAGCGCGAGGAGCTCTCCATGGTGGTCGACGAGGAGCTGAAGATGATGTGCACGGTCGGCGACATGGGCGGGGTGGTGGTGGGGCCCCGGCTGAAGGAGATGGCTCATCTCGCGCACACCGAGTACGAATTGCGGGGACGCTCGTCCCTCGACGTGCGCGAGGTGCTGAAGGAGACGATGTTCGCCGCCACGGTCACGGGGTCACCCCTGCAGAACGCCTGCCGGGTCATCTCTCGCCACGAGGTGGGCGGCCGCGGCTACTACGCGGGCGCGCTGGCACTGATCGGCGTGGACGCCTTCGGCGGGCAGACGCTCGACTCGCCCATCCTGATCCGTACCGCCGACATCGACGCCACGGGCACCTTGCGGGTGCCGGTCGGGGCGACGCTCGTGCGGCACTCCGACCCGGCCGGCGAGGTCGCGGAGACACACGCCAAGGCGGCGGGTGTGCTCGCCGCGCTGGGAGTGCGGCCGGGGCGGTCCGGCGCCGGGGGCCCGGCGCCGCGGCTGGCGGACGATCCGCGCGTGCGGGCGGCGCTGGACTCCCGCCGTGCCGACCTGGCCCCCTTCTGGCTCCGGATGCAGGAGCAGTCCGCGAGACTCTCCGGGCACGCCCTCGTCATCGACGGGGAGGACACCTTCACCGCCATGCTGGCGCATCTGCTGCGCTCGACCGGGCTGGCGGTGACCGTGGTGCGCTACGATGCGCCGGGCCTGCGGGAACGTGCCCTCACCCACCCGGGGCCCGTGGTGCTGGGACCGGGCCCCGGCGATCCGGCCGACGCGTCCGATCCGAAGATGCGCTTCCTGCGGGCCCTCGCCGCCGACCTGCTGAAGTTGCACCGCCACGGTCTGCTGGGCGTGTGCCTCGGCCACGAGGTGCTGGCCGCGGAGCTGGGTCTGGAGATCGTCCGCAAGGAAGAGCCGTACCAGGGGGCGCAGGAGCGGATCGACTTCTTCGGCCGCCCGGAGACTGTCGGCTTCTACAACAGCTTCACCGCGCGCTGCGACGAGGTCACCGCGGCCGAGCTCGCCATGCACCGGATCGAGCTCAGCCGGGACGAGGTGACGGGAGACGTGCACGCGCTGCGCGGCGGCGGCTTCGCGTCCGTGCAGTTCCATCCGGAGTCGGTGCTGACCATGAACGGCGCGGCACTGACGGCGTCACTGCTGGCGGGCGTGCTGGTCGGCTGAGGGGCACGGCGCTCAGGAGGCGGGCGCGGCGGGGACGAGCACGTTCTCGCTGCGCCGGCCCTCGAGGTGGTCCCTGATGTTCGACGCGGTGGTGTCCACGATCTGGGCGACCGCGTCCGCGGTGTAGTACGCCTGGTGGGAGGTGACCAGGACGTTGGGGAACGTCATCAGGCGGGCGAGGGTGTCGTCGTCGACCGCCTCCATGGACCTGTCGAGGAAGAACAGCCCGGCCTCCGCCTCGTACACATCGAGGCCGACCCCCGAGAAGCGGCCCTTGCGCAGTTCCCCGACGAGGGCTTCGCTGTCGATCAGGCCGCCGCGGCTGGAGTTCACCAGGATCGCGTCGTCCTTCATGGCGCGCAGTTCCTGGGCGCCGATCAGATGCCGGGTGGCGGGCAGCAGCGGTACGTGGAGGGTGACCAGGTCCGCGGCGGCGAGCAGTTCGTCCTTGTCCACGTACTCCATGCCCAGGTCGACGCAGACGGGGTTGGGCGCGACATCGAGGCCGAGCAGCCGCATGCCGAAGCCGTTGGCGATCCGGGTGAACGCCTCTCCGATCTTGCCGGTGCCGATCACGCCGGCGGTGCGGCCGCACATGTCCCGGCCCATCAGGCCGTCGAGGCGGAAGTCGAAGTCGCGGGTGCGGTTGGCGGCGCGGACGATACGCCGGTTGACCGCCATGGCCAGTGTCCAGGCGAACTCGGCGACGGAGTACGGCGAGTAGTACGCAACCCTGGCGACGGTGAGCCCGAGCTGTCCCGCCACATCGAGGTCGATGTTGTTGAAGCCGGTGGAACGCTGGGCGATCATCCTCGTGCCGCCGTCGGCGAGGGTCCGCAGCACCTCGGCATCCAACTGGGCGTTGACGCTGGTGGAGATGACCTCGTGACCGGCGGCGATGGCGGCGGTGTCCGCGTCGAGGAACAGGTCCAGGCACCGGACGCCCTCGTGGAGATCCGCGAAGGCCTTCTCGATGAGCGGCTTCTCGTCGGCCTGGACACCATAGGCGAGGATTTTCACGTTCTCTCCCGGTTCACGAACTGTGGGCCGGATACCCGCGAATATTCGTATGCGCGAATATACGGCCCACCGCCACGTCAGCCGAAGAAGACGCCGACCTCCTCGTAGAGCTTCGGGTCGACCGTCTTGAGCTTGGCGGTCGCCTCCGCGATCGGCACCCGCACGATGTCGGTGCCCTGGAGTGCGACCATCTTGCCGAAGTCCCCGTCGCGCACGGCGTCGACGGCGTGCAGTCCGAAGCGTGTGGCGAGCCAGCGGTCGAAGGCGCTCGGGGTGCCGCCGCGCTGGACGTGCCCGAGGACCGTGGTGCGGGCCTCCTTGGCCGTACGGCTCTCGATCTCCTTGGCCAGCCACTCGCCGACACCGGAGAGGCGGACATGGCCGAAGGAGTCGAGCGTGCCGTCCTTGAGGACCGCCTCGCCGTCCTTGGGCATCGCGCCCTCGGCGATCACCACGATCGGCGCGTAGCTGGCCTTGAAGCGGGAGGCGACCCAGGCGCAGACCTGGTCGACGTCGAAACGCTGCTCGGGGATGAGGATGACGTTGGCGCCGCCCGCGAGACCGGAGTGGAGGGCGATCCAGCCCGCGTGACGCCCCATCACCTCGACGACAAGCACTCGCATATGGGATTCGGCGGTGGTGTGCAGCCGGTCGATCGCCTCTGTGGCGATACCGACGGCCGTGTCGAAGCCGAAGGTGTAGTCGGTGGCGGACAGGTCGTTGTCGATGGTCTTGGGTACGCCGACACAGCTGATGCCGTACTCGTCGCAGAGCCGCGCCGCGACGCCGAGGGTGTCCTCGCCGCCGATGGTGACGAGGGCGTCCACCTCCTGCTTGGCGAGGTTCTCCTTGATCCGGCGGATGCCGTTCGCTTCCTTCAGCGGATTGGTACGGGAAGAGCCGAGGATCGTGCCGCCGCGGGGGAGGATGCCGCGGACGGCCGGGATGTCGAGCGGGACGGTGTCGCCTTCCAGCGGTCCGCGCCAGCCGTCGCGGTAACCGACGAACTCGTAGCCGTACTCCTGCACACCCTTGCGGACGAGGCCGCGGATGACCGCGTTGAGGCCGGGGCAGTCGCCGCCCCCGGTCAGTACTCCGACGCGCATGGAAACTTCCCTTCGCCAGATGAGCCCTGTGACCGTCACGCTAATGGTGACGTAGGTCACTCAGGGATGAGGCGAATGGTCGATTCCTGTGCGTGGCGCGGTCGTTGACCGTCCGCCATTCACTCGTACGGGTACAACTCGAACCGGCCGGCCGCGCGGTCAGACGTCGTCCAGGCCGCGCTCGATCGCGTACCGCACCAGCTCGACGCGGTTGTGCAACTGAAGCTTGCCCAGGGTGTTCTGCACATGGTTCTGGACGGTGCGATGGGAGATGACCAGCCGCTCCGCGATCTGTTTGTACGACAAGCCCTTGGCGACCAGCCGCAGTACCTCGGTCTCCCGGTCCGTCAGCTGCGGGGCCTTCGGCTCGTCCGCGCCGGCCGGCGGAACGGGCTCCGAGGCGAGCCGGCGGTACTCGCCGAGCACCAGGCCCGCGAGACCCGGTGTGAAGACGGGATCGCCCACAGCGGTGCGGCGCACCGCGTCCGTCAGCTCCTGCGTGCTGGCCGACTTCAGCAGATAGCCGGTGGCGCCCGACTTCACCGCCTCCAGGACGTCCGCGTGCTCGCCGCTGGCCGACAGCACCAGGACACGCAGGCCCGGCAGCGCCGCGACCAACTCCTTGCACACCTGCACGCCCGGCATCTCGGGCAGATTGAGGTCGAGCACGAGAACGTCGGGCGCGGCGGCCTTGGCCCGGCGCACGGCCTGCGCACCGTCGCCCGCCGTGGCGACCACGTCGAACCCGGCCTCGGTGAGGTCTCGTGCCACCGCGTCCCGCCACATCGGGTGGTCGTCGACCACCATCACCTTGAGCGTCCGCTGATCCGTCATTTCGCTGCCTTCCCCCGTGGGATCCTGAGCTCTACTTCCGTGCCCTGGCCGGGCACCGACAGCAGCTCGGCCGTACCGCCGAGATCCCGCAGCCGCCCGCGGATGGACTGGGCGACTCCGAGCCGCCCCTCCCCCTCCGCCTGCGCGAGCCGGCCCTCCGCGATGCCCGGGCCGTCGTCCCTGACCGTCACGATCACCTCGTCGGGCCAGTCCTCGACCAGGATCCATGCCTGGGCGTCCTGGCCCGCGTGCCTGTTCACATTGTCCAGTGCGGCCCCGACCGCCGCGGCCAGCTCACGGGCCGCCGGAGCGTCCATGAGGACGGGGGCGCCCGGCTCCGACAGCGTCACCTTCGCACCGGCGTGCGGGGCGAGCAGCGTCCGCAGGTCGCACGGCCGCGCGGGCCCGTCGTCGTCCGGTACCTCCACGATCCGTACGACCGCGCCCTCGGACTCGTCCTCCGACACCCGGGTCGCCGGGACCAGACCCCCGGCGACCAGGCTGCGCAGCGCGACCTCCTGCTCGCCGGCCATCCTGCCCAGCTCCGCCGCCTCGCCGCCCAGCGCCGTGCCCTGCCGCTGCACCATCGCCAGCACCTGAAGAACGCTGTCGTGGATGTCACGTGCCAGGCGCTCCCGCTCACGGGTCGCCGCCTCGATCTCCAGCGCCCGGGCGAGGGTGCGCTCGGAGGCGCGGGCCACCTCGACGACGTAGCCGATCGCTATGGAGGCCACCCACACCAGCAGGACGTTGTGGAAGGTGTCCCGGCTGGGCTCGCCCCGCTCGACGATGTTGGCGACGGCGACGAACGACGAGGCGAAACCGGCCCAGCGCCAGCCGCCCTTGATGGCGAAGGCGAGGACGGAGCCCGCCGTCCAGATCGAGGGCAGCGTGGGGCCGTCATGGGTCTGGGCGTGCACGTCGGCGAGCGGGGTGAGGAGTATGCCGGTCAGGGCGATGGTCAGGTCCGCGGCCAGAAAGCCCCTGGTGCAGCGCGCCGCGTTCGCGACCTTGGGGAGGGTGGCAAGCGTCCAGACGGCCAGGACCGCGAGGAAACCGGCCGCCACCAGCGGGCGCTCGAAGTTCTGCCGGGTGAAGACGAAGAGCAGCACCGCGTAGACCATGGTCAGCACGCGGTAGGCGGTCAGGGCACGCCACAGCGGCAGCTCGACCGACATCCGCACGACACGCTCGCGCTTGGCCATCTCCCCCACCCCCGTAGCTGTGCCGCGCCGCTCAGGCGGCGGGCCGCTGCGCCTTCTTGGCCCTCTCGGCCTTCTCCGCCTCGGCCCGGGCCGCCTTCTCCGCCTTCTCCGCGTCGGCGATCCGGCGCTTCGCGGCCGTCGCGTAGATGTCGACGTACTCCTGGCCGGACAGCTTCATGATCTCGTACATGACCTCGTCGGTCACCGAACGCAGGATGAAGCGGTCGCCCTCCATGCCGTGGTAGCGGCTGAAGTCCAGCGGCTTCCCGATCCGGATACCCGGGCGCATCAGCTTCGGGACCACCTTGCCGGGCGGCTGGATCTTCTCGGTGTCGATCATTGCGACGGGGATCACCGGCGCGCCGGTGGCCAGCGCCACACGGGCGAGGCCGCCCGGCTTGCCGCGGTAGAGGCGGCCGTCCGGGGAGCGGGTGCCCTCCGGATAGATGCCGAACAGACCGCCGGACTCGATCACGTCGATGCCGGCCTTGATCGCGGCCTCGCCCGCTCCGCGGGCACCCGAACGGTCCACCGGCAGCTGCCCGACGCCCTTGAAGAAGGCGGCCGTCAGCCTGCCCTTCACGCCCGGCGAGGTGAAGTACTCCGCCTTGGCGATGAAGGTGACCTTGCGGTCGAGCACCGCGGGGAGGAAGAACGAGTCGGAGAACGACAGATGGTTGCTGGCGAGGATCGCGGGGCCCTCGGCCGGAACGTTCTCCAGACCCTCCACCCAGGGCCTGAACGCAAGCTTCAGCGAACCCCCGATGGAGAACTTCATGGCGCCGTAGATCAACTCGAATGCCTCCTGTTGCTTTCGAACAGACCTTAACCCGAGGGTCGGCCCCCGTCCGCCGCACCCGGTCCACCGCCGCCGTGCTCAGGTGTCGGAACGGCCCTGGTCGGTGTCGGTCCGGTCGCGTACCGTGAAGTACACCCTCGACCCTCCCGTACGCCCGCGTACCTCACGAACAGGAGACCCCGGTGCCGGTCTTTCCTGGAGCCGAGCCCTACCGCCACGACGGCGGCGAGGTCGGCGTCCTTCTCTGTCACGGATTCACCGGCTCTCCGCAGTCGCTGCGGCCCTGGGCCGAGTATCTGGCGGAGCGGGGCCTCACGGTGTCCCTGCCGCTGCTGCCCGGTCACGGCACACGCTGGCAGGACATGCAGGTCACCGGCTGGCAGGACTGGTACGCGGAGGTGGACAGGGAACTGCGCTCGCTGCTCGAGCGCTGTCGGCACGTGTTCGTCTTCGGCCTCTCCATGGGCGGTGCCCTGACGCTGCGGCTCGCCGCCAAGCACGGGGACGCCGTCCGGGGCGTCGTCGTCGTCAACCCGGCGAACAAGGTCCACGGCGCGATGGCGTCGCTGCTGCCCGTGGTGCGTCATCTGGTGCCGTCCACGAAGGGGCTGACCAGCGACATCGCCAAGCAGGGCGTGGAGGAGCTTGGGTACGACCGGGTGCCGCTGCACGCCGCGCATTCGGTGCGGCAGTTCTTCCGTATCGTCGACGGGGAGCTTCCGCAGGTCACGCAGCCGATGCTGCTGCTGCACAGCCCCGAGGACCATGTGGTGCCGGCCGCCGACTCGGCCCGGATCCTCAGCCGTGTCTCCTCCACGGACGTCACGGAGATCCTGCTGGAACAGAGCTACCACGTCGCGACGTTGGACCACGATGCGGAGCGGATCTTCGAGGAGAGTTACGAGTTCATCGGCCGGCTCGCTCCGAGCGCGGGGACCACGGCGTCTCCCGCGCCGGAAGCCTTGGGAGGGAGCACAACCGGTGGCTGACCAGCACGACGCGGACCGTGAGCCGCAGCCGATCGACGAGGACGCGGCCTGGGCGGCCATCGTCGCCGGATACGGCGAGGAGCCCGCCGACCCGCCGGGCGCGAAGCCGTTCAAGTCGGTGGAGGACCTGGCGCTCCGGGAGAGCGACATGAACGACACGCCGGATCCCGAGCCCGCGGGCCGTGCCGACGACGACAAGCCTGCGCTGGGCAGCTCGGTCACCTTCGCGCCGGGCGTCGGCGGGCCGCGCGACTACCAGGTCTCTGAGCCGTCCGACGGCGATTTCGACGACAGCGACGAGGGCCACTTCGTCCCGCCCGAGCCCCCGCCGCTGCCGGAGGCCGACGCGACGTCGAAGTTCGCGTGGCTGGCGGTGATCGGCGGACCGGTGCTGATGCTGGTCGCGGTGGTCCTGCGGTGGGACATGACGTGGTGGCTGACGACGCTGTGCGTCGGCGGCTTCCTGGGCGGCTTCGCGACGCTGGTCGCGCGGATGTCGCACGACGACGACGAGAACGACGACCCGGGGCGGGGAGCGGTGGTCTGACCACGGCCCGGCCGCTTCGCGGGGCGTGTTCCCCGCCCCTTCCCGAACCGGGCTCCGCCCGGACCCGGCACGGCGCTAAGCGCGGCGTTTCGGGTGCTCTTCCCCAGGACCCGGCGCCTCGAACGCCGGCGAGGCTGAAGTCGCCCTGCGAGTCCGTAGTGCCTCCACCTGGGGCACCCCCGCGGCCACCAGGCCGTAGGGGGACTTGTGGGCACCGTGCGAAGCGCGTACGGGCCCGGGGCCTGCCTGCCACGAGGTGGAGCCGCGCATCGGTGCAGCGGGAAGAGGCGGCGTGGGGAAACCGCGGGCGTCAGCCCGTCGCGGGGACGCGGAGGGCCGCAAGGACCGGGAGGTGGTCGGACGCCGCCCGCAGGTCCGCGGTGGGAAGATCCGGCACCCCGCACCCCAGCACCTCCACCCCCTCCGTCGCGAAGACCGCGTCGATCCGCTGGTGCGGCCCGGCCGCCGTGGACGTGAACTCACCGCCCCACGGGGCCACCGCCCAGCAGTCCTGGAGCTCCCCCGCCAGCCGGCAGAAGGCCCGGCCCCCGGGCCGTTCGTTGATGTCGCCCGCGACGATCGCGTGCGGCACGTCCATCGCCTTCAGCCGCTCCAGCAGCAGGCCCGCCTGGGCGAGGCGCTCGTCGGCCGCGAGGCTCAGATGGCAGCTGATCAGGCCCACCCGCGCGCCCGCGAAGCGGACGACTGCCGTGGCGAAGCCGCGCCGGTGGAGGCCGGGGGTGCGCGGCAGCAGGACATCCTCGGTGCGTTCCACCGTGGCCCGCAGCGAGCACAGCAGCAGAGGGCCCGCCGCCGTCGCACCGCCGGAGAGCATCACCAGGTCGGTCTTCGCGGCGAGCCGCGCCGCGTGCTTGCGCCAGCGGAAGAAGCGCGGGGCCTCCTGGACGAACACCAGGTCGGGTTCGCAGGCCCGGATCACCCGGGCCAGCGCCTCCTCGTCGTCGCGCATGGAGCGGATGTTGTAGCCGAGGACCCGGACCACGGCCGAACCGTCCGGCTCGGTGCGGGACTTGGGCAGTGCGGTGATCGCCATGGGAGCAACATACGACGGTGCCCGCCGCGCTTCCCGAAGGACGCGGCCCACAGGGCCGCGCCCTTCGGCGGGCGCGGCGGGCACCTGCCGGAGACGGATACGGCGGGTCAGCCCTGGCGTGCCAGGTCCGCCGCGCCCACGAGCCCAGCCTTGCCGCCCAGTTGCGCGGCGAGCACCTGGGCGTGCGGACGCCACTGGCCGCCGATCAGCCAGCGGCGGAAGGACTTGCGGATGGGGTCGAGCACGAGGTCACCCTCGTCGGACACACCGCCGCCGACGATGAACGCCGACGGGTCGAAGAGGGAGGCCAGGTCGGCGAGACCGGCTCCCGCCCAGCGCGCCAGCTCACGGAAGGAGTCGACAGCGACCGGGCAGCCCTGCCGTGCGGCTTCGCTGATGTGCTTGCCCTGGATGCCCGCGGCGGTGCCGTCGCCGAGGCCGAGCAGGATCGTCGCGTTCTCCGGGGTGGCGTTGGCGCGCTGCTTGGCGTAGCGGACGAGGGCCCGGCCGGAGGCGTACTGCTCCCAGCAGCCCTGGCTGCCGCAGCCGCAGAGGAGGCCGTCGGGCACGACCCGGATGTGCCCGAACTCGGCGGCGACGCCGAACCGTCCGCGGCGCAGCTTGTTGCCGATGATGATGCCGCCGCCGAGGCCGGTGCCGAGTGTGATGCAGATGACGTCCTCGTGGCCCTGGCCGGCGCCGAAGCGGTATTCGCCCCATGCGGCCGCGTTGGCGTCGTTCTCGACCACGACGGGAAGGCCGACGCGCTGTTCGACCTTGTCCTTGAGCGGCTCGTGACGCCAGTCGATGTTCGGCGCGAAGAGGACCGTGGCGCGCTTGTCGTCGACGTAACCGGCGGCTCCGATACCGACGGCCTCGATCTCGTGGCCCTGGCCGGCTCCTGCGACGGCAGCACAAATCGCGTCGACGATGCCTTCGGGAGTCGACGGGGTGGGCACGGTGTGCGTCTCGAGAATGGTGCCCTCTTCGTCGACCACGCCCGCCGCGATCTTCGTGCCGCCGATGTCGACGCCGATGGTGAGTCCCATGTGTCCCTCAGTATTCGGTCGAGCCCCGCTAAGGCCAACCGTACCCGAGGGCGGGCACGCCCTGGTCAGTCCAGGTCGATGTGCTCGCTGCTGCCGGGGCCTTCGTCGCGGGGGTCGTCGGCGTCCTTGGCGCTCCCGGAGCCCGCGGGACGCTGCGTCCAGCGGCTTTCCTGGCCCTCGACGGCGGACCGGTAGGCGGCGAGCAGTTCGCCGCCGGCGGCCGCGAGATGGTCGAAGACCTGCGGGTTTCGTTCGATGACCGGCTCGACGGCGGCCTTCGCCTGGGTCACGAACTGCTGGACGGCGCTCTGCGCGGCCATGCCGGGCAGGGACGACTGGAAGGAGGTGACCTTCTCCGCCACGACGTCGAAGAGCTTGCGCAGTTCTTCCGCGGCGGAACCGGGCTGCTGTCCGTACTCCGCCCGGCGCCGGGCACGCTCCCGCTGGAGGTCCTCCTCGCAGGCGGTGGCCCAGGCGTCGGCGTCGGGGCGCTCGGTCGCTTCGCTCATGACGTTCTCCTGGGGGCCGTTTCGAGGGGTTGTCTGCTCTCGACGGTACCCGAACGGTGGTACGGCGTTCAGCGTGTCCGCGGCCACAGTCCGGGGTCCGGCGTGAAGCGGACCGTGAGCATGCCGTCCGCGAGACCCGCGCCGGCGACGGTGCAGCGGCGCAGCGCCGAGGGCAGTGGGAGGATCCTGCGGAACGGCCCCGCCCCGATCAGGAGTTCATCCCCACGGCGGACGAGGGAGAGTTGCTCCTTGACGATGCCGGGCAGTTCCAGTTCCCACACGTAGAGGGCGTCCTGGCCGCCGGTGCCGGTCGCGGACGGCTCGGACCGGCCGATCCGGCCGACGCCCCCTCGGGGGCCTTCCCGGTCCGGCTCGCCGTCGACGGCGAGCCCCTCGCCCCGGTGTCCGTCGCCGCCGGCGGCGGTGCGGACGGCGCGGATGTCGAGCAGGGCGAGGTCCTCGAGGCCCTGCGGGTCGCGACCGATGTGGGGGACCTCGCATATGGCGGCGCCGGGCAGCCAGGCGCCGTACCACTCGTGCAGGCACTTCTCCTGCTGCGCGACGAGGGGGGCGAACCACGGGTCCGCCGATTCCCTCGGCAGGTTCCGGTTCGCCACGAGGGCGTCCACGGCCAGCCCGTGCAGGGCGAGTCCGGCGCGGGCCTCGAGCAGCACCGCGGCGGCGCGGGGACCCGGCTCCGCGACGACCCGCACGGTGGTGTTCACGGACTCGATCAGCGCCTGCACGCCCGCCAGCTCGGTGTCCCAGCGTTCGGCGGTCCCGTACAGCCATTGGGCAGGCATCGGCACTCCCGCGAGCTGGGCGAGCACGGGGCGCAGCGCGCGGGCGGCCTGGCGTTCCTGCGGGAGGAGGCGGCGCAGGTAGCGGCGCAGTTCCTCCGGCAGCGCGAGCAGCGCGATCGTCTCGTGCAGCGGCGGCATGTCGACGACGACCACGTCCCAGCCGCCGCGGGAGGCGACGGCGAGCGCACGCAGCAGGGCGAACTGCTCGCTGCCGGGCAGCCGGGTCAGCTCCTCGTCCTCGAGCCTGGCCGCGCCCAGCAGGTCCAGCGCGGCGGAGGCACGCTCCTGGAGGTGGAGGAACTCGGCGCGGAAGTCGGAGCCGGCGTCGATACGAGCGGCCCACAGGCCGTCGCGGACGCGCACCGGCTCTTCGGGGCGGGCGGTGACCTGTGCGCCGAGCACGTCGCCCGGCCCGGCGGACAGGAACAGCGCCCGCCTGCCGCGTGCGGCCTCGGCGAGCGCCGTGGCGGCGGCGACGGTGGTGCGGCCCGCGCCGCCGAGGCCGGTGACGAGGACCTTGCGCATCAGGCGCCGGCGCCGCTCTCGACGCGCTTCTTCAGACCGGCGAGGGCGCGGTCGATGATGACCTTCTCCGCCTTGCGCTTGATCATGCCGAGCATGGGGATCTTGACGTCGACGGTGAGCTGGTACGTGACCTCGGTACGGTCGCCGCCGCCGACCGGCGAGAGACGGTAGGAGCCGTCGATCGCGCGCAGCATCTGGGACTTCACCAGGGTCCAGCTGACCTCGTCGGCCCCGTGCCAGGTGTAGGCGAGGGTGTGGTCGTCCTTGATCGCGCCGGCGTCCAGCACCAGGCGGACCTGCTCGGCCCGTCCGTCGGCGTCGGTGGCGAGCACCTCCGCCTCCTTGACCTCGCCGGTCCACTCCGGATAGCGGGTGAAGTCGGCGATGACGCCCATGACCTCGGCCGGTGCCGCATCGATCGTGATGCTCGAGCTGGTGTGTTCCGCCATCTCTGCGGCTCCTCACAGTGCGGTACGGACCGGGCAGGTGTGTGGGGTGCAGGCTATCGCGACCGCACGGCCCTCCGGTGCGTGCCCCGGCTCACCAGGACAGGGACCAGGGACGGCCGCCGGCCGCGAAGTGACCGACGTTGACGCACTCGGTCGCGCCCACCCGCATGCGGCGGACGAGCGGCTGATGCACATGGCCGAAGAGCGCGTAACGGGGCCGGGTGCGTCGGAGGGCGTCCAGCAGGGCGCGGCTGCCGCGTTCGAAGCGGCGGGCGACGGTGTCGTACGTCAGCTCGGGGACGTCGGGCGGGATGTGCGAGCAGAGCACGTCGACCTCGCCGATCGCCTCCACCTTGGCGGCGTACTCCTCGTCGGAGATCTCGTACGGCGTGCGCATCGGGGTGCGCAGTCCGCCGCCGACGAAGCCGAACACCCGGCCGCCGATCTCGACCCGCTCGCCGTCGAGGACGGTCGTGCCGGGGCGGGCGTACTCGTGCCACAGGGCCGGGATGTCGACGTTGCCGTAGGTGGCGTACGTCGGGGTGGGAAAGGCGGCGAACAGCTCGGCGTACTGGCGCCGTACGGCCGCCTCGATGGCGGTCTCCCTGTCGACGCCGAGTTCCGCCCAGAGCCTGCGGCCGAGGTCCCGCGCCTCCTCGAAGCGCCGGGCGGTGCGCAGTTCCACGATCAGGTCGGCGTTCTCCACACCGAACAGTTCGGGAAAGATGCCGCGTGAATGGTCGGCGTAATCGAGGAAAAGCACCAGGTCACCGAGGCATACCAGGGCATCGGCACCGTCGCCCGCAATGGCGAGATCTTTGGCATTGCCGTGCACATCACTGACCACGTTGACTCGCATGCCTCGCATGGCGGTCACCCTAGAACCCGTCGAGAGCCCCTGGGTAGAGGGGGGCCTACCTGCGGTTACTTGGGTCCGGCACGCAGAGTGGAATACTCTGCGCGAAGTCCAGCCATCGATGTGTGACGCACAGAACATTGGCCGGGAACCCCTATCGGGAACCGTGTACTCGTGGGTAACGTCCGGGCAGTCCAGTCGTGCTCACCCCCACCGAGCACCCTGCCCGATCTTGGACCGCAGCCGGTGCATCACACAGAGCCGTGGCGCCGGCGCCCGATGAGGAGCAGCAGTCTTGCGCGAGTTCAGCCTTCCGGCCCTGTACGAGGTCCCTACGGACGGCAACCTGACGGATCTCATCCGCCGCAATGCCGCGCAGCACCCGGATGTGGCGGTGATGGGCCGCAAGGTCGGCGGCAGATGGACGGACGTCACCGCGACGCAGTTCCTCGCCGAGGTGCGGGCCGCCGCCAAAGGCCTGATCGCCGCCGGCATCCGGCCCGGCGACCGGGTCGGCCTGATTTCACGCACCCGCTACGAGTGGGTCCAGCTGGACTTCGCGATCTGGAGCGCCGGCGCGGTCACCGTGCCTGTCTACGAGACCAGTTCGGCGGAGCAGGTGCAGTGGATCCTCGGTGACTCCGGCGCCGCGGCCGTGATCGTCGAGGGTGACACGCACGCCGCCGCCGTGGAGTCCGTGCGCGAGTCGCTGCCGGACCTGCGGAACGTCTGGCAGATCGAGAAGGGCGCGGTCGACGAACTGACCGCCGCCGGCGCGGAGATCTCCGAGGCGACCGTCGACGAGCGCAGCGCCTCCGCCAAGGCCGACGACCCGGCGACCATCGTCTACACCTCCGGCACCACCGGACGCCCCAAGGGCTGCGTGCTCACCCACCGCGCCTTCTTCGCGGAGTGCGGCAACCTGGTCGAGCGCCTGAAGCCGCTGTTCCGTACGGGCGAGAGCTCCGTGCTGCTGTTCCTCCCCGCCGCGCACGTCTTCGGCCGCATGGTCGAGATCGCGGCCGTGATGGCGCCGATCAGGCTCGGCTGCGTCCCGGACATCAAGAACCTGACCGACGAACTGGCCTCCTTCCGGCCGACGCTGATCCTCGGTGTGCCCCGTGTCTTCGAGAAGGTCTACAACTCCGCGCGGGCCAAGGCCCAGGCGGACGGCAAGGGCAAGATCTTCGACAAGGCCGCGAACACGGCCATCGCCTACAGCCGCGCGCTGGGCGGGTCCGGCGGCGTGCCGGTCGGCCTGAAGCTCAAGCACAAGGTCTTCGACAAGCTCGTCTACAGCAAGCTCCGCGCCGTCCTCGGCGGCCGCGGCGAGTTCGCGGTCTCCGGCGGCGCGCCGCTGGGCGAGCGGCTCGGCCACTTCTTCCGCGGCATCGGCTTCACCGTGCTGGAGGGCTACGGCCTCACGGAGTCGTGCGCGGCGACAGCGTTCAACCCGTGGGACCGCCAGAAGATCGGCACGGTCGGCCAGCCGCTGCCCGGCTCCGTGGTGCGGATCGCGGACGACGGCGAGGTGCTGCTCCACGGCGAGCACGTCTTCTCCGGCTACTGGAACAACGAGACCGCGACGGCCGAGGCACTGGCCGACGGCTGGTTCCACACGGGCGACATCGGCACCCTCGACGAGGACGGCTACCTCGCGATCACGGGCCGCAAGAAGGAGATCCTGGTCACCGCCGGCGGCAAGAACGTCGCCCCCGCGGTGATCGAGGACCGCATCCGCGGGCACGCCCTCGTGGCCGAGTGCATGGTCGTCGGCGACGGCCGCCCGTTCGTCGGCGCGCTCGTCACCATCGACGAGGAGTTCCTCGGCCGCTGGTGCGCGGAACACGGCAAGCCGGCCGGCTCGACGGCGGCGTCCCTCCGCGACGACGAGGACCTGCGGGCGGAGATCCAGAAGGCCGTCGACGACGGCAACGCGGCTGTCTCCAAGGCGGAGTCGGTACGCAAGTTCCGAATCCTGCCGGCGCAGTTCACGGAGGAGGCGGGCCACATCACGCCGTCGCTCAAGCTGAAGCGGAACGTCGTGGCGAAGGACTTCGCGGACGAGATCGAATCGATCTACCGCGCCTGACGGTCGGTCGCGGGGGCTCCGCCCCCGCGCCTCGAACGCCGGACGGGCCGACTTGGTCGGCCCGTCCGGCGTTCGAGCACACCGGGCGAAGCGCGGTACCGGGTCCGGAGCCTGCCCCGGTTTCGGGAAGGGGCGGGGGAGGGCAGCAGGCCCGCCGCAGGCGCCCCGCACGACGAGCCGCCCCCTCAGAGCAGCGCCTTCAGCCGCTCCGCCAGCAGGTCCCAGCGCCACTTCTCCTCGACCCAGGCCCGCCCCCGCTCCCCCATCCGCTTCCGCAGCTCCGGGTCCTCAAGGAGGTGGACGATGCGCTCGGCCGACTCCTCCGCCGAGCCGCCGCGGACGACCCAGCCGGTCTCGCCGTCGAGCACGGCGTCCGGCGCGCCGCCCGAGTCGCCCGCCACGACGGGGAGACCGGTCGCCGACGCCTCCAGGTAGACGATCCCGAGTCCCTCGACGTCCAGACCTCCCCTGCGGGTCCGGCAGGGCATGGCGAAGACGTCGCCGGCGCCGTAGTGCGCGGGGAGTTCGGACCACGGCACGGCGCCGGTGAAGCGCACCGACCCCTCGACCCCGGTCTTTGCCGCGAGGCCCCGGAGTTCGTTCTCGTACGGGCCGCCGCCGACGATCAGCAGCACCGCGTCCGGCACCTTCGCGAGGATCGCGGGCATGGCACGGATCAGCGTGTCCTGCCCCTTGCGCGGCACGAGGCGTGAGACGCACACCACCACGGGCCGGTCGCTCAGGCCGAGCCGTTGCCGGACCAGGTCGCCGCCGGAGCCAGGGTGGAAGGTCTTCTCGTCGACGCCGGGCGGCAGCTGGACCATGCGGTCCGCGGCCTCGGGCGTCAGCGCCGCGGCGATGCGTGAGCGGGTGTACTCGCCGAGGTACGTGATCGTGTCCGTGCCCTCGCCGATGCGGCGCAGCAGCTGCCGGGACGCGGGCAGTTGCGCCCATCCCGCCTCGTGGCCGTGCGTGGTGGCCACCAGCCGGCGCGCGCCCGCGCGCCGGAGAGCCGGGGCCATCAGTCCGAGCGGGGCGGCAGCGCCGAACCACACGGACTCGCAGCCGTGTTCGCGCAGAAGCCGCGCGGCCGTGCGGGTGACCCGAGGGGTCGGCAGGAGCATCGTCGTACGGTCGCGTACGACCGTGAAGGGCTGCTCGGCGTCGAACGCCGCGGTCGCCTCTGCCCCTTCCCGGCCGCGCTTCCATGTGGAGGCGTAGACGACGAGTTGTCCGGGGTCCAGCCGTAGCGCCATGTTGTGCAGGAACGCCTGGATGCCGCCGGGCCTGGGCGGGAAGTCGTTGGTCACGATCAGGGTCTTGTGCATCGTCGCAGACAGTACCGAACGGCCCGGTCGCCCCGTTCGGGTACCGCCACGGCATGATGGCAGTCTCAGCTCCCGAGTCGTCCCCCGGCTCCTCCACCGACGAAAGAGACACGATGCCGACGGCGCTCGCGCGAGGCACGATCCTCCCCTTCACGGTGTGGTTGCTCACCAGGACCGCGCTGCTGCTGTTCGTCTTCAAGGTCGTCGTCTTCCCCGGGCCCGACGTCACCAGCGACGTCTCGGCGATCTACCGGGGCTGGTACGAGGTGCTGAGCAGCGGCACGTACCCCCTCGACGACGTGACGTGGCAGTACCCGCCCGCCGGCGCGCTCGCGATCCTCTCCCCCGGGCTCCTGCCGGGCCTCGACTACACCTCCGCCTTCTTCGTCGTCGTCCTCGTGTGCGACCTGCTGGTCCTGCTCCTGCTGCGGTACGCGGAGCGACACGGCACCGCGCGGCGGGGCACCTGGGTGTGGGTCGTGGGCGTTCCGCTGCTCGGCCCGACGGTGTACGCCCGCTACGACCTGATGGTCACGGCCGTCGCCGTCGCCGCGCTCCTCGCGGGCGTGCGCCGGCCGGGGACCCTGGGGGCGCTGGCGGGCTTCGGCGCGGTGCTGAAGGTGTGGCCGGTGCTGCTCCTGCTGGGTGTGCCGCGGGGGCGCACCACGGTCAGGTCCTGGGGCGCGGCGGCGGCCACGGGCGGGGCGGTCACCGTGCTGCTGTGCACGCTGATGCCGGGCGGGCTGGCCTTCCTCACCTTCCAGCGCGACCGGGGTACGGAGGTCGAGTCGCTGGGCGCCCTGGTCTTCCACTTCGCCCGGCACTTCGGCTGGGAGGGGCAGGTGCTGCTGAACTACGGGTCCGTCGAGTTCCTCGGCCCGTACGTCCCGATGGTCAGCACGGCCGCCCTCGGACTGTCCGTCCTCGCGCTCTGCTGGCTGGTGCTGTGGCGGCTGCGTGCGAGGGAGTTCGGGCCGTCCACGCCGTGCGACGCCGCCTTCGCGGCGGTGCTGCTGTTCACGACCACGAGCCGGGTGATCAGCCCGCAGTACATGGTGTGGCTGGTCGGCCTTGCCGCCGTGTGCCTGGTGTTCCGTGGCAGCCGGATGACGCTCCCCGCCTGGCTGGTGCTGGCGGCCACCGCCGTGACGGTGCTGGAGTTCCCCATCTGGTTCGCGGAAGTCGTGGCGAGCGATCCGTCCGGCATCGCCCTGCTCGTCCTTCGCAACGGGCTTCTGGTGGCCGCGACGGTCACCGCCTGCCGTCGGCTGTGGCGGCAGACGGTTCCCGTGCCGCGGCCGCCGGCCCGGATCAGCCCAGCTGCTCGCGAAGGAAGTCCCGCCACATCGCGGTGAACTCCTCCGGCGTGGTGCCGAGCTCCTCGCCCAGTGCCCGCTCGATCGCGCCCTCCCGCCGCGGCCCCTCACCGACGGACCGGTAGAACGCGGTGAGCTTCGCCTCGCCCCAGCGGCCGGCGATCATCTCGCACGCGAGCCGGCCGCCCTCATATGCCCGCGCGAGGGCGTCCGCGTCGCCGCCGAAGGAGAAGTCCCGGTCGGTCGGCAGCGCGGCGGGCACGTCCCCGGCCCGGACCGCTTCCTGCACCTCGGGGGCGGCCTCCGCGGCGGTACGTCCCGTGCCGCGGTACGCGACCCAGTCCGCGAAGCCCTCCGACAGCCACATCGGTGTCGCCGCGGAGGTGTGCGCCCGGGTCGCCACATGGGTGGTCTCATGGGTGAGCACGATCCGCTGCCCGAACTCGCCGAGCAGCCCGTACGCCTCCGGGTTCACGACGACCCGGTCCGCGGGCGAGCCGCCCTTCGGGCCGCCCGTCTCGCCGGTGGTCACGGCCGCGATGCCCCGGTAACCGGCCGCCGGCGTGCCCAGCATCCTGCCCATGGCTTCCACCGAGTCCGGTACGAGCACCACGACCCTGCCGGCCCATTTCGACGGCCAGGCGCCCGATACGGCCGGCACGGCACGGTCGGTGGCGGCGGCGAGTTCACGCAGCCGCTTCTCGTCCTGCCCGACGCCGAGGACGAGGCTGTGGCTGCCCCGTGCGGCGTCCACATCGCCCTGCTGCCACAGCTGCTGCGGGGCGCCGACGCCGGCGCGGTCGGCGGTCACGTACCAGCGGCCGTCGCGCTCGGTCAGCTCGAGGGTGCGGGAGACGGTCATCGGCGCGCTGTCGTAGCCGGCTATCCGGTACCGCAGCTCGGTCTCGACGACGGCGTTCCCGCTCCGGTGCCGAACGCCCTTGATCCGATACCCCCACGAGTGCAGCGGCACATCGGCGAGGTTGTCGAACTCCTCGCCCTGCGCCACCCGCAGAGCGGCCGCGCCCGGCTCGAGCGACGCGAGGTAGCCGGCGCGGTCGTGGCCGAGCAGGGCGGCGGCCCGGACGTCCAGGGCCTGCTGTATCTCCTCGACGGCCGGGTCCACGGGCGCCGGCCCGATGCCACCGCACCCGCCGACGAGCACGAGCACGGCGAGCGCCGTCCCTGCTGTGCGATGCGCGCGCCCGTGCGATGCCATCCTGCGATGGTACGTAACGCCCCGCCGGGGCCGCCCCATCGCCACCGCCACCGGGCTCCGCGCGGTGTTCCGGGGGCCCGCCCCCGAGCCCCGAATCGCCGGCGAGGCTGAAGTTGCCCGGCAACCTGAGCCCTGCCCGGCACCCCGCGCCTCCGACGCCGGCGGGGCTGACTCCTCAGGCCCGTCCGGCACCCCGCCCCGGACGCCGGCTGCGCCGCCGGCGCTGGATGCCTTGCAGCGGCATTCCCGACCCCCACGGCAGGGCCTCGGCCGTCGCAGGCCGGGTCGCAGCCGTAGGTGAGACCGAATGCGCCCGTGGGGCCGGGTGCCTCGCAGCGGCATGTCGGCCCGCCCGGCGCTCGAGGGCACCGCGCGGATCGCGGTGCGGGGTCCGGGGCCCACCCCACGCGGCGGAGCCGCACATCGGTACAGCGGGAAGGGGCGGAGTGGGAACGGCCCTCGCAGCGACCGCCCGCCGGCTACACCCGCGTCACCGCGTACACCGGCATCATCCCCACCGGGTCGTACCGCACCGCCGCGCCGGGATAGGGCGCATGGACCACCTGCCCGTTCCCCACGTACATGCCGACATGGCTCGCGTCGCTCCGGTACGTGACGATGTCGCCCGGCCGGGCCGCCGACAGGGGCACGCGGGTGCCCGCGTGCGCCTGGGCCTGGGAGGTGCGCGGGAGGCCCACTCCCGCCTGGGCGTAGGACCACTGCACAAGGCCCGAGCAGTCGAAGCCGGAGGGCCCGGTGGCGCCCCACACATAAGGGCGGCCGACCGCGCTGCGCGCCGCCGTCATGGCCGCCGCCGCATGAGGGGAGGCGGCCGGGAGTCCGGGCAGGGCGGCCATCCCCGCCAGGTCGTCGCGCCCGGAGCGCGAGGACCTGTCGTACGCCTCCCGTTCCCCGGTCGGCAGCGCGTTCAGCAGCCGCCTGGCCTCGCCGAGCTTGCGTTCCACCGTGCGCTTGTGGCGCGCCACCGCGCTTCTGCTGCGCTCCAGTTCGGCGAGGTCGCGGGCGGCCTCCGTGCGTTCCTGGCCGAGGCCGCGCTGCTCGCGGCGGAGTTCGGTCAGCGCCGTGGAGTGGCGTTCGGAGACGCGGTCCAGCGTCGCCGCCGCCTCGAGGTAGCCGTCCGGGTCCTGGGAGAGCAGCAGTGCCAGCGCCGGATCGATGCCGCCGGAGCGGTACTGGGCGCCTGCCACGGAGCCGAGCGCCTCGCGCATCCGGTTGATCCGCTCCTGGCTGCGGGCCACCCTGTCCTGCGCGTGCCCGACCTGCTCGTGGAGCTTCTCGACCCGCTCGCCCGCGGCATTGAAGCGCTCCGTGGCCCGTTCGGCCTCCTCGTAGAGCCGGTCCACCCTGGCCCGGGTCGGCTCCGTGCCGGTTCCCGGCTCGGCACCGGCCGGTGCGGCACCGGCGCCGAGAGCGGCGGCGGCTGTGGCCGCCGCCGCGGAAAGGACGGTGCCCCGGGCACTCCGTGTGAGGCCGGGCTGTGAGGGTCGGCGGTGGGACACCACGTGCCGCGCTCCCTTCCGCAGGACTTTCGCAGCGGTTCCACCGGGACTTCCGGGAACCGGGTTCGATGCGCGGCAGAGAGTAACCGGGTGAACACGAGGTGACCAAAGACCCCGGCGGGCACAAAGAGTGACGCCCCGCCGGAGACCACAGGTCACCGGCGGGGCGTCGCGTCTGCACGAAGGGGACGAATTCCCCCGTTCGGGCGGGTGTGGGGACCCGCCGAACGATCCGTCCGACTGCCTGGGCGGCAGTCCGTCCGACCGTGGGTCAGATACGCACGCCGAACTGGAACGGCATGTTGTTGATCGACTCGTAGCGCACGTTGGTGCCGCTCCGCGGGGCGTGCAGCACCTGGCCGTTGCCCGCGTAGAAGCCGACGTGGTGCAGGTCGCCGTAGAAGATGACCAGGTCGCCCTGCTTGAGCTGGCTCTGCGAGTAGATGCGGGTGCCGGCGTTGGCCTGCGCCTGCGAGGTGCGCGGGATGGAGACGCCGGCCTGCGCGAACGCCCAGGAGGTGAGCCCCGAGCAGTCGAAGGAGTTCGGGCCGGACGCGCCGTAGACGTACGGCTTGCCTATCTGGGACTGCGCGGCGGCGAACGCGGCGGACGCGCGTTGCGAGGCGGGCACGGACGGACCGAGGTCGACACGCGCGCTGGCGCGGTTCGCGCGGCTCTCGTCGGCGGCGAGTGCGGCGCGCTCGGCGGCGGTGAGGGAGTTCAGCAGCCGCTGCGCTTCCGCGAGCTTGCCCTGAACCTCCTTCTTCTTCTCGCCGAGCGTCTTGCGGGTCTCGGCCAGGTCGCCGAGCTTGCTCTGGGCCTCCTGGCGCTGCTGCGCGAGGGTGCGCTGCTTGGCCTGGATCTCCTGGATCGCCTCGGTCTGCTTGGCGCCGAGCTGGTCCAGCGCGGAGGCCTTGTCGAGGTAGGTGTCCGGGTCACCGGAGAGGAAGAGCTGCACGGAGGGGTCGATGCCACCGGTGCGGTACTGGGCACTCGCCACCGAACCCAGGCTGTCCCTCAGGGTGTTGAGCTCGTCCTGACCGCGGGCGACCTTGTCCTGCAGCGCGTCGATCTGCTCGTCGAGCTTCTCCTGCTGCTCCTTGGCCCCGTTGTACTTCTCGGTGGCCTTCTCCGCCTCTTCGTAGAGCTTGTCGACCTTTTCCTTGACCTCGCTCTTGCTCGGCGTCGGGTCGGCCTGGGCGGTCTGGGCGGTCAGGGCGACGGCCGCCGCGGCGGTCGCGGTGAGCACGGTCACGCGGGTGCGGCTCGGCTGCTTGGGACGACGGTGGGACGCCACGAAGGCGAGCTCCTTCTTCCTCGAGCCGCCTACCGGGCAGTGGGGGGACGCGAATCCCCGGCGTCCGCGCATCGGGTCCCTGGGGGAAATGGGGTCGAACTGCACGAACTCGGCGGTTCCTTCGCTGTCACCCCGGATGGGCGATCAACCGCGCGAAGGTTCGAGCCCCGACCTTAGTGACCTTCTTGTGATCACTTCAAATCCTCACGGGAAAAATCTTACCCAGGGAGCCCATTCTTTACTCTCATCACACGTGTAGTAATGGAGACTTGACGCAGCGTCCCACCTGCGGATATCCGAAATCGGGCATATGCCGCCGGAGTTACGAGACGCGCGAAAGCCGCTTCAGCAACAAGGCGGACGCGACCGGCCTGGCACCCGCCTTCGCGACGCCGTCGGCCACCTCCCGGTCGGTGGAGACCACCACCACGGGCCGGCCGGGCGGCTCCGCCCTCACGAGCTGGCGGATCAGTTCGTCTGCCGTCACACCCGCCTTGGAGAACAGCACGCGCACCCCGCGCGGCGGCGCCAGCAGCACCGGAGCGGCGAGCTCCGCCCCGTCGAACACGCACGTGATCTCGGCGCCCGTCCGGGCGGCGAGCATCGACAGGCCACCCAGCAGCCGCAGCCGCTGCTTCTCCAGCGGCATCGTCGGATAGCCGGTCTTCGTGACGTTGTAGCCGTCGACGACGAGATGCGCCTGCGGCAGCGCGAGCAGTTGATCGAGGAGGGCGGGATCCGTCTCGGAGAGCGCCCGTGCCGCGATGTCCTTGGGCGACATCCGCCCAGGTTCCACGGCGTCCACCGTGTCGGCCGGGTGCATGCCCGCGGGCGGCAGGGCCAGCTCGCGGCGCAGCCCCTGGGCCGCGTCGAGCACCGTGTCCAGGAGCAGCCGCAGCCGCATGTCCTCGACCGAACGGCCCTCGCGGGCGGCCCGGCGGCCCGCCTCGACCGCCGATTCGGCCTCCGCCAGGCGTGCCTTGAGCCGCCGGGTCTCGCTCTCGGCGACCGACACCTGGGCCGCGGCTTGGGCCCGGACACCGTCGATCTCGGCGTCCCGGTGGCGCAGGGCGGCCTCGCCGCGTTTGAGATCGGCCTGGGCGCTGCGCAGCTTGCGGTGCAGCGACTCGTTCTCCTTGCGGGCGCTGTCGAGTTCGGCGCGCAGCCGCTCGGTCTCCGACCTGATCTGGTCGCGGGCGTGGGCCAGTTCCTCGCGCAGCCGGTCCAGCTCGCGCCGCCCGACCTCGTCGGCCCGCTCGGCGTCGGCCCGCTGGGCCTCCTCGCCGGCGGCGGCGACCATCTTGACCCAGCCGGGCGGACGCAGCACATAGGCGGCCGCCGCCACGTCCGCGGGGTCCGCGGCGGCGGGCGGCGATCCGGACTCGAGGGCCTTGACCAGCTCGGGCTGGGCCTTGCCGAGCCGTTCACCGATGCGCTGGCGGAAGAGGGGGTCTCCCTCGAGCGCGGCGGCCATCGCGTTGCCGGCGAACTTGGCGCGCCGGGTGGGAGTGAACCGGGCGTACTGCCGGAGCTGGGCGGGCAGTTCGGCGACGGTCAGGCCGCCGAAGGCGTCGGAGACGAGGGCGACGACCCGTCGCCTCACACCTTCCGGCAGCGGGCGGTCGAGCGCCTCGGCGGCGTCACCGGCCGCACCGGCCGGCCCGCCGCCGTTCTCAGGCTGCTCCACGATCCGTCACCCCTACCACCCATGGGGGCCGCTCCGTTCAGGAACCGGCTCCCGGCCTGTCCACCAGCTCGATCTGGTCCACCGCGTTGCACCAGCGGCAGCGGACCGACTCGATGGTCTCACTGACGACCTCGCGCTCCTCCACGGTCGGCTCACCCGCCAGGTCCAGATGGACGTACTCGACGACCTTCGACGAGCGTGTGACGTCGAAGCGCGTCAGATTGCCACAGAGCGTGCAGCGCCACCTGGTCTCGGCGGTCGGCGAGGGAACCGTCGTCATCGTGCCGTCCTCTTGTCTCATGCGGGTGCGGTACCGCGGTGCGCCGTCGAACTGCGGATGTACTGCCTGTAACCCTACGGCCTCGCAGGCACCCGATGTCGCGGCGAGGCACTCTGTACCGTTCGGTCCTGCTACGCCATGCTCTGTCCATGATCAGTAGGTGGGGCACGGCCAGGGAAGCACTCAGGAACGCGGCCTCGGGGCCGACGGTGACATACGGCCTGATCGCGGCCTGTTGCGCGATCTTCCTCATCAGCCCGGTGTCCGGCTTCAACCCCGTGTACGGCCTCGGTGACCGGCTGCTCGTCGCCCAGGCGGGGTACTTCGAGCGCTGGGGAGTGATCCCCGCCGAGCTGATGGCAGGCTCCCCGGACGCCCTGCTGACTCCGCTCACCGCGCTCTTCGTGCACGGAAGTTGGCTGCATCTGCTGGGGAACATGCTGTTCCTGTTCGTCTTCGGCGCCATGGCGGAGGAGCGGATGGGGCAGCTGGAGTTCGTGCTCTTCTACGTCGGTGCCGGATATCTCGCGCTGCTCGCGTTCGCGGTCGTCAACGCCGACTCCGAGCAGACGCTGGTAGGGGCCTCCGGGGCGATCTCCGCCGTCCTCGGGGCGTTCCTCTTCCTCTTCCCCAGGGCCCGGGTGACCAGCCTCTTCCCTTTCCTCTTCTTCCTGCCGCTGCGTTTCCCCGCCTGGGCGGTGCTGATCTTCTGGTTCGTCCTTCAGTGGCTGGCCGCCAGGGGCGCCGGCAGCGGGCCGGGCGTCGCGTATCTGGCGCACCTGGTCGGCTTCGGGGCGGGCTTCGTCTACGCGTGGGGCCGCTACGGGCGTGGGACTAGAGTGAACGCATCCGCCGCGACCGAGGGAGAAAGCCAGCCGTGATCACCGCGATCGTGCTCATCAAGACCAGCGTGGACCGCATCCCCGAGATCGCCGAGTCGATCGCCGCGCTGGACAGCGTCAGCGAGGTCTTCTCCGTCACCGGTACCTACGACCTGATCGCCATGGTGCGCGTGGCCAGGCACGACGACCTGGCGGAGGTGATCCCCGGCCGGATCAGCAAGATCCCCGGTGTCGAGGGGACCGACACGCATGTCGCCTTCCGCACCTACTCGCAGCACGACCTGGAGGCGGCGTTCGCCATCGGGCTGGACGCGTAGGACCGGCCCGGCAGCCGGGGCCGTCCGGGCGCGGAACCGGCCGGGGCGCACCGGGGGCCGCGAGCCCGCGCCCCGCCGGGGACGCCGTCGTGCCGGGGCCGGCGGCCAGCGACGACGATGACGACACCGGTGGTGAGAACTGACCGCCGGACCTCCGCGGGTCCGCATTCCGCACTGGCTGCGCCTGATGTGACGGTGGCCCTCGCGGCCGTCGCCACCTCCACCCGGTCACTGCTGCCGCGGGACATCGACCACCGGATCAACCAGCTGCTCACCCAGGAGACTCCGTCGCGCTGCACCCGGACGTCCCTCTCCTCGATCCTGGACGCCAAGGCATCTTCCGGCGTCCTCGAGCGGCCGGCGGGCGAGGTGCACTGCGCGAAGGTGCCCATCGACTCCGCCAGGCCGGGTCACCCGGCGGCCTTCGTCGTCGCGTTCCACCGCGACGGCGAGCGCTCGATCGCCGATGACACGTTCCGCACGCTGCTCGTGATCTGCGGTGTGGCGCTGTTGCTGACGACCGGCACCGGGTGGGTGGTGGCCGGCCGCATGCCGGCACCCGTACGAGTGGTCCGGGCGAGCGCCGAGCAGGACCTGACCCAACGGATCCCGGTCCAGGGCCGCCGGAGTGCCGGTGCCGGCCCTCGCCGGGACGCTCGGCCACGGCGTGCACGAGGTCAGGGCTGCGGGCGTGGACGCCTACGGGTCGATCGTGACGGCGCCGGTTCCGCTGCCGGAAGCACTGGACCGGGCCGGCGAGTTCCTCGCCGACGCGGCCGAACGGTGCTGCTGGGCACCCGGCTCGCGGCCTGAGTCAGCCGCGGTCTGGCACGCAACGCCCGTCCTCGGTGCGGTAGTTCCACTGCGCGCCGTCGCGGACGAGCTCCTTGACGGCCCGCACGAACCTCTCCACGTGCTCGTCGGGGGTACCCGCGCCGAAGCTGACCCGGATGGCGTTGAGCGACCTCTCCCCCGGCCCGGCCTCCGGGGCGCCGCAGTCGCCGACGTCCTGCGGGTCGCTGCCCAGCAGGGTGCGCACCAGCGGGTGGGCACAGAAGAGTCCGTCACGGACGCCGATGCCGTACTCGGCGGACAGCGCCGCGGCGAAGTGCGAGCTGTTCCAGCCGTCCACCACGAAGGAGAGGACACCGACGCGGGGGGCACCGTCGCCGAACAGCGAGAGCACCCTGACCTCCGGCACCTCCGCGAGGCCTTCCCGGACCTTGGCGATCAGGTGCTGCTCGCGGGTGACCAGCCGGTCGAAACCGGCCTCCGTGAGCGCCTTGCAGGCGGCGGCGATCGAGTAGACGCCGATCACGTTGGGCGAGCCGGCCTCGTGCCGTGCGGCGGTGGTGTGCCACTCGACCTCCACCCCGCCGTCGGCGCGCCGTGCGACGGTGCGCGAGGCACCGCCGCCGGCGAGGTACGGCTCCGCCTCGCGCAGCCAGTCCGCACGGCCTGCGAGCACACCGGAACCGAACGGCGCGTAGAGCTTGTGCCCGGAGAAGGCCACCCAGTCGACGTCCAGCTCCTGGACGGACAGCGGGTGGTGGGGCGCGAGTTGGGCCGCGTCGAGCACGATACGGGCGCCGTGCGCGTGGGCCGCCGCGGCGAGTTCCCGCACCGGCCACAGCTCACCGGTCACGTTGGACGCACCGGTCACGCAGACCAGCGCCGGACCGTGGGGGTCGCGGTGGGCGAGCGCGTGCTCCAGCGTCCGTACCGCCTCACCGGGCGTGCGGGGCGCGTCCAGGTACGTCACCCGGGCCTCCCTCCACGGCAGCAGAGAGGCGTGGTGCTCGGTCTCGAAGACGAACACCTCGCAGCCGTCGGGCAGCACGGCGGCCAGCAGGTTCAGCGAGTCGGTCGTGGACCGGGTGAAGACCACTTGGTCGCCGTCGCGGCAGCCGAGGAACTCGTGGACCACGGCCCGGCTGTTCTCGAACAGGTCGGTGGACAGCTGCGACAGGTACCCGGCCCCCCGGTGCACGCTTCCGTAGTACGGGGCGTACGCGGCCACGTCGTCCCACACCCGCTGCAGCGCCGGGGCGCTCGCGGCGTAGTCGAGGGCCGCGTAGGCGACTTCGCCGCCGGTGACGAGCGGGACGGTGACATCCCGGCCGAGGACCGGCAGCGGGGCACAGAGGGACGGGTCGGCGGCGTCGGCGACAGCGGTCTCGGCGGCGTTCGGGTACACGGACATGGCGGTATCTCCCAGCAGGAAAGGCGAATCGGCTTCAGAACCCGGATTACGGGATCGCCTCGGCACACGGCCACGCCGTGCGGAGGGTGTTGAAGAAGGGGCGCAGACGCCCTATCGCATTCGCTTGCTCACGAGACTGCTCCCTTGAGGACCAGGACCCCAGGGACGCGGCGGTCGATGACGCCGCGGGGGTCCGCGCTTGCCGCAGACCTCGCTGCCTGCGGCCTGGTCTTCACCCGGGGCACCCCGCCACGGACGGAGGGTTGCCGGACAGCGGGCCGGGGCCGTAATCGCTGTCACTCATGACCTTGGCCAGCATCCTGCCATACGTAGCGGCGGACGCAAGGGCGCGGTCCATCATCCGGACCGCGCCCAGGAGCCGTCTACGCGTTGCTGGCCTCGACCCAGCGCTCCAGCGCGGCCCTCGCCGCGCCGGAGTCGATCGACCTGGCCGCCCGTGCCACACCGGCCGCCAGCTGCTCGTTCAGCGTGCCGTCGGTCGGCTCCAGGGCCGCCAGCGCCGCCGCCGAGTTGAGCAGCACGGCGTCCCGCACGGGCCCGGTCTCGCCGCCCAGCAGCCGGCGCGCCACATCGGCGTTGTACGAGGCGTCCGCCCCGCGCAGCGCCTCGACAGGGACCAGCTCGATGCCGATGTCCCGCGGGTCGAAGGTCTCCTCGCGCACGGCGCCGTCCCGTACCACCCAGACATGGGAGGTGGAGGTGGTCGTCAGTTCGTCCAGGCCGTCGTCGCCGCGGAAGACCAGTGCGGACGAGCCGCGCTCGGCCAGCACCCCGGCCATGATCGGTGCCATCCGGGCGTCGGCGACGCCGGTCGCCTGGGCGGTGACCTTCGCCGGGTTGGTGAGCGGGCCGAGGAAGTTGAAGACGGTCCGGATGCCCAGCTCCTTGCGCGCCATGGCGACGTGCCGCAGCGCCGGGTGGAACTTCACGGCGAAGCAGAAGGTGATGCCCGCCTCCGCCGCGACCTCTGCCACCCGCTGCGGGGTCAGCTCCAGATTGACGCCGAGCTTCTCCAGGACGTCCGAGGCGCCGCTCGCGGAGGAGGCGGCGCGGTTGCCGTGCTTGACCACCTTCGCGCCCGTACCGGCGACGACGATCGCCGACATGGTGGAGATGTTGACGGTCTTGGCCCCGTCGCCGCCCGTGCCGACGATGTCGACACATCCCCCGGGCACCTCGATCAGATTGGCGTGGCGGTACATCGTCCGCACCAGACCGGTGATCTCCTCCACGGTCTCGCCCTTGGCGCGCAGGGCGACCGCGAAGCCGGCGATCTGCGCGTCGGTGGCCTCGCCGCTGAGGATCCGGTCCATGGCCCACGCCGTCGCGTCCGCGCTCTGGTCGCGGTTCTCGAGCAGGGCGTTCAGCACGCTCGGCCAGGAGTGGGCCGCCACGCTGTCGCCGCCTACTGGGGTCACAACGTTCATGGTCCACTCCAGGGTCCACAAGCCGACAGGGATGGTTCCCACCCTATCCAGCCCCGGGCACGGCGAAGGGCCCCGTCCATCGAGTGGACGGGGCCCTTCGCTGTGGCGACGTGTCTGCCGGACGTGTCCGTCAGGTGATCAGTGGTGGCCGTGGCCGCTCGTGATCTCCTTGTACTCGTCCGCGGTGGGCTTGTCGATCTGGTTGTGCTCGCCGTAGTAGCTCTTACTGAGCCTGGCGCGCAGCTTCTCGGTTCGCTTCACCTTGCGGCGGACGCCGTTCTCGTCGACGGTCGGGCCGATCTCCGCGGGCTTGTACTGCTCGTGCGCGGTGAGCTTGTACAGGTCGCCCTGTGCCAGCGGCTCGTGCACCTCGACGAACTCACCGTGCGGCAGGCGCTTGATGATGCCGGACTCGCGTCCGTGCAGCACCTTGTCCTTGTCGCGCCGCTGCAGACCCAGGCAGATCCGCTTGGTGATGATGAACGCCAGGACCGGTCCGACGAAGTACGTGATGCGCACGAACCAGGTGATCGCGTTGATCGACAGGTTGAAGTGCGTCGCGAAGATGTCGTTTCCGCCACCCAGCAGCATGATCACGTAACCGGTCACCCAGGCCACGCCCAGCGCGGTACGCGTCGGAGCGTTGCGCGGCCGGTCCAGGATGTGGTGCTCACGCTTGTCGCCGGTGATCCACGACTCGATGAACGGGTACACGGCGAGCACCGCGAGAACGAGACCGAAGAGGACCAGCGGGATGAACACACCGAGGACCAGGGTGTGGCCCCACAGGTTGATCTCCCAGCCCGGCATCACTCGGACCAGACCCTCGGCGAAGCCCATGTACCAGTCGGGCTGGGCGCCGGTGGACACGTGGTCCGGACGGTACGGGCCGAGCGCCCACACCGGGTTGATCGTGAACATGCCTGCGATCAGTGCGATGACACCGAAGACCAGGAAGAAGAAGCCTCCGGCCTTGGCCATGTACACCGGCAGCAGCGGCATGCCGACGACGTTCTTG
Organism: Streptomyces sp. WAC00040; assembly: GCF_056835925.1. NCBI lineage: Bacteria > Bacillati > Actinomycetota > Actinomycetes > Kitasatosporales > Streptomycetaceae > Streptomyces > Streptomyces sp. WAC00040. The sequence goes on from NZ_JAKQZE010000006.1 coordinate 293,341, forward strand.
TTCGTACGGCCGGGGCCCGCGAACTGGGTGTGCTTGTGGTAGAAGACCAGGATCAGGTGGGCCACCACGAGACCGAGCATGATGCCCGGCAGCAGCAGGATGTGGATCGAGTAGAACCGCGCCACCATGTCGTGGCCGGGGAACTCGCCGCCGAACAGGAACATCGACAGGTAGGTGCCGACGATCGGCGTCGCCAGGATCGCGCCCTGCGTGAAGCGGACACCGGTGCCGGAGAGCAGGTCGTCCGGGAGCGAGTAACCGGTGAAACCGGTGAACATGCCGAGGACGAACAGCAGGAAGCCGAACAGCCAGTTGATCTCACGCGGCTTGCGGAACGCGCCCGTGAAGAACACGCGCATCATGTGCACGAACATCGCGGCGAGGAAGATCAGCGCGGCCCAGTGGTGGATCTGCCGGATCAGCAGACCACCGCGGACGTCGAAGCTGATGTCCAGGGTCGAGGCGTACGCCTCGGTCATCCGGATGCCCTGCATCGGCACGTACGAGCCGTGGTACTCGATCTCGTTCATGCTCGGGTGGAAGAACAGCGTCAGGTACACACCCGTGAGGATGATGATGATGAAGCTGTAGAGCGCGACCTCACCGAGCATGAAGGACCAGTGGTCCGGGAAGATCTTGCGCATGTTGGCCTTGGCCAACGAGTAGATCCCGAGCCTGCCGTCCGCCCAGTCGGCCACCCGCTCGCCGGCGGGCGCCTTCTTCTTCGTATCCGTTGCAGTGCTCATCCGCGCTCCCAGAAGGCAGGACCGACGGGCTCTTCGAAGTCGCCGAGCGCCTCGAGGTTGCCCTCGGCGTTCACGCCGATCCGCAGCTGCGGAAGCGGGTGACCGGCCGGACCGAAGATGACGCGGGCGCCGTCGGAGAGGTCGAAGGTGGACTGGTGGCACGGGCAGAGGACGTGGTGCGTCTGCTGCTCGTACAGGCTGATCGGGCAACCGACGTGCGTGCAGATCTTCGAGTAGGCCACGATGCCTTCGTGGGACCACTCGAGCTCACGCTTGTCCTTGATGTCCTCCGGCTGGAGCCGGACGATCATCACGGCCGCCTTGGCGATCTCGGTGTTGAAGTTGTGGTCGCTCTCCTTCAGGCCCTCGGGCATGACGAAGGTCAGCGAACCCACCGCGACGTCCTCGGGACGCAGCGGCTCGTTGGTGTTCATGTTGATGAGCTGCTTGCCCTTGGCCCACAGCGTCTTGCGGAGCTTGTCCTCGGGCAGCGGGCCGAGCTCGCGCAGCAGGACCACACCGGAGAGCGGCACCATGGCCAGCGCGCCGAACATGGTGTTGCGGATCAGCTTGCGCCGTCCGATCGCGGACTCCCGGGCACCGTCCGCGAAGTCGGCCATGACCTTGGCCTTGACCTCGGGCTCGGCCTCGATCGCGTGCCGGTCGTCGGCGACCTCCACGTCGGACATCAGGGTGCGCGCCCAGTGGACGGCGCCCGCGCCGATGCAGAAGAGCGCGAGGCCCAGCGTCACACCCAGCGAGAAGTTGAGCGCGCTGATGTGCCCGAGCGGCCAGATGTAGACGATCTTGTCGACCGGGAAGATCACGAACGCGGCGATGAAGCCGATCGTGGCCAGCATCGACAGCGTGAACATGAAGGCGACGGCGCGCTCGGAGCGCTTGGCGGCCCGCTCGTCGATGTCCTGGATGCGCGGCTTGTGGGCCGGCAGTCCAGGATCGGCGAACGGATCTTCGTGGCGCTGTGCGACGGCGGTGGTGCCACCGTGGGCCGCGTCGTGCGCGGCGCCCTGCTCTGCGGGCAGGTTCTCTTCTGGAATGTCTTGGCTACTCATGACTTCTTGGCCTTAGCGGTGTGGGCCGCGACCCAGATGGCAACAGCGATCAGCGAACCGAGACCGAAGATCCAGCCGAACAGGCCCTCGGCGACCGGACCCAGGCCACCGAGCGCGAATCCGCCGGGGGTCGGCGTCTCCTCGCCGTTCACGGTCTTGACGTACGCGATGATGTCCCGCTTCTGCTGCTCGGGCATCGTCGTGTCGGGGAAGGACGGCATGTTCTGCGGGCCGGTCTGCATGGCCTCGTAGAGGTGCTTGGGGCTGACGCCTTCCAGACTCGGGGCGTACTTGCCCTCGGTCAGCGCGCCGCCCTCACCGGTGAAGTTGTGGCACTGGGCGCAGTTGTTGCGGAACAGCTCGCCACCCTTGGCGATGTCCGCGCCCTCCGGGCTGTACTGCTTCTCGGTCGGCGTGATCGGACCGGCGCCCAGGGAGGCGACGTAGGCCGCGAGCTGGTCGATCTCGGCCTGCGTGTAGATGTTCTTCTTCTTCGGCACCTGCGCGCCGGGCTGCTGGGCGGGCATGCGCCCCGTGCCGACCTGGAAGTCGACGGCGGCGGAGCCGACACCGACCAGGGACGGGCCGTCTGAGGTGCCCTGACCGCCGGTTCCGTGGCAGCTTGCGCAGCCGACGGTGTAGAGCTTCTGCCCCTCCTTGATGGCGAGGGACTGGGCGGTTGTGTCGGCCTGCGCCTTGTCCGCGGGTGCGAACGCGGCGTACAGCCCCCCAGTGGCCGCCAGCGCGAGGAGTAGGACGACGACCGCCGCCAGCGGATGGCGTCGTCGTGCGGAGAGCTTTTTCACGGATTACCCCGGTGTCAGGATCTTCTGCGTCGATGCTTCTGGACTGTGTCTGCTTCAGGCGGTGTCCGCTCGGGGACGAACCGCCCGCGCCGATTACTTGATCATGTAGATCGTGGCGAAGAGGCCGATCCAGACGACATCGACGAAGTGCCAGTAGTAGGACACGACGATGGCGGCGGTTGCCTGCTCATGGGTGAATCTCCTGGCCGCGTAGGTCCTTCCCAGGACCAGCAGGAAGGCGATGAGACCGCCCGTCACGTGCAGGCCGTGGAAACCGGTGGTCAGGTAGAACACCGAGCCGTACGGGTCCGACGAGAGGGAGAGCCCCTCGTGCTTGACCAGCTCGGTGTACTCGAAGACCTGACCGCCGATGAAGATGGCACCCATCACGAATGTGATCACGAACCAGGTGCGGAGCTTCTTCACGTCGCCCCGCTCAGCGGCGAACACGCCGAGCTGGCAGGTGAGTGAAGAGAGCACCAGGATCGTGGTGTTGGTCGCCGAGAACGGGAAGTTCAGCGCATCGGCTTTCTCCGCCCAGAAGTCGGCACCCGTCACCGATCGCAGGGTGAAGTACATCGCGAAGAGGGCCGCGAAGAACATCAGCTCGGAACTCAGCCAGATGATGGTTCCGACGCTGGTGAGGTTCGGTCGATTGACCGACGGGTGCGCGTGCCCGGTTTCTACTGTCGTTGCTGTCGCCACGACCGACATTATGTCGGTCGCTTATCCCGCCCTCACTCCGGGGGGTGCCGTTCGGAGTGTTCCCACTCCCCGCGGGGCGTTCCGGGAGAGCCGAACGGCCCATCGAAGGCGTGTCCGAACCGGTGTTGACAGGCAGTGGGACGGAGTAGCATCCGGCGCAACGAGCCTGATCGAACGAGTGCGGAGGAACCATGCAGTCGAGCGCCACGGTCCTGGTCTACAGCGACGACTCCAACACCCGCGAGCAGGTCAGGCTGGCGGCGGGGCGCAGGCCGGCCCCCGACGTTCCGCCGGTGCGGTTCGTGGAGTGCGCGACCCTGCCCGCCGTCCTCAAGGCCCTTGACGAGGGCGGGATCGACGTCTGCGTCCTGGACGGCGAGACCGTCCCGGCGGGCGGTATGGGCGTGTGCCGGCAGATCAAGGACGAGATCTTCGAATGCCCGCCGGTGCTGCTGCTGATCGGCCGCCCGCAGGACGCCTGGCTGGCCACATGGAGCCGTGCGGAGGCCGCGGTGACGCTGCCGGTGGACCCGGTGGAGTTCGCCGCCTCACTGGCGGCCCTGCTGCGCAGCAGGCTCTCCATCGAGGCCTGAGGCCCCGGGAGGGACCGGTCAGACCCGGGGGCGCAGGCGGGCGGAGACTTCGGTGACGTTGCCGGCCGCCGCGTCGGAGCCGGCGACCAGGGCGCTGCCCTTGAGCCACTTGTCCCAGGACAGATTCCAGTCGCCGAAGCCGTTACCGAACGTGTCCATCATGTCACCGTAGCTATTTATGACCTTGACGATGTCACCCTCACGAACGGTCTTGTAGAACCATTCGGCGTTCTCCATGGACATCCCGGTGCAGCCGTGGCTGACGTTCGCCGACCCCTGTGAACCGACCGACCAGGGCGCCGCGTGGACGTATTCGCCGCTCCAGGTCACCCGGGTCGCGTAGTAGACCGGCAGGTCGTAGGACTCGGAGCTGCCCTCGGCGATGCCGATGCTGGTGCTGCGCATCCGTACGTAGTACTCCTTGCCCAGCACGACCTTGATGCCGTTGCGCGTGTCGAAGCCCGGCTTGCCGGTGGTGACCGGCATGGTCTTGATCACTTCTCCGTCGCGCATCACCGTCATGGTGTGCGACCCGGCGTCGGTGACGGCTTCGAGGCGGTCGCCGATGGTGATCTTCAGCGGCTTCGAGCGGCCTCCGTAGAGCTTGCCCGCGACCTTGACGCCCTGGAGGTTGCTGGTGGCGTTCACGACGGCACCAGCGGGCCAGTAGTCCCTCGGGCGGTAGTGCAGGGTCTTGTCGTCGACCCAGTGCCAGGAACCCTCTACGGCGGGCTTCGAGCTGATCTTCAGGGCGCGTTCGACGACAGCCCTGCCCTTGCCGTCGGCGACGGCGAGGCTGAGCTTGGCCGTGATGGGCTGCCCGACGCCGTACGTACCGGCCTTGGGGCCGAACTCGGCGGTGAGGAACCGCTTGGCGGGCGCCGTCTCGAAGAGCATCGTGCGCAGTCCCGGAGCACCATCGTCGTCCTCCGTGGAGACCCGGACGGTGTACTTCGCCCCGGCGGCGAGCGGGGCCGTGGAGCGCCATCGGACGCCGTCCGCGGCGAGTTCGCCGGCGAGGTAGTGGCCCGCTTCGTCCATGACGGTGACGTCCGTGATCCGGCCGCCGTCGCCCTTGGATGTGACTTCCAGGGGCTTCTCGGGGTCCACCTTCAGGTCTGACCCGGTGTTGAAGCTCACCTGCCGCGCCGCGTCGTACGGCGCTGCGGACAGGGGGTGCCGGTCCGGTTCGCCACACGCGGTAGCGACCACACCGAGGGAGACGACCAGCGCGATGCCGCTGACGGCACGGATACGAGGCGTGTGGTTCATGAGCACACGCTATGAAGGTTCGTCAGCCGCGGCGCGCCGGATGACTCCGAACGAGTGGGCCCGGATCACCTCACTGGAGTGAGGTGATCCGGGCCCGTGCCGTGTTTCTCAGGCGTTGTTACTGGTTCTGGCTCTCACCGCGGTAGTACTCGAACACCCAGCCGAAGAGACCGACCAGGATCAGCGGAAGCGAGAAGTACAGCAGCCACCAGCCGAGCGCCACGCCCAGGAAGGCGAGCGCACCGCCGATGCCCAGGGAGAGCGGCTGCCAGCTGTGCGGGGAGAAGAACCCCACCTCGCCGGCCTCGTCGGCCACGTCGGCTTCCTTGTTGTCCTGGGCCATGGCGTCCACCCGCCGGGCCGTGAAAGCCAGGTAGTAGCCGATCATGACGCTCAGGCCGAAGGCCAGGAAGAGCGCGGTGGTACCGGCAGGCTCCTTCGACCAGACGCCGTACAGGATGGCGACGGCCAGGATGAAGACGCTCAGCCAGAGGAACATCTTGCCCTGGATCTTCACTTGCTCTCCTCCTTGCCGACGGCCGCCACCGGGGCACCGTGGCCGCCGTCCTCGAGCTGGTCGAGAGCCGCGATCTCCGGGTGGTGCAGGTCGAACGCGGGCGATTCACTGCGGATGCGCGGCAGGGTGAGGAAGTTGTGCCGCGGCGGCGGGCAGGAGGTCGCCCACTCGAGCGAACGGCCGTAGCCCCACGGGTCGTCGACCTCGACCTTCTTGCCGTACTTCGCCGTCTTCCAGACGTTGTACATGAAGGGGAGCATCGACAGGCCCAGCACGAACGACGCGATCGTCGAAATCGTGTTCAGGGCGGTGAAGCCGTCGGCGGCGAGGTAGTCCGCGTACCGACGGGGCATGCCCTCGGCTCCCAGCCAGTGCTGCACCAGGAACGTGCCGTGGAAGCCGATGAACAGCGTCCAGAACGTGATCTTGCCGAGCCGCTCGTCCAGCATCTTGCCCGTGAACTTCGGCCACCAGTAGTGGAATCCGGCGAACATCGCGAAGACCACGGTGCCGAAGACGACGTAGTGGAAGTGCGCGACGACGAAGTACGAGTCGGAGACGTGGAAGTCCAGCGGCGGCGACGCCAGGATGACACCGGTCAGGCCACCGAAGGTGAAGGTGACCAGGAAGCCGATGGTCCAGAGCATCGGTGTCTCGAAGGACAACGACCCCTTCCACATCGTGCCGATCCAGTTGAAGAACTTCACACCGGTCGGTACCGCGATGAGGAACGTCATGAACGAGAAGAACGGCAACAGCACGCCGCCTGTGACGTACATGTGGTGCGCCCATACCGTCACGGACAGACCGGCGATCGCGATCGTCGCACCGATGAGACCGATGTAACCGAACATCGGCTTACGGGAGAAGACCGGAATGATCTCCGAGACGATGCCGAAGAACGGCAGGGCGATGATGTACACCTCCGGGTGCCCGAAGAACCAGAAGAGGTGCTGCCACAGCAACGCGCCGCCGTTGGAGGCGTCGAAGATGTGGGCGCCGAACTTGCGGTCCGCCTCCAGGGCGAACAGCGCTGCCGCCAGCACCGGGAAGGCGAGCAGGACCAGCACACCGGTCAGCAGCACGTTCCAGGTGAAGATCGGCATCCGGAACATCGTCATGCCGGGAGCGCGCATGCAGATGATCGTGGTGATGAAGTTGACCGAGCCGAGGATCGTGCCGAAGCCGGAGAAGGCCAGACCCATGATCCACATGTCGGCGCCGACACCCGGCGAACGGACCGCGTCCGACAGCGGGGAGTAGGCGAACCAGCCGAAGTCGGCCGCACCCTGCGGGGTGAGGAAGCCGGCCACCGCGATCAGCGAGCCGAAGAGGTACAGCCAGTACGCGAACATGTTCAGACGCGGGAAGGCCACGTCCGGCGCGCCGATCTGCAGCGGCATGATCCAGTTCGCGAAACCGGCGAACAGCGGCGTCGCGAACATCAGCAGCATGATCGTGCCGTGCATCGTGAACGCCTGGTTGAACTGCTCGTTCGACATGATCTGCGTGCCCGGCCGGGCCAGCTCGGCGCGCATGAAGAGCGCCATCAGGCCACCGATGCAGAAGAACACGAACGAGGTGACGAGGTAGAGCGTGCCGATCGTCTTGTGGTCGGTGGTCGTCAGCCACTTCACGACGACATTGCCGGGCTGCTTGCGCCGTACCGGCAGCTCGTTCTCGTACGAGTCTTCGTCCGCCACGGCGGCACCCTGGGATTCGTTGAGGATGCTCACAGTTGGTTCTTCTCCGCATTCCTGGCCGGGTCCGTCTGCTCGATGCCAGACGGGATGAAGCCGGTCTGCCCCTTCTCGGCAAGCTCCTTCAGATGCTGCTGGTAGCGCTCCGGGGAGACGACCTTGACGTTGAAGAGCATCCGCGAATGGTCGACGCCGCAGAGCTCGGCGCACTTGCCCATGAAGGTGCCCTCGCGGCTGGGGGTCACCTCGAAGACATTGGTGTGGCCGGGGATGACGTCCTGCTTCATGAGGAAGGGGACCACCCAGAAGGAGTGGATGACGTCACGCGAGGTCAGGACGAACCGGACCTTCTCCCCCTTGGGCAGCCACAGCGTGGGGCCCGGGTTGCCGTTCTGCGGGTTCCGGGTGCCGGGAATACCGGCGTCGTAGACGCCCTCCGCACCCGCCGGGAAGTCATTGGTGTACTTGTCCGGGATCGCGTTCAGTTCCTTGTCCGCGGCCGCGTCCCCGGTGGCCGGGTTCCCGTCCACGTCCTCGAGGTAGTTGAAGCCCCAGCTCCACTGGTAGCCGACCACATTGATGGTGTGGGCGGGCTTGTCGGAGAGCTCGAGGAGCTTCGACTCGTCACGCGCGGTGAAGTAGAAGAAGACCGACACGATGATGATCGGAACCACGGTGTACAACGCCTCTATCGGCATGTTGTACCGGGTCTGCGGAGGGATCTCCACCTTGGTGCGGCTGCGCCGGTGGAAGAACACGCTCCACAGGATCAGGCCCCACACCAGCACGCCCGTGGCGAGCGCAGCCGCCCACGAGCCCTGCCAGAGGGAGAGGATCCGCGGCGCCTCCTCCGTGACGGGGGTGGGCATTCCGAGGCGGGGAAAATCCTCCCAGTTGTATGAGCAACCGGAGGCGGTAGCCAGGATCAGGCCCGCAGTCAGCACCTGCGGCAGCTTCCGCCGCATCGGGCGCCGCGACGAGCGGTCGGAGCCGTTGGGACTCACGTAGCGCCTTCCCGAGAGTCTCGGCCCGCGCGGCCGGGCTGCGGCCGTCTCGCTGGTCGGTCGCCGGCCCTGACGCGGGCAGGGGTTTGGATGTTTATGCGGACCAAACCCTACTGGACGCTATTTGGGGTCGCGCGGGGAGGGTGCCCAACGCGCCGTCCGGCACCCCGAAGGGGTGGCTGCTCCCTTCGGGGTAGGTGCGGAGCGCCCCGGAATGCCCGATTCCGGCAGGCAACTGACACTCCGTGTCCTGGCCGGGGTTAGCGTGATGACGTGCCCTATTTCGACGCCGCTTCCGCCGCTCCTCTGCACCCCGTCGCCCGCCAGGCTCTGCAGGCCTCCCTCGACGAGGGCTGGGCCGACCCTGCCCGGCTGTACCGCGAGGGCCGCCGCGCCCGGCTGCTCCTCGATGCCGCCAGGGAGGCAGCGGCCGACGCCGTCGGCTGCCGCCCCGACGAGCTCGTGTTCACTCCTTCGGGGACGCAGGCGATCCACGCCGGTGTCTCCGGGGCGCTCGCGGGGCGTCGGCGTGTCGGCCGGCGGCTCGTCGTCTCTTCCGTCGAACACTCCGCCGTGCTCCACGCGGCGCAGGCATGGGAGGCCGCCGGCGGTTCGGTGACGGAGGTCGGGGTCGACCGGCGCGGAGCCGTCGCACCGGACGCGTACGCCGCCGAACTCGGCGAGGCCACGGCCCTGGCCTGCCTGCAGTCCGCCAACCACGAGGTGGGCACCGAACAGCCCGTGCGGGAAGTGGCCGAGGCATGCCGGTCCCTGGGCGTGCCGCTCCTGGTGGACGCGGCGCAGTCGCTCGCCTGGGGGGCTGTGGAAGGGGACTGGTCACTGCTCACCGCGAGCGCGCACAAATGGGGCGGCCCGTCGGGCGTCGGACTCCTCGCCGTACGCAAGGGCGTCCGCTTCGCCCCGCAAGGCCCCGCCGACGAGCGGGAGTCGGGCCGGTCCGCCGGATTCCAGAACATCCCGGCGATCGTCGCGGCGGCCGCCTCGCTCCGGGCCGTACGCGCGGAAGCGGCCGCCGAGTCGGCCCGGCTGCGGGCCCTGGTGGACCGGATCCGCGCGCGGGTGCCGGAGCTGGTGCCCGACGTGGAGGTGGTCGGCGATCCGGTGCGGCGGCTGCCGCACGTGGTGACGTTCTCCTGTCTCTATGTCGACGGCGAGACCCTGCTGCACGAACTGGACCGGGCCGGCTTCTCCGTGTCCTCCGGCTCGTCGTGCACGAGCAGCACGCTGATCCCGAGCCATGTGCTGAAGGCGATGGGCGTCCTCTCGGAGGGCAACGTACGGGTGTCGCTGGCGCCGTTCGACACCTCGGAGGAGGACGTCGACCGCTTTCTGGCAGTGCTGCCGGAGCTGGTGGCGGGGGTACGGGAGCGGTTCGGCGCGCCGGTGCCTGCGGCGGCGTCTGCGTCTGCGGAGGGAGCGGGGGCGCCCCCGTCGGCGGAGCGTTCGCCGGAGCTTTCGTCGGAGCCCCCCGAGGCGTCCGAGTCCCTGGTGCTGGACACCCTCGGGCGGCGCTGCCCGATCCCGGTGATCGAACTGGCGAAGGTCATCGGCGAAGTGCCGGTCGGCCGTACGGTCACGGTGCTCTCCGACGACGAGGCGGCCCGCCTGGACATCCCGGCGTGGTGCGGGATGCGGGGGCAGGAGTACGTGGGGGAACGGGGGGCGGAGGCGGGGGTGGCGTACGTCGTGCGGCGCTTGCGCTGACGCGTGTTCGCCTCTCCGCCCCTTCCCGACCCGGGTTCCGCCCGGACCCGTACGCGGCCTTAGGCCCGTGCCCTCGGTCTCCCCCTGCGTCCCTGCGGCCGTGGGAGCCGCAGGCAGGCTGGATCCGCTCCGCGAAATCAGCCTCGTCGGCATAGATCGGTGGTCCGGGCGGAGCCCCGGACCACCGAATCACAGCGCGGTACGGTCCGGGCTTGCCCGATCGCCGATCCCGCACCGGCCCGGGGCCTGCCCGGTGGCGGGTACCCGGCCGGGCCGCCGCCGGCCCCGGCATGCCCGACCGCGGGCCCGGGGCTCGCCCGGCGAGGGGCAGAGGCCTGCGCGAACGGCCCAGCCCCGCCTGGCGGCGCGCTCGCGCCCCGGGGCTTGCCCGCCGTGCGGTAACGGCCCCGCTGCGGGCGGGGCCGTTACGTCAGGACAGGTGTTCGCGGACCTCCGCCGCCGCATCGTCCCCGTATGCCTTCGTGAAGCGCTCCATGAAGTGCGCCCGCCGCAGCGTGTACTCCTGCGTGCCGAGCGTCTCGATCACCAGCGTCGCCAGCATGCAGCCCACCTGCGCCGCGCGCTCCAGGCCCACGCCCCACGAGAGGCCCGAGAGGAAGCCCGCGCGGAACGCGTCGCCGACGCCGGTGGGGTCGACCTTGGCCTCCTCATCGGGACAGCCGACCTCGATCGGGTCCGCGTCCGCGGATTCGATGCGGACGCCGCGCGAGCCGAGGGTGGTGACCCGGTGTCCGACCTTGCCGAGGATCTCCTCGTCGGTCCAGCCGGTCTTGGACTCGATGAGCCCCTTCTCGTACTCGTTGGAGAAGAGGTACGCCGCGCCGTCCAGCAGTATCCGGATCTCGTCACCGTTCATCCGGGCGATCTGCTGCGAGAAGTCCGCGGCGAACGGAATGCCCCGCGTACGGCACTCCTCGGTGTGGCGCAGCATCGCCTCGGGGTCGTCCGCGCCGATCAGGACGAGGTCGAGGCCGCCCACACGGTCCGCCACCGACTTGAGTTCGATCTGGCGGGCCTCGCTCATCGCCCCGGTGTAGAAGGAGCCGATCTGGTTGTGGTCGGAGTCGGTGGTGCACACGAAGCGGGCGGTGTGCAGGACCTCCGAGATACGGACGGACGCCGTGTCCACGCCGTGGCGGTCGAGCCAGGCGCGGTACTCGTCGAAGTCCGAGCCCGCCGCGCCGACGAGGATCGGGCCGGTGCCGAGTTGTCCCATGCCGAAGCAGATGTTCGCCCCGACACCGCCCCTTCGCACGTCGAGCGTGTCGACGAGGAAGGAGAGGGAGACCGTGTGCAACTGGTCCGCGACCAACTGGTCGGCGAAGCGGCCGGGGAAGGTCATGAGATGGTCGGTGGCGATGGATCCGGTGACTGCGATACGCACGGTGAGGCGCTCCTGAGGCGGGCTGGCAGTGACAGTCCACGCTACCGGTCCTTGGAGCCGGTCACGTGCGGAAACTACCCGATAGTAGGGCTTTTTTCCGGGACTCCCAGGTGCATACGGTGCGGCTATGACGAAGTACACGGCGGCGCTCGAGCCGCGGGCGCAGCGGGATCCACGGGAGCCCGAGATCAGTCTGGCCCAGCTGCGCGGCGACTGCGCCCGGATGGCACCACACTGGGTCGTACCGGCGGCAGCGGCACCCGCGCCCGTGCACCCCTCCCTCATCCACGGTGTCGTGGTGCCGTCCGCGTCCGCGCGGCTGGTGGACGCGATGTCGGAGTACGGCGACTGACGCCGCCCGGTCCCTCCCCGGCTCCGGCGCATGCGGCCGGCCGGGGAAGAGGCGAAGGGAACCACGCGCTCCTCCGCTCCGTCCCACACGTGTCCTCCGCAGCAGGAGGCGCGAGACAAGGAGCGATGCGGTGAGCAGCACGGAGAGCACGCAGGAGAGTCCCCGCCGTCGGCGTTCCCCGCTGGTCGTCGCCTCTGTGGCGGCCGCGGTGCTGGTCGCCGGCGGTGGCGGTGCGTACTTCGCGACCGTCGGCTCCGAGGGCGGCTCGAACGCCACGGACGCCAAGAACGGTGCCGCCGGAGCCAAGAACCCTCTTCCGCCGGCCCTGGACCTCGGCGGCAGCGGTACCGAGAGCGGGATCGCGCCGGGTGAGCCCGACCCCACCGGAGGCGGCGTCGTCTACAGCGCGAAGGGCGACCTGCCGGACGGGCCCGACCGCGCGCCCGTGCACCGGGCGACGGGGACGGTCACGGAGGCGGAGGTGACCCGGCTGGCGAAGGCGCTCGGCCTGCCGGGGACACCGCGTCTGGAGGGACCGGCCTGGAAGATCGGGCCGGCCAAGGACGGCCAGGGGCCGACACTCCAGGTGAACAAGGACGCCCCGGGGACCTGGACGTTCGCCCGCTTCGCTTCGCCCGGCGGGGACAACTGCCTGAAGGGCAAGGGCTGCCCCTCGGGCGGCTCGGCGGGCGGTGAGCCGGTGAGCGAGGCCGAGGCGAAGAAGGCCGCGGCGCCCCTGCTGAAGGCCGTCGGCCAGGGCGACGCCGCGCTGAACGCGGGCCAGCTGATGGGCGCGGTGCGCGTGGTGAACGCGAATCCGGTCGTGGGCGGACTGCCGACGTACGGCTGGACGACGGGCGTCCAGGTGGGCGCTGACGGCACCGTGGTCGGCGGCAGCGGGCAGCTGAAGAAGCCCGCGAAGGGCGACACGTATCCGGTGGTCTCCGCCGAGGAGGCGGTCGGTCAGCTGAACAAGGCGGGCAAGGACAGCGGACGCGTCGGCATCGGCGGGTGCGCCACCCCGGTCCCCCATGAGGGCGAGATCAAGCCGGACGCACCCTGCGAGCCCGACAGCGCCACCGCGGGGCCGGAGCGGCTGACGATCGGCAAGGCCGTCTTCGGGCTCTCCGCGCAGTATGTGGACGGGCGGCAGGCACTGGTGCCGACGTGGCTGTTCGAGGTGGCGGCGAAGGACGGGGGCAGGCCGTTCACAGTGACGCAGACCGCCGTGGAGGAGCGTTTCCTCAAGAGCGCCGAGCCGCCGGCGCGCGACATCGCTCCGGCGGATCCGTCGGAGGACCCGGCCGGCCAGGGCCCCGCCCAGATCTCGTACAGCATCGAGGGACGGACGCTGACCGTCACCTTCTGGGGCGGCGTGTGCAGCAACTACGAGGCGAAGGCGACCGAGAGCGGTGACCAGGTGAAGGTCCGGATCGTGGAGACGAACCCGGACCCCGAGCGGGTCTGCATCATGCTGGCCAAGGAGCTCAAGGCGTCCGTGACACTGGACGAGCCGCTGGACGACCGGAAGGTCGTGGACGCGAACACGGGCAAGCCACTGCCGCGCAAGGGCTGACCCCCCTCGTGCCACATGCCGAAGGCGGCGGATCCTCGAACGGGTCCGCCGCCTTCGGCATGAGCAGCCGGAACTCTTAGCTGAACGAGTCGCCGCAGGCGCAGGAACCCGTGGCGTTCGGGTTGTCGATCGTGAAGCCCTGCTTCTCGATGGTGTCGACGAAGTCGATGGAGGCGCCGCCCAGGTACGGGGCGCTCATACGGTCGGTGACGACCTTGACACCGTCGAAGTCCTTCACGACGTCGCCGTCGAGGGAGCGCTCGTCGAAGAACAGCTGGTAACGCAGGCCGGAGCAGCCGCCGGGCTGAACCGCGACGCGCAGCGCCAGGTCGTCCCGGCCTTCCTGGTCCAGCAGGGCCTTGACCTTGGCCGCGGCGGCGTCGGACAGGAGGATGCCGTCGCTCACGGTGGTGGTCTCGTCCGATACGGACATCTGCTTCTCTCCCGGGTTGTGCGGACTGCTTGCCGACGGTGCAACCGGCGTGGCCCTGGATTCATTCCGGACCGCTCGTCTTTCCCCTTCATGCTCGCACACCCGGCCATGGGACGGCACCGGCCTGTGGACGGGGCGTGCGTCACCTTGCGGACAGGGGGGTGCGTCACATCGACACTATGGCCATCGTCAAAGTGACGTGAAGCGGTTATGATAGATAGCGTCAAATAGACGAAAAGCGCTCTGCCAGACGAAGAAAGGGTGCGTGTCGTGACCACCGCCCAGACCAGCCCCGAGCTCGACGTGTCGCCGACTCCGCTCGCACTGCTGCTGCTCGGCCGTGAGGCCGACCCCCGCAGCGAGCGCGGCGTGGAGTGCCCGGGCGACCTGCCCTCGCCGTCCGACCCGGATCTGGTGGAGCGCGCCCGCGCGGCCAAGGAGAAGCTCGGCGAGAAGGTCTTCGTCCTCGGCCACCACTACCAGCGCGACGAGGTCATCCAGTTCGCCGACGTCACCGGTGACTCGTTCAAGCTGGCGAAGGACGCCGCGGCACGGCCGGAGGCGGAGTACATCGTCTTCTGCGGTGTGCACTTCATGGCCGAGTCCGCCGACATCCTCACCTCGGACGACCAGAAGGTCGTGCTGCCCGACCTCGCGGCCGGCTGCTCGATGGCCGACATGGCCACCGCCGAGCAGGTCGCCGAATGCTGGGACGTGCTCACGGAGGCCGGCGTCGCCGAGCAGGTCGTGCCCGTCTCCTACATGAACTCCTCCGCGGACATCAAGGCCTTCACCGGCAAGCACGGCGGCACGATCTGTACGTCGTCGAACGCCAAGCGCGCGCTGGACTGGGCCTTCGAGCAGGGCGAGAAGGTCCTCTTCCTGCCGGACCAGCACCTGGGCCGCAACACCGCCGTCCGGGACATGGGGATGTCCCTCGAGGACTGCGTCCTCTACAACCCGCACAAGCCGAACGGCGGTCTGACGGCGGAGGAACTGCGCGCCGCCAAGATGATCCTGTGGCGCGGTCACTGCTCCGTGCACGGCCGGTTCTCGCTGGACTCCGTCAACGACGTGCGTGAGCGCATCCCGGGCGTCAACGTCCTGGTGCACCCGGAGTGCAAGCACGAGGTGGTCGCCGCCGCCGACTACGTGGGCTCGACGGAGTACATCATCAACATGCTCGAGGCGGCCCCGGCCGGCTCTAAGTGGGCGATCGGCACGGAGCTGAACCTCGTCCGGCGCCTGGCGAACCGTTACGCGGACCAGGGCAAGGAGATCGTCTTCCTGGACAAGACGGTCTGCTTCTGCTCGACGATGAACCGCATCGACCTGCCCCACCTGGTGTGGGCCCTGGAGTCGCTGGCCGAGGGGAACCTGGTCAACCGCATCGAGGTCGACAAGGAGACGGAGAGCTTCGCGAAGCTCGCACTCGAGCGGATGCTGGCGCTGCCGTAGCCGCCGCCTCGCGCGCACGAGGGGCGTCCCGCCGCAGCGGGGCGCCCCTCACGCATGAGGTCAGGACCTGCCTGCGCCGACGACCACGACCAGGGCCCCGCAGCCGGTCGGCAGCGGGACCCTGCTCCGTGCGGGACAGAACGGAGGCTAGGCGTTCGACGGCTCCAGGGCCGTCTCGTCCGTCTCGCCGGGCTTCGCGGCCTCACGCTTCGCCGCACGCTTGGCCCGGCGCCGCTCCTTGCGGAGCTCCACCATCGCGTACAGCGTCGGCACCAGCAGCAGGGTCAGCAGCGTCGACGTGATGAGGCCGCCGATCACCACCACGGCCAGCGGCTTGGCGATGAAGCCGCCCTCGCCCGTGACCCCGAGCGCCATCGGCAGCAGCGCGAAGATCGTCGCCAGGGCCGTCATGAGGATCGGGCGCAGCCGGTGCCGGCCGCCCTCGACGACCGCCTCGACCACGCCGAGGCCCTGGGCCCGGTACTGGTTGATCAGATCGATCAGCACGATCGCGTTGGTCACCACGATGCCGATGAGCATCAGCATGCCGATCATCGCCGGCACGCCCATCGGCGTGCCCGTCGCGACGAGCAGGCCGATCGCGCCGGTCGCGGCGAACGGGATCGAGACCAGCAGGATCAGCGGCTGGATCAGCGACCGGAACGTCGCCACCAGCAGCATGAAGACGATCGCGATCGCGGCCAGCATCGCCAGGCCGAGGTTCGAGAACGCCTCCTCCTGGTCCTCGGACACGCCGCCGATGGAGGCGGTCGCGCCCTCGGGCAGGTCCAGCGCGTTGATCTTCGACTGCAGCACGGCGCTCACAGCGCCGGTGTTGTCACCGGTCGGCTTCGCCGTGATCGTCGCTGCCCGCGAGCCGTCGATCCGGGTCATCGAGACCGGGCCGGGGACCAGCTTCACCTCGGCGATGTCACCGAGCTTCACCGGGCCGAGCGGCAGCGCCTTCAGCTCCTCCATCGTCTTCGCCGGCTTGGCGGAGGTGATGACGATGTCCCGCTCGGTGTCGGCCAGGACGGCCTTGCCCGACGGGGTGCCGCGGACGGCCTGGCCGACGGCCATGCCCAGCGTGGCGTCGGTGAAGCCCGCATCGGCCGCCTTCGGCGTGGCCTTGACGGAAATGCGCGGCACGGACTGGGCCAGGTCGCTCTGGACGTCGGTCACGTCATCGAGCTTCGCGACCTCCGCCCGTACCGCCTCCGACGCCTTCTGGAGGGTGTCGGAGTCGGACGCCTTCACCACGACGCTCAGGTCCTGGCTGCCGAAACCGTCACCGGCGGCGATCGTCGTGTCGCCGACGCCGTCCAGCTTGGCGAGCTCCTCGTCGAGGTGATCGCGGACCTTCTCGTACGACGCCGAGTCCTTCAGCGTCAGCTGGTAGGACGCCTGGTTGGCGCCGGTGCCGCCGCCGAAGGCCGCCATGAAGCCGGAGGAGCCGACGGTGACCTGGTAGTCCTTGATCTCGTCGACGCCCGAGAGGACCTTCTCGACCTTCTTCGCGGAGGCGTCGGCCGCCTCGAGGCTGGTGCCGGGAGGAAGTTCCTGCTTGACGGACATGACCTCCTGCTCGCCCTGGTCGAAGAAGTTGGTCTTGAGCAGTCCGGCCATGCCGAAGGTGCCGAACAGCACCACGACCGCCAGGGCGACACTCGTCAGCCGGCGGCGGGTCGCGAAGCGCAGCACGGGGACGTACATCCGCTGGAGCCGGCTCCGCGCCTCCTTCTCCTCCGCCTTCCGCCGGGCCTCCTCCGGGTCCAGGCCCTGCACGGCCTTGGGGGCGCGCAGGAACCAGTACGACAGGACGGGGACAACGGTCAGCGAGACGAGCAGGGACGCCAGCAGGGCGGCGGTGACGGTCAGCGAGAACGAGCCGAACAGTTCGCCGACCATGCCGCCGACGAGACCGATCGGCAGGAACACCGCGACGGTGGTCAGCGTGGAGGACGTGACGGCGCCCGCCACCTCCTTCACCGCGGTGATGATGGCGCTCTGCCGCTCCTCGCCGTAGCCGAGGTGACGCTTGATGTTCTCGAGGACCACGATCGAGTCGTCGACGACCCGGCCGATCGCGATGGTCAGCGCGCCGAGTGTGAGCATGTTGAGCGACAGGTCACGGGTCCACAGCACGATCAGCGCGAGGACGACGGACAGCGGGATGGACACCGCCGTGACCAGCGTCGAGCGCAGCGACGCGAGGAAGACAAGGATCACGATGACGGCGAAGACCAGGCCGAGCGCGCCCTCGGTGGTCAGGCCGGAGATCGACTTGGAGACCGCCGGGCCCTGGTCGGAGACGACGGTGAGCTCCGCACCCGCGCCGAGGTCGGCGCGCAGGCCGGGCAGCTTGTCCTTGACCGCTTCCGAGATGGCGACGGCGCTGCCGTCGTTGTCCATGGTGGCCAGCACGGCGAGGCTGGGCCTGCCGTTCGTGCGGGTCAGGGAGACCCGGCTCGCCTCCGTCTGCCGGACGGTCGCGATGTCTCCGAGGCGTACGGGCCTGCCCTTCGTGCCCTGCGCCGGCACGATCCGCAGGTCCTCGATCTGCTGGAGGCTGGTGAAACCGCCGCCGACCTGGACCGTGCGGCTCTTGCCCTCCTCCGAGAACGACCCGGCAGGCATCGTGGCGCCGCCGGTCCTGAGCGCCTCGGACAGCGCCATGGTGTTCAGGCCCGCGGCGGCGAGCTTGCGATCGTCGGGGGTGACGGAGACCTGGAGGTCCTGGACGCCGTCGATGGAGACCTGGCCCACGCCCTCGATGTCCTCGATCGCGGGTACGACGGTCCGCTCGAGCTGGTCGGCGAGCGCCTGCTGGTCCTTGTCGGAGGTGACGGCGAGCACGACGGTGGGGATGTCGTCCGTCGACCCGGCGACGACCTGGGGGTCCACCTCGTCCGGGAGCTGGGCGCGGGCCCGGTTCACGGCCTGCTGGACGTCGGCGACGAGCTGCTTGCTCCCGTCCCCGTACTCGAAGCTCGCCATGATGACGGCACTGCCCTCGGCGGCCGTGGACGTGATGCCCTCGATGCCGTCGACGGCCTTGAGGCTCGCCTCGAGCGGCTCGACGACCTGCTTCTCGACGACATCGGGCGACGCGCCCTGGTAGGGGGCGAGGACCGAGACCATCGGGAGCTCGATGGACGGCAGGAGCTGCTGCTTGAGCTGCGGGACGGCGATCGCACCGAAGACGATCGCGACGATGGACATCAGCCCTATCAGGGCCCGTTGCGACAGGCTGAATCTGGACAGCCAGGACATGGGGTCTCTCTTCTGTGGCTTGCGCAAGGACGGGCACAGAGGCCCGCCTATACCTTCGGCCACTCGAGGAGGGCGTTCCGTAGCCCCCAGGTCCCGTTCCTCACACCGCGCATACCACGGCTGGAGTACGCGCCCTCCCGCTCACTCCACCCTTGGACGTACCAGTCCCGACTCGTACGCGGTGACCACCAGCTGGGCGCGGTCGCGGGCGCCCAACTTGGCCATGGCGCGGTTCACATGGGTCTTGACCGTGAGCGGGCTGACCTCGAGCCGGGTGGCGATCTCGTCGTTGGAGTGACCGCCGGCCACCAGCACCAGCACCTCCCGCTCGCGGACGGTGAGCGCCGAGAGCCGCTCGGAGAGGTCCCCGGCGTTCCGGCCGTCGTCGTCCGCCGCTCCGCCCTGCGCGAGGAAGGTGGCGATGAGGCCCTTGGTCGCGGCGGGCGACAGCAGTGCCTCCCCGGCGGCGGCGACCCGGATAGCGTTCAGCAGTTCGTCCGGTTCCGCGCCCTTGCCGAGGAAGCCGGAGGCGCCGGCCCGCAGCGACTGCACGACGTACTCGTCGACCTCGAAGGTCGTCAGCATGACGATTCGTACGTGCGACAGCTCCGGGTCCGCGCTGATCTCGCGGGTGGCGGAGAGTCCGTCCGTACCGGGCATCCGGATGTCCATGAGGACCACGTCGGCCCGCTCGGAGCGGGCCAGCACCACCGCCTGCGCACCGTCGGCCGCCTCTCCGACGACCTCCATGTCCGGCTCGGAGTCCACCAGGACCCGGAACGCGCTGCGCAGCAGCGTCTGGTCGTCGGCGAGCAGCACCCTGATCGTCATGTGTCCTCCCCCGCGCGGACGGCCCGCACCTTGAGCGGCAGTATCGCCTGCACACGGAAGCCGCCTCCGTAGCGGGGTCCCGCGGTGAGGGTGCCGCCGAGGGCGGTGACCCGCTCCCGCATGCCGAGCAGACCGTGACCGCCGCCGTCGGAGGGACCGGCCGCGTCGGCGGGGCCGTTGTCGATGACGGTGACCTCCAGCGTCGAGCCGACCCGCACCACGCTCACCTCGGCCTTGGCGTCCTTCCCGGCGTGCTTCCGCACATTGGTCAGCGCCTCCTGGATGATCCGGTAGGCGGCCAGGTCGACGGCCGCCGGCGGCGCGTCGCCGTCGTCGGCGCGGGCGACCTCCACGGGGAGGCCGGCCTGACGGAACGTGGTGACCAGTTCGTCGAGGACCGCGAGACCGGGTGCGGGTGCGGTGGGCGCCTCCGGGTCCCCGGACTGGCGTAGCAGCCCGACGGTGGCGCGCAGTTCGTTCAGCGCGGAGCGGCTCGCCTCCCGTACGTGCGCGAGCGCCTCTTTGGCCTGGTCCGGACGCTTGTCCATGACGTGGGCGGCGACCCCGGCCTGCACATTGACCAGCGCGATGTGGTGGGCGACGACGTCGTGGAGGTCGCGGGCGATCCGCAGCCGCTCCTCAGCGACCCGGCGCCCCGCCTCCTCCTCCCGCGTCCGCTCCGCGCGCTCCGCCCGCTCCCTGATGGCGTCGACGAAGGCCCGCCGGCTGCGCACGGCGTCACCGGCGGCGGCCGCCATACCGGTCCAGGCGAAGACGCCCAGGTTCTCCTGCGTGTACCAGGGGCTCGAGCCGAAGGCCATCGCTGCGGCGGTCAGCACGGTCATCGTCAGCAGGCCGACCCGCCAGGTGGTCGGACGGTCGGTACGGGAGGCGACGGTGTACAGGGCGATCACGGCGCTCATCGCGACGGGGGCGGCCGGGTCGCCGGCCACCAGTTCCACGACGGACACCGCGCCGGTGACCAGCAGCACGCCCATCGGCTCACGCCGCCGGAAGACGAGCGCGCCGGCGGCGAGAAGCATCAGGACCGCGCTGCGCGCGTCGGGTGTGCGGGTGCCGAAGGTGGGACCGTGCGGCCCGTTCGGATCGGCGAAGGAGCCGGCCACCATGCAGATCAACGCGGCCACGGCGAGGGCGCCGTCCAGTGCCAGCGGGTGCGCGCGCAGCCAGTTGCGGACGCGGTCGTACCGGGCGGCGAATGGGGTCACGTCGGGCAACGTTACGGCGTGGGAGGGGTGGCGGAGCACGGTGGTGGCCGCGACCGCGGCCCGGAACCGGAGATTGGGGCGCGGGGGTCCGGGGCCTGCCCCGTAACGGGTCCCGGCGGGGCCCCGGTTCCGGTAGGCGCGGGGAGGGGGCAGGCTCCGCGAAGCTGCACCGTTCCGGTTCGGGCCGCGGTCGGGGACAGACCGGCGCGACCCCGTTGAAGAAGTCGGTGCAGCCGGTACAGAAGGGGCGCGCGTGTTGGAGTGCGGGCGCGGGCGCCGGCCGCTACGCCACCGGCGGGATCAGACCGCTCTCGCCGAGGAGTTCACGGACCTCCTCCAGCGTCGCGTCCGGCGCGGGGAGAATCAGTTCGGACGGTTCGAGAGAGGCGTCGGGCAGTGGCTCCCCCAGCTCCCGGACCTTCTCGAGGAGCGCGTGCAGGGTTTGGCGGAAGCCGGCCCCGTCGCCGCTCTCCATCTCCGCGAGCAGTTCGTCGTCGAGCTTGTTGAGTTCGGCGAGGTGGCTTTCCGCCACCTCCACCTGGCCCTCCCCCATGATCCGTACGATCATGACGAGTCCTTACTCTCCGTGCAGGTCCGTACTGACGGTCACTGCTTGTCGAACTTGTGCGGGCTGTTCTGCTGCTGCGTGGCGTCCTGGGAGCCGGCGGCGCCGCCTTCGATCGCCTGCTTCGATGCCGGGCCGCCGGCCAGTTCCGCCTTCATCCGCTGGAGCTCCAGCTCGACGTCCGTGCCACCGGAGAGGCGGTCCAGCTCGGCCTGGATGTCGTCCTTCGCCAGCCCCGACTGGTCGTCGAGGGCACCGGAGGCGAGCAGCTCGTCGATCGCGCCGGCCCGGGCCTGGAGCTGGGCGGTCTTGTCCTCGGCGCGCTGGATCGCGACGCCGACGTCGCTCATCTCCTCCGAGATGCCGGAGAAGGACTCCGCGATCCGGGTCTGCGCCTGTGCCGCGGTGTAGGTGGCCTTGATGGTCTCCTTCTTCGTGCGGAAGGCGTCGACCTTGGCCTGGAGCCGCTGCGCGGCGAGCGTCAGCTTCTCCTCCTCGCCCTGGAGGGTCTGGTGCTGGGTCTCGAGGTCGGTGACCTGCTGCTGCAGCGCGGCACGGCGGGAGAGTGCCTCGCGGGCCAGGTCCTCACGGCCGAGGGCCAGCGCCTTGCGGCCCTGGTCCTCGAGCTTCGAGGACTGCCCCTGGAGCTGGTTCAGCTGCAGCTCGAGGCGCTTGCGGGAGGTCGCCACGTCGGCGACTCCGCGGCGGACCTTCTGAAGCAGCTCCAGCTGCTTCTGGTACGAGTAATCGAGGGTCTCGCGCGGATCCTCGGCCCGGTCGAGGGCCTTGTTCGCCTTCGCGCGGAAGATCATCCCCATACGCTTCATGACACCGCTCATGGGCTTCGCGCGCCCCCTTCTGACGGACTACGGCTTCAGCACTCCAACAGAACCCACAGTACGGGCCCTGCATCCATTACCGCACTGTTCGAGCGCGGATGCGCTCATCCCCAAGGACGACTGCGTACGGCTCCGATCCGGCGCAAGGAGTAGGTGGCTGTCAGGGGAGCCGTACCCGCCGTCCCGTTCTGTCCCTTACGGACGCACGCCGTTGCGGGATCGTTCCCCACCGGGGTGGGGTCCATGCCCCGCAACCCGTACCCTTGGGTTTTGTGTTCCGTAGCCGTTCCAAGGAAGAGAAGGCCCCCACCGGCAAGGTGACGGCGGACCTCTCCAAGCAGCCCCGCGACCCCGAGGCCCCCAAGGGCCGCCCGACGCCTAAGCGCAGTGAGGCACAGGGCCAGCGCCGTCGTGCCTCCAGTGGTGCGCCGCAGGACCGCAAGGAGGCGATGAAGCGCCAGCGTGAGGCACGCCGTGCCGACCTGGCCAGGCAGCGGGAGGCTCTCGCCAGCGGCGACGAGCGTTACCTGCCGGCCCGCGACAAGGGCCCGGTGCGGCGCTTCGTCCGCGACTTCGTCGACTCCCGCTTCTGCATCGCGGAGTTCTTCCTGCCGCTCGCGGTGGTGATCCTGGTCCTGAGCATGGTCCGGGTCGCCCAGCTGCAGAACATCGCGCTGCTGCTCTGGCTCGGCGTGATCGTGCTGATCGTCGTCGACTCGATCGGCCTGTCGATCCGCCTGAAGAAGCAGCTCCGTGAGCGCTTCCCGAACGAGCCGAAGCGCGGAGCCGTCGCCTACGGCCTGATGCGTACGCTCCAGATGCGTCGGCTGCGCCTGCCCAAGCCGCAGGTCAAGCGCGGAGAGCGGCCCTGAGCACCAATTCGTCGCAGCGTGGCGGCTTCACGCCGGAGGCGTCCGCGAACTGGCTGGCCGGCGCCGGCGGTCTGCGCAACACCGTCCGCCAGGAGCTGGTGGCCCGGCAGCTCGAGGAACAGATCACGTCGCGGTATCCCGTCGGCCAGCGGCTGCGGGTGCTCGACGTCGGCATGGGACAGGGCACCCAGGCCCTGCGTCTGGCACGCGCCGGGCACACGGTCACCGGCCTGGAGTCGGACTCCGTGATGCTGAAGGCCGCCCGTGAGGCGCTGGCGGGCGAGCCCGCCGGTATCCGCGAGCGGGTCCGGCTCGTGGAGGGCGACGGCCGGGACACCGGCGTGCACTTCCTGCCGGGCAGCTTCGACGTGGTCCTCTGCCACGGCGTGCTGATGTACGTGGAGGAGCCGGACGGGCTGCTCGCCGGTCTGGCCAGGATGCTGGCGCCGGGCGGGCTGCTGTCCCTGCTCGTCCGCAACGGCGACGCCCTGGCCATGCGGCCCGGAGCGGCCGGGGACTGGCAGACGGCGCTGGACGCCTTCGACACCCAGACCTACACCAACCGCCTCGGGCTGAAGGTGCGCGCCGACCGGCTCGAGGCGCTCACGGCGACGCTGGACGGCATCGCCGCGCCGCTGCATGCCTGGTACGGGGTGCGGATCTTCACGGACAACATAGGCAACGACGTCGAGCTCCCCGCCGCGGACGAGCTGCACCAGGTGCTGACGCTGGAGGAGCGCGCCGGACGCACCGACCCGTACCGCGGGGTGGCGGCACTGCTGCACCTGTGCGGAGTACGGCGGATCTGACTCCGGCCGCCGCCCCCTGATCGGCGGCGCACCGTAGGCACGGCCGGGCGGCCGTAGGGACACTCCTCCGGGCATCGACGCATCTCCCCCGCCCGGCCGGTCGAAACCTCCGGCTGCCGGCGACCGCCGGCGACGCTGGTCTCCGCCTCACCCGAGCAGGACCTCGCCGTCGTCAAGCTCGACGACGTCCCCCGAGCCTCCGGGCCGCCCGCTTCGGTGACTCCTCCGAGGTCGCGGTCGGCCGGATCGTCCTGGCCATGGGGTCGCCGCTCGGACCGTCGAGCAGCATCCCCCAGGGAATCGTCTCAGCCGTGGCAGCGCCGGCCCAGCCCGAGAGTCAGGGCCCCGGAGCGGCCGGGAAACGAGCGCCGGGCCCGACCGAGGGCGTCACACCCCCGGCCGGGCCCGGCACAAGCGCAGGCTCAGGACTCGTGGAGGCTCATCGGGCCGTAGATCTTCGCGCCGTCCTCCGAGAGGACGACCTGGTCCGCCCCGCCCTCCTGGAGTTCCTTCCAGTGCTCGCCGATCCAGGATTCCGCGTCGCCCTGCGTCGTGAACTCCTCCGGCTCCACCGCCGGCTGGACCTCCGTACCGTCGGACTTCTCGAACCGCCACGTCCACGCCATGTGCGCCTCCCACGTCCCTAGGGCAAGCTGATCAGTTTGCTGCCCGCAGCGTAGCCGGGCGCGCACCGCTCGGGGCGAGGCGGCAGGATCGGAGGCGTGGAACTGACTCTGCTCGGCACCGGCGCTCCCGCCGGCCTCCCCCGGCCCGACTGCCCCTGCGCCGTGTGCGCCACCGCCCGCGGCCCGGAGGCGCGGGCGGCGACCGCGTTGCTCGTGGACGGGGCGCTGCTTCTGGATCTGACGCCGGGCGCCGCGCTCGCCGCGGCGCGTGCGGGGCATTCGCTCGTGGGCGTGAGGCAGGTGCTGTTGACGCACCCTCACGACGGTCCGCCCCTGGATCTGCCGGCGGGGCTTCCGACGGCGGGGAGGGTGCCGGACGGGCGGGAGTTGACGCTGATCAGCGGGCACCGGGTGCGGGCCCTGCCGACGGACAATCCGGGCACGGGTTACGAGGTGACGTCCCCGGACGGTGACCGGCTGCTGTATCTGCCGCCGGGCGCGGCCCCTGCGGGTCTCGCGGAGGGGCTGGCCGCGTACGAGATGGTCGTGGCCGATGTCGTGGGTCGTCCGGACGCGATCGCCCGGCTGCGGGCGTCGGGGGCGGTCGGGGCGACGACGGACGTGGTCGCCGTGCATCTGGACCATGACGCCCAGGGCGGCCCCGAGCTGACCCGTCGTCTGGCGGCGGCGGGGGCCCGTGCGGTACCGGACGGGACGACGCTGATCGTCGGCGAGTACCACGCGGTGCCGGACGTGCCGAGGCGGACTCTGGTGACGGGCGGGGCACGTTCGGGGAAGTCGCTGGAGGCGGAGCGCCGGCTGGAGGCGTTCCCGGACGTGCTGTACGTGGCGACGGGCGGGGCCCGGGACGGAGACGCGGAGTGGGCGGCCCGGGTCCACGCGCACCGTGAGCGCCGGCCGGGTTCGTGGCGTACGACGGAGACGTGCGACCTGGTGCCGCTGCTGGAGGCAGAGGGGCCACCGCTGCTGATCGACTGTCTGTCGCTGTGGTTGACGGACGCCATGGACAGGGCCGGCGCCTGGGACGACGAGCGGTGGGCCGCCGAGGGTGAGCGGGCGCTGCGGGAGCGGGTCGGCGAGCTGGTCGCGGCGGTCCGGGCCACGGCCCGTACGGTCGTGGCGGTGACGAACGAGGTGGGTTCCGGGGTGGTCCCTGCAACGGCGTCAGGGCGGCGTTTCCGTGACGAGCTGGGCCGGCTGAACGCGGCGTTCGCGGACGAGTGCGAGCAGGTGCTGCTGGTGGTCGCGGGCCAGGTGCTGGTACTGCGCGGCTGAGGTCCGCTCGAGGCGGGGCCGGGCCGTTCCGGCACGGTCCCCCGCCGGCCGTCCGCGCGTCGGCGGGTGCCGGTACTGTTCGGCGAATGAGCAGGCTGAATCTCGACGACTTCTCCGATCTGATCGAGCGCCCGGACAGCGGTACGCGGCGTGACGCCGAGGAACGCCGGGAGCGGCTCGTCGTGCCGCCTGGTGCGCTGGGCCGTCTCGACGAGCTGGGCGAGTGGCTCGCCGCCGCGCAGGCGTCCGTCCCCGTGAGGGCGATCGAGCGGCCGCGTGCGGTGCTGTTCGCCGGCGACCACGGTGTCGCGGAACTGGGTGTGTCGGCGCGGGAGTCGGGCACGGCGCACCGGTTGGTGCGGGGCGTGCTGGAGGGCGGGAGCCCGGTGGCCGTGCTGGCCCGCCGGGCGGGAGTGCCGGTGCGGATCGTCGACGCGGGTCTGGACTGCGAGCCGGGTCTGCTGCCGGAGGAGGTGTCGCGCCACCGGGTGCGGCGCGGCAGCGGACGCATCGACATCGAGGACGCGCTCACCGCCGAGGAGGCGGAGCAAGCGGTGCGCCTCGGCATGGCGATCGCCGACGAGGAGGCCGACTCGGGTACGGATCTCGTGGTTCTCGGTGACCTGAGCGTGGGCGGTACGACGCCGGCGGCGACGCTGATCGCGGCGCTGTGCGGCACGGACGCGTCCGTGGTGACAGGCCGCGGCGGGGCGGGCATCGACGATCTGGCCTGGATGCGCAAGTGCGCGGCGATCCGGGACGCCTTGCGGCGGGCCCGGCCGGTGCTGGGCGATCAGCTGGAGCTGCTGGCGGCGGTGGGCGGCGCGGACCTGGCGGCGACGACCGGGTTCCTGTTGCAGAGCGCGGTTCGCCGGATGCCGGTGATCCTGGACGGCGTGGTGTCGGCGGCGTGCGCGCTGGTGGGGCAGCGGGCGGCGTTCCGTGCTCCGGACTGGTGGATCGCGGGCCAGGTGAGCGGCGAGCCGGCGCAGACGAAGGCGTTGGACCGGATGGCGCTCAATCCGGTGCTCGACCACGGCGTGACGGTGGGCGAGGGGACGGGCGCGCTGCTGGCGCTCCCGTTGGTGCAGGCGGCTGCCGCGCTGGCGGCGGAGCTGCCGGAGCGGCCGGGTCCGGAGGCGGCGGAGCCCGAGGCGCGGTGACGCCGGGCGGGAACCGTCCGCCGAGGATCGGGCTCGCCGCCGGCCGGACCGAGGGATTCGTGGCCTGCCACGGTCGATGCACCGCCGGCCTCTGGAAGGCAGGAGCTGATCACGGCGGGCGGCAGCCGGCGGCCGCACCGCGCCGCAGTCCGAGGCTCCGCGGTCACGGGTCGCGGGGCGGCACCCGGTCCGGCGCGCCGCCGATCAGGTCCTGGAACGCCCGGCGCGGCCCCGACCAGCGCCGGTCGTGGCGGACCGAACGCAGTCGCGCCCTGGCACGGGCCTTCGGGCGGCGCCGGTAGAACCTGCGGGCCCAGTACGACTCGGGGCGGGCCAGCCGTACCGCACCGACCAGTGCCACCACCGGCACGAGCACGCCGAGCAGGCCCATCCTGGCCTTGCCCTTGAGGAGGGCGATCAGGGCGAAGAGCAGGTTTCCCACCACGGTGAGGATCACGACGGCTCGGTTCTCGCGTTCGTCCGGCGTCAGCCCGTCGACGCCGAGCGGCACGGAGCCGCCGAGTACCAGCAGCGCTAAGGCTGTGGCCATCACGACGACCTCGACGCTCTTGCGGCCCTCTTCGGTCCAGTAGACGTCGTCCAGATGGAGGATCAGGGCGAACTCGTCGAGGACCAGCCCGGCTCCCATCCCGAAGATCACCGCGCAGACGGCGGCTCCGACGCCGTGTCTGCCGCTGCCCACGGCGCCGAAGCCGCCGACCACGGTGAGGAGGACCCCGGGCACCACGTGGTGGATGTGCATGCCGCCCGGAGTGACGTTCTTGAACGGCCCCTTGCCCGCCCTGATCAGCCGGGTGACCATCCGGGTGCTGATGAACGTGACCACGAACGAGGCCAGCGCGAGCAGCATCGGCAGTTTTCCGGGTTCCAGGATGTTGCGGTAAAACCAGTGACCCATGCCACCCGCTCCCGTTCAGGACACTTCGCCCGTTATGCGCAATTTACCGTCACGGGGCTCGGGCTACCCTTCGCGCGATGACTCCTCGGACCGCCGCCGCGGCCTCTGCGCACGGCATACGTTTCGCCTTCGGTACCCTCACCGTGCTCCCCGTCCGCGTCACCCGCTGGGACCGCGACGCCGCGCGTGCCGGGATGCTGTGCGCGCCGCTCGCGGGGCTCGTGGTCGGGCTGTCCGCCGCGGCGGCCGGCGGGCTCCTGGCACTGCTGGGTTCGGGGCCGCTCCTGGCCGCGGTGGCCACGGCGGCGGTTCCGGCCGTGCTCACCCGGGGGCTGCATCTCGACGGGCTCGCGGACACGGCGGACGGGCTCGGCAGCGGCAGGCCCGCGGAGGACGCGCTGCGCATCATGAAGCAGTCCGACATCGGACCGTTCGGCGTGATCTCGCTGCTGTTCGTGCTGCTCGGGCAGGTCGCGGCGCTGGCCGAACTGTACGCGCGGAGCTGGGCTCTGGGCGCGACGGCCGCGGCGCTTACTGCCGTGACCGCCCGTCTCGCGCTGACCCTCGCCTGCCGGCCCGGTGTCCCGCCGGCCCGTCCCGAGGGCCTCGGGGCCGCCGTCGCGGGGGCTGTTCCACTGCGCGCCGGGCTCGCCGTGAGCGCCGTCGTGGGCCTCTGCGCGGTGGGCGCGGGCGCGATCTTCGGCCCGTACGGGGCACTGCACCACGCACTCGCGGTGGCGGCCGGTCTGCTGGCCGCCCATTTCCTGCTGCGGCACTGCGTGCGCCGCTTCGGCGGAGTGACGGGCGATGTGTTCGGGGCGCTCGCGGAGACGGCGGGCACGGTGGCACTGGTGGCGCTGACCTTGAGCTGACATTTTCCCGTTCCTTGACCCTGGGGCGTACAACCCCACCGGAAAGTGGGCGGTCCAAACGACGTGATCACACGTCCTCGTCTTCCGATACTCGCCGCGGCCGCTGCGGCCGGCGTGCTTCTGACCGCCTGCTCCGCGAAGGAGCAGGCCCCCGCGCACCCGGTCTTCGACGCGTCCCTGCAACAGCAACCGCGCCAGGCGCTGCTCGCCACGCAGGCGGCGGCCACCGCGAGCTTCACGCAGACGCTGACGTTCACTTCGGAGCACGGTGACACCACGCAGACGTCCGAGGGACGGCTGGACTTCCCCGGCGGCCGCGCGTCGGGCTCCCTGGCCTGGAAGGTCGCCGAGGGCCTGCCCGCAGAGGCCCAGGACGCGCTCCTCGGCACCCGGCTCGGTGAAGGCCGCTCGCCCGCCCGGTCGCGTGTCGCGATCGACCCGGCCACCATCCGGATCCGTTCCGGCGAGGCCGCCTACTGGCTGCGCTACGACGAGTCGGACCCCTTCGGCAGCGGGGGCACGATCGACGCGCTGCGCGGCGCGGAAGCGGCCTTCGGCGGCACGATGCTGGAGATCGTGTCGGGCGCCCAGGACGTGAAGCAGTCGGCGGGCGACGGCGGAGGCCGTGTGTACCGGGCGAAACTGACGGCCTTCAACGCCCTCGGCATGTTCTCCCCGGACCTTCGCAAAGAACTGGTCAGATCGATCCCGGACGTCACCGACGCGCCGGTCACGCTCACCCTGGCAGTGGACGCGCAGGGCCGGATCACCCGGGCGGAGGCAGACCTGTCCGCCCTGCTCGACAGGAAGGACAGCGCCCTCGGCCCGATCACCGGCCTGCACGCCACCCTGGTGGTGAGCGGCCTCGGGGCCTCGCCGCCGGCCATGCCGCCGGCGTCCGAGCGGAACCTGCCCGCCAAGGAAACCGTCAGGCCCATCGGCGAACTGAAGCCCGGCGCATGCGCCGACCTCAACACCGGGACGCGGGTACTCGACATGGTCGTGGCCATCCCGTGCGAACAGCCCCACGACGCCCGCGTGTTCGGCCACTGGACATTCTCCCTCGAACACCCGGGCGCCGAGGAGGCGAAGCGGCACGCGAGCGAGAAGTGCGGGCAGGCGTTCGGGGCGGCGCCCGACCTCTGGACCCGGGAGTCCGTCAAGAAGGACCAATACTGGTTCACCTGGCCCGGCGAGGACGGTTGGGGCGAGGGCGGCGTCCCGGTGGCCAGCTGCTACGTACTCTCCCGCTGACCCGCCCGGTCACGGGCAGGGCTCGCGCCACACCCCCAGGTCGTAGTTCTTCAGCATCGAGCTGAGGCCGAGCGCCCGCGTCGTGGGGCAGAACTCCCGTGTCGGCAGCTCGTACTCGACGTGGAAGACCGCCTTGCCCGCGCGGACGAACGGGCTGAGCGCCGCACACTCGTCGTACTCGGCGCACTGTTCGTTGACCGCGAAGTCGAAGTCGCCGACCAGTTCGGGGATCTGGTCGAGGTCGTTCTTGAGGCCGACGGACAGGCCGCGTTCCTTGGCGAGGCGGGCGATCAGGCGGTTGTAGCGGAGCTGGTCGCCGGCCGTGAGGGGGAAGCCGGTGCGGTTGGCGTAGCCGTCCATGTTGTCGGGCTCCACCGCGTCGAAGCCCTTGTCCCTGCACATGTCCAGGCGTTCGGCCATGAGCGGTTCGAGGACGTCGGTGCGGCGGATGTCGAGCCAGCGCTCGCCCTCCCAGCCGTTGCCGCGGCCGAGCAGCGACTTCGGGAAACGGTCGGCGTCGGGGCGGAAGTCCTCCCAGGCGCCGGTGGAGAGGTAGCAGATGACCTTGCGGCCGCGGCGGTGCAGGTCGGCGACGGCGGAGGCCGGGTGATCGAAGCCGTCGATGTCGTAGACAGGCACGTCGACGGTCGGGTCGAGGCGGCCGCTGAGCTGCCACTGCCACGCCAGGCCGGGACCGGGCAGCCACCGCTCCCCGGCGGGCCTCACCGGCCGGGGAGGGAGCGTCGGTCCGCCCGCGCCGTCGTCGGGCGCGCTCGTACATCCCGCGAGCAGGAACAGCGACAGGACCGGCAGGAGGAAGGGCGAACGTTTCACAGGACGGGCTCCAGATGGCGCGGGAGGGTGCCCCAGGGGTGGGCGCCGGTTCCCGGGACGACGCAGTGGACCGCAGCGCCGGCGCGGGCCCCGGGCGGGGCCGCGTAGACGAGATGGCAGAACTGTTCCGGCGGGTGGGCCGCGGTCCATGACGGGATGCCGGCGGCCCGGTACGCGTCCCACGGGCCCTCGAAGGTCACGAGCAGATCGGCGAACTCGGCGTAGCCCTCGTCGGGGTGCACACCGTGGTTGAGCGCCACGGTGGCCACGCCCGCCGACCTGGCTTCCGTCGCAAGCCGCCGGTAGTGGGCCATGGTCTCGGCCCCGGAGCAGACCTGGTCGAGGAACGCGCCGTCGGCGCCGTACCAGTCCCGGTGGAGCAGCAGGTCCCGCGCGACGTCGGCGTGCGGGCGGCGGCCGTAGTCCGTGTCGGTGTAACCGAGCACGCGCACTCCCGCCCGCCGCAGCCGGTCGGCGACCGCCACGAAGGCGGGGTCGCGTGAAGTGCCGGGCCCGTCGGCCGGATTGAGAATGACGCCGTAGAGGTGGGACGCGGCCGCGACGACGGCGTCCCAGGCGTCCGGCCGGTCGGCCGGGTGCTCGTAGAACGGCACCAACAGGCTTTTCACGGGCGCTTCCCGGGTCAGAGGCGGTGGGCGGTGGCACGGCCCAGCAGAACACAGACGAGTACGGCGAGCACGGAGGCCGACACGGCGGCCACGCACAGCCCGACCGTCGCGGGGCTGCCGGTGCCGGTGAGCAGCCCGAGGGTCTGCAGGGCGGCGGCCCCGGCGCAGACCGCCGCGGCCGGGTTCGCCGCTCGGGACGACTGGAGCAGCAGACCGGTCCACAGCACCGCGCCGACGAGCAGCAGGGTGGCCGACCTCACCCCGCCGAGCGCCGGCGCGCCGGGCCACAGCACGGTCCCGGCCACCGCGAGGGCGAACAGGATCGCGAGATATCCGCAGAGACACTCCGCGAGGACGGCGGCGGTGCACCGGCGGAAGTCGCCGCGTGTGGTGCTCACGCTCAGCCCGGCGACGGTCCCGCCGCGGAAGCGGCAAAGCAGCCATTCGGCGGGGCCCATGCTCAAGGTCAGCGCCACGGCGGCGGGTGCGGCGACAGCCGCGCCCGTACGGCCCGCGAGCACGTCCCCGAGAGCGGTGTACAGCACCAGGGTTCCGGCACCGAGTCCGAACACCCCGTAGGGCAGGGACGCGAGGACCCGCGGCCTTTGGGGCGGCCGGGCCCGTGCCGTCGGAGCTCCGGTCAGGGCCCGCGCCCGCCGGGCCGGTCGACGGACACCGCCGGTCGCGCCCGGCTCGGGGCGCGTGGCGCGGACCGCCAGGACCGTGGCCGCCGCGAGGGACACCAGCAGGAGCGCCGTCCGGGACCACGGCGGCAGATCGTGGAGCAGGGTCACGACCGGGCCCCCGGCCGTCGGCAGGAGCGCGCGCAGCAGCGCGCGTTCGTGGCCCAGCACCATCAGGACCGTCGCCGCCGACACGTACAGCGCCTGCACCGACGCGAACACCGCGGCCTGCCACTGGCCCTGTTCGGCGCACACGCCCGCCGCCGCTGTGCTCAGCAGGGCGCCCGCCGCGGTGCCCGCGCGCAGGCAGCGGAGCGCGGCGGACCGGTCGCCGAGTGCCAGCCAGGAGTGGGCCCGGTGGGACAGCGCCTGGTTCCAGGCCCAGCCGGTGAGCGCGCCGGCCAGCAGCGGGCCGAGTTCCGCGCTCTCGAGCAGCGGGGCGCCCAGCACGTACGCGAGGCCCGGAAGGGCGAAGACGAGGCCGCGCAGCAGGCAGCCGTGGAGCCCGGTCCACCACGGGTCGGCGGCGGGCGGCGCAGGATCGGGGTAGCGGCGGGGGACCCTCTCGTAGAGTGCCTCCGCGAGCGCGAACGAG
Source organism: Streptomyces sp. WAC00040 (assembly GCF_056835925.1). Taxonomy (NCBI): domain Bacteria; kingdom Bacillati; phylum Actinomycetota; class Actinomycetes; order Kitasatosporales; family Streptomycetaceae; genus Streptomyces; species Streptomyces sp. WAC00040. The sequence goes on from NZ_JAKQZE010000006.1 coordinate 325,995, forward strand.
TCGGCGCGGCCGTAGATGCGGCGGATGTGGTCGTCCGTCATGCCGTCCGATTCGAGGACGGCGGCGATCTCGTCGGGGTGGACGGCACGGGCGATCAAGCCGTCCATGCGGTGGGCGAGTTCACCGAACGGGTCGGCCGGTGCCGCGGGAGGCGCTCCGGTCATCGCAGGGCCGCCTCCGCGATCGAGGCGGTCTCCGCGATCCCCGCGAACTCCGCGAACTCCGCGACCGGCGGAACCGGCTCCGGGAACCCGGCCAGTTCGAGGTAGATCCGGCGGAACGCGTCCACCGAGCGCCGGAGCGTGAACCGGTCGACGACCCGCTGACGGGCGAGCCGGCCGAACTCGGCCCGCCGTGCGGCGTCACGCAACAGGCCGAGCGTCGCCTCCGCCATCAGCGCGGGCTCACGCGGCGGTACGACCAGGCCGGTGTCGCCGACCGCCTCCCGGACCCCGCCGACGTCGGTGGACACGGTGGCACGGCCGCACGACATCGCCTCGATGAGCGAGAAGGGGAACCCTTCGCTGATCGAGGAGAGCAGCACCACGCTCCCCGACGCGTAGGCGCGGGCCACGTCGCCGACCCGCCCCTCCCAGCTGATCCCGTCCACGACGCCCAGCTCGGCGGCGAGTTTCTCCATCCGCGTGCGGTACGCCTCGCCGCCGGCGGGGACGCCGCCGAACAGCCGGAGCCGTACGTCGGGGAGTTCGGCGCGCACCATCGCGTAGGCCCGGATCAGTGTCCGGAGGTCCTTGATGGGGTCGATGCGGCCGGCCCAGGCGATGGTCGGCACGTCCGGCTCGGGGCCGGCGTCGGGGAAGGCGTGCGGATCGACCCCGTTGTAGACGGTGCGGACGCGGTCGTCGGGCGCGCCACCCCGCTTCTCCCACCGCCGGTTGTACTGGTTGCACGGGGTGATGAGGTCGGCGCGCCGGTAGCCGAGCGCGCTGAGCTCGCGGTAGAAGCCCAGCATCAGCGCCTTCACCGGCGCCGGCTGTCCCTCGCCGCGGGACCAGAGGTAGCGCTCGCGGAGGTAGATGCCGTGCTCGGTGAGCAGGAACGGCACACCGTCGAAGTGCTGGGCGGCCAGCGCCGGCAGGGTGGCAAGGCCGCCGCTGACGGCGTGGGCGACGGAGTCGTCGGGTATCCGGGCGGCGAGCGGCCGGAGGGTGTGCTCCAGCAGGTCGAGGGCGGTGAGGCCGTCGTGCACGGTGGGCCGTGCCGCAGACAGCTCCAGGTGCGGCATGGACCATGTCCACATCAGGGACCGCAGCGCGGACTCGGAGCGGAGCGCCGTCGTCAGCTGCCCGGCGCGTGCGTAGCCGGCGAGGCCGTCCAGCGCCTCGCCGAAGTCGCAGCCGGCCGACGGGTCGAGGATCGACAGCAGGAGGTGTTCGTAGACGCCGAGGAAGCGTTCGCGTTCCCCTCGAGGCAGCCGGCGGGGGGCCGGCTCCGGTCCCCACAGCGGAAACACCGTGTGCCGGTAGACGTTCCGCGGCATCTCCCAGGTGACCGGCTCGCGTCCGCCGCCGGTGAGGGAGACGAGCTGGAAATCGACCTCCGGCATTCCGCGCAGCAGTTGGTCGCACCAGGTGGAGACGCCGCCGTGTGCGTGCGGATAGGTGCCTTCGGTGAGCATGGTGACATGACGGCCGCAGCTCGGCATGGATGGTGTCCCCCCAGGACGGTGGTCGGCGGTGCCCGTTTCGTGCCGTCGGTCAGGACGGCAGCCTGAGCGTGATCGCCGACTGGAGCAGTTCGGGCGTGGCCCACTCGGAGCGCGTCCCGGCGTAGGCGGAGCCGAACACCGCGGTGGTCAGAAGCCGTTGCCTGCGGGTGCCGTCCGGTGCGGTGACCGGTGCGGCGACACCGGATGGCGCCTTCACGGTGACCGTGCCGCCGATGCGGTAGGCGGTGACCCTGCCGTCCGCGAGCGCCCGCTCCCACGCGGCGCGCCGCTGGAGTTCCGTACCGGCCTCCCGCTGGCTGGGGTTGACGACCGGGGCGCTGTCGGTGAACAGGGCGCGGTAGTCGGCCAGCACCCTGTCGAGCACGGGATACAGGAGGCGTTCCTCGGCGAGGTTGGACTGGTGCGCGTAGTGCGGGCGGGGATCGTTTGCGACGACGTGGCCGAGGGCGGTGCGCGCCTCCTGCGGCACGATGTGCGTGGCGTAGCCGGTGGCGGTGTCGAGGGGTTCGGGCAGGCAGGTGGAGGCGGGGTCGGTCTCGCAGACCCCGCTGCCGCCGTCGTCGGCGGCCGTGTAGATCCAGTTGTACTCGTCGGTCATCTCGGCCGCCGTGCCGACGTTGTAGTACACGTTCATGGGGTGCCGGGGCACCGTCTGCGCGGCGCCGACCGGGTGCTGCCGCGGCTCGCGGGAGTTGTCGCTCGCGATCCACTTCACCCCGTTGTCGGCGAGGGCGCCGGCGAGGTTCGGATTGTCCACCGGCTGCTGCGGCAGGGTCTTCAGGCCGGAGTGCTCGCCGGTGACGAGTTCGGTGCGGTCGACGGGGAGGCCCTTGCGCACGGCCCAGTCGTGGTTGTCGCGAATCTGCGCGGAGATCTCGGCGCGGCCGACCCAGCGGGTGTTGCCCGCCGTGTCCGTCGCGCACTTCCAGGGCACCGTGGACGCGTCCTGCACACAGCCGAGGAAGGGATGGGTGTAGGTGTGGTTGATCCAGCGGTACTGCGTCCTGTCGGCGAGCAGCCGGTCGGTGAGCGGATCGCTGCCCGCGTGCTCCGCCTTCCACTCCTCGCCGGCGCCCGCGTTGTGGACCATGTCGAGGGTGAAACCGGCGCTCCGCTGCCAGGCGGCCGCGTGCGCGGCGTCGGCCGCGGTCATCCGGATCGGCACGCCCGCCCCGTCGCCGCCGCCCGGGCAGTCGATGTCGCCGGGGGTGCAGTCGCGGGCGGTGTCCCAGCGTGCGTCGGGTGCGAAGACGTCGTCGACGTGGACGGAGAAGTAGTTGCGGCTCTGCCCGAGGTGGACGCCCTGGGTGAGCCATTCGACGATGCCGCGCGCGAGGACCCGGAACTGCCGCTGGTGCCGGTTGTACGCGAAGGTGACCACCAGCTCGCTGCGGCCGTCGTGCGTGTACTCGCCGATCAGGCTCGCGCGTGAGGAGCCGTCGCCGACGGGCGTGTCGAGGAGGCTGGTGAATCCTTCGCGGGGGCGGCCCGCGTAGCCGTAGCTCTCGGCGACGAGCGGCGAGTTGTCCTCGAAGGTGACGGGTCCGTCGAGGTATCCGAACACTCCGGAACGGCCGGCGGCGGTCACCGCGCTGCGCGCGCCGTCCAGCACGCCGGCGTAACCGCCGTTGTCGACGTACTCCAGCCCCACACCAGGGTGCGACCACGTGTAGGCGTCGACCTGCCGGACACCGAAGGTCCGCTCGTACGTGAAGAGGGCGGCGTTCTCCGCGGCCCCGGCGGCGGTGTCCGCGCCGAACGGGTCCTCGTCGGGCACGACGACCCCCTGGAACCTGGCGCGCGGGCGGCCGTCCACGGTGTCGCTGAGGAAGGAGGCGTCGACCCGGGGGCGGGCCGGGTCGTTCAGGTCCAGCGTCCGGTGGGGCACGCCGGTGCCCGCCAGTTCGGAGACGATCGCGTCGACGGCCGCGCTCCCGTCGTCGACGACGAGCACCACGAGGTCGATCCGGGGCACCGGCGCGGCGGCCGCCTGCGAGGCGGGCAGGATCCCCGCGAGCGTGACGGCGGCGGTCGCGGCGACGGCGAACCGGCCGCCGGCGGCGCGTCCGGACCACGGCCGGGCCGCCGCGCGCCGCTTCCCGGTGACCCCGGGAACTCCGTGCCGGCCACTGGCCCCGGTCCCGGCGCGGGACCGTCTTCCGGTCCCACGGGCTCCGGCGGCCCCGGCAGCCCGCCCGCCGGGGTCGGCCCCGGGGGCCGTCACGGCCCCACCGGACGTCCCCGCCTCGGTCCCGTGCCGGCGTCCCGCCTCGTGCGCGCCCTGCTGCTCCATGTGGTTCCCCCCTCGCACGCTTCCCCAACGCCCTGCGGGCGCAGGGAAGTTCTGTGCCGATGACGCAACGGGGCCCCGCGCCCCGTTGCCGGAATGTGGTGAGTGTGGCCGAGCGGTGACAACCTCCGGGCCGAACATGAAAGAGACACCACGCACGAGTGAACCGCCGCCGCCGTGAGCGATACATACGGCCGCGCGTAGGCTCTTGTCCGGTGTGGGGTGTCGATCCGCCCTCGCCGCACCCTCGGAACTCAACGGAAGCGAGATTTCACCACCGTGACTGCTCTCACTCTCAGCACTGCAGGCGCTGCGACGCTGCGCGCGGACGCCCTCGTCGTCGGCGTCGCGAAGGGCGCCAAGGGCCCGGTGGTCGCGCCGGGCGCCGAGGCCGTGGACAAGGCGTTCGACGGCAAGCTGGCCTCCGTCCTGGAGACCCTCGGCGCCGGCGGTGGCGAGGGCGAGGTCACCAAGCTCCCCGCGCCCGCCGGCCTGAAGACCCCGGTCGTGCTGGCCGTCGGTCTGGGCGCGGCCCCCGAGGACGGCGAGGAGTACGGCACCGAGGCGCTGCGCCGTGCGGCCGGTGCCGCGGCGCGTGCGCTGTCCGGTGCCAAGAAGGCCGCTTTCGCGCTGCCCATAGAGTCCGTGGAGGACGCTGAGGCCATCGCCGAGGGTGCGCTGCTCGGCGCGTACGCCTTCACCGCGTACCAGGGAACTGCCGGCGAGAACGGTGCGAAGAAGCCGCTGGCCGAGGTCGCCCTGCTGGGCGCCAAGCCGCGTGACAAGGCGTTCAAGGCCGCCGCCGAGCGCGCGGTCGCGCTCACCGAGGAGATCAACCGCGCCCGCGACCTGGTCAACACCCCGCCGAACGACCTCACCCCCGAGGCCTTCGCCGCCGTGGCCACGGCCGCCGGCAAGGAGCACGGCATCAAGGTGCAGGTGCTCGACGAGAAGGCGCTCGCCAAGGGCGGCTTCGGCGGCATCCTCGGCGTCGGCCAGGGCTCCCAGAACCCGCCGCGCCTGGTCAAGCTCTCCTACACGCACTCCAAGGGCGCGAAGACGCTCGCGCTCGTCGGCAAGGGCATCACCTACGACTCCGGCGGCATCTCCCTGAAGCCGGCCGGCCACAACGAGACGATGAAGTGCGACATGAGCGGCGCGGCCGCCGTGTTCGCCGCTGTCGTCGCGGCGGCCCGGCTCGGTCTCGCCGTCAACGTCACCGGCTGGCTGGCCCTCGCAGAGAACATGCCGTCCGGCTCGGCCACCCGCCCCGGCGACGTGCTGCGCATGTACAGCGGCAAGACGGTCGAGGTCCTCAACACCGACGCCGAGGGCCGTCTGGTGCTCGCGGACGCGCTGACGAGGGCGTCCGAGGAGAACCCGGACGCGATCGTGGACGTGGCGACGCTGACCGGTGCGATGGTGCTGGCGCTCGGCAACCGCACGTTCGGCATCATGGCGAACGACGACGCGTTCCGTACCTCGATCCACGAGATCGCCGAGGAGGTCGGCGAGGCGTCCTGGCCGATGCCGCTCCCCTCGGAGCTGCGCAAGGGCATGGACTCGCCGACCGCCGACATCGCGAACATGGGTGAGCGCATGGGCGGCGGCCTGGTGGCCGGCCTGTTCCTGAAGGAGTTCGTGGGCGAGGGCATCACCTGGGCGCACCTGGACATCGCGGGCCCCGCGTTCCACGAGGGCGCGCCGTTCGGCTACACGCCGAAGGGCGGCACCGGGTCGTCGATCCGCACGCTGGTGAAGCTGGCGGAGCGGACGGCCGCGGGCGACCTGGGCTGACGGTCGGCACGGGGCGGGGCCGCGGGTGCCGCCGCGCGGCGCCTGTTCCCCGCCCCGCCCCCGTGCCCCGGGCCCGCCCCCGCTACGCCCCGGTAACGGGGAAAAGCGCTCAAGCTCACCATCTCAAGCTCCGGCCCCGCGTCCCGCCGTCCGTCAACAAGTGCGAAGATGGGTTCTCGGCAGGACAGGGCCCCACCACAGGGCCGAAGAGACAGCGGCCGAACACCAGCCGACCGGCCGGTCATCTCCCGAGACGGGGGCCCGGCGAACGGCGCACATGCATGGAGGACGTGACGTGGCGAACGACGCCAGCACCGTTTTCGACCTAGTGATCCTCGGCGGTGGTAGCGGCGGTTACGCTGCGGCGCTGCGCGGAGCTCAGCTGGGCCTGGACGTCGCACTGATCGAAAAGAACAAGCTCGGCGGCACCTGCCTGCACAACGGCTGCATCCCCACGAAGGCTCTGCTGCACGCCGGCGAGATCGCGGACCAGGCTCGTGAAGCCGACCAGTTCGGTGTCAAGACCTCTTTCGAGGGCATCGACATCGCCGGCGTTCACAAGTACAAGGACGAGGTCGTCTCGGGCCTCTACAAGGGTCTGCAGGGTCTGGTCGCCTCCCGCAAGGTGACCTACATCGAGGGTGAGGGCCGGCTGTCCTCCCCCACCTCCGTCGACGTGAACGGCCGGCGTGTGCAGGGCCGCCACGTCCTCCTGGCGACCGGCTCCGTGCCGAAGTCCCTGCCGGGTCTGGACATCGACGGCAACCGCATCATCTCCTCGGACCACGCGCTGGTCCTGGACCGTGTTCCGAAGTCCGCGATCATCCTGGGCGGCGGCGTCATCGGCGTCGAGTTCGCCTCCGCGTGGAAGTCCTTCGGTACCGACGTCACCGTCGTCGAGGGCCTCAAGCACCTCGTGCCGGTCGAGGACGAGAACAGCTCGAAGCTGCTGGAGCGCGCCTTCCGCAAGCGCGGCATCAAGTTCAACCTGGGCACCTTCTTCGAGAAGGCCGAGTACACCCAGGACGGCGTGCGCGTCACGCTCGCCGACGGCAAGACCTTCGAGGCGGAGGTCCTCCTGGTCGCCATCGGCCGCGGTCCGGTCTCCCAGGGCCTCGGCTACGAGGAGCAGGGCGTCGCGATGGACCGCGGCTACGTCCTGGTCGACGAGTACATGCAGACCAACGTGCCCACCATCTCCGCGGTCGGTGACCTGGTCCCGACCCTCCAGCTCGCGCACGTCGGCTTCGCCGAGGGCATCCTGGTGGCGGAGCGGCTGGCCGGTCTGAAGACCGTCCCGATCGACTACGACGGCGTGCCGCGGGTGACGTACTGCCACCCCGAGGTCGCCTCCGTCGGCATCACCGAGGCCAAGGCCAAGGAGATCTACGGTGCGGACAAGGTCGTCGCCCTGAAGTACAACCTCGCGGGCAACGGCAAGAGCAAGATCCTCAAGACCGCGGGCGAGATCAAGCTCGTCCAGGTCAAGGACGGTGCCGTGGTCGGCGTCCACATGGTCGGTGACCGTATGGGCGAGCAGGTCGGTGAAGCTCAGCTGATCTACAACTGGGAGGCTCTGCCGGCCGAGGTCGCGCAGCTCATCCACGCGCACCCGACGCAGAACGAGGCGCTCGGCGAGGCCCACCTGGCCCTGGCCGGCAAGCCGCTGCACTCCCACGACTAGTCAGTTACGGGCGCGACAGACCACTTCCGCACATCGTTAAGGAGCAACTGAAACCATGGCGGTTTCCGTAACCCTTCCGGCGCTCGGTGAGAGCGTCACCGAGGGCACTGTCACCCGCTGGCTGAAGGCCGAGGGAGAGCGCGTCGAGGCCGACGAGCCGCTGCTCGAGGTGTCGACCGACAAGGTCGACACCGAGATCCCCGCCCCCGCCTCCGGTGTCCTGGCTTCCATCAAGGTCGCCGAGGACGAGACCGTAGAGGTCGGCGCCGAGCTGGCCGTCATCGACGACGGCAGCGGCGCCCCCGCTGCCGCCCCTGCCCCGGCCGCCGCCGAGGCCGCGGCGCCCGCCCCGGCTCCGGCCGAGACGCCCGCGCCCGCCCAGGAGGCCCCGCAGGCCGCGCCGTCCACCGAGGCTGCCGCCCCGGCTCCCGCCCCGACCGCGCAGGCCGCGGCCGGCGGTGGCTCGGCCGAGGGCACCGACGTCGTCCTTCCGGCGCTCGGCGAGAGCGTCACCGAGGGCACCGTGACCCGCTGGCTGAAGGAGGTCGGCGAGGAGGTCACGGAGGACGAGCCGCTGCTCGAGGTCTCCACCGACAAGGTCGACACCGAGATCCCGGCCCCGGCTTCCGGCGTGCTGCTGGAGATCGTGGTCGCGGAGGACGAGACGGCGGAGGTCGGCGCCAAGCTGGCCGTCATCGGTGCGAAGGGTGCGGCTCCGGCCGCCGCCCCCGCGCCGGCCGCTGCTCCGGCCCCCGCGCCGGCGGCTGCGGCTCCTGCTCCGGCCCCCGCGCCCGCCGCCCCGGCCCCCACGCCGGCTCCCGCTGCCGCCCCTGCTCCGGCTCCGGCTCCGGCGGCTCCGGCCCCCGCGCCGGCCCAGGCTCCGGCTCCCGCGCCGGCTCCCGCCGCGCCCGCCCAGGTCCCGGCGGCTCCCGCCGCGCCCGCCGCCGTCGAGGCGAGCGACGCGTACGTGACCCCGCTGGTCCGTAAGCTCGCCGCCGAGAACGGCGTCGACCTCGGTTCGGTCAAGGGCACCGGCGTCGGTGGCCGTATCCGCAAGCAGGACGTCATCGCCGCCGCGGAGGCCGCCAAGGCCGCCGCGCAGGCGCCTGTCCCCGCTGCCGCTCCGGCCGCGGCCAAGGCGCCGAAGCTCGAGACGTCCCCGCTGCGCGGTCAGACGGTCAAGATGACCCGCATGCGCAAGGTCATCGGCGACAACATGATGAAGGCGCTGCACGACCAGGCGCAGCTGACCTCGGTCGTCGAGGTCGACATCACCAAGCTGATGAAGCTGCGCGCCCGTGCGAAGGACGCGTTCGCGGCCCGTGAGGGCGTCAAGCTCTCCCCGATGCCGTTCTTCGTCAAGGCCGCCGCCCAGGCGCTGAAGGCCCACCCGGTCGTCAACGCCCGGATCAACGAGGCCGAGGGCACCATCACGTACTTCGACTCGGAGAACATCGGCATCGCCGTGGACTCCGAGAAGGGTCTGATGACGCCGGTGATCAAGGGTGCGGGCGACCTGAACCTCGCCGGTATCGCCAAGAAGACCGCCGAGCTCGCCGGCGCCGTGCGCGCCAGCAGGATCACGCCGGACGACCTCGCCGGGGCGACCTTCACCATCAGCAACACCGGCTCGCGCGGTGCGCTGTTCGACACGATCATCGTGCCGCCGAACCAGGTCGCCATCCTGGGCATCGGTGCCACGGTCCGCCGCCCGGTGGTCGTGAACCACCCGGACCTCGGTGAGACGATCGCGATCCGCGACATGACGTACGTCGCGCTCTCCTACGACCACCGTCTGGTGGACGGCGCCGACGCCGCCCGCTACCTGACGACGGTCAAGCAGATCCTGGAGGCCGGTGAGTTCGAGGTCGAGCTCGGCCTCTGAGCGGCACCGCTGTAACCAGCCTCACCTGCTGCGCCCCCGCCCGGGAGTACTTCCGGGCGGGGGCGCAGCCGTATTGTCTAAGGGCCACAGGTCGACGCGGCTTTAAGGAGCGCTCCATGACCATCCCCGTCGTCCACTCGCTGCGCGATCAGATCCGCGAGCACATCGTGGAGGGGATCGTCAGCGGGCGCTGGAAGCCGGGGGAACGGATCGTCGAGCGCCGCATCGCCACCGAACTCGAGGTCTCCCAGACGCCGGTGCGTGAGGCACTGCGCGAGCTGGAGTCGCTGCGGCTGATCGAGTCGGCACCCAACAAGGGTGTGCGGGTACGGAATCTGACGGCCGCGGACCTGGAGGAGAGCTACCCGGTGCGGGCGGGTCTGGAGCAGATCGCGGCCGAACTCGCCGCGGGGCGCCTCGCGGAGGACTGCACGACGCTGGAGCCGCACGTGGCGGCGCTGTACGAGGCGGACCGGACCGGGGACTCGGCGGGGCAGGTCCGGCACACCGTGGCCTTCCACAGGGAGCTGGTCAGGGCCGCGGGCAACGGCGTCCTCCTGCACACCTGGGAGGGCCTGGGGATCGAGGTCTTCACGGCCCTGTCGATCCGCTGGCTGGGCACGGTGCAGAAGTCGTACGCGGAGGAGCACCAGGACCTGGTCGAGGCCTTCCGCAGGCGCGACCCGCAGATCGGCTCGCTGGTGAAGGCGCACGTCCTCGGCTGCGCCCCGCGCGCGTAGCCGGGTCACGGCCGGTTCAGCGCCCGTAGCTCTTCGCACGCGACGGCGGGCACGCGGCCGGTCCTGCGTCGGCTGCACGGTTGGCGCCGTGCCTGCTCGAACGTGCATTTAGGTGCCCGATTAGACCCTTTCGTCGCGGCACAGCGTGCCCACTTTTGAGGCACCCGATGCCAATTTCAGCCCAGGCTTTGATCGATCATCGATCAGAGACTTACAGTCGTCCCCGGGTCCACCAGACCCGTCGCCCTGTCCTGCCAGACACGGCACCCCCTTATCTCAACCCCCCTCCTGTCCGGAAGGCGGCGATCATGACCGACCCCGTAGGCAAGCTTCCGAGCGAGCTCGACCAGCTCCCGGACCGCGACGCCGAGGAAACCGCCGAGTGGGCGGCGTCCCTCGACGCCGTCGCGGAGCACGCAGGCCCGCACCGCGCCGCGTATCTGATGCGCCGCACGCTCCAGCACGCCGAGAAGGCCGGTGTGGCCCTGCCCCGCCTGCTGGAGACGGACTACGTCAACACCATCCCCACCTCCGCCGAGCCCGCCTTCGACGGCGACGAGGCGATGGAAGCCCGGATCACCGCCTGGAACCGCTGGAACGCCGCGGCCATGGTGACCCGCGGATCCAAGCACGGCGTCGGCGGCCACATCGCCACCTTCGCGTCCGCGGCCTGGCTCTACGAGACCGGCTTCAACCACTTCTTCCGCGGCAAGGAGGGAGACGGCTCCGGCGACCAGCTCTACATCCAGGGCCACGCCTCCCCGGGCATCTACGCCCGCGCGTTCCTCGACGGCCGGCTCACCGAGGACCACCTCGACAACTTCCGCCAGGAGGCCGGCGGCAAGGGCCTCCCCTCGTACCCGCACCCGCGCCGGCTGCCCTGGCTGTGGGAGTTCCCCACCGTCTCCATGGGCCTCGGCCCGCTGTCGGCGATCTACCAGGCGCGCTTCAACCGCTACCTCCAGGGCCGCGGCATCAAGGACACCTCGAACTCCCACGTCTGGGCGTTCCTCGGTGACGGCGAGATGGACGAGCCCGAGTCGACCGCGGCACTCGCTCTCGCCTCCCGTGAGCAGCTGGACAACCTGACCTTCGTGATCAACTGCAACCTGCAGCGTCTCGACGGCCCGGTCCGCGCCAACTTCAAGATCGTGCAGGAGCTCGAGGCCCAGTTCCGCGGCGCCGGCTGGAACGTCGTCAAGTCGCTGTGGGGTTCGGCCTGGGACGAGGTGTTCCAGCTCGACACCACGGGCGCCCTGGTGCGCCGGCTGCGCGAGGTCCCGGACGCGCAGTTCCAGACGTACGCGACCCGCGACGTGGCTTACATCCGTGAGCACTTCTTCGGCGCGGAGCCCGCGCTCGTCGAGCTCGGGAAGGTCCTCGGCGACGCCAAGATCGCCGAGTGCTTCCACAGCTCCCGCGGCGGCCACGAGGCCCGCAAGGTGTACGCGGCGTACCGTGCGGCGCTCGCCCACAAGGGCGCGCCGACCGTGATCCTCGCGCAGACGGTGAAGGGCCACACCCTCGGCAAGGGCTTCGAGTCCAAGAACGCCAACCACCAGATGAAGAAGCTGACGATCGACGAGTTCAAGGGCATGCGTGACCTGCTCGGGCTCCCGATCGCGGACAGCGCCTTCGACAGCGGTGTGGTGCCCTACGGCCACCCCGGCGCCGACTCCCCCGAGGTCCGCTACCTCCAGGAGCGCCGCGCGGCCCTCGGCGGCCCCGCCCCGGCCCGCCGGGTGCACGCCTCCGCGCCGCTGCCCCAGCCGGAGGAGCGCGCGTTCAAGGCGCTCCACAAGGGCTCCGGCAAGCAGGAGATGGCCACGACCATGGCCTTCGTCCGGCTGGTCAAGGACCTGATGCGGGACAAGCAGACCGGCCGCCGCTGGGTGCCGATCGTCCCGGACGAGGCCCGTACCTTCGGTATGGAGTCTCTGTTCCCGTCGGCCGGCATCTACTCGCCGATGGGCCAGACGTACGAGCCGGTCGACCGTGACCAGCTGATGTACTACAAGGAGGCCAAGGACGGCCAGATCCTCAACGAGGGGATCACCGAGGCCGGCGCCATGGCCGACTTCATCGCCGCCGCCACGTCGTACTCGACGCACGGCGAGACGATGATCCCGTTCTACATCTTCTACTCGATGTTCGGCTGGCAGCGGACCGGCGACCAGATGTGGCAGCTCGCCGACCAGCTCGGCAAGGGCTTCATCGTCGGCGCCACCGCGGGCCGCACCACGCTGACCGGTGAGGGCCTCCAGCACGCCGACGGCCACTCGCACCTGATCGCCGCCACCAATCCGGCGTCGCTCAACTACGACCCGGCGTTCGCGTACGAGATCGCGGTGATCGTCAAGGACGGTCTGCGCCGGATGTACGGTCAGGCCGCCCCCGGCGAGGACTCGAACGTCTTCTACTACCTCACGGTCTACAACGAGCCCAAGCCGCAGCCCGCCATGCCGGAGGGCGTCGAGGAAGGCATCGTCAAGGGCCTGTACCGCTTCAAGGAGGGCGCGGCCGGCGCGGACGCCCCGCGGCTCCAGCTGCTCGCCTCCGGCACGGCGATCCACTGGGCGCTCGACGCCCAGCGGCTCCTGGCGGACGACTGGGACGTGGCCGCCGACGTCTGGTCCGCGACCTCGTGGGGCGAGCTGCGCCGCGACGCGCTCGAGGCCGACGCGGCCCTGCTCCGCGGCGAGCAGCGCACCCCGTACGTCACCCAGGCGCTGGAGGGCGCACCCGGCCCGGTGCTGGCCGTCTCCGACTGGATGCGGCAGGTGCCGGACCAGATCAGCCAGTGGGTGGAGCAGGACTGGTCCTCGCTCGGCACGGACGGCTTCGGCCTGTCGGACACGCGTGACGCGGCCCGCCGCCACTTCGGTGTCGACGCGCACTCGATCACGGTCGCGGCGCTGGCCCAGTTGGCGAAGCGCGGCGAGGTACCCGCCTCGGCCGTGAAGGAGGCCCGCGAGCGCTACGGCCTGTAGGCCCGCTCGTTCGTGAAGGCCCCCGCGGGCAGCTGCCCGCGGGGGCCTTCCGTGTCCGATGCTTGACCTTGACACCGTGTGAAGCCGTGCACTGGGAGACGTCATGTTCACCATCGGAGACTTCGCCAGGCACGGCCGTGTGTCGGCCCGCATGCTGCGTCACTACGACGCGGTCGGGCTGCTGCGTCCCGAGCACACCGACCCTTTCAGCGGCTACCGCTACTACTCCGCGGCCCAGCTCGCCACCCTCAACCGCGTCATCGCCCTCAAGGACCTCGGCTTCACGCTTCAGCAGGTGCGGCAGATCCTCGAGGAGAAGGTGACCCTGGAGGAACTGCGCGGGATGCTCAGGCTGCGGGAGGCGGAACTGCGGGAGGCGATGGCCGCGGCGGCCGCCAGGCTGGCGCAGGTCGAGGCGAGGCTCCGGTCGATCGAGAGTGAGGGTCGTATGCCCACCCAGGACGTCATGCTCAAGAGCACCCCGGCGGTCCGTGTCGCCGAACTGTCCGCCGTCGCCGCCAGCTACGCCCCCGAGCACATCGGCCCGGTGATCGGCCCGCTGTACGACGAGTTGTTCACCCGGCTGAAGGCGGCCGGCGTCACCCCGGCAGGACCCGGCATCGCCTACTACGAGGACGCGCCGGACGGCGACGGCATCGTGGTGCACGCCGGGTGCACGGTCTCCGTGGAGACACAGCCGGGACCCGACTTCGAGATCGCCGAACTCCCCGCCGTGGAGCGGGCGGCGACGATCGTGCACCGCGGCCCGATGGACACGATCATGCCCACCGAGCAGAACCTGGCCCGCTGGATCGACGCCGGCGGCCACCACTCGGCCGGCTACGCCCGCGAGGTCTACCTGGAGTGCCCGCCGGACAAGGAGAAGTGGGTGACGGAGCTCCAGGTACCGCTGGCACCCGCTGCGCGATGATGGGGGCATGCGCGCTGCCCGGCTGATCAAGATGGTCCTGCTGCTCCAGTCGCGGCCCTCCATGACCGGCGCCGAGCTCGCGCGGGAGCTGGAGGTCTCCGAGCGCACGGTCACCCGCGACGCGCTCGCCCTGTCGGAGGCCGGAGTCCCGGTCTACGCGGACCGGGGCCGGGCCGGCGGGTATCGACTGATAGGCGGGTACCGCACCCGGCTCACCGGTCTGGGACGCGACGAGGCGGAGGCCCTGTTCCTGTCCGGTCTGCCGGGCGCGCTGCGCGACATGGGACTCGAGGACGCGGCGTCCGCGGCACGCCTGAAGGTGTCCGCGGCGCTGCTCCCCTCGCTGCGGAACGCGCCCGAATCCGCGGCCCGGCGCTTCCACCTCGATGCCCCTGGCTGGTACCAGGAGCCGAAGACCCCCGAACTGCTGCCGGTCCTCGCGGAGGCAGTCTGGGACGACCGCCGCGTACGGGCCGCGTACCGCCGTAGGGACACCGAGGTGGAACGGCGGCTGGAACCGTACGGGCTCGTGCTGAAGGCGGGTGTCTGGTACCTGTGCGCGCGGGCGGACGACACGCTGCGGGTCTACCGCATCGACCGGTTCTCGTCGGTGGAAGCGGACGGGGAGCGGTTCGAACGGGACGAGGACTTCGAGCTGGCGGCCTTCTGGCAGGAACGCGCCGCGCAGTTCGCCCGGTCCATCCTCCGCGCGGAGGCCGTCGTCCGCGTGAGCGAGGACGGCGCGCGCCGACTGCCGTACGTGACGGACCACGCCGCCGCGGAGGAGGCGCTCGCGGCGGCCGGTCCGCCGGACGGCCGGGGGCGGGTGACGCTGACACTGCCCGTGGAGTCGCTGGACGTGGCGTACGGCCAACTGCTGTCCCTGGGGCCCGAGGTGGAGGTCCTCGGGCCGCCGGAGCTGCGGGACCGCTTCGCGCGGGCGGCGGCCGCGCTGCGGGACCTCTACCGGTAGTCCTCCACCGCCGGTGTGCCGCCCGCCTGTTCGGCCATCATGAATCCCCAGACGTCGGGCCGGCTGCCGTCCGCGTCGGTCACTCCGTACTCCCTGGCGAGCAGGCCGCTGTCGAGGGAACGGCCGTTCCAGCGGGACCGCTCGGGGTCGGCGGCGAGCGCCGCGACGCCCCTCGCCAGGTACACGGGCGACTCGGACAGGGCCCAGTGCTTCTGCTTGTCGATGCCGTCGCGCCAGTTCTCCTCCTTGAGGCCGAAGATGTCGAGCATCTCCTCGGAGCGGATGAAGCCGGGGGTGACGGCCACGGCGGTGCAGCCGACACTCTTCAGCTCCTCGCCGAGGGTGAAGGCCATCCGGATCGGACCGTTCTTGGCGAGGTCGTAGTAGAAGTTCTCGCGGAACCCCTTGTTGGTCTCCGCGGTGCCGTCGGTGACCTCCACGACCAGTCCGCCCGGCTCACGGACCAGCAGGGGCAGCGCGATGCTGCTGGTGATGATGTGGCTCCTCACGCCCAGGTCCAACATCCGCAGCCCGCGTTCGAGGTCGACGTCCCACATGCGGGTGTCGAAGTCGAGCAGGAAGTTTCCGCCCCAGAGGTCGTTGACGAGCACGTCCAGCCGTCCGTGGTCGCGTTCGACGCGCCGGAGAAGTGCCCTCACCTGGTCCGGCTCGAGGTGGTCGGTGGGCACCGCGATGCCTTCGCCGCCGGCCGCCGTGACCAGTTCCGCGGTCTCCTCGACGGTCTCCGTGGGCCGGCCGACCTCGCTGACGCTGGTGCGGGTGGTCCGGCCTGTCACATAGACGGTCGCGCCCGCGGCGCCGAGTTCCACGGCCAAGGCACGTCCCGCGCCGCGAGTGGCGCCGGCGACCAGTGCGATCCTGCCGCCGAGCGGCTTGTTCGTCGTCGTCATGAGCCGACCGTCGCACGGAAACCGGACACCTTCTGTCGGGTTTGGGCCGACCGGAGCCCCCGTATTGCGAAACAGCCGCGTTTCGGCATGCTGCGCGTGCGACGGCCCCCGCCAACCACGATGCTTGACCCGTGATGGACGAGACGGAGTTCTGGGAGATCATCGACAGCACCCGCGAGGCCGCCGAGGGCGACCCCGAGGAACACGCGGAGCTGCTCGTCGAACGGCTGCTGCAGCTCGACCCCGACTCCGTGCTGGACTTCGCACGGCACTTCGAGGCCCGCTACAACCGCGCCTACCACTGGGACGTGTGGGGCGCGGCGGCGGTGCTGCTCGACGGGGCGAGCGACGACGCTTTCGACTACTTCCGCTGCTGGCTCATCGGGCAGGGCCGGGAGATCTTCGAGAGCGCGGTGCACGAGCCGGACTCCCTGGCGGAGCTGCTGGACGATTTCGACGAGGACATCGACGGCGACGGCGAGGAACTGGGCTACGCAGCGGACGAGGCGTACGAGCAGCTGACCGGCGCCGACGCGCCCGACCTGGGGATCCCCGTGCAGTCGGCGGAGCCGGCGGGCACACCCTTCGACCTCGACGACGACGCGGTGCTCGCCGAACGCTTCCCGCGGCTGTGGGAGCGGTTCGGCAGCGGCTGACGGGCCGTTGTCCGCGACCGGGCCCAATGGGACGGTGAGCCGTCCGGTGCGCGGTGCCGCGAACAGGGTCACTCGTATCCCCGGTCCGGAGTGCCGGAGCAGCGCGGACGACTTTCAATGAGGTCATGTCACAGCCACCTGTCCCGCCCGCCCCGATCACCTCGCGCCGTGGGAAGGGGCTGCTGGAGCGCACCGGCGAATGGTGCGCGCGCCATTTCGTGACGGTCCTGGTCCTCTGGGTGGCGGCCCTGGCCGGAGTGCAGGTTCTGGATCGGCACTACGGCGGCGACTACTCCGACGACTTCGCGCTGCCGGGCACCCAGTCGCAGGACGGCCTGGACGTCCTCAAGGCCCATGAGCCGTCCGCGGGCGGCTACAGCGCCCAGATTGTGCTGCACGACTCCGCGAAACCGCTCACCGATGTAAGCAGCCAGGTGCAGACGGCGGTGACCGACCTCGGCAAGCTGCCCCATGTGCTGTCGGCCCAGAACCCGCTGCCGGCGCCGGGCACTTCGCCCCAGAAGCCGCCCGCGGGCACACCGAACGTCGGTCCCCTCTCCACCGACGGCAAGACCGCCTACATCACGGTCCGTTTCGACGCCCAGCCCTCCACACTCGGTCAGTCCTACCTGGACGGAGTGGACTCCGCGGTGCAGCCGATGCGCGCCGCGGGCGTTGACGTGGAGTACGGCGGCACGCTCGGCGAACTCGCGCGTCCCGAACCTGACGACCGGACCAGTGAAGCGATCGGCTTTTCCGTGGCCATCCTGGTACTGCTGATCGGATTCGGCAGCGTCTTCGCCGCTGTGCTGCCCCTGATCACCGCGCTGATCGCGGTGATCTGCGGGCTCGGTCTCCTCGGGCTGCTGGCGGCGGCGTTCACCTTCGCCACGGTCTCGCCGACCCTGGCCACCATGATCGGCCTCGGCGTGGGCATCGACTACGCACTTTTCCTGATCACCCGTCACCGGCAGAATCTGATGGACGGCCGTGACGCCGTGTCGGCCGCCGGCCGGGCGACGGCCACCAGCGGCCGGGCGGTGCTGGTCTCCGGCTGCACGGTCGTCATCGCGCTGTCCGGCCTGTGGGTGTCCGGCATCAGCTTCATCGGCAAGCTCGGCCTCGCCGCAGCCGTCACCGTGGTCACGGCCGTGCTCGGCGCGCTGACCCTGGTGCCCGCCGTACTGGGGCTGACCGGCCGGCATCTCGACAGACTTCGCGTACGCAGGCCGATCGCGGAGACCGATGCCGCCCCCGGCGAGGAGGCCCACGGATCGTGGCACCGTTACGCGCAGCGGGTCGAACGTCGGCCGTGGTGGTTCCTGGCCGGCGGCGCCGCCGTCCTGGCGGTGCTCGCGGTGCCCGTGTTCTCCATCCAGCTCGGCCACATCGGCGACGGCGCCGACCCCAAGTCGTTCACCGACCGCAGGGCGTTCGACCTTATGTCAGCTGCGTTCGGACCGGGCTCGAACGGGCCGCTCACTCTGGTCGTCGACCAGTCCGACGTGCCTCAGTCGGACCGGTCCGCCCTGGCCACGCAGGTGCAGAACGCCCTCGCCAAGGTCCCGGACGCCGCCACGATCACGCCGACCAAGGCCACGTCCGACGGCGATGCTCTGATCGCCACCGCCTACTCGGTCGCCGCTCCGCAGGACGAGCGGACGACCCAGCTGGTCAACCGTCTGACGGACGACGTGCTCCCGCAGGCGGTGGAGGGGACCGCCGCCCGCACCTACGTCACCGGCACGACGGCCGCACAGGTCGACTTCCTCGACATCGTCTCGAGCCGGCTGCCGCTGATCATCGCCGTGGTGGTCGCTCTGGCATTCGTCGTCATCCTGATCGTCTTCCGCGGGGTCCTGGTCGCGTTGAAGGCGGCTGTGCTCAATGTGCTGTCCATCGCGGCGTCCTACGGTGTCGTCGTCGCCGTCTTCCAATGGGGGTGGGGCGGGCCGGCGCTGGGTGTGTCGGGCGACGTGCCGATCGAGAGCTACGTGCCGATGATGATGTTCGCCATCGTCTTCGGACTCAGCATGGACTACGAGATCTTCCTGCTCTCGCGGGTCCACGAGGCCTGGCTGCGCACCGGCGACCCGAAGGCGAGCGTCGCGCACGCCCTGGAGATCACCGCCCGTGTCATCACCTGTGCCGCACTGATCATGGTCAGCGTGTTCGCGGCCTTCATCCTCAGCGACAACATCGTTGTGAAGATGCTGGGGCTGGGGCTCGCGGCCAGTGTGCTCATCGACGCGACGGTCGTCCGGCTGCTGCTCGTGCCGGCCGCGATGACGCTGCTGGGCAAGGCGGCGTGGTGGACCCCACGGTGGCTCGACCGGCTGCTGCCGCATGTGGAGACCGAAGGAGAGGAGCCAGTGGAGACCGAAGGAGAGGAGCACCCGGTCGCGCGCCTCAAGGCGTGAGGGAACGGCCCATCAGCACGTCGTCCACATAGCGCCCGTCGAGGTGGAACTCGCCGGGCAGGATGCCCTCCACCACGAAGCCCTCCGCCTCGTACAGCGCCCGCGCCGGCGCGTTGTGGGAGAGCACCCGCAGGGTGATGCGGACGGCTCCCTGCCGACGGGCCTCGTCGCACGCCGCCCGCAGGAGTGCCCGGCCGACCCCACGGCCGCGGGCCGGCTCGGCCACGGCGAGGCCCTGGAACTGGCGGACGTGCCGGTTGCAGGCCAATGGGGTCGGCGGGACCAGCCGGATGTAGCCCAGGATCCCCCCGTCCCCGTCCTCGGCGACGAGGAAGTGTTCCGGGCGGTGGTTCGCGTCGAAGAACGCGTCGTACGGCGGCTCCGGGCGGGGCGTCACGGCGTGCACCGGCGACCAGGCGGCGCGGTCCAGCTCCCCCAGCTCCACGTCGTCGTCACGTCGTGCGGGGCGTATGTGCGACTCGGGCATGGGGCCACTGTGCCACGGCGGACCGCCGGGGCAGGATGGGGACCATGAGGAGATCCCGAATTGCCGTCACCGGCGCCTCCGGACTCATCGGCGCGGCGCTGGTGAAGTCCTTGCGCGCGGACGGGCACGAGGTGGTACGCCTGGTGCGGCGCCCGGCGAAGGCCGGGGACGAGGTCCACTGGGACCCGGCACGCCAGTACGTCGACGTGGCGGGCCTGGTCGGCTGCGAGGCCGTGGTGCACCTCGCCGGGGCCGGGGTGGGCGACCGGCGCTGGACGGACGCGTACCGCAAGGAGATCCGCGACAGCCGCGTACTCGGCACGGCGGCGATCGCGGAGGCCGTCGCCTCCCTGGACGTGCCGCCGCGTGTGCTGGTGAGCGGCAGCGCGGTCGGCTACTACGGCGACACCGGCGGCCGTGCCGTGGACGAGGGAGCGCCGCCCGGTGACGGGTTCCTGCCGAAGGTGTGCGTGGAGTGGGAGGAGGCCACGGCCCCGGCGCAGGAGGCGGGCGTGCGAACGGCCCTGGCGCGTACGGGACTTGTGGTGGCGCGGCACGGAGGCGCCTGGGGGCGGATGTTCCCCCTGTTCAGGGCGGGGCTCGGCGGCCGGCTGGGCAGTGGCCGGCAGTACTGGAGCTTCATCTCGCTGCACGACACCGTGGCGGCGCTGCGGCACATCATCGACACCGGGTCGCTGTCCGGGCCGGTGAACCTGACGGCCCCCGAGCCGGTGACCAACAGGGAGGCGACCGCGGCGATGGGCGGTGTGCTGCGCCGCCCGACCCCGTTCGCGGTGCCGGCGCCGGCCCTGCGGGTGGCGCTGGGCGGGCTCGCGGAGGACGTCCTCAGCAGCGGGCGGGTGCTGCCGGGCGTCCTGCTGGGCTCGGGCTTCGCGTTCGCCTTCCCCCGTATCGACGACGCGATCCGGGCGGCGCTGCGCTGAACCGGTTCGGGGTGGGGGGAGCGCGGTGTGCGCCCCCGCGCTCCGGTGCTCCGCGATGTGCGCTACCTCAGCCTGCCCCCTACCTCTTTAGTCTCGAATCGAACTCGGGTATTCCTCGGTCCTGTTGGGGGCATGAGCTCCCCACCAGCCGCGCCGACCTCGGGGAGGGGCACGTGCTCAGCACCGCTCATGATGCGGAAGTCGTCATCGTCGGGGCCGGGATCGCCGGCCTGTCGGCGGCCCACCGACTGACCAGTGCGGGTGTCACGGTCAGCGTCCTGGAGGCCGCCCCGGTGGTGGGCGGCAGGATGGCCACCACGCAGCTCGACGGCTTCCGGCTCGACCGGACAGGCCAGTTGCTCAGTACCGCGTTCCCGGAGCTGCGCCGCACGGCGGTGCTCCAGGACGCCGACCTGCGGATGTTCTCGCCCGGTGTACTCGTCCACAGCGGGGGCCGGCTCCAGCGGACCGGCGAGGTGGGGATCGCCGGACGGTGGGGTTCCTCCCACGCGAGGAGGGGTGCGGGACGGGGATCGCCCCCCACCGCCCAGGGCGCGGGGGTCGCATTCTCCGTCGCGCGCGCCCTCGCGAGCGCCCCTCGGCCCCGCCAGCTCGACCAGGCACGGCTGGGCGCGTCCCTGGCGCGGCTCGCGGCGACACCCGTCGACCGTCTCCTCGCCCGCCCCGAACGGTCCGCCGCCGAGGCGCTGTACGGGCGCGGCCTGCCCGCGCGCACGGTGGACGGCTTCCTGCGTCCGCTGCTGTCGGCGCTGCTGGGCGATCCGGAGCTGACCGGCACCTCCAGCCGTTGCGCGGACCTCGTGCTGCGCGGTTACGCGCGCGGCCGTCTGTGCGTGCCGGCGGGCGGCGCGGCGACGCTGCCGGAGCTGATGGCGGCGGGGCTGCCGGCCGGCGCCGTACGGACGGGCGTGCGGGTGACCGACATCGCGACGACGTCCGTGACCACGGAGGAACTCGGCGAGATCCGCTGCCGCTCCGTGCTGCTGGCGACGGGAGCCCGGGCTGCGGCCGCACTGCTGCCGGGGCTCCGGGTGCCGTCGTTCCATCCGGTGACGGTGGTGCATCACACGGCGCCCGAGTCCCCGCTCGGGGAGCCGTCGCTGGTGCTGGCCGGGGAGCGGAGCGGGCCGGTGTCGCACACGGCGGTGATGAGCGAGGTCGATCCGTCGAGGGCCTCCGACGGCCGGGTGCTGATCTCCTCGACGCTGCTCGGCGTACCGCCGGACGACCTGGACCGACGGGTGCGGCGGCATCTGGCGAATCTCTACGGCAGGGCGACGGACGACTGGGAGCTCCTCGCCGTCCACCACGACCCGGAGGCAGTGCCCGCGATGCCCGCGCCGCACGATCTGCGCCGCCCGGTGCGGGTGCTGTCCGGTCTCTACGTCTGCGGCGACCACCGCGACACGGGCACGGTGCAGGGCGCCCTGTTCTCCGGGCGGAGGGCGGCGGACGCGGTGCTGAGCGACTTCGGCATCCGGCCGGGGTGTGCGGCCGCGACGCTGACCGCGGCAGCCTGAGGCCCACCGGCAGGGCCGGCGGGCGATCCGGCTGGCGGGGCCGCCACCCCGCCCGCCGGTCGGGGTCAGCCCAGGGCGGCCACCCGGTCGCGGTAGGTCCGGACCGGTGCCGCGTCGCGGTACGGCTCCAGCCGGCGTTCGAACTCGCGGACGTACTCGGTGGCGCGCACCGATCGCATCTCGGACGCCTGGAGCGCCGCCTCCGCGCCCAGCGCGCACGCCTGGTCCAACTCGCCCAGACCGAGGCGGGCGGAGGCCAGGACGACCCGGCAGAAGAGCCGGCTGCGGGCGAATGCGGGGGCGCGCAGCTGGAGGGAGCGCTCCGCGTGCTGCACGGCGCTGCGGTACTGCCGCAGGTCGCGGTGGCAGTGGCTGAACTCGTCCGCCAGCTGTGCCTCGTCGAAGGTGCGCGCCCAGTGCGGCACGTCGTCCCCGGCCCGGGCGGCCTCCAACGCCTGTTCGGCCCGTACGAGCGCGGCGGTGCAGGCGCGCGCCTCGCCGAGCACCGCGTGCCCGCGGGCCTCCGCGCAGTGCAGCAGCGCCTGGACCGGCGGCGGCGCCGACGGCCCGACCCCCTGCTGGGCGACCCTGGTCAGCTGCACGGCCTCCCGGCCGTGTCCGAGGTAGACGGCCTGCCGGCTCATGGTGACCAGCACGTACGACCCGTACGCCCGGTCCCCTGCCGCCTGGGAGAGCCGCAGCGCCTGGACGAAGTACCGCTGGGCGAGTCCGTGGGCCGCGATGTCGAACGAGGTCCAGCCGGCCAGCCTGGTGAGGTCGGCGGCTGCGGCGAACAGGCGTCGCCCGATCGTCTCGCCGTACGTGCCGCGCAGCATCGGCTCCGCCTCGTGCTCGAGGTAGCGCACGAGGGCCTGCCGGGCGTGCCCGCCGCCGTAGGCGTGGTCGAGGGCGCGGAACAGTTCGCCGACGGCGCGCAGCGCCGCGATGTCGCCGCCGGAGACCTTCTGCCCGTGCCCCCTGTCGCCCGCCCCGCGCTGCCGTGGCACGGCCATCCTGGGGCCCTGCTGGGGCACCCGGCCGGAGCCGGGGTGCGCCTCGCCCCGGCCCACGCGCTCGTCGGGGCCGCCGATCAGCCAGTCCCGGCTGGGCACGACCAGTCCGGCCGGTGTGAAAGCGATCTTGCGGAGTTCCGCGTGGCTGCCGGAGTCCTTGCGCCACAGGCCGCTGACGATGTCCACGGCCTCCTCCGGAGCGGCGGCGAACTCCAGCCCCGCGTAGACGGGGGCGCAGGCGTCGAGCCCCAGGTCCTGGGCGGACAGCCGGCGGCCGAGTCTGCGGGTGAACACCTCCGCGATCAGCGCGGGCGTCGTCCCGCGCGGCTGCTGCCCGCGCAGCCAGCGGGTCACCGAGGTCTTGTCGTAGCGAAGGTCGAGGCCGTGCTCGAGGCCCAGCTGATCCACCCGGCGGGCGAGGCCGGCATGGGAGAACCCGGCCTCCGCGATGAGCGCGGCGAGCTGCCGGTTGGGGGTGCGCGGGGTGGTCCGTTCCGTCATCGGTTGCGGCGTCTCCTGCCTTCCGGGCCGGGAGCAGCCCATGGGGGTACCTCCTGGGGGTCCTCCCAGGAGTAGCTCTGGAGGAGAAGCCCTGGGGGAGGAACGGCGCGAATTTAGCGGCCATCCATCGCTGTTCCGCCGCCTTCGCCCCAGATTCATCCGATCGTGTGAGGATTGGTGACGGCGCTGGACCGTGGAGCTGACGGTCCGCCCTGCCCGGCCACTCGGTTCCGGCCCGCCGTACAGTGGCTGGGGCCCGGTCATCACCGGGCGGAGGTTCGAGGGAGGCACAACCGTGAGTGACCTGCGGTTCGTCCGACTGGGGTTCGGCGACGAAGCCGTCGAGTACCAGGAGGCATGGCAGAAGCAGCGCGAGGTCCACGCCGCCCGCTTCGCCGACGAGATCCCCGACACATGCCTGCTGCTGGAGCACCCGCCCGTCTACACGGCGGGTCGGCGCACCGAGGACAGTGAGCGGCCGCTGGACGGGACGCCCGTCGTCGACGTGGACCGCGGCGGGAAGATCACCTGGCACGGCCCCGGCCAGCTGGTGGGCTACCCGATCCTGAAGCTGCCGCGGCCCGTGGACGTCATCGCGCACGTACGGCGCCTCGAGGACGCGCTGATCCGCACCTGCGCCGAGTTCGGCGTGCAGACCAGCCGGGTCGAGGGCCGCAGCGGTGTCTGGGTGCTGGGCGACCCGGTGGAGCAGCGCCCGGCCGTCGGCGGCCTCTCGCTGGACTTCGACCCCCGGCTGACGGACGAGGAGTTCGACCCGCGGCTCAACGGCCCCGAGTACGCACCCTCCAACGCCGGCCAGCGCCGCGAGGACCGCAAGCTCGCGGCGATCGGCATCCGTATCGCCAAGGGCGTCTCGATGCACGGCTTCGCCCTGAACGTGAACCCGGACAACACCTGGTTCGACAAGATCGTGCCCTGCGGCATCCGGGACGCGGGAGTGGCCTCGCTCGCGAACGAGCTGGGCCGCGACATCACCATCGCCGAGGTGCTGCCCGTGCTGGAGCGGCACCTGCGGGAGGTGCTGGAGAACGCGGAGCCGCGACCCCGTGAGATCGTGCGTGACGCGGTGCCGACGACGGTGCCCGAGGCGGAGAAGACGCCCGTCTGAGCCGGAGAACCGGCCCCGTCCCGCGGGGCCGGGGGCCCCGGGCGGGAATGCGGCCCCGTGGCCACAGGTTGGCCGAACGTAAGGCCGCACTTTTAACGGGCGTACCCTGGTGTTCGCCGAAGAATCGAAGCTGTAGGGAGCCGGTCGTGTCCGCAGTCGCACCCGACGGACGCAAGATGCTGCGCCTGGAGGTCCGCAACAGCCAGACCCCCATCGAGCGCAAGCCCGAGTGGATCAAGACCCGGGCGAAGATGGGCCCCGAGTACAACCAGCTGCAGAAACTGGTCAAGAGCGAGGGACTGCACACGGTCTGCCAGGAGGCGGGCTGTCCCAACATCTTCGAGTGCTGGGAGGACCGCGAGGCCACCTTCCTCATCGGCGGTGACCAGTGCACCCGACGCTGCGACTTCTGCCAGATCGACACCGGCAAGCCGCAGGCCCTCGACCGTGACGAACCGCGCCGCGTCGGCGAGTCCGTCGTCACCATGGACCTGAACTACGCCACCATCACCGGCGTCGCCCGCGACGACCTCGAGGACGGTGGCGCCTGGCTGTACGCGGAGACCGTGCGCCGGATCCACGCGATGACCGCGGACCGCGAAGGCGGCCACACCAAGGTCGAGCTGCTGATCCCCGACTTCAACGCGGTGCCCGAGCAGCTGGCCGAGGTCTTCTCCTCGCGTCCCGAGGTACTCGCGCACAACGTCGAGACCGTGCCCCGCATCTTCAAGCGGATCCGGCCCGGCTTCCGCTACGAACGCTCGCTCGAGGTCATCACGCGCGCCCGTGAAGCGGGCCTGGTGACCAAGTCGAACCTGATCCTCGGCATGGGCGAGACCCGCGAAGAGGTCAGCGAGGCGCTCCAGCACCTGCACGACGCGGGCTGCGAGCTGATCACGATCACCCAGTACCTGCGCCCCTCGGTGCGCCACCACCCGGTGGAGCGCTGGGTGAAGCCGCACGAGTTCGTGGAGCTGAAGGAGGAGGCCGACGAGATCGGCTTCTCCGGCGTGATGTCGGGTCCGCTGGTTCGTTCCTCGTACCGGGCCGGCCGACTGTTCCAGCAGGCGATGGAGGCCCGTGGCACCGCCGCCGGCATCGACGCCGGCACCGGCGCCGCTCAGACTGTGTGAATTCAGGCACAAGCAACTACCGGCCGGTAATGGCCGGTAGTACGCGGTCCGCACCCTCCCCGCAGGTCGGGGGCGGGGTACGGGCCGCGTTCTCGTTTCCGGATCTCCACGACCCGCGAATCCACCCTTCATCAGCGTTTGACCGGCCGGTCATGCCCTGGTAACACCAGTGAGTGACGCTCGACTCACGCACAGCTCCCACTCACCGCCGTTCACCCCGAGGGGGAATCGCCACCATGCAGGCCGTGCCGGCACGCCACGTCAGTGCCAACCCGATCCCGTCCGTCACCGGCGCACTGCGCGCCATGGAGTCCATCATCCTCGGCGCCGGCCAGCGCACCGCCCGCCGCAACGCCTGGACCGCGGTCCTCGAGGACCGCCGCCGCGCCAAGGACCGGGTGGAGGCTCAGCACGTACTGGAGGCCGTGGCGACCCGCACGTCATAGGCCACGTAAACTTCGGGTATGGCGAGGAAGGCAAATTCAGACAGCGCTGACGCTGCTGCGAACCCGGGGCGACTGAAGCAGATCGCCCTGACGTACAAGATGACCCGGAAGGCCGACCCGAAGGTCGGTCTTGTCGTCGCGGGTGTGGGAATCGTCACCTTCGGTGTCTTCCTCGGGATCGGCTTCCTGATCGGTCACCCGGTCTATCTGGGGATCCTCGGCTTCGTGCTGGCTTTCCTGGCGATGGCGATCATCTTCGGGCGGCGCGCCGAGCGGGCGGCCTTCGGGCAGATGGAGGGCCAGCCGGGAGCGGCGGCCGCGGTCCTGCAGAACGTGGGACGCGGCTGGACCACCACCCCGGCCGTGGCGATGAACCGCAACCAGGACGTGGTGCACCGCGCCGTCGGCAAGGCCGGCATCGTGCTGGTGGCCGAGGGCAACCCGAACCGGCTGAAGGCACTGCTCGCGGCCGAGAAGAAGAAGATGAACCGCATCGTCGTGGACGTCCCCGTGCACGACATCCTCGTCGGCAACGGCGAGGGCCAGGTGCCGCTCAAGAAGGTGCGCACCACGATGCTGAAGCTCCCGCGGGTGCTCACCGGCCCACAGGTGACGGCGGCCAACGACCGGCTGCGGGCCATGGGCGACCTGATGAGCAACATGCCGCTGCCGAAGGGCCCGATGCCCAAGGGCATGCGGATGCCGCGGGGTGGAAAGATGCGCTGACGCGCTGACGCGCGTCCCACGGACGTGAGGCGGGGCCCCGAGCGTGTTCGGGGCCCCCCTCACGTCCGTTGGGGGGTGGGTTGAGCTGTGGCCGGGGGGGGGAGGGGTCGTTGCGGGCCCCCCCCCTTCTGCGGGGGGGTTGGCCCCGCCGGGG
>NZ_JAKQZE010000007.1:0-33413 GCF_056835925.1 Streptomyces sp. WAC00040
CGCCTCCCGCAGACGAGCCCGCTCAGCAGGCGGCGGCATCTCCGGCTCACCCTCCAGCAGCGCGTCCACCGCCGCGAACAGCTCATCCTCGCTCGGCATGCCTCACCTCCACGCAAAGCCTACCACGGATTTAGCTGTAGCTTTGCAATATTCTTAGCCTCAGATTTATCCTCCACCACCCACGGAGTCCCTCAACGCCGTTTCGGTTCGTAGGGACTCCAGCCGCGAAGGTAGGGCCGCAGGTCCTCGGGGGTGATGCGGGGGTCGTCCGGCATCCCAGGAAGTCGGGGCAAAGGGTCGAGTCCGGCAGCATGGGTTCTGCACCAGTTGATCCATTGCCGGACTGTCTCCGCGTTGCCCGAACGGCCGTTCTCCAGGCATTCCTCAAGGGCGTCGCAGTAGGCGTGGATGCGTTGTGCCTCGTGCCATGCTTCGACTTGGGCGGCCAAGGTGGTGGTGCGGTGGGCGTAGATGAGCGCCGTACGGGCTTGTTCCATGGCGGCCTCCCACTGCTGTCGGGTCTCTTCTTCCTTTCTCTGCTGGGCTGTTCGCCGTTCTGCGTTGGCCCGGGTCCTGTGGTCGATTTCGGCGAGTAGGTGGGGAAGCTTGTCCTCAAGTTGCCAGCGGGTTCGGTCGCCCCACTGGTGGCGGCGCCCGCGATGGGCCCAGTCGTGGGCAAGGATCAGGTCCAGTTGGTGGGAGGGCTGGGTGGTGTGGGCGGTCACGCGCTGCCAGGAGTACTGGATGCTGTCTGGGTCGGGAACGGATTCGGTTGTTTCCGTCATGCGCAGGTCGAAAACGTCGCTGCTGGCCGTGATGGTGAAAGTGGAGTCGGGGGAGGTTGAGGCAGCTACGTGATATCCCTTGCTTTCGGCGGCTAGCGCGAGGGTGTGCAGGATGCGTTTGGCCCGATCCTGACAGCCAGGGCAGACGGGTACGTCGGCTTGGTGCACTTCTGGGTGCAGGTCGGCGCCGCGGAGCGTCTCAGGGACGGGCACGG
This sequence comes from Streptomyces sp. WAC00040, assembly GCF_056835925.1. Taxonomy (NCBI): domain Bacteria; kingdom Bacillati; phylum Actinomycetota; class Actinomycetes; order Kitasatosporales; family Streptomycetaceae; genus Streptomyces; species Streptomyces sp. WAC00040. Next base: position 1,001 of record NZ_JAKQZE010000007.1, read on the forward strand.
GCTGGTGGCGAGGCCGTGGTGCGACGGTGCCAGGAATCAGAGTGAGGATGAAATCTCCTTTGTCCCGTCCCTTGCATCGCAGGTGGTGATCGTGCGGGACAAGGCTCCGGCTTCGGGCGGCATGAACCAGGCGGCGTAGTCGAGCGCGTTGTGCGGGGGGTGGGTCGGTGATCCGCAGGGTTCCGCCGGCGTGCCGGATTTGTGTCATGAGATCCGCCGGCTCGTTCGGAATGCGCATCGCGGTCCTTCGCCAGGTCGTACGGTCCGGTGCGGGACTGGGTCAGTCTTGGTGAGCCCGTGCCTCTCGCAGGAGAGCGGCCGGGACACCCAGGTCGCGTTCCAGTCGCTGGGCCGCGGCGGTCTGTCCTGCTTCACGGAGGGCGCGGATGGCCGCCTCGGCCACGCCGCCGATGCGAGCGACTTCATGGCGCAGCGCGGTCAGCTCGGTGAACTGATCGACTGCTTCGGCGCCGCACCACGCGCGAACCAGCTCCCGGCCAGGCCTGTAGGTGCGGTCCACGTCGATGCAGATCTCGGGTGAGATGAAGCTGCCCTCGTTCCGGCCGCGGCCGGGGTAGTACTGGCCGTGGATCGCGCGTTGCCGCTCGCGTTCTTCCTGCCTTGTGAGCGAGGCAGTCAACTCTGCAGCATGGTGGGCGGCGAGGCGGCGGGCGATGTCGAGGGTGGTGGGCCACGGGGCGGTGACGGTGCCGTCGGCGTCGACGCGAGCGCGTGGATCGGAGGTGAACACGCCCTGCATGATGCCGAGACGCGCCGCAAGCCGGGCGGGGTCGTAGACGTAGAGCAGACCGCGTTCTCGGCCTGACTCTTCCAGTCCGACCATGTCCTCCTTGGGACAGTGGTCGAACACGAAACTGACTGCAATGAGTTCGGCGTCTTCGTCCTCGGGACAGTCACGGATCAGTTCGTTCCATGTCCGCTCCGCCTCGAGCCAGGCTTCGCATTGCTCCCAACGCACGCGCAGCCGGGCAGGCGACACCCACTCCTGTCGGTCTTCGGCCTCCTCAGCGACGAACCGCACCTTCACTCGAAGCGGCCGCTTCGTGCCGATCTTCAGCACTTCGACCTCGCTGACCGGTCCGTGATGAGGGGACACCCGATAGCCCCACCGCTCCCCCACGACCGGCCCTTGCACCGCACCGCCCACCCTCCGCCCCTTTCCAAGACACTGCTGAAGGGCCCATCGTGCCCACCCGCTCCTCTCATCAAGGCTGAAACGGGGAGGCAGCCACCAGGACGGTGGACCATCTGCCGGTCGCAAACACGCGACAGGGCCGCTGCGATGCTGCAGCGGCCCGCCGCGAGGGCAGCGAGGGCGCGGTCGGTCACCGGGCCGTGGTCGGTGGCAGAACGCTGTTAAGGAAAGCGTGCAGCCTCTGCCTGTCGAGCTTCCCGTCGAGCGACAGGGCGGTGCGTAGGGATTCGGCGCTGACGTCGCGTGGGATGTTCAGACGGCGTTCGCCTTCACCGATGATTTCGCCGATGGTGTGCTGGGCGGCTCCGGGGTGGTGGCGGATGAGCCAGTCCAGCATGCGGGCCACCGGTGTGGTGATGCCGTAGAAGACGGACGGCTCGCCGGGGCTGACGCTGTTGTCGAGTTCCTGCCCGGTGGCGAATTCGTCGAGGACGGCGTGCCGGATGGTGGCAGCCAAGTCGTAGGGGTCGATGATCTCGTCGATGCCGGTGGCGACGTTGAAGGCGAGTTCGTCGGCGACCTGGTGGACCGCGGCCTCGGTGCGGTAGCGCAGGGCCCAGCGCTTGCGCCGGTCGGGCCGCTCCCACAGGACGCTGAGGAAGGTGCGGGTGAAGCGCTCGCGGATGCTCGTGGCGCCGAGGGACAGGGAGTCGTCTTCATCGGCGGCGAGGGTTGCTGCGACGGCTTCCGGAGAGCGGCGACGTTGTTCGGCCCAGTCCTCGGCGACGGGCCGTGCCCAGAGGTTACGGCCGTTGATGGTGGCCTGGGGCGGGGGAACGTCGCTTTCGCGGCGGGAGATGTAGGCCCGCAGGGTGGAGGCGGCGATGCCGCCGATCTGGGCCATCTCGGGGACGGCGACAAGCTGGTCGGCTGCGAGTTCCGGCGCGGTGAACTTCACGACGCAGGACGCGAGCGGGCGGGCGTCTTTGGGGCGGTGTGCGGCCCACAGGGCGAGGTGGTCGTTCCAGGAGTCCGGCGCGGCCGTGTCCGGGTCGAAGTTGGCGACCTTCAGGAGCCGGCCGCCGGCGGGGTGGGCGTTGTCGTCGAGGAGGTGGTCGGCGGTGATGGTGATGGCGGCTTTGACCGGGCGGGGGTCGTACTTCTCGCTGGCTGGGTCCCAGACCTGGTCGGGCCGGTACCAGGTGGTGCCGTCCCACCAGTAGCCGCCGGTGCGGAACAGCAGCTGCGGGCCCCACCAGTTGGTGTGCCAGGGCGAGGCGTCGCGGTCGTGTACGAGGAGGACCGAGCGGCCGTGCTCGGGGTGGTAACGCACGACCCAGGCCAGGTCGTTGCGGATCGGGTCGGTGGTGAAGGCCAGCCATGCGCCTTTGGTGGTGCGGTCCTTGTCCCAGCGGCCCCACGTACTGCCTTCCTCGTGCCGGCCGATGGCTTCGGTGGCCGAGGGGTCCTCGAGAGGGATGTGCGAGTCGTCGACGAAGAGCAGGTCGGGCACGGGGTGGTCGGTACGGAGGCCGTTCGCGACCGGGCGAAGCCTGTGCATCAGCGTTGTACCCCTCACAACTTGAGTGCTGTAGATGACTACAACATAGGTGTTGCCCAAGGGGCAGCACTGCCAAACCGGCGATGCCGAGAGGAAGTTGCGACCTTCGGCCTGCCCGCCGCCCTGGCCGGAGCCTCCCGCCAGACTTCGCCGACCAGCACCTGATCCGCCTCGCCCGCAGGCGAATCACCGTCCTCGGCCCGGAACGGCTCGCCGACCACGCTGACTGACGTCACCGAACCGTAAGCATCGCCGCCGGCCACCCCCGTCTGGGACCAGCAGCCGCAGCTCGCCAACTTGCCCTGCGTCGCGGACGCGGCGGTCGTCGCGGACGCGGCGCGGGCAGCGCTGAATCCGGTCCTGAGGCTCTGGCGGCTCCTCCCAGATCCGCAACATGCCCGGGCGCAGAAGAATCGCGTCGACGGACCGAACATTTGCGCTGTATTGGTTTGCCGATGCGAGCCTCGTCCGCGAACGCCGCTGCCTGTTCGACGGCGACCAGGACCGAAGGCGCATACGCCCGAGGGATGGAACACCCCGTACACCTCGGGAGAATCGATTCAGCTATTCATAAGCACACCCAAGAACGGCTCGACATGACGGCGCTTATAGCACCTCGAGGGTTTCTTGGGGTGAGATTCCTTCAATTCGCCGCAGACAGGAGCAGAAATTCCGCGAAGAGCATGAAGAAAGTACCAATACGCCCGTTTCGCCCGGTCCTTATTTCTAGGCGAATCGGTCGAAATAACGTTCGCCGCTAAAGTTTGCCGGTATACGGCGCGTGAGGCTAGGGTCAACACAGCGTGAGTCCCGGCGGGCAGCACCCCGTAGTTCCGGAACTCACGCTGTCTGTTGAGATCAAGATCAAAGGAGATCTTCGAATGCCCTATTCCCTCGATCCCGAAGGAACCAAACCCGCACGTGAGGTCCAGTTCCCTGCAGGTGAGACTAACAGGCGTGACGAAATTCCCCAACGTAACGGACGGCTGGTTCACATTCCGTTCGTTGCGATTCCGGTTCTGCCGGTAATCGTCATCGCCGGTCCGAGCTGGGCCCAGTGGGAGACGATTGCGGCCAGCGCGGCGGCTGCTGCGATCACCGCCATCGGCCGCCTGGCGTGGCGCTTCTTCGCGCTGCGGAACCAGCCGGCGTGACCCTTTGGGCCGGGGGGCGGGATCACCACCCCCCGGCCCTGTCAAGCACCCAACGCCGGTGACGAAAAGGCACAAGGTCACGGTCTCTCGTGACGGAAATGCCACGCGTCCCCTCCCGTCTCTGTTTCACCAGCAGCAGTTTGAAGGATCCGCATGTCAGCTCCGCCCGCACGTCTGTGCCTGCACTGCCACAACGAGATGCCATCCCGCGAGGACAACGGCCGAGGCCGCCCGGCCGAGTACTGCGGACCGCCGTGCCGTCAGGCCGCGTACCGCGAACGGCACAAGAAGAGGTCCGTCCGACCGACCGCGAACCCCCGGCCTGAGGACGTGGACCGGGCCGACCCTGATCAAATCCACAGCCAACTCCTCGAGCTGGCCAAAGACCTGCAGGAGGAACTGCGGCACATCAGCCGCTTGCTGGGCCCGGGTCCTCAGCCCTCTTCGCTCGAATGCCTGGAGCTGTCGGTACGGATCCAGCGGCGGGCAGAGGTTCTCACCTCCGGACTGGTCCTGCTCGCCCGCCGCCGCAGAATCGCCTGGAACGTGCTCGGCAGCGTGCTCCTTGTCGGCCCAGAAACAGCACGTCGCAGCTACCGCGCCGAGGCCATCGAACGCTCTCTGAACCTCGAGTCCCCGCCCAGGCCCGCCGTCGACCCCGCCGGATCCGGCACCCGGGACGACACACCCGCCGCCGTGCCGTCGGTGCCGGCGCCGCGGCGTGCGTCGAACCAGCTCGCTCCCATCCTGTCCTGCCTGCACCGCAAGAGTCGTCTCCCCCTGCGCCAGCTCGCCGTGCGCACCGGGGTGTCGGCCAGCTACCTCAGCCGGGTCCTCGCGGGCGAGAGTCTGCCGACGTGGGATCTCACCGAGCGCATCGCCCTGGTCCTCGGAGCGGACACACAGGCCCTGCGCAAGGTATGGGAGGACGAACGCAGCCGCACCGCCAGCCGTCGGCGCCGCAGCGCCGCCCCGGACAGCGGTCGTGAGGAACAGAGCTCGCTCACGACCGCACTGCGCTCCTTGCACCGCCGGGCCGGGCGGCCGGCCCCGGACACCCTCGCGGCCGGCACCGGCCACACCCTGGACGCCCGAACCATCCAGGACACGCTTCGCGGAACTCATATCCCGGACTGGAACGACGCCCATCTGCTCATCCTCGCCCTCGACGGCGAGCCGAGCTTCTTCCGCCCCCTGTGGGAGCACGCGCATCAGCACTTCCAGACTGCCGGCCCGACTCAGCCGGACACACCCGACGCTCGGGTCGGAAACCTGATGCGAGCCTTCGGCGACGTCCTCGCGACCAGCAGCACCCCCTCCACCCCTGTCGCCGCCCGACGCAACCGCGCCCTGCGCCACCGCCTCGCTCTCAGCCGCCCAGCCCTCTGACCGGCCTGTCCGAAAGGCGCCGGTCTTGCTGGCCTTTCCACAGTGCTTCACCATCTGTAACGAGACGTGTACCGACATGACTGGGGTGGGGCTATGTCGTCGGGAACAGGCGGGGACTACTGGGCGGACAAAGCGCTGCCCAGTGTGTTCAAGCACCAGCTGCTCAAGCGGTACCTGCCGCAGTTCGGCGGGATGACGGGCACGCAGTCACGGGACAAGCGTGTGGTCTACCTCGATGGGTACGCAGGCGAGGGTCGGTACGAGAACGGCGAGCCGGCGTCGGCAGAGATAGCGCTGCGTGTCGCCTCCCACCACCGGGCCAAGCACGGGCTGAACCTGGAGTGCTTCTTCGCGGAGCAGCAGGCGAAGTCCTTCGCACGGTTACAGGAGGTCGTGCAGACATACCGGGCAAGCGGCGTCCAGGCGCACGCGTACCACGGCGAGGTCGACGGCGTTCTCGATGACGTGGTCGAGCGTGCGGTGCGGGAGCCGTTGTTCCTCTTCCTCGATCCGTGCGGATTGTGCCTGCCGCAGGACCGGCTCGTGGACGTGCTGGCACGGCGCCGGCCCCAGAAGCGGCCGGCGACCGAGCTGTTGATGAACTTCAGCATGATGGCCGTGTGGCGGCTTGGCGGCCATGTCCGATCCCCGAAGGGGAACGAGAAATCGCTGCAGCGGTTCGACGAGGTGTGCGGCGGCACCTGGTGGCGCGAGTACTTCGCCGACGCATCCGCCACACGCGAGAAGGACGGCGCGGCGGAGGACGCGATCGAGGCGGTGGCAGCCGAGTACGCCCAGCGGCTCGAGCGGCAGACGGGCATGTCCGTCCAGTCGGTGCCCGTCTCTCACTCGCCCCGCAAGCGGGCGGTCTACCGGCTGGTCTTCGCCACACGCAGTCCGTATGGGCTGTGGGTGTTCGGTGACACCGTCGCCCGCGCGCGGGACGAGTGGTGGCAGACGCTGGAACTGCGTGAGGAGAGCGACGACATGCTGTTCTCGCTCGCCTCGGTGATGCGTCCGGACCCGAAAGAGATCGAGAAGAAGGCCGTCCCGGAGATCGCAGCCAACCTGGAGAAGCTGCTGCTTCGTACCCGGCGCCCGGTCAAGCTGGTCGACCACACCCTGGAGATCTTCGGCGACCACTACGGGCAGGTCACCGAGCCCGTAGTACGCAAAGCGGTGCAGCTTCTTCACGAGGAGGGCAAGACGCCCAGCAACGGTGTAGGGGTGCGCAGGATACGCGAGATCGTGGTCTACCCAGGCGGTCAGGCGGCGGCCTGAACGAGCTGCGGGCTGTTCCCCGCGGCTCTCGGTCGCGGGGAACAGCCCGGTGGTCAGGAAGCGGTGACGTAGCGGCCGTGGCTTTCCTGGCGACGGTACTGATCGGCCAGTTGGCAGGGGTGCCCCCGGCTTGCGCCGGGGGCACCCCTGCTCTGCTTTTTGCAGCGTCGGCTCACGCGGCTGTCGGCAACGGCATTTGGTCCCAGGTACGGCCGTCGAGGGTGCGGCCGCCTGCCTTCGGTGTGCGGCCGCCCCATTGCTTGAAGAAGAAGGCGACGCCGGCTTCCTGGCAGGTGTCGCGGATCTCGGTGACCCAGGCCTCGTCCAAGGGACGGTGACGTGGGCCCGACTCGCCGCCGGCGATGACCCAATGGATGCCGTCCAAGTTCAGGCCGGTCAGCGGGCCGAGCAACGGTTCGCATGACAGGAACCGCACGGCCGCCGGGACGTCGCGCAGGTCGTCGACCCGCCCGAGTTCGTTCTCCGTCTCCACGGAGACGCCCATCCAGAGATTGGCGGGCCACTCGAGCTTCGGGGCGACCTGGCGCAGGCGCCGGGCTCGCTTGGTGAGGACCTGGTAGGTGTGTTGGGGTGTGTCGGCCATGACCTGGAAGACCTGGCGGACGAAGTCGAGCGGCACGCGGGCGTGGAACAGGTCGGACATGGAGTTCACGAACACCACCCGCGGGCTCTTCCAGCCGTAGGGAACGTCCAGTGCGTCAGGGTGCAGCGTGACGTCGAAGCCTGGACCTGAGGTGCGCGGGTCGCCGTCGTTCTGGTACTTCGCCGCGCCCATCGCCTTCAGCCGTCTCGCGAGCGTAAGGGCGTAGCAGTTGTCGCATCCGGAGGAGACGCGGTCGCAGCCGGTGGTCGGGTTCCAGGTCGCCTCGGTCCATTCGATGGCGCTGCGGTCGCTCACCGGTCTCCTCCTGCCATGCACGTGGTCACGCCGCCCGGGGCCGGCGTGTGCTGCCTAACGATGCCCACATCTCCGGGGCACCGGGGAGCACAGCCCGGTATTCGCCGGGTTTCGATCGCTTCTCGTAACTTCAAAATTCGAACCTCCGTTTGGGAAGCTAGTAGTTGAGGCCGGTGGAGTCGATTGACTCCGTACTTGAGATCGCCTGTACGGGCCACTGAGAGCCGATGACCCGAACCGAACGCAAGGGGCCCGAGGGCGGGTGATCGCCAGCCAGAGGGGCGCTCAGGCGCCGTGTCGTGCCGTTTCCACTCGTGTTCAGGTCTGGGCCATGTCCACGAAGCGGCTGTAGTGCAGCTGCGCCGCCACGGTGATTGTGGCGGTGGGGCCGTTTCGGTGCTTGTCGATGATGAGGTCGACCTCGCCGGCGCGGGGGGATTCGGGTTCGTAGGCGTCGTCGCGGTAGAGCAGCGCGACGATGTCCGCGTCCTGTTCGAGGGAGCCGGACTCGCGCAGGTCGGCTTTGGTGGGGCGTTTGTCGGCCCGCATCTCGGGGCCGCGGTTGAGCTGGGCCAGGGCGATGATGGGCAGTTGGAGCTCCTTGGCGAGGCGTTTGATGCCGGTGCTGATCTCGGAGACCTCGCGTTCGCGGGATTCGGGTCGGCGGCCGCCGAGGGTGATCAGTTGCAGGTAGTCGATGACGACGAGGCCGAGGTCGGGGCAGCGGGACTTCAGGCGGCGCAGCTTGGCCTGGATGGTGCCGAAGTTGTTGGCGGATTCGTTGATGTAGAGCGGGGCTTCGGTGATCCGGGGCAGGGTGCGGGCCATGCGGGCCCAGTCGTCGTCGGTGGTGGTTCCGGAGCGCAGGTGGTGCAGGGCGACGCGGGATTCGGCGGACAGCAGACGCATGTTGAGCTCGTCGATGCCCATTTCCAGGGAGATGAAGGCGGCGGGCACGTTCTGCTTGATGGCGCAGGCGCGGACGACGTCCATGGCGAAGGTGGACTTGCCCATGCCGGGCCGGCCCGCGACGACGATCATCTGGCCGGGTTGGAGTCCGCTGGTGAGGGAGTCGAGGTCGATGAAGCCGGTCGACAGGCCGGTCATGCCGCCGTTCTTGCCCCGGTCGATCAGGTCGAGGGTGCCCTCCATGGTCTGGTTCGGGGTGACGAAGTCGTCGTCCTTTCCGGTGCCTTCGACCACGTGGGCAATGTGCGCCGCCGCGGCGGCGACGAGGTCGTCGACGTCGCCCTGGCCGTCGTAGCCGGACTGGGTGATGGCCACCCCGGCCTCGACCAGGCGCCGCAGGACGGCCTTCTCCCGCACGATCAGGGCGTGGTATTCGCCGTTGGCGGGCGTGTCGACGGCCTGGACCAGGTCGTGGATGTAGGGGGCGCCGCCGACGCGGGCGAGGTCGCCGGATCGGGTGAGCTCGGCGGTGAGCTGGATCGGGTCACACGGCTCGCCCTTGGCGTACAGGTCGAGGATCGCCCGGTGGATGAGCTGGTGGGCGGGCCGGTAGTAGTCCTCGGGTGCGAGGGTGTCCTGGCAATCGATCGCGGCCTGCTTCGACAGCATCATGCTGCCCAGGACCGACCTCTCGGCTTCCAGGGCCTGCGGAGGCATCCGCAAGAAGCCCTGGTCGTCGCTGTCGTCGGTCGGGGTGTGCTGATGCGGGACTAGAGTCATGAATGATCTCTCCGTGAGGTCGTGCGGCGTCCGGGCCGGCCAAGGAATCCGGGCGCCGCTCTTGTGTGCGGGTCAGATCGCGGGCTGGCGCATCGAGCGCAGCAGGTCCCCGAGGTTCCCCTGCGACGGGGGCAGTGCCGGGGCCGTGGGCTGCTGCGGCAACGCGGTCGGCTCCTGCACAATCTCGCCGTCGTGCCGGCACATCCGGACCCGGCCGTCCCGCTCGATCTGCCCGTAGGTGTCGCACACCTGACACGCCGCGACCGCGTCCTGCGCCCGCGTGCTGCTGCGTCCACCGCGTGAGACGAGGGTGCTCGGCTGCGGTGCCTCGGGCCACGTCATCGCGTCCTCGAGGATCCGCCACGTCGGCTTCGCCTGGCCCATCCACCTCGCCACGCGGCACAGATCGTCGAGCGAGTGACCAGCTGCCAGGAGTTTCGCCGCTTCGGTGCGGATGGCCTTCGCCCGCCTGGGCATCGGCGGTCGGCCTCCGGCTTTCAGACCGGCTGCCCAGGCTTCCGCAACCCGGTCGGCGCTTACGGCACCAGCGACGGCAGGTGCAGGGGTGTCCTTTTCCGGCGCAGCCTCTTCTCTCTCGCCTTCGTCCAGCGCGGTACTGACAGCTGCCTCAGGGTCACCCGGGACGGGAGAGAGAGAAGAGGGAGAAGAAGAAGGAAGGAGAAGGGGTGCAGATTTCGCACCCCCACCCCCCGCAGATTTCGCAGGGGGGGGTGCGAGATCTGCATGGGGGGGTGCAGATTTCGCAGGGGGGGGTGCGAGATCTGCATGGGGGTCTGAGCTGCGGTTTTCCCGGGGAGCGTCGAAGGTGAGTTCTTCGATCAGCGTTGCCCCGTAGTCGGTCCGCGCGCGCTTCATGCTCGCCAGCAGGTCCAGATTGATGCGGAACAGGTTGGCGATCTGGGCCCCGTTCTTCGGGCTGAAGCGCTCCGAGGACTTGAGCAGGTTGCGCGTGGTGAGCCGCTTCTTCTGGTCCTGCGCGGACCGGAGGGACATGTGCGCCTCGTCCGCGATCTGCTGCATGTGCGCGATCACGTAGCCCTTGGCATCCGTGTGGTTGGCGCAGGCCATAAGGAACGCGCCCTCGCCCACGGACAGCCCGCCAGCCTGGAACACCAGGTTCATGTGCTGAATCACGGGGCCACCTCCCGTGTGCGGAACATGGCGGGCGAAACGGCCATCGAGGCAGGCGGCATCTGCTCATGGGGCGCCGTCATGCCGGTGTCGGCGCAGGCCTCCGTGTGACACGCCAAGGCGAAGTCGGTACGCATCCGAGCAGCCTGGCCCGGATCACCTGTGGATAGATTTTTCGCCGTGCGACGCAGGTAGCGGGCGGCAGGAACGGCGGTAACAGGAATGTGCTTCACGCCTGCTGCATGTGCGGGTCCGGAGGCCGGTGTGACAGTCCGGCCAGGAAAAGTTCCGGCATCCGCGGCGAAGGGCCGGCGTCGGTGGAGCGGGCGGTGCATGGGTGGGTTTCTCCCCTTGTAGGGGAGCCGCGACCAGTGGATGTGACCTGACAGGCGACCCAGGTGGTGGCGTCCCGTGAGGCGGGACGCTTATTCTGGGTACAGGTGACCACGGGGACCGCAAGGTCCACGGGCATCACCCCCGGCGAGGTCACCTCACCGGACACGACTCGAGAGCTTGGTAGGCGCAGAGTCGATAGCGAATCGCGGCCCCGTTGTGGCGACGGGGCCGCTTCGCTTTTCTAAGGCGGCTGGGCAGTCACGAAGATCATCAGCTCGACTCCGCCGTGTCGGCGGGTGAAGCTGCGTCGGGGTACTGGGCCGCCAATTTCTCAAGAAGGCGACCGTAGGCGCGGCGGTGCGGATTTCGGGGTTCAGCCTGACCGCTCTCCCACCGCACTACTTGAATCCGGTGAACGCCAATCGCTTCAGCAACCTCAGCCTGGGTGAGAGAAGCGGCCTGACGCAGGCGGGCCCGGACCCTGGGCGCAGGGAGCCCCACCGCGCGCGCGAGTAGAGCGTCGACCGGGTCAGGTGCTGGATACGGCACCGTCACCCCCCTCTCTCTCTATGATGATCCAACTTAGAAGTTACGCGAACACTACAGATTATGGGCCTCACTTCGCAGGCAAATGACGGCGTGTCACGCAATCGATGCTGGAGGTCTCTGATTCCGTCCACATGGGCAACTGGGGGATTCGGGAGTAATTGGTGCTCACTGGCCGCCTCGCAGTTCGCGGAGGTGAGCGACGAACGCCTGGGCCTCACTGGCGTTGGCGTAGTGGGACTGGAGGGCCTGCCCAAGGTCGGCGGCCACCATCGCGAGCGACGGCAAGCTCTTCCGGTCGCCAGCTAGTGCCTTCTCCCCGTACGCAAGCGCGGTGTCGAGGTCGCCTTCGCGGGCAGCGACGACACCGAGGGTGACCCGGGCCTCTGCGTTCCGCATGGGCGAGCGCTCCGTGCCATCGAAGTCCGTCCCGGCCCGGATCACCTGGTTCGCCAGCTGCTCCGCGAGTCGGTTCTCCCCGACACGGCGCAGCGCGTCCATCCGGTAGAAGTCGTACTTGCCCGGGTCGACGACGAAGTGGTCCTCGATGTTCTCCGGGTACGGAAGGCGCTCCAGGAGCTGACGCCCCTTGTCCAGTGCCACCTCGGTCTGCGACCGATCCCCCAGGCGCGCCCACGCCTTGGCCTGCTGCGCGTACAACTGCGCGGCCACGCTCTCGTTCGGCGCCACGGCGATGCCGGCCTCCGCAGCTGCGATGACGCCGCGGTAGTCCCCCCGGGTCAGAGAGAACCAGGCGCGCATCTCGTGCGCCCAGCCCTGCACGCTCAGCTCCCCGGACTCCTGACCGAGTATCAGCGCGGCCTGCCGGGTCGCCTCCGCGTCTCGCGGGCGCCCGGAGTCGTACTCGACACAGCCCACCAAGAGCGACAACTTCCCGGCCAGCGCGATGATCTCGCGGTGCTGCGCCAGGCTCACCCGTTGGTGCTGGAGGCCGACGACCCGGCCCAGCCACGCTTTGCCTTCAATGAGCAGCTGGTCGGCGGGCATGTACGCGTACTCGCAGCACAGCCGGTCCGCCGTGATCCGCAGCGCGTCCAGCGTGGCAACGTCGACGTCCGACGCGCGCAGTCGAGCGATGATGTCCACGGTGTCCATGCCGCTGACCTGCAAGATTTCAGCGCGCCCGTCACGACGGCCCCGCTCGGGGAAGAATGCGCCGGTGGTCGTGCCGAAGGTCTGCGCGATGGCTGTCCGGTACTTCACGGGCTGCGCGTCACCGGCCTCCCATCTCTTCCACTGCCTCAACAGATCCTGCTCGCTCACGACCCGGTCCTCCGGAAGCCGGACCATCAGCGCGCGCACCGCGTCGGTCTGCGACCAGTCCCGAGCGGCGCGCTCCTCCACCATCCGGCGAGCCCAGTCAGGACGCTCGTCAACCATCGCGATCCCTTCCCTGTACGGTCCAGCGGCGCAGCCTGCGCCCCGACAGTGATGCCCGCGGAGCGGAAGCTGGCACTTCTGCGGGCAGAGCATGGCACGGCCCCTTGATCGCGCGGAGGTGACAAGTGGCGGTGACATTCCGAATGTCACCAGCCCATGTCACTTTCCGCAGCCGCAGTACCCGAGCACGGTCATGGTCATGGTCAACAAGGGCCGGGAGCTGCGCGTGGGAGGTAGGAGTCAATGCGGGCCGCCATCCGTGAGAGGACGTGTACGGCGGAGTTCCGCCAGCACATGCTCCGGGTCACCGTCGTACACGATGTGCGGCTCATCGGCGGTCGGCGGGCAGAAGCGGCCAGCATGTCTGATCAGATCTTCCTCGCTGAACTCAATGCTGTTCGCGTCGACCAGCGATTGCTCGTTGCGCTTCCGGATCCGGTCCCAGCGCACGTCATGCGGCACAGGCAAGTAGATGAGAACGGGTTCGCCGCCGGCCTCCATCACGGTCGCTGCCCACTGGGCCCGCTCTTCCGGAGTCCAGAAACCGTGGTCGACCACGGTGTCCTGTCCGGCTGCCAAGAGTCCCTGGAGCTCAAGTGCGATGTCCTCGAGCACGGGTGCCTCTCTGATCCTGAACTGCCCGCGGGGGAAGTCCCTGCCGTAGTGGCCGTAGCGGCGGAACATCTCCTCGTCAGGGCACAGGCGCCGGAACCCGGCCTTCTCCAGGGCGCGGGCGAGGGTCGTCTTGCCAGAGCCCTGGAGACCCGACATGAGAATCGCGCGAGGCGCCGGGCCTGGGCGGCCGGACAAAGCGGCGGAGATACGCGTGATCTCGAATCGTCCTTCCAGCGTGAGGGTGTCGGTGTGCTCGGCTCGAAGGAGCTGGCTGAGGCGGGCTTCGAGGCAGGAGACGAGCATGTCGTCCGGTACGGCGACGTTGTGCGTGGTCACCGCAGCACCTCTGACGTCGTGCGACGGGTGCGGCCTGGGGCACCCAGGTCCACGCCGTATTCCAACAGCTCGCCGTCGGCGTCCAGGAAACGCGCGGTCAGCACAAGGATCGCCGCGACGGTGTCGGCCTCCAGCTCCAGGAGCTCGAGGTCGCGTTCCGTCGCGAGGCGAGCCGTCTCTTCATCTACGCGTTTCACGACGTGCCGCCCGGTCGCGCGAGCGATCAAGTCGAGCGACAACCCGCCCTTGAGTCGCTCGCTCCGCGCCAACTCGGGTACGGCCTGGGCGAACTCCGCTGGGATCCATGACGTGGAGTGGGAGACGATGCCATGACCGTCCCGGTAGACACGGCTACGGCGAATCACGTCGTCACCTGGCGAAATGCCCAGCACGTCAGCGACGTCTTCGGGAGCTTCGACTATGCCAGCGGCGTGGCCAGACGACTTTTCGCCGACGCCCCACGACGACTGCGTCTTGCTGCTGCGGTCGTGGCGCTCCGCCCCGGAGGACAGCGAGATGGGGCGTGCCATCACCTCGGTGCCGACGCCCGGGATGCCCTGCACGAGCTTCTCTTCGCGCAGCAGTCGCATGGCCCGGTCTGCAGTAGCTGTGCTGACCTTCCACTCGGTTGCCAGCGTCTTGATGCTGGGCAGGAGGTCGCCCGGCGAGAGCTTCCCAGAGCTGATCAAGTCGCGGTAGTGGCCCGCGATGCGCGCGTACGGCGGCCGATTGTCGGCTCGGGGGTGCCCTGGCATGTGCCTTCGCCTCCTTCAAATTCCCTCTAGATGCCTCACTATACCGCTTGACACCTGAGGGTACCTGATGCAACCTGATGTATGTAGGACGTCGGTGATCCTCCGGGAGTACCGAATAAGCACCACCGCAAAACAGCAGGAGTCACTGCTCTTCGGAGCGGCGGCAGTGGGGTTGAGCCCGCGCTCCCCCGGCCGAGGCGCCTGTACCGAATATCGAGCACCACAGATCCATCCCGACAGCGCTGCTGCGTTGTCTGTCCGCCAGGGCAACCGGCCGCAAGGCCGGCCTGGCGCGGCAGAGAGAGCAGCACTCGCTCCACTCACGCCAGGAGGTTTCGATGCCCCAGATCCGCCCCGGTCGGACCCGCTCCAAGCGCAACAACCGCCGCGTGCTGCTGCTCAGCACCATGAAGCCGCAGGACTTCAACGTTCGCCCCGACGAGACGAAGTCGATCGCCTGTCCGGACTGTCACAGCTGGCGCCGGATCATGGGCGAGACCGACCTCAAGATCCGTGAGCACTGCACCTCCGACTGCCGGGCCAAGGACGAGGAGAAGCACGTCATCTGCCCCGGCAGTAACACCGTCGTCGTCGTCAATATCGACGTGAAGCAGTGGCAGGCCAAGCAGGACCGACTGCTGCGGGAGGCGATGCCGTCGGAGAACCGACGCGCGGCGCAGCAGTTCTACAAGCCGCTCCCGGTCCCGGCCGCTCCGGTCGCCCGGATCAAGGCCGAGGTCACGCTGGAGACGACCCGCCAGTCCTACCTCGCCCACCGCAAGGGCTGTACGCGGTGCGTCGGCGGTCAGCACTGCACGGACGGCGGCATCCTCGCCCGCCGCTACGTCCTTGCCCTCCAGGAAGAGGCCGCCCGCCGCGAGGCCCGCGAGCAGCTGGAGCGCCAGGAGCGTCGCGCCGCACGGAAGCAGATGGCTCCGGCCGTCCGCACGGCGCAGTGGGCCGAGCGCGGCGGCGAGGCGGTCGAGGAGGCCAACAACACCTGCCGGATCCGCCCGGCTGACGCGGTCTCGGAGTACTGCGGCCCCGAGGTCCCTCTGGAGCCGCTCCGGATCACCGCCTGACCGGCACACCGCGACGATCGACCACGGCCGTTCCCACCCCGCGCCACACGGGGTGGGGGCGGCCGTGGCTGCTCGTACAGCAGCCAGCAGGGGCCCGATGCCCCGAATACGACAGGCCCCGGGGGCGCAACCCCGGGGCCTGTCTGTGCAGGTCACCTTCCAGCGAAAGGGACGACCCACATGCGAGACAGCATGACATCCGACCGGGCCCGGCAGTCGCGCCGGCCTGTGCTTCAGGCCGCGGTCGACACCGCCGCCGTGTGCGCCGCTGTCGATCCGGACCTGTTCTTCCGCGGCGACCGCGAGCCGCAGATCACTTGGCAGGCCCGCCGCGACTGCGCGGTCCGTGTGTGCACCGGCTGCCCGGTGCGGGCGGCGTGCGCAGAGCTCGCGCTCCGCGACGGCGACGGCCGCGCCGATGTCGACGACATGGTCCGCGGCGGACTGACCGGTCCCGAACTCGCCGCCGTGCGCAATCACCAGGAGCAGCGCCTGGCGGCCGCCGTCGACGCCGACCGCGACGTCGAGGGCCGGCGGCTGGACGACCTGACCGTCGAGCTGCGGCGCGTTGCGGTCAAGAACCCGGACAAGTCCGGCGGCCACCGCGCCCAGGACCGGGCCCAGGCCGCCCAGAATGCCGAGGTGCGCGGCCTGGTCGCCCAGATCCGGCAGATCCGCACCGCACGCCGGACCCGTGCTGGATGGGAGGCCGTCGCATGAGCCACATCGCCACCCTCACACCGGCCACCGACCAGGGCCGCGAACTGGGCGCGCTGTTGGAGCGCATAGCCCGCCAGGCCGACGACCGTGTCCCGTCCGAGCGGCGTACCCGCCGCACGCTCGAGGAGATGGTCCCCGGCTTCGAGCGGCAGCCCGTTCTGGTCCTGCACCGCCCGGAGATGAACGACGCCTGCCCGCTGTGCGGTGTCTGGTCGTGCCGGGGTAACTGCAAGCCCTATCCGGGCAACGCCCCGGCCCCGATCGGTGCGATCGCTGAGGCGGCAGTCCGATGAGCGCCTGCGGACACCCGCCGCGCGTGGTCGTCGTCAACCACATCGGCGCGGACGGCAAGGTCTATCAGTCGGTGCGGCACGAGCCGTGCCAGTGCGGCGGCAAGTGACCGCCGTGCACCGACCGATACGTGTGGCCCGGGCCGTCCAGCACCTGGCGGCCCGGGCCATCACCACACGCGGACTGGTCGACCCCATCACCCGCGCCCTGCTGACGACCGCCGCTTTGGCGGCCGCGGCCGCGTGGGAGGCCGGCCACCGCGTGCCCGACCTTCACCCCTCGCTTCGCTCAGGCCCTCGCCGCCTCTGACCACTTCAGGAGCTCTTCCATGACCATCCAGCCCACCACGTCCCACCAGGCCCCCGACGCCGTGTCCGGGACGCACCACTACATCCTCACGCTCCAGGTCCCCGCTCCGGGCGGCCTGCGGGTCGCCACGTTCTCCAACACCGCGACCCCGCACGCCGGATGCACCCGCGCGGAGGCGTACCAGGCCATCTACGACTCGGTCGTCCAGGCCCGCCCCGAGCTCGCCGGCGGCAGCACGGTCTTCTTCTCGCTCGAGCCCAACACCTTCTGACCCGGTGCGCGATCTCTACCGGCGCTACCAGGCAGCCGCCCGCGACCTGGCAGGCCATGAACGGGTCTGCGAACGCTGCACCCGCGCCAACCGCAGTGCCACCACACGCTGCGACACCGGCGCGCGGCTGCACGAGACGTTCGCACGCCTCCAAGACGCCTACCTCACCCACTTGAACAACCGGACCTGACAAGGAGAAGCATGAGCAAGTTCAAGAGCTGGAGCCGGCCGACCCCGCGCGGGCTGGTCCTCGCCGTCCTCGGGGTGGTCACTCTCGGGGTGGCCCTCCTGTCGGTAGCTGTCAGCTACCAGATCCTGGAACCGAAGTTCGGAGCATGGGCGGTACCGACCGTCGGCGCGCTCGACGCCCTGTGGGTCGTCTTCCAGGCCACCGAGGTCCTCGCCGGCACCAACCGCCGCCGTGTGCGGCGCGTCCAGTACGCCGGACTCGCGCTCACAGCCGTCAACGCCGGCATCCCGACGTGGGACCTGCTGCTGAACCGCACCGACGGCAGCGGGTTCGACCTGGCCGTGGTGCTCACCCCGATCGCCATCGTCGCGACGAAGAGCGCCTGGTGGATTGCGCTGCCCGCCCTCGGACGCCCGATGTCCGCCGGCACACGCCAGGCCCTTGCCGAGAAGCGACAGACGGTGGCCGACCGGCTGGAGGAGATGGAGGCCGACGCGGCCCACCGAATCGAACTGCTGGAGGTCGCGCGGGACCTGGAGCAGCGCGTGGCCAGGGCCGAGGCCGCCTACCGCCGGTCCGTGCTGCGGACGCAGGAGTCCATGACCAAGCGGCTGCACAAGCAGGCCGAGGCCACTGGGAAGACGGTGACCGAGAAGGCGCTGCCCGAGTCCGTCACGGGTATCGCCCTGCCGGTCCTGGAGGAGTGGACACCCGACCGGCCCGCGCTGCCCGGCCCGGCCGTGCGTGACGGATCCGGCACGGACGCCACCGGCCGTCACACCCCCGTCACGCAGGTCAACGGCGGTGGGCAGGACGAGCCGTCACACCAGGGCGAGGACCCGTCACACCCGGCGGCACAGACCGTCACGCTCACGGAGATCGCGACCGTGACGGGTGTGCCGGTCCCCGTGCCGGGCGAGCAGCTGACCAACTCCCAGCTCGGTGTCGTCCTGCGGCACCTGCGCTACTCCAAGGAGCCGCCGCTGTCCTACCGGCAGGCGGTCCGCTCGTTCAGGGAGGCCGGGTTCGTCGGCAGCGAGGAGCGGGTGCGCCAGGAGTGGGGCGCGCTGATGTCCAACGAGGACAAGACCGAGGCCTCCGAGGCGTCCGAGGACGACGCCGAGGAGGAGGCGGCGGGCGCCTGAGAGCGCGCGTCCGGCACCACCAGTGAGGGCCAGCCCGCACCCGTGCGGGCTGGCCCTTGCTGCGACTGCCGGAACAGACACGCAGCAGTCGACCGGTGCAGACCCGGCGAGCAGACCCGGCGAGCGAGCGGCACCACGCGTTCGCAGACCCAGGGGAGCAGACCCGGCGAGCACCACCCACCCAACAAACCGAGGGCACGCGTGCCCATGACCAGCGAAGGAGAAGGAGTGTGGCCAAGAAAAGGGCCTCACCGGACGAGGACCTGTACGCCCAGACGGCAGGCGCGATCGGCGGACTCGCCATCGCCTTCGGCGTCCTCGCCGCCATCAAAGACAAGCTCGGCCTGTCCTGGCCGGCCACCGTGCTGCTCACCACCGGGGCGCTGGTCGCCCTCGGCTTCCTGGCCTGGAAGGCCCGTACGGCCGTCCAGCGGCTCAGGGCGGGCGAGGGCAAGGTGGCCGTGGCCCTGCGGCAGGAAGCGCCCTCCCAGTCCGCTGACAAGCCTCAGCAGCAAGAGGGACTCCTGCAGTCCACGGACGAGGAGCAGACGGACGCTCATACCGCTGCGGTGCATCCCGAGCTGACCGCCGCGCTCACCACAGCCGGCGCCATCGGCCGCGACCAGGCCATCCAGATGGATGGGGCCACGGTCACCGACGTGCAGACCGGCTCGCTCTACGACTTCCTCATGCCCGAAGGGCGCACCTACGAGGACGTCGAGAAGCGGCTCGGCAACGTGGCGGGGGTGCTCGGCGTCACTCGGCTGCACCTCAAGCTGGAGCGCAGCCGGGACAACGAACGCCGTGTGAAGCTTTTGAAGCTTCACGAGCCCCCGTTCACCCACCCGTTCGAGGCCCCGACCCGGCGGCAGATCGTGACGTTCGCCGGGATTCCGCTCGGTCACGACGTCACCGGCCAGCTCGCCGGAGTGCCCACGTTCGACAAGGCGTCACTGCTGGTCGCCGGCATGACCCAGATGGGCAAAACCACGCTGGTCAACGGGCTCATCACCTGCCTGCTGATCGCATACGGCGAATTCGAGCTGTATCTGCTCGACGGGAAATTCTGCGGCCTCACAAGGTTCGAGAAAATCGCCACCCGCTACGAGTCGTCCGACGACCCGGCCGTGTTCGAGGACATGGTCGACGCACTGAACGACCGATCGGACAAGCGGTACGGGAAGCTCAAGGAAGCCATCCGGAATAGGCGGCCCGCACCAGAATTCAAGCCCGTGATTTTCATCGTGGACGAGGCTGCCGACTTCTTCGCCCACGACGAATCGAAGGAAGGGAAGGAGCAGGCCCGGCGGATCGCGGAAAAGACACGGTCGCTGGTCGCAAAGTCCCTGGAATCAGGAATCTCCACGGTCCTGATGACACAGCGCCCCGCGCAGAACGCTATCCCGGTCATGGTCCGGGACCAGTTCCTGTATCGGATGTGCCTTTACGTGGCATCGTCGGGCACCGCCAAGGTTGCCCTCGGTGACACGTATTTCGATACGGTCGCCCCGATCAACCCGGCACTCCTCGACCCGGACATCAAGGGTCAGGCGGTCCTCTTCGCCAACGGACGCTCCACGCTGATCCGAGGATTCAACTTCTCGGACGACTTTATCTGGGGCGTCGTTGACGAGATTCACGCCCGGCAGCAAGAGACGCTTGCCGAGGCGCCGGAATCCCCGCTCAAGCAGGCCATCGACTTGATGCGGAAGAGAAGCGTGGACTTCATGGCCACGGCCGACCTCGCGCCCGCTCTCGGTATCGCGGAGGAAAGGCCGGTGCCGCGCGGAAGGCTGCTGTCGCAGCTGCTCGGCGTCAGCCCGGACAAGGACGACAAGGGCACCAGGGGCTACCGCCTCGCCGACCTCCTGGCGGCCGCCAAGTCCGGGTCCTGACCCGCGCCGGCATCCGCCGGACCATCCGCCACAGCACCGCCACACATCCGCCGTAAGCGGCTTGATGATCCGCCGTCCGCCGTGCCCACGGCGGATGCCCGGCGGTTCCCTGGCGGATGCAGGTGGCGGTTCTGACCTGCGAAAACACTCAAACAGGCCTCTAGAGAGGATTGTGCGTTGAGAGCCTCTGCAGCCGTCACGATAGGCGTGGGAGCGTCCGCGGCCGTCGTCGTGGCCGCTCTCGTCCAGGCAGCCGGCGACGACCCGGTCGGGACGGCGCTCAGCCTGTCCGTTCCCACCGCCTACCAGGAGCTGATCGAGCAGGCGGGCAACACCTGCCCCGAGGTCAGCCCGAACCTGCTCGCCGCGCTTCTCACTCAGGAATCCGGCTTCAACCCGAAAGCCCGCTCGCCGGTCGGCGCGCAGGGCATCGCGCAGTTCATGCCGTCCACGTGGGAGAGCCACGGAATCGACGGCAACCGGGACGGCAAACGCGACGTGTGGGACCCCGAGGACGCCATCCCCTCGTCCGCGAAATACCTGTGCACCATCGCCGACGACGTGAAAGACGTCCCCGGCAACAAACAGCACAACATGCTGGCCGCCTACAACGCAGGCAGCGGCGCCGTCCGCAAATACGGCGGCGTTCCTCCCTACAAGGAGACGCAGCACTACGTCAAAACCATCACCGCCGCCGCAGAAACACCCGGCGGAAAGCCCGCCACCACCAGCCAGGCCGGAACCGCGGTCAACGCAGCAAAAGGAATGCTCGGCAAGCCCTACTCGTGGGGCGGAGGAAACGCCGGCGGCCCCTCGAAAGGGACCTGCTGCTCCCCCAAAGGACGATCCGGTGAATCCATCACCGGATTCGACTGCTCCGGGCTCACGCTGTACGCCTACGCGCAGGCCGGAATCACCCTGCCCCGCACGGCCGCCGCGCAATACGCGGCAGCAGAGCCCGTCGACAAGCCGCGCCCCGGAGACCTCGTTTTCTACGGTTCCAGCGCCGCGACCATTCACCACGTCGGCATTTACGTCGGAAACGGCTGGATGATCGACGCCCCCCGCCCCGGCACCCAGGTCCGCTATTCCCCCATGGACACGATGACCGACCTTTACGCGGTCGCCCGCCCCGTCCCCACCAACAGCCAGGAGATCTGACCCATGCGCAAGCTCACCAACCTCGCCGCTCCCGTCGACATGTCCGGCGGCTTCTCCGACTTCTTCAAGACCATCGGCATGACCGGCGGCGGCCTGGTCACCAAGGGCATCGCCGCCGTCATCGCGATCATCGCCGTCCGGATGCTGCTCCAGCTGTCCAACGACCCCAAGGGCGCGCTCCGCAAGGGGAGCATGGCGGTCGGCACGCTGTTCGTCGCCGTCATCCTCGCCCTCTACGGCGACACGCTCTTCTCCACCGTGACCGCCCCGACCCCGACCCCCAAGGGCTGATCCGCATGCCCGAGAAGGAAGACCCCTGCGACCTGCTGCCGGAACGCAGCCGCAAATTCTGCGACTCCGACGGCACCGGTCCCCCCGACGTCGGCGGGGAGACCGGCCCCGGCGGCGGGCTTGTTGACGGGGCTGCCGACAGCGTTAAGGGCCTCGCCAATCAGCTGATCACTCAGCTCGAAGACCTGGTGGCACCCAAGGATGCCTGGGCACCGAAGAATGCTGACGGTGCGCTGTATGCGCCGTTCCTGTGGCTCGGCCAGCACCTCGCCGTGGCCATCTTCGTGTGCGTGGTGGTGGTGTGCGCCCTGACCGCCTGGCAGGGCGCACCACGCCTGAAACAGATGGGCGCCTCCACCGGCTGGACGCTCGCGGCCGTCGTCGCCATGGGAGCCATCCCCGGGGCGGTGATGCTGCTCAATCGGGCGGTCAGCCAGGCGTTCACGGCAGCGTTCGACAGCAACGAGTCGACGCTGTTCAAGGTCATCCGTGCCGACGTGAAGGCGGAAGAGAGTGACCCGCTGGCGATGCTGCTGATCGTCGCCGGCCTAGTGGTCGCCCTCGCTGTCGCCGCGCTGGTGTTCATGACCCGGCAGCTCGGCGTGCTCGTGTTCGTGTGTATGGCCCCGATCGTGCTGGCGTCGCTGGCACGAGGGGGCGACACGGCTGCGCTGAAGCGGTGGATGATGCGGCTACTCGGCTTGTTGTTCGCGCCGTTCGCGCTCCTGCTGGTCAGCCCGTTCGTGGCGCTGTTTTCAGGGTCGGTGGCCATGGACCTCGTGCTCCTGGTCGCGGCCGACGTCATCATGCTGCGGATGATCTTCCACGGCGTGCCATACATCGGTCCCCGGGTCGCCGGTGCTGCCCGGACGATGGTGGAGCGCCACACCACCAACCCGCTCGCGCGAGGCATCGTTCGTGCTGGTGTGCCGACCGTCTACGAGCAGGAGAACGCACCCCAGGTGCCCCGCACCGTGGACACTCCGGGCCGGGCCATGACCCGGGACCGCGGAGTCCTGCTCGCGGCCTACGGCATCCAGCAGCGGGAGCGGCCGGCGCGGCTGACCACGCCGTCCGCGGTCGCGCAGGCGACACGGGACACGGCCCGCACGGCGCAGATCAGCCAGGCACGCCGCGAGGCGCGAGCCGCAGCCGGAGTCTCGCCGCCTCCCCGGACGCCCGGCACTACGCCGACCCGGCCCGGCGCCACTCAGCCTGTCCCGCCCCAGACGGCTCCCCCGCAGCGGCCGGCACCCCGCCCGCGCAACCCGTAACGGGGGGGCTCATCCTTTCCGGCCCCGGCACCCACCAGACCTGGTGGGTGCCGGGGCCGGGCCATCTCTGCTTTCGGAGGTTCTGCCCATGTACTCGCTGACGCCCGGCTACCGCGTTCCCGCTCTGCAGCGCGGACTGAGCCCCGCCGAAACCTTGTTGACCAAGCTGAACGCCGGGGCCGGCGGGGCGATCCTGGCGAGCGCGCTGCTCGCCCCACCGCCGGTGTGGACGTTCGGCGCGGTGGGCGCGGCCGCGGCGCTGCTCAACGCGGCGCCGGGACCCCGCTCGATCGCCCGATGGGCGGCCGTCGGATACCGGCACCTGCGCGAGCGCACCATGCCCGCGGCGGTGACCGACCGGCCGGGAGTAACGCAGACATGGGCCCTGTACCCCGAGCACGGCACCATGCAGGACCCCCTGCGCCGGGTCCAGTTCCACGAAGCCTTCTCCCGCGCGCTCACGTTCGCGGGCGGGCAGACCCGTGCGGCCGGTATCCAGGTGCACGTCACCCACCACGCCGCAGTGGCGGAGTACACCGAGCACGTCCAGACCATCTCCGTGCACGTCCCCAAAGGACTGGGACAGCCGGAGCGCATCATGGGCACCCTCGCGGGAGAGTTCGCCCGACTCGGCGCGCTGGCCCCGGTGGAACTCGAGCCCGCCCCCATCGCCATCGAGCGCGGTTCGGGCTGGGTCGGTCTGGAGGGCGGCCGGTTCGCGGCCACCGCCCGGATCATCGGCTGGCCTTCCGACACCGACGGCGATCTGATGCGCCGCCTGCTCCTGGAAGAGGGGGAGGCGGACCGACAGACCGGGACGGACCGCAGCATCGGCGTCCTGTACCGGCCGTTGCCGGCGGCGCAGTCTCGCCGCTCGGCGCGCTGGCAGTCGGCTGCGGCGGAGGCGTGGACCACCGACAAGATCAAGGCCGAGGCGTTGCAGCACGCCAGCAGCACGGCCCACGGGGCCCTGGTCCAGGGCGCGACGCTCGTCGACCTCGACGCCTATCTGACCGTGTGGGGCGACAGCCCCGACAGCGTCACCGACGCCCGCTGGCAGGCCTCCCTCATGGCGGACCGGCACCGCATCCGGCTCGACTGGCTCACCGGCCAGCAGCACCGCGCCCACATCATGACCACCCCACACGGGGCCTCCACCCAGAAAGGGGCGATCTTGTGATTCGTCTGCCCTCCAACCACGCCGCGATCACCACGCCCCTCGTCGCCTCCAACACCCGCTTCCCGGGTATCCCGATCGGCCGCTCCCTGCTCGACGGCCGCGTCTTCCACCTCTCCCCGGTGCTCGCTTCCGCCGCGATCCTCCCCTCCACCAACTCCCTGGCGCTGGGAGGGCTGGGGTCGGGGAAGTCGTCGACGGCGAAGGCGAGGATGCACCGGGAGATCCGCGACCACGGCCACCAGGCCGTCGTCATCGACTCCTTCGGTGAGGACGGCGCGACCGGCGAGTGGCAGCCGCTCGTCCATGCCCTCGGCGGCCGGGTCGTGCGGGCCGGCGACTTCCAGCTCAACCCGTGCTCGGAGCTGTTCACCCCGGCGGTGCGGGAGCAGCTGGTGCGCTCCCTGATCCTCGCGGTCGAGCCCGGCGCCCTCGACCCGCAGGCCACCCACGCGCTTCAGCACGCCCTGAACCATCCCAAGGCGACCGCGCTGAACGGGCTGGTGGACGCCCTCGTCAGCCCCCAGGACGGCCGCTGGCCGGCCGCCAAGCTGGAAGTCTGGGGCGAGGGCGTCGCGATGGCCCTGTCCCGCTACACCGAAGGATCGCTCTGCGGACTGTTCGACGGCGAGGACGCCGGCCTGCCCGAGACGAACCTGCCGATCCTTTCCTTCGACTTCACCGGCCTGGACCGCAACAGCCCGGCGATCCCCTCGCTGATGGCCGCCGTCTCCTGCTGGGCGGAGCACGTGTGGCTGCCGCAGTCGACCGCCACGCACCGGCACCTGGTCCTCGAGGAGGCGTGGCAGATCCTGCTCTCCCCCGCCACCGCCTCCCTGATCCAGCGGCAGTTGAAGAACTCGCGCAAGGCGGCGCTGTCCCTGGACGTGGTGATGCACACCCTGTCCGACCTCGGCGACGGCAAGGCCCAGGACCTTGCGCGGCTGTGCGAGATCGCCCACGTCGGCCGCCTCGGACCCGAAGAGGCCGCGGCTGTCGGCACGCTGCTCGGTCTGCCGCAGTGGGCCGTCGACACCATCCCGACCCTCGGTCCGGGACAGGCCGTATGGAAGGTCGGCCCCGGCTACGTCGACATCATCCAGACCGTCCTCAGCGAAGACGAGAGGGCGCTGACCGACACGTCCTCCCGACGACGCCAGGCACAGCAGGCCCTCGGCCTGGCCGCGGAGCTGGAAACCCTCGTGCACGTCGACGACCAGGAGCTGGAAGAGGCAGATGCTTACGAGTGCGAGGCTCCAGACACCGAGCAGCCGATGCCATCAGAGCACGACGACCTGGTCGTGGAGAAGGACACCCGCGAGCAGGCCGACGAGGGCTGGGACTGGGACATGCCGCCCAACGTCATAGAGCCCGAGATCGACACCGACACTCGGCACGAGGACGTCGTCCAGGCCGCGATGGAAGGACGGTTCAGCGAGGCCGCACAGCTCGCCGCCATCGGTGAGCGCGAGGACATCAACGCCTACGGCATCAACTCGAACGAGGCGGTGCGGTGGTTGGTGACCCGGGCACAGGTGGCCGAACTCGGCGGAGACCGAAACAAGGCCGCCCAACTGCGCGCTACCGTCAGCCGCATGGGGAAGAACCTGGAGTGGTTCGAGCAGCAGGCCGGCGACAGTCCGGAACCGGAGTGGTACCGCGGACCGGACAGCGCGCCCGAGCCGTCGACTCCCGACGACGAACCGCCCTCCCGTACCCGCCGCCGCGTCTGGCCCTACGTCGCCACCGCCGCGGCGCTGTCCCTCGCGATCGTCGGCGGGACTCGGATGGCCGACACCGAGCAGCAACGCGAAGACCGCACGGAAAAGGCCGCCGCGTACAAGGGCAGGTCCGGAGCGACCCTGCAGATCGACGGAATCGAAACGGACGTGGTGGCTCAATGGAACAGCGACAGGGATCGCGTCGTCATCGAGCTCCGCTCCTTCTTCAACCGCAATGCCAAGTATCTGCGGCTCGACGCTGCCGGGGAGACCGCCATCGGTACGCAGGAGAACCGGTACTACCCCAAGTCTCCTGAGATTGCGCTGCCGGTCGAGGATCCGCTGGCCGACGTGACGGTCCGGGTAGCGGTCGGCGGGAAGAGCTGGAAGACGGGAGCCAGGGCACAGTCCCGCATGGTCCGGCTGTCCCCGACCGGCATCGCCTACGACGCCGAGACCGGGGAGCGTCTGCCCTCCGACCTCTGACCACAGCACCAGCAGCACGGCCCGATGGCCCTCGCCCCGGAAGTTCCGGGGCGAGGGCCATCGGCATGCAGAGCCCTGGATGCCCGGTCCACCCGGCCGGCCCTTTTTTCACCGCGGCCCTGCGTGGCCGCCGAGGGGAGGGCCGACCAGGCCGACCGGCCTGCGCACCAAATCCCCCTGTCCCCGATCTGAGGAGACCTTTCCGTGGCCGTGATAGGCGTGCTGACCGAGCCCACCCCGCCCAGCTGGTGGAAGGCGAACCGACACAAAATCTACTTCGCCCTCGGTCTGATCTGCGGCTGGCTGCTCTGCGCCAACTTCGGGCCGCTGACCACGCCGCCGGACACCGGGCCCCGCCCCGGGCACAACACCCCGGTGCCCACACCCGCCCGCACCTGACCCCACCTGCACCGCCGCCGCACGCGCCCCCATTCACCGTCAGGAGGAGATCACCCGTGCTCACGCCCCGCCCGCGCCGCCGGATCGGCCGGCCCCGCCCGCAGCACCCCGGCCCCCGCTACCCGCAGCGCCCCTCCCGGCTTCCCGGCGCCTGGAGCAGGTGATGGACGCCAGGAAGAGGACCTGGTCGACATCGACCCGTACGACGACGGGGCCTTCCCCGAGTTCCGGTGGTGCCAGGCGCCCAAAGGGCTCGCGACCCGCCGACAGCTGCGCGACCTGGGCTTACGCCCCGGCGGTCACGGCCCCGTCGCCCAGATGACGTGCCGGGGAGGGAAGCGCGTCGCGTACCTGTATGACCCTCGCGAAGGAGGCCGCGCTCGACAAGGCGATGGCAGCGAGGCAGACATGCCCGCGCTGCTTCCGAAGGTATTTCGTGTGCCTTCCCCTCAAAACCTTGGGTTCCTGTCTGGAGTGCCACGACGGCCCCCCCGCCGACCCGTCCAGCTACCTCGCCCCGCCCGCGCACCAACTGGCCGCGTGAAGCCCGGGGCGGCCGCAGCATCGGCTAATGAGTCGGCCGCCCCGGGAGGCCCTCCCCTGTGTCCAGAGCGCTCTGAAAAGGGTGGAGGGCTTCCTCAGCATGCACCACGCCTCCCAGATCTGACGCAGCGGCCACCGAACCAACGGCGTGCCCGTCCAGAGACCAACCGTGACAAGGAGAACCCAGCCAATGACCACGATCCCTCTGCCCGACATGGACAAGAACCTCGACCACGCCTGCGCCACGGTGGCCAGCGAGATCGCCCGCACCGACGCCAAAGCCTCCTTACTCCTCGCCTTCAACGGCGCGGTACTCGCCGGAATCGCCTCCGCGGCCGACAAGGACCTGCCACCGGTGACCAAGGCGTTCGGCGCTCTCGCCGTCCTTGTCCTGGGCGCCGCCGCCGTGCTGCTGCTCCTGGTCGTCCGGCCCCGGCTCAGTGGGGACGACCGGGCCTCGTTCCCGTACTGGGCACGCCTCGACGACGACGAGATCCGAGCCAGCCTGACCAGCGACACCCGGGCCGCACGCATCCGCGTCCTGTCGACCATCGCCGTTGCCAAGTTCACGCGCCTGCGCCACGCAATCCACCTCAGCCTGACCGCGCTCGCCCTGCTCGCATCGGCTGCGGCGGGCGCCCTGATCTGACCCGCAGCCTGCGCGGCACCGACCGTCCTGTAGCCAGCTCGCCCATCCCACCCACCGAACGGTGTGGGGTCCGGGAGCAGGCCACGCGCCGCCAAGCAACAGAGCCTGCCCCCGGGTTCCTCCACCTCGCATAGGACAGAGGAGAAGCCAGTATGACCACCGCGCTTTTATCGCGGAAGCTGCACATCACCGCGGCCGCCCTGCCGCTCGCCGGATGGACCCTGCACACCGCCGTCCTGCACCGGCGACTCACCCACGCCCAGCGCGACCCGCTGACAAAGACCTGGCGCCGTGACGCGTTCACCGCCCGCGCCGAACGCCTCATCGACCGTCACCCCAACGAGTGCGTGCTGGTGCTCGCGGACGCTGACCACTTCAAACAGCTCAACGACCGCTTCGGCCACGCAGCCGGCGACACCGCGCTCACCGCCATCGGCACCCGCCTCACCGAATGGGCCGGACCACGCGGCGTCGCCGGGCGGCTCGGGGGCGACGAATTCTCTGTCCTCGCCCGCCTGAAGATCCGCCACCAGGAGCTGCGCCTGGAACACCTCGCCCGCCTCATGGCCCGGCCCGTCCCCTACGGCGACGGCCTGCTGCCGCTCACCGTGTCCCTCGGCTCAGCCACCCCTGCCGCCCTCGGCACCGACCTTCCCGTGCTCATGAGGGCCGCCGACGCCGCCATGTACGAAGGCAAGCACACCGGCCGCATCGTTCAGGCCCGACCGGAGCACGCGGCCACACCCAGCGTCAACGGCCGCAGGCAAGGACGCCCGGGCACCGCCGCTCGCACCACACCCGCGTCATGACCCGCGGCAGGCAGCCGATGCTGCTCGACTGGCGGCCGACATCGCCTTGATCACGTCCGCTGGCAGAGGCGGTGCCAGCCGACAACGGGACTGCGCTGACACCGCCGACCCGCGCGCGCAGCGGCTCCCGGCTCTTCATTACGGCGTAATACCGGGGCCAAGATGCCGGCGCATGGGTAGACCCCTGCAGTCGCCACGCGAATGCAGGGGCCAGGGCCGTTGCCCTACTTGCTGAGCAGCTCGATCAGCTGCCTTCGGAACTCTGCACTGGTGCTGGCTACGAGATCCTCAGCGAAGGCATCTGGCCCTCCGACGAGGTCGACGTACCGTGACAGGGCAGCGTGGCGCTGACCGTGCCTGGTCAACTTGTCGAACGCGATCTCCATAGCCGCTCCCCCATCAGACCAGGGCATCTTGATCTGAGGAGGCTTCAACGACGGCTCAGGACGCGGGTCCGGAACCACCGCTTGCTCAGGGGACGAGGCGATGACCGCGCCTGCAGCGCTCTGCTCCCCCACCGCCTCCTCGTCCTTCATTACGCCGTAATAATCGTTCGCGGGCACGGCCGGAGTCAGACCGGTATCCCGTTCCCCTGCCGATGTCGGAGCGGGCGACGGCGCTGGTTCGGGTGCCTTGCGCCGCTTCTGTTCCTTCAGACGCTCAAGGTGAGCTTCCTGCTCCTCAGGCTTCTTGTTGCCGACGCGCCGCAGGAGCTCTGCCGGTTCCTCGCCAGAGACCAGTTTCTCCTTGAGCTCCGGAGTCAAGCCGAGAAGGGCGAGCCGCTGAGACACCCAGCCCTGGGAGCGGTGGAGTCGGGCCGCGAGCGCATCCTGTGTGCCATGCACGGCCAGGAGCTGCTGCAAGGCGCGGGCCTCATCGAGAGGGTCGAGATCCTGCCGGTGGATGTTGGCAACCAACGCCGACTCGAGTACCTCATCGGCGTTGCTCCCGAGATCCTCGTCGAGCGTGACCTTGATTTGTTCCAGCCCAGCTTCACGCGCGGCCGCCAGACGTGAGTTGCCGTCGATGGCGACGTACCTCGTGCCGTCCTCGAGCTCGCCCTCCTTCCCAGGGTTCGCCTCCAGGTAGGAGAAGCGCGACATGATGGTGATGGCCTGCTTCTGGCCGTGATCCCGCAGGCTGCCCGCAAGCTGGGTCAGGTCCCCCAGCCGTGACCGCGGGTTCGCCGGGTTCAGACTGATCAGCTCCACAGGAAGCCTTACCGGCGGCGGGGCGCCCTCGGTAGGGGCGTTGGTCGCAGCGTTGATGGCCTGGCGCCGAGCGCTGACCGGCTGTGTCTGGGCGAACGACGCACCCATGCCCAGCTTGGAGGACTTACTCATGCGATCTCCCGTGCGAGTGCGCGCATGGCGACTGCCTGAGGGCAGCGTGGGGCGTAGGCGAGGAGGGGCTGCTTCATACGCACGGCTTCCTTCTGTTCCTTCAAGTCCCCGATCAGGCCGACGACGCGCGGGTCTCTTATCGACATCCAGCTCTCCAGCGATGACGTGGCGATGAATCCGCGCCGGGCGTCGTAGTGGTTGACGACGATGCCGAGGTAGTCAAGCTCGAGACCCATGTCGGTACGGAGGTCGCTGATCTGGGCTGTCAGGAGGCCGTAGGCGTCGGCAGAGCTGTCCTCGGCTTGGACCACGACCAGTACCCCCGAGTTCCCAGGTGCTTCGCCGTCCCGCCGCCGGCCGTAGTAAGCGGCGGCGTCCATGCTGAGTCCGAGGCTCGGGGGACAGTCGATAAGAATGACGTCGTAGTCGGACTCGAGCGGCGTGAGGGCGCGTTCGAGGGCGGCTTCGCGGGCGCGGACGCCGGACAGCTTGACGTCCAGGAGGAAGGCGTCGGTGCAGGACGGCAACAGGTGGAGCCGGTCCCCGAAGCGTTCATCGTCTACCGAGACGATGAGGTCACTCAGCTTGCCCTTGGAATCGCCGGCCATGTGCTTGGTGAGACTGTCGCCGTCCAGCGGCAGGAGGTCGTGCCCCAACTGCTTCGTGAGATGGCCCTGCGGGTCGAAATCAACGAGCAGCACCCGCAATCCCAAACCGGGCAGCTGTTCATGCTCGGCATCCTCACCCGTCTCCTGGTCGGCTTCAGCCCGGGCGTGGGCGAAGTGCTTGGACACACCCACAGCATGGAGCCGGTCCGGGTCCTCCGCGAGCGCCTGCCCCGTCCCGGCAGTGACCGCGGTCTTGCCCACTCCGCCCTTCTGGTTGCAGACGATGAGTCGTTTGACGACCACAGGCCGCTGCACACCAGGGGCAGGGTTCGTCTCCAACCACAGCGAAACGGACTGCGCGAGCCCCTGCACCAGAGAGACACCTCGAGCGGAGCAGTCGCTACGGAAGCCCTCCCACTGGCCAGACGGCAACCACGTGGAGAACGACTTGGCGCCAGCGGTGTCGATGACGGACAGGTTTGAACCGAGGCTGCGCCAGGCGCTGATGCCCTCTTCGACGGCGTGCTGGATGTCGATGGCCCGCTGCGCAGTGCGCACCTTCAGCTCTTGTTGCAGTTGGCCGGGAAGCTTGGAAACGACCTTCTCCCGGTCCCCAGATGATGGCGACGTCATGAAGGAACCTTACTAACTCGTAAGATCGTTTGGCACATCGACGCGTTACCAAACAGGATTTGATGTCGTCTCGGGACACCATCGGCGCTCCCGTGCGTTCATTACGGCGTAATGAACGCACGGGAGCGCGCGCCGCTCACGAGCTAGTTCCGGGATGGTTGGGGCAGCCAGCGGCAGCAGCCGCTGAGGGCCGGCGGCGAGACGCCAGCAGAGGGACCATCCCCGCGGGTGCGGGGAGCAGCGCTGCCCTATGTTCAGGCCCTCGAACAGTTGGGGACATCCCCACGGGTGCGGGGAGGAGAGCGCGATGCCCGACAACAGCGCGGACTTGCCGGGACCATCCTCGCGGGTGCGGGGAGCAGTACTTGCGCGAGCCGGTGATGAGGAAGCGACAGGGACCATCCCCGCGGATGCGGGGAGCAGACCAGGTCCTCGAGGACCTGGGTCACAAGCGCGGGACCATCCCCGCGAGTGCGGGGAGCAGACCGTCATGCCGACTCGGTCGGCGATGACGTAGGGACCATCCCCGCGGGTGCGGGGAGCAGGTTGATCGCGGCGCCGAGGAAGCCGTGCCCGAGGGACCATCCCCGCGGGTGCGGGGAGCAGGTTGATCGCGGCGCCGAGGAAGCCGTGCCCGAGGGACCATCCCCGCGGGTGCGGGGAGCAGGTGAGGGACGAGGTGCCTGTCTTCCCGACGGCGGGACCATCCCCGCGGGTGCGGGGAGCAGGCCGTGCCGGACCACTGGAAGCACCCCACCGCAGGACCATCCCCGCGGGTGCGGGGAGCAGTCGCAGATCTTTACGAGGGGGAACGGGTCGGGGGGACCATCCCCGCGGGTGCGGGGAGCAGGTGCTGGCCGCCGGCTCTCTCGCGCTGATGGCGGGACCATCCCCGCGGGTGCGGGGAGCAGGGCTTCCTTGGGTCGGTCGTCAACGCCCGCTCGGGACCATCCCCGCGGGTGCGGGGAGCAGGATGGCCAGCGACGGATACCCGCTGCCCGACTGGGACCATCCCCGCAGGTGCGGGGAGCAGTCGACGACATGCCCGACGTGCGCTCCGAGGACGGGACCATCCCCGCGGGTGCGGGGAGCAGTGACGGTCGGAAGGGTGTCGGCGCCGTACCTG